>QTVU01000006.1 GCA_003460745.1 Firmicutes bacterium AM55-24TS
AAGCTCACCTGCGACAAATCCAGTGTTTTCAAGGGGGTGCGAAGAATTTAATAATAAAATATAACAGTTATTAAATTTCTTAAAACAGGTGAAATCTCAATCGGAATTTGTCTACAAATATTCGCTTTACTAAAAATAATCTATATGCTATAATAAATCAAAATTCAAGAGAAAGTATGATTAATATGGAAATTGTAAAATATAAACCCGAATACAAAAACGATTTTATCCGTCTGAGCAAGAATTGGATAACAAAATACTTTGCACTTGAAAGTGATGATTTTGAAGTTTTTGAAAATATAGATAAACTTATCAAAAACGGTGCAATGATTTATTTTGCTATTGAAAACGGTGTAGTTTATGCAACGTGTATGGCACAGCCTATGACAAATAATGAGTGGGAAATATGTAAACTTGCCGCAGACGAAAGATATGAGGGACACGGTGCGGGAAGTGCTGTTTTTAAAGCGTGTATGGATTATGCCTTGGAAAACGGTGCCAATAAACTTACAATCCTGTCAAACAGTATTTTAAAACCGGCATTGCATATATATGAAAAATACGGCTTTTATGAAATTCCTGTCGATAATACACATCATTATAAACGTGTGGATATTCAATTTGAATATACGGTAAAATGATTTAATACCCTTTGTGTGAAAGCATAAAGGGTATTTTTGTGTTCTGTATTGTATGCTATGTGAATATAATAATCAGAGGGGGTGCTTGTCTTGATTAAAATAACAAAATATTTAAGAGTTAATGTACTGACAATCGCCTTGTTTGTGTTTTGCATTATATTTAATAAAGCGGATATGCTTTGCGTCACATATGCGGTTATGATTTTGCACGAATTGGCACATTGCCTTGCGGCTGTGTGTATAGGGCTTAAAATATCGCATATTGACTTTTATCCGTTCGGTGTCAATTTGAAATTAAAAAATAAACTTGTATATTCACTTGCAGATGAAATGATATTATATTTCAGCGGACCGTTTTGTAATATTTTATTTGCACTTATCGCAATGATTGTGTACAGCCGTTATCCGAATGAAAGCGTAAAGTTTTTTTATATAGCAATACTATGCTGTTTTGTATGAATATGATTCCGTCAGTACCTTTGGACGGCGGTATTTTGCTCAAAAAGATTATAGCATACAGACTCGGATATAACAGTGCAAATAAGATTATGACTGTAATATCCGCAGTGTTTTCTGCTATGATTATGGGACTTGGTATATATGTGATGTACATTACAAAATTTAATTTTTCAGTATTGTTGTTTTCTGCTTTGATGATAGGCAATATATTTACTCAAAGTGAAAAATATAATGTGGATTTAATTAAAACATTGATGTTCAACAATAAAAAGAAAAAATCGGTAAGACATATTGTGGTTGAAAATGAGTGTAATTATTGTGATATAGTAGATAAATTTATTCCAAAAGACTATAATATGGTTTACGTTGTAAGTGACGACGGCAAAGTAAAGGACATTATAACCGAAACGCAGGTAATAGATAAACTGACAACGGAACAAGTACTTTAAATATTACATTATTATAACATTGTGGAATTTTTAAATGATTTGTGATATAATACACAGTGAATATTTATGAATAAAATTATTATTTACATAAGAAAGGCAAGGTTTTATGGCAACAAAGAAGTCAACTGCTAAAAAGGGCAGTTCAAAAAAAAGTTCTAAAACTACGGCAAAAGCTACTGTAAAAAAGAATAATCAGACAAAAAACTATATGCCTACATACATTATCTCATCAATGCTCATTACATTGTTATTAGCTGTTTTTATGTACATTGATACAGGCAATGGCGGAGTAATAAATAATGCGGTGAAAAATCTGTTCCGCGGATTGTTCGGCATATGCGGTTATTTTGTGCCTGTAGTTTGTGCGGGTGTATCGGCATACCTTATTAAAACTAAGGACATAAAGCGTTTTTGGAGTAAGGTTATACTGTCATTTTTGGCACTTATTAATGTCAGTGCGATTGTAAATCTTTCGTCGATTAATACTGATATAAGCTATGCTTTTTCGGCAGGTCAGCAGTATATATGCGGAGGTTTATTAGGTGCGTGTGTTTCTGTATTTATGGAACAAATGGTGCAGAAAGTTGCGTCTTACATAATTTTATCAATTACACTTATTGTATTGGCAAGCTTTATAACTAATGTATCGTTTTTTGCGGAATTTTTCAAATGGGCAAGAAATGTTATGTTTGGTGCGAAAAATAAGTATTCGGAATTAAAAGAAGAATATGACAGACGAATGGAAGAAAGAATGCTTGCAGAAGAATATGAAGATGAGTATACAGATGATGTGTATGAAGATGAATATTACGAAGAAGAAACAAGTGCTCTTGACGCGGCAAATTCATTTGCAAATGACACAAAGAATAACACAAAAAAATCAGTAACTAAACCGACTGCTAAAAAATCATCAAAAACAAAAGAAAAGCCTATAAAAGAAGAACCGGCAGAAGAACCTTTTTCAAACGGTATAGATGAGGCATTCGGTAAAATGGATGATATAATTGAAGAACCGATAGAAGAAGTCGGGGAGAAAAAGGAAGAACAACCCGAAAAGGCTAAGAATATGTCCGAAAGTGAAAAAGAGGGATACAACGAGGAATTTAACAAGGCAATAGAAAGACCTATTCCGAAATATGTAATACCGCCTTTGGATTTATTGAGCAAACCTAAGGCAACTTCGGGTGATAAACGTGAAGAAATGAGAAGAACGGCGGAAAAACTTATTTCCGTTCTTGACAATTTCGGCGTGAAAGCCAAACTGTTGCAAGTAACACAAGGTCCGACTGTAACAAGATATGAAATTCAACCGGACACAGGTGTTAAACTTTCTAAAATAGTAGGACTTGCAGACGATATAGCACTTAACCTTGCTGTGTCAACGGTCCTTGTTGCGCCTGTTCCGGGTAAGGCGGCTGTCGGTGTCGAAATACCTAACAACAAGGTTACTCCTGTTTCAATACGCGAAATGCTTGAATCGGACGCATTCAAAAATGCAAAGTCAAAATTGACAGTCGGTTTGGGTAAGGATATAGGCGGCAATGTAGTTATAGGCGATATTGCAAAAATGCCACACGTTCTTATTGCAGGTCAGACGGGTTCGGGTAAGAGTGTTTGTGTAAACAGTATTATTATGAGTATTTTGTACAAGTCGTCACCTGAGGAAGTTAAGCTTATTATGATTGACCCTAAGGTTGTTGAACTTGGCGTTTATAACGGTATACCGCATTTGCTTGTACCTGTTGTTACAGAGCCTAAAAAGGCGGCAGGTGCACTTAATTGGGCGGTAAGCGAAATGATGCGTCGCTATGATTTGTTTAAAAATACAGGTGTGAGAAAACTTGAGTCTTATAACAAACTTATGGAAAGCACAGGCGGTGAGAAAATACCGCAGCTTGTTGTTATAATAGACGAGTTGGCGGATTTGATGATGGTTGCGGCAAAGGAAGTTGAGGATTATGTTTGTCGTTTGGCACAACTTGCCCGTGCCGCAGGAATACATTTGATTATCGCAACACAAAGACCTTCTGTTGATGTCATTACAGGTCTTATCAAAGCAAATATACCGTCAAGAATTGCTTTTGCGGTATCGAGCCAAGTGGACAGCCGTACAATACTTGATAAGGGCGGTGCGGAAAAATTGCTTGGTATGGGTGATATGTTGTATCATCCCGCAGGTGCAAGAGCCGCAACAAGAGTTCAGGGTGCATTTGTTTCAGACCCTGAAATTGAGTCGGTACTTGAATTTATAAAAGAAAATGTAGGCGAAACTCATTACAGTGAGGATTTGGAAGAAGAAATAGAACGTCACGCAACAGGCGAAAACGGTGTTACACCTGATGTTGAAGATGACGGTGACGCACTTCTTCCGGAGGCTATTGAACTTGCTATGAGTTTAGGCAAAATATCAACATCTATGGTACAGCGCCGTTTGGGCGTGGGTTATTCAAGAGCCGGACGTATCATAGATCAAATGGAGGCAAGAGGGATAATATCAGGTGCAAACGGCTCAAAACCAAGAGATGTGCTTGTGAGCCATGCCGATTTATCACGACCGGAGAATGAAGAATATGAAGAAGGTTGATTTTCTTCCTGTTTCAAAGGAAGATATGGATAAAAGAGGTTGGAAACAACTTGACTTTTTATATATTGTCGGAGATGCGTATGTAGACCATCCGAGTTTTGGACATGCCATAATATCACGCGTGCTTGAAAGCCACGGATATAAGGTAGGTATAGTTGCCTTGCCTGATTGGCATAAAGTAGACGATTTTGTACGAATGGGACGACCTAAACTCGGAGTGCTTGTATCGGCAGGAAATATTGACAGTATGGTAAATCACTATACTGCCGCAAAAAAACGCAGACATGACGATATGTATGCACCCGGCGGAAAGGGCGGTATGCGTCCCGACAGAGCAACACTTGTGTATTGTAACAGAATTAAAGAGGCTTTCGGCTCTGATATGCCGATACTTATCGGCGGAGTTGAGGCAAGTCTTAGAAGATTTGCTCATTATGATTATTGGGACGATAAGATTAGACGTTCGATTTTGTTTGACTCTCGTGCAAGTATTTTGATGTACGGTATGGGTGAGAAACAAATTGTACGAATAGCCGATAAACTTAGGGACGGTGTGCCTGTAAACGAAATTACGGATATACCGGGAACGTGCTATATATCATCTGAATATGATGAACAAAATTCCGTTCTTATTCCGAGTTATGAAGAATGTATAGAAAGTAAAAGTAAATATGCTGTATCGTGCAGACTGCAGTATTATGAGCAGAATCCGTATATAGGAAAAACACTCGTGCAAAAGCACGGTGACAAATATCTTATACAAAATCCGCCTATGCCGCCGCTTGAAACGGACGAGCTTGACGAAGTGTATGCACTTCCGTATATGAAAAATTATCATCCGATGTATGAAAAAGACGGCGGTATTCCTGCCATACAGGAAGTTAAATTTTCGCTTGCCGCAAATAGAGGTTGTTTCGGAAGTTGTAACTTTTGCGCTTTGGCTTTTCATCAAGGCAGAATTGTCACTTCAAGAAGCGATGAATCTCTTATAAAAGAGGCGGAAGAAATGACAAAAATGTCTGATTTTAAGGGCTATATACACGATGTCGGAGGCCCAACCGCTAATTTCAGAGGACCTGCCTGTAAAAAACAACTGACACTCGGTGCTTGTAAAAATAAGCAGTGCTTATTTCCGGAGCCTTGCAAAAATATGGAAATTTCACATAAGAAGTACCTTAATTTGCTTAGAAAACTTCGTGCTATAAAGGGCATTAAAAAGGTGTTTATTCGTTCGGGAATACGTTTCGATTATCTTATAAACGACAAGGACGATACGTTTTTCTATGAATTGTGTAAATATCATGTAAGCGGTCAGCTTAAAGTTGCACCGGAACATATCAGTGACAATGTTTTGAAATATATGGGTAAGCCCGAAAACAGCGTGTTTAATAAGTTCTCGGATAAGTTTTATCAGATAAATGAGAAAATAGGCAAAAAACAGTATCTGGTGCCGTATCTTATGTCAAGTCACCCCGGAAGTACAATTCGTGACGCGGTACGTTTGGCGGAATATTTGCATGAACACAATATAAATCCGCAACAAGTACAAGACTTTTATCCTACACCGGGAACAATTTCAACTTGTATGTTTTATACAGGAATAGACCCGTTTACAATGAAAAAAGTTTATGTGCCGAAAACTCCGCATGAAAAATCGGTACAACGTGCATTGTTGCAATACAGAAATCCCGAAAATTACAAACTTGTTTACGAAGCACTTACTAAGATAGGAAGAACAGACTTAATAGGCTATCAGAACAGATGTCTTATCAGACCGCCAAAGGGCGATATACTATCTAATAATCAAAAGAAAAATAGGAGGAATGACAATGGCAAAGCTATTAATGGGAAAGGAAGTTTCGGCAAGAATAAAGGCAGAACTCAAGACAGAAGTAGAAAATCTGAAAAAAGAGGGAATAAATCCGGGGTTAGCCGTAATCATCGTAGGTGAAGACCCTGCAAGTCAGGTATATGTAAGAAATAAAGAACGTGCTTGTGAAGAATGCGGAATATATTCGGAGAAGTACGCACTTCCTGCAGAAACAACTCAAGAAGAGCTATTAAAGCTTATAGATGAACTTAATAATAAGAGCAGTATTTCGGGTATTTTGGTACAATTACCTGTTCCTAAACATATTGATGAAAAGACGATTATTAACGCAATAGCACCAAATAAAGACGTTGACGCATTTCATCCTGTAAACGTAGGTAAAATTATGGTAGGCAATTATGATTTTGTACCTTGTACACCTGCCGGTGTAATGGAGCTTATAAAAGAAAGCGGTATAGATGTAAGCGGTAAAGAATGTGTTATAGTCGGCAGAAGTAATATTGTTGGCAAACCGCAAGCAATGTTGCTTTTACATCAAAACGGTACAGTTACAATATGCCATTCAAAGACAAAGAATCTTGCTGAAAAAACAAAAAATGCAGATATTCTTGTAGCGGCAGTCGGTATACCTAACTTTATTAAAGGTGATATGATAAAAGAAGGTGCTGTTGTAATTGATGTTGGTATAAACAGACTTGAAAATAAGAAACTATGCGGTGATGTTGAATTTGAAAGTGCCGAAAAGGTTGCAGGTGCAATAACTCCTGTTCCCGGCGGCGTAGGTCCTATGACTATCGCTATGCTTATGAAAAATACAGTTAAAGCCGCAATATTAAATAAATCGAAATAATGACACAACAAAGCAGGCAAGCCGTAAAATAGGCTTGCCTGTGATTTTATTGTTCTTTTTTAGGAATAGTTACGTACACATCAGTACCGAAACCGACTGTTGATTCAACGTGTATTCCGTAGCTGTCACCGAATATAATTTTAATTCTTTGATTTACATTTGAAAGACCTATATGCGATTTTTCGTTTGTAAAAGATGTCTCGGAAAGAGTTTTGTTTAATTCATCAAGAGCGTCTTTTTCAATTCCGACACCGTCATCACTGACTATGAGGATAATATTGTTGTCGTCGCACAAGCCTTTGATTTTTATTAAGCCTTTATCATTTTTCTGCTTTATTCCGTGATAAACGGCATTTTCAATAATAGGTTGCAAACAGATTTTTATAATTGTATATGATAAAATCGATTCGTCAATATCCCATTCTATATCAAACAAATCACCGTAACGCAGTGCAAGAATATTAACGTATTCTTTGGTGTATTTTATTTCGTTTTCGATAGAAACAAAATAACCGGAAGTGAGTGTATTTCTGAAAAAACTTGCGAGATTAATCAGTGATTTAGATACCGGATTTTCTGAATTGGACATATTATAAGCCATCCAATTAATTGTTTCAAGCGTATTGTAAAGAAAATGCGGATTAATCTGTGTTTGGAGCATATCGTATTGTGATTTCCTCAGAAGTTTCATACGTTCTTCTAAAATTTCAGCCATTTTTGTCTTGTCGTTGATATGCGTCTGTATGCTGTTTATTATATACATAAGTTCGTTTTTATCTTCTTCCTCAATACTGTCGGCAGGAGGCTGTGAATTATCAAGGAATGAAATAATTTCATTAAGCGGACTGTAACTTCTGACAGACGCAACATAAGCAAGTATGAAAATAATAATCATAAGCAAAAGTAAAATACCGATAATTTGCAATTTCATAGTTGATAACTTATGCTCGTAAAGTTCAAGAGGATATGCACTTATATACTTATAATCTGATATTGTACTGTCACCGGATAGCACAACATAATTTTTGTCATTAATTTCGTATACACTGTTTTTCGGATTAGATTCTATCGTAAGCGTATTCAGACCAATATTGTCAGGGTAAGTATTAAAGTATGATAATTCACTTGAAATGATAATTTTATTATCGGCATTTATAAGGAAAAACAGTCTGTCGTCTTTATAATGCTGATAAAGCATTGAATTATAAATGCTTTGTGCGTTTATGTTCATAATAATTGCGCCTTTTTTCTCGTCGGCAACATATATAGGCTTAATAATCGTGATAAGTTGCGGATATACGTTATTTTTACTTCTTGGAATTATCGTGCCTTTAGGTGATGTAACCGCATGATAAGCACTGATCCAATCGGTATCGCTCAAATCGGACAACGGAATACAGTTATTGTCCATAATTACAGTATCAGTCGGCTCTGAATATATGTAAATCGAATCGATGTATCGATAGATAATAGGCAAGGTTTTAGCAAGTCGTGAGATTGTTTTAAATGAATCGGTGCTGACATTGTTTATTGTATACAACTGTGTACTTTCATTACTTGCGAGAGAACTGCTTAAAGTATCGACTTCCATTAATGTTCGGTCGATAATATTCACCGAATTATCAAATATATAAGAGTTTTCCAAAGTAATCTCTTCGCGAATGTTTTTCAAAGTATTTGAATAAAACATAATGCTAAGCACTATAAACGGTATAACAGTCAATGCTGTTATAAACAGAAATGTACGCAGAAATATACTGTTAAATTTAAAATGTCTGATATTAAACCATATGTTTTTTATCTTGTTCATAACAAATATATTCCTTTCGATTTAATTATGAGTTATGTAAATATTCGCTTGGCGTACAATTATAGTAATCTTTAAACACTCGTGTGAAATATCCCGGACTTTGGTATCCGCATTCTTTGCTTATGTCGTTGATTTTCTTGTTCTCTTTCAGTAATTTAACTGCGTGTTCCATACGGACTTTAAGCAGGTAGTTACTGAAATTTTCACCTGTTTGTTCTTTGAAAAATCTGCTGCAATATGCAGGATTAAAAAATACGCTTTCGGCTGCGTCTTGCAATGAGATATTCTTTGAAAAATTATCATTGATAAATTGAATAAGTTTGTCAACAACTATGTTATCTGTCTTTTTGTTTCTTGCAGAAAGTTGTTTTATAATATTTTCAAGCATTTTTATTGAAAAATCATATACCTTTTGATTATCTGTAATATCGGGAAAGTCATTAAAATCATCGTTTTCGGTTGATATTCTGATATTAAGATTAGAGTAGAGCTTATCAATGATTATTTCAAATATATTGAAAGCATATTGACCGAGTCTTTCGTTCTTGTGCGTATTTTCGTCTAATAAAGTGCAAAGCGTTTCTTTGGCATCAGCCAAATTTATCGAAACAATCTCTGCATACAGGTGCATAATGTTATCAAAGAAAGAATTAATATTGTTGTTTTTTTGTTCTGTCAATAAATTCTTCATATTGATAAGTGAATTTTTAAGATTTTCAAAATCAGTCGGCTTTGTTATGTATTCTTTGACGTTGTATTTAATAGCAGCTTTGGCATATTCAAAATCTGCATATCCGCTAAGTAAAATAACTTGCGTCCAAGGTTTGTTTTCGTAAATATATTGAGCAAGGTCAATACCCGAAACCTGTACCATTCTTATATCAGAGATAACTAAATCAACATTGTTTTCTTCAAGATATTTAATCGCGTCACTGCCGTCACGGAAAGTTCCGACGACCTCAAAACCAACGTCACAGTTATTTATGAATGTGGATATACTTGTGCGAATCATCATTTCATCGTCAACAACTATTACACTGAACATAAAAATCCTCTTTTCTGTCTTTCATATTTCTTCGTAGATGATTGTAACATATAGATTGAATTATTCAAGCACAAAATATAAAAATGTATGTGTAAATAGCTAATTAAAGATATAAATAAAATTTAATAATATTCACATTGCACAATTAAGAGGTCAAAATATTAACACAAAGTAAACTTTTTGCACTTGAAATATGAACAGGCGTCAGATAAAATATAATTAAATAAAAAAGAAACAGAGGGTGATGAAATGATTAAGGTAAAGTCGAAACCGAAAGAAAACGCAAATACAGTAAGAAAAAAGAATCGCTGGAAAGACTTCCGTGATAATGCAGAACTCTCCGCATTAATGATACCGGGAATAGTTCTGTTGCTGGTATTTGCATACGTACCGATGTTGGGTATAATAATTGCATTTAAAGATTACAGAAATAACTTAGGAATTTTTAAAAGTAAATGGGTTGGATTCCAAAACTTCAAATTCTTCTTTGAATCACAGGATGCTTGGAGAATAGGAAGAAATACGGTAGGATACGGTATACTGTTTATAGTTATTGGTTTAATCGCGGCAGTGACGATTGCCATTCTTCTTTATGAAGTACGCAGCAGAAAAGCATTAAAATTCTATCAAACAAGCATGATACTGCCACATTTTCTTTCATGGGTAATTGTAGGTTACATAACATACATTTTGCTTGAACCAAGCATGGGTATCTTAAACAAGATAATCCGCTTCTTCGGCGGTGAAGGACTTCAATGGTATTCGGAACCGAAATACTGGGTATTCATTTTGCCGATAATCAATGTTTGGAAAACAGTCGGATTAAAATCAATTATGTACTATGCGGCACTTATGGGAATTGACGAACAACTTTTTGAGGCGGCGCAGATTGACGGTGCGGGAAGATTTAAACAAATTCTATACATCACAATTCCGTCACTTGTACCGCTTATGGTAACACTTACAATATTGGACGTAGGACACATAATAAAAGGTGACTTCGGTTTGTTCTATACAATACCGAGAGATGTCGGACTTCTTTATCCGACAACCGATATAATTGATACATACGTTTATCGAGGATTGAGAACCGGCAGTGATATAGGTATTACTACAGCGGTTGGTTTGTTCCAATCGGCAGTTGGTTTGGTTATGGTAATAGCAACGAACTTAGTTGTTAAAAAGATTTCGCCGGAAAATTCGTTATTCTAAAGGAGGGTGAAGAAAATGAAAAAAAGCAAAAGAATTCCGAACATAATTATCAACATAATGTTTTGTCTGGGATCATTGGTATTCATACTTCCGTTTGTATTAATTATTTCAGCATCGTTTTCGGATGAACAGACATTGCTCTCGGAGGGATATAAATTAATCCCGTCAGTATTTTCGACAGAGGCATATAAATATGTATTCAGAAATCCACAGCAACTTTTGGATTCATATAAGGTGACAATTATTTATTCGATAGTTGCAACAGTTTTGGGAGTAGTGGTAATGGCAATGCTTGCATATCCGCTTTCAAGACCGAATTACAAATATAAAAAGATAGCAACATTCTTTATATTCTTTACAATGTTGTTTTCGGGCGGACTTATTCCGACATATATTTGGATAACAAGATACCTACATCTTGGTGATACAATTTGGGTGTATATATTACCTTGTCTTGTAAACGCGTTTCATGTTATAGTTATAAGGAGCTTTTTCCAAGGACTGCCGCAGGCACTTATGGAATCGGCTAAGATTGACGGTGCGAGTGAATTACAGACATTCTTTAAGATTGTTATGCCGCTTTCAAAGCCGGTAATAGCGACAATATCATTGTTGACTCTTCTTTCAAGATGGAATGACTGGAACACGGCACTTATCTATATTAAATCAAGCAATTTGTATTCACTTCAATATTTATTGCAGAAAATATTGCGTGAGGCTGAATTTGTAAAGAATATGGCGGACAGTTCTCCTGTAGCGGGAGTGGACCTTGATTTATCAAAGCTACCGTCAGTAACAATTCGTTTTGCAATGTGTATGGTTGCGGCAGGTCCTATGCTTATCATTTTCCCATTCTTCCAGAAATACTTTGCAAAAGGTCTTACAGTCGGAGCGGTAAAAGGCTAATAGTAACTTAATTAAACGGGTGGTATAAAGTTAAATCAGAAGGGAGTATTAATATGAAGAAAAAAGTAGTTTCACTTATAATGTCAGTGGCATTGGCTTTCAGCAGTATGCACGTAATGAATATTGCGGCAGAAAATGTGAAAGCAGAAAGTAATTTGACTGAAGCAACAGTTACAAATTTGAACATAAGCACAGGCAATTATGAATTTATTGACATTGCGTCAAACGGTAGCACGCTTGTTGCATTGACAAAGACTACAGACAAAACGTTGGGCAGACTTTTCTATTCGACAGATAACGGTGCTACATGGCAGCCATGTCAAAATCAACCGCCAAATTTAGCGGCAACGATTTCGAGTAATAAAAATTCACAACAACAATTAGTATATTGGAAAGCAAATAATATTTTTGTAGCTCACGGTGCGGCAAGTACATATACTTCAGAAGATGGTATTTTGTGGGCTGAAAATAAAAATTTGCATTGGTCTACAAATACAATGATTGATGTATCGGGAAATCAACTTGTATTCGGCGGACAAGATTCCGCAAATGCAACGGCTGATTTAACAGCAAATCAATTTAAAAATAACAAATATACAATTCCTAATTCATCAGGGTTTTATGCACAAGTAGCGGTTGCAAAACCGGCTGCTGAAGACGGAAATATATCAATGTTCATATGTAACCAATATAAAGCATATGATTTAAGTTTTCAAACTACATCTCCAAAATACACTTGGACAATGCAGAACAATAACCAAGGCTCGATAACAAAAAATGCTCCTTATGATGCAACATATTCACAAGAGGCAGGTCAATATCTTATCGTAGACGGTTCAGAAAAATTATATGCAATAACAGATTCAAAGAATATCGCAAAAATTACTGTAGCCAACGGTGAAAAAGTAGTCGGAGTCGGTACAAATGAAGATTATATATTGGTAGGAACCGAAAACGGCAAGTTGTATAAAACAAACAACACTGTATTGACAACAGAGACAGCATGGGACGAAATACCGACATCATATGACGACGGAACAGCAGAACCATTGAAAAACATTAAATTTATAGATAAAAATAACTTTGTTGCTTTAGGTACAACAAAAGCATATACAGGTGAAGTTGTAAAAAGCATAGTTGAACCTACGGAGGCACCGACAGAAGAACCAACGGCAACACCGACGATTGAACCGACAGCAACACCAACAGCAAAGCCAACGGATGAACCAAAAGTAACACCGACAGTAAATCCGACAGACAAACCGGAGGTAACACCGACAGTAAATCCAACGGATAAACCGGAAGTAACACCGACAACAGTGCCGACAGCAACACCTACGATTGAACCGACGGAAGAACCTAATGATGAACTTTTACCGGAAGGTTACAGTTTTGTAGATATTGCGTCTAACGGAAATAATCTTGTTGCAATGGCAAAAGATGAAGACAGAACAAAAGCTCATCTTTGTTATTCAAAAGATGGCGGTAAAACGTGGAAGGCAAGTGAAAATCAACCGTTAGCAGAAAAAGCATTAATATCAAGTAACAAAAATTCACAACAACAGTTAGTATATTGGAAAGCAAATAATATTTTTGTAGCTCACGGTGCGGCAAGTACATACACATCAACAGACGGTGTGACATGGACAGAAAATACGGCATTGCATTGGACTACAAATACAATGCTGACAACATCGGGTAATCAACTTGCATTCGGTGGACAAGATTCAGCTAACGCAACGGCGGATTTACAGACTAAACAATTTGCAAATAACAAATATGTAATTCCTAAATCATCAGGATATTATGCACAAGTAGCGGTTGCAAAACCGGCAGACAGTGAAGGTAATGTTGCAATGTTCATATGTGACAAGTATAAAGCATATGATTTGAGTTTCCAAGCAACATCACCAAAATATACTTGGACTTTAAAGAATAACAATGCAGGTACAATGACAGAAAATGCTCCTTATGACGCACTATATGCAGAAAAGGCGGACCAATATTTTATGGTAGACGGTTCGGAAAAATTGTATGCAGTAACCGATTCAAAAAATATTGCAAAAATCACTGTTGCAGACGGCGAAAAAATTGTCGGTGTAGGGGCAAGTGACAAATATATAGTAGTAGGAACCGAAAGCGGCAAGTTATATAAAACAGATAACGTGGCCGTAACGGCTGAAACAAAATGGGAAGAAATTTCAATTGCGGCAGAAGATAAAATATCAGAGCCATTAAGAAATATCGAATTTACAGATGAAGATACCTTTGTTGCTCTTGGTAATACAAAGTGGTATAATGGTAAGGCAGTTAATTCGACACCGACAGACAACCCAATTAAGCCAACTGTTTCACCAACAACAGCACCAACGGAAAATCCGGTTAAGCCAACAACGGCACCAACGGAAAATCCGGTTAAGCCAACAGCGGCACCAACGGAAAATCCGATTAAGCCAACAGTGGCTCCGACTGATGATCCGACAAAACCGACAGCAACACCGACTACGGCACCAACCGAAGAACCGACACCTGATCCGTCAGGTTACAGTATAAGATATGAAAACGGTAAAGCGGTAGTAAATGCGCCAAGCGGTAAATATGCAGTAATCTTTGCGGCATATGACAGTGACGGTAAGCTTATAAGCGTTGCGGTAAAACAAGATACCGAAATTACAAAA
Organism: Firmicutes bacterium AM55-24TS; assembly: GCA_003460745.1. Taxonomy (GTDB): domain Bacteria; phylum Bacillota; class Clostridia; order UBA1381; family UBA1381; genus Hominilimicola; species Hominilimicola fabiformis. Next base: position 14,466 of record QTVU01000006.1, read on the forward strand.
GCAAACCAATCAGTATATCCTAATAAGTTTACAACAGCAGGTGCAGCCGCAGGAAAGGTTATGCTTTGGGATAACTTAAATAATATGGTACCTCGAGCAGCAGCATCAATCCCTTTCAATTAATGGACGGTCAAAAGATTTTCGTTTCCACTGTCGGTGACGACAGTGGGGACGGAAGTGAGGAAGAACCTCTCAGAACATTGGAAAAAGCAATAGACGTTGCAAATGAGATGAGAGAAGATTCCGATAAATTAATTGAAATATTGTTGCGTGAAGGTACTTACAGTGTAACAAACACGATAAAGATTATAAATTCTCAAAAAGATGATCCTTTACTTAAAATAAGTGCATATCAAGATGAAAAGGTTACAATAAATGCAGGTGTTGATATTCCTCTTTCGGCTATGAGCATTGCCGATTCGGATTTTACAAATGCAATTATTGATAAACCAAATGCAGGAAGTGTCTTGCAATATAATCTAAAAGATGCACAAATTGAGGATTTGGGAGAAATTTCATTAAGAGGACACCTTATTTCCGATGAAAAAGAGGCTCAGGCAGAATTAAGCCTTAACGGTGAAGTTCAAAAGCTTGCAGGGTGGCCGAACGGTGAATATACAGGGCTGATAAAACCGACAGATTCTAACGAATACGGAAAAAGAACAAAGTCGGGAATTGCAAATGGATGTAGCTTTCAAGTGAATTACGACCGTCCGTCACAATGGAGCAAACCTGAGCAAGCTTGGTTATCGGGAACAATAGGACCTAATTATGAATTTGATTATTACCCTGTAAGCAGATTTGATTCGGAGGAAAAACGTGTTTATTTAAGCAGAGGTGCTTTGGAAAAATACTATACAGAGCCGTATTACAGGTTTGAAAATGTACCGGAAGAACTTGATGAACCGGGTGAATATTACATTGACAGACAAAGCGGAATGTTATATTTTTATCCACCTGAGGATACACCAAAAGATTCTGTACTTACAATCACAATGTCAACACCGACATTGGATGTAAGCGGAAAAGCTCCTAACTCTATGTTCAGAATAGAGAATAGTAAGAATATAGTTTTTGAAAATCTTATATTCAAAGGTGGACGCGGTTCGGCGATAACGGGTAAGAATAACAGCAATATACAATTCATTAATTGTGAAATAAACAGTTTCGGTGAAAACGGAATACGTTTTGACGCTTCAACCGATATAAAAATCAGTGATTGTAAAATACACGACGTAGGACAAGACGGAATTTTATTTGTAAGTTGCGGAAATTATAAGACGCTTTCACCGAGTAACATTGTTGTGTCAAACAACGATATTTATAACTTTGCCAGACTTGAAAGAAGTTACAAGACAGGCATAGACTTCGGATACAGATGTGTGGGTGCAACCGCAGCAAACAATCATATACATAACGGTCCGCATGCCGGAATGATATTCTACGGTGTAAATAACGATATTTACGGTAATGAATTTGATAATCTTGTTACAGAATTCAGCGATATGGACGCTCTGTATTGCAACAATTCAAATTATCCTTGGGAACGAGGTAATAAAATTCATAATAATTATTTTCACGATATAGGCAAAAGTTCAATGAATGGAAGACACCAGATTAATGTAAGAGCAATTCGTACAGATAATCGTGGATGCGGACTTAATATATATGAGAATTTGTTCTATAATATCGGCGACGGCGGCAACGGCAACGGAAACAACGGCATCGGAGCAATAACTGCGGAAGGCACACGAAACAGAATTTTCAATAATTTGTTCGTGGATTGCAATGAGGCATATTTCAACACACTTCAATACAAAGAAATTGAAACTGCCGATGACGGTACTTTATATCCCGATACGATAATAAACAGTTCCGGTGTTGAGGTTGCAAATACAATTAACGGTGCAAAAGTCGCTGATTTGAAAAAGCAAATGGAAAATTATTTGCCTGTTTACGGTAAACAATTTCCGGAACTGTATAATTATTTTTATGAACATCCGAATATGTCGAAAACAAATGAATTTAAAAATAATATGATAATAAACATAGCAATACCGCTAAGTAATTTTAACGGTACACAAAATGAGGAAGGATTCAGAGGTTCGCAAATGCTGACAGCAGCGTCGGGAAATTATGTTTCAACGTCAGATCCAGGTTTTGTATCATATGATAACGGTAATTTGGAACTTTCATCGTCGGCAACATTACTTGTTGAAGGGCTTCCGAAATTTGAAATGAGTTCGTTTGGAATACAGTAATTTATATGGGAGGACTAGCTGTGAAAAAGATTGCTATAATGTTAGCAACAATTATATTTATTCAGCTTGGGGCAACATCTGTATTTGCAGATTATACAGATGTAAGCGGTCATTGGGCATTAAGATTTATAAATGAATTGACAGATAAAAAGATTGTAGAGGGCGATAATCTTGCTTTCCGACCTGACAGCAATGTAAATGTTGATGAATTTATAAAAATGGTTATAGCCGCAATGGATATAGAGGTTACACCTCAGCCTCAAAACTGGTCAGCACCTTATATTGAAAAAGCATTGCAAAAACAGTTAATCTATAAAGATGAATTTGACAAATATAATCGTCCTATAAAAAGGTGCGAGATTGCCAAGATATGCGTTAGAGCTATAGGTGCTGATGAAGTTAGCGGAAATGAACGAAATGAGTTAATTTCACGCATTTCGGATTATTACGATATTTATAACAAAGACAAAGAATATGTACTTGCGGCATATTCAAAGCATTTGCTTTACGGTTATGAAGATAACAGTTTCAGAAGTGAACGTTATACCACAAGAGCAGAGGCGTGCGTTATAATAAGCCGAATGATTAAAGTCGGTAACTTTACTGATAATAACGGCGGAATTATTGATAATCCTATTTTGAAAAATATAATTTATGTTGCAAATACGGGAAATGATGAAAATGACGGTACGATTGACTCACCGTTAAAAACACTTGAAAAAGCGAGAGATAAAGTCCGTGAAATTATATCTTCCGGAAATTATCCGGACGGCGGAATAACAGTTTATCTTCGCGGAGGGGATTATGTACTTGATAAATCGTTAGAACTTGGTTCTAATGATTCGGGAACAGAAAATAATCCTGTTACATATTCTTCGTATCCGGGAGAAGTTGCAAGAATTACAGGCGGAACAAAGTTACCGTATAATGAATTTAAGAAGATTTCATCGGATATGGCGTCAAAACTTCTTGATAAAACGGTGTCGGATAAAGTATTGGAATTAGACCTCGGAAAACTGAGTATTGAAGATTTAGGTCAACTTTCAAGACGTGGTTATGGAATTTCAGCCGATGTGATACCGCAAGCGGAATTATACATTGACAGTGACAGAATGCAGCTGGCAAGATGGCCTAACGGTGATTGGGTAGGTACAACCGATATAGTAAGAAGTGGTGCAAGAAGTAAAAAAGGAGTTTTGGAAGGTGCGGTTTATAAAATTGATTATGACCGTCCTACTAAGTGGAAAACAAATATCAATGAAATATATACTTCAGGCGTCTTAGGACCAAACTATTTCTACGGTTACTTCCCGATAGAAAAAATAGAGCCGGGACAAATCACATTAAAAGAAGGTTCGGTTACAAGCTATTATTCAAAGCATTTTATAAGATACGAAAATATATTTGAAGAACTTGACCAACCTGGTGAATATTATATCGACAGAAATACAAAAATGTTGTACTTATATCCGAAAGACGGATTTAACGAAAATTCGGATATTTGGTTATCGCAATTAAGTGAAAATCTTATTTCGGGTACAAATGTAAGCAATGTAACATTTAAGAATCTGAAAATGGAATCGTCAAGAGCCGGAGTTATCCGTATAAAAGACGCAAAAAATATTACGGTTGAAAATTGTGAAATAGCAGATACGGGAACAAACGGTGTATATCTGAGTGGTACGGAATGTACTGTAAAGAACAGTTTAATCCACGATATTGGCAGTACGGGTATCAGCATAAGCGGCGGTGATTATGACAATATCATCTCAAGCGGAAATGTTGTAGAAAATAACCATATTTACAAAGCCGCTCAAATAGAACGTTCTTATCAGGCAGGTATACTTGTCGGTTATCGTTCTGTAGGAACAACAGTAAGTCATAATGAGGTTCACGATATGCCGCATTCGGCAGTTATTATATACGGACCTAATCATACGATTGAGTATAATAACATATATGACGCAGTTAAAGAGTTCCACGATATGGATGCTATTTATATGAATGTATATCAGTATCCTTGGGAAAGAAATGTTGTTATCAGAAGAAACTTTATACACGATTTGGGACAGCAGACATTTACGGAAAAGCAAATGAACGTTGCAGGTATTCGTACCGATAACAACGGTAACGGATTACAGGTACTCGAAAATGTATTCTATAATATAGGTTATCAAAATGCAAACGGAATCAGAGGTGTATGTGCACAAGGAATTGATAACGTTGTAAACGGTAATATATTTATAGATACGTCAGGTACATATGAAGGTTCTCATACATATAATCCGGACGCTAAATGGGATGTGCAGTCAGACAGCGTAAAAGGAATATATGCACAGTGGCAGATATACAGTCCGAAATATTCGGAAAGCAATCCGGAAGTGGCTGACTTCTTTAAACATCATTTTGCGGCATATGAAAATGCAAATAAGTTTAATAATAATTTAATTGTAAATATTAAATTCCCGCTAAGTACACTAAACGGCAATCCTGCTTCACAAGGATTTTTCGCAAATGACCGATTGGTAGAGGCGGCAGGTAATATTATTACAAAGTCTGATCCGGGATTTGTTAATTATAGCGGAGGAGATTTCACAATCAAGGAAGACAGTAGCGTCTATAAGGAAAATCCTGATTTACCTAAGATTGATTTTGAAAATATCGGTCTTTTAAAAGACGAAAGTGTGGGAGTAAAAAAATAGAAAGGGTGAGTATAATTGAAAAAAATACTATCAGCACTGATTTCTTTAATAATGCTGTTTAGCATAGTTTCTGTAACACCTGTTATGGCTGATTCAATATCGGGAACATACACTTTTGTAGATACTTGTTACAGTCCCGAATTAGGTATTTATGTAGCAGTTGCAAAAGATTTAAGCTCGGGAACAACACCGGCACAAATATATGTTTCAGATAACGGCAGTGACTGGACTTTGAAAAAAACATTGTCACAGGCAAAACATTTCGGTAATCCTAATACAAGACAAGTAGTTGTATGGTGGGAGAAAGAACAAAAGTTTGTACTTGCGGCGAATAATAAAATCTTTATTTCAGATGACGGTACAACTTGGAGCGAATCGACAAATGAAAGTATGGTCGGTTCAAATACAACGGTTGCAACAAACGGTCAGACATTGGCTCTTGCGGCAGGAGGAACAGTCAAGGTTTATAACAGCCTTGACGACACTCCTCCTATAAGCAGTGACTCAACAGCATTCAAGTTGGTTGACAACAGTGCAGTTGCTAAAACTATAGGTTTAACACCAAGTGACCCTATGAGATATGCGGTAGGCGACCAGTACAAAATATGGTATTTCGACGCAGAGGGTACAAAGACTACATTGACATCAAATATTTTGGCACAGCCTTACGATATGGAATATGTCGAAGGATTTAACGGTTGGGTTATGATAAACGGAACTGCCGTACTAAGAATTTTGGTGAATGACGAAACGACAAAGTATAATAATTTTTCGGCAATGAAATTGTCTGACGGAACAGATAACACTGAAAAATTTACCTCTGTCGGAGTAAACAGTGATAACGTGGTTCTCGGTACTGCTTCGGGTAAAATTTTAATCGCTCCGAATGACAGTTCGTCACTTACCGTTGATGTACCGTGGGTGATTGCGGAATCGGGCAATGGTTCAGAGTCAAATGAAGAAATTCGTTCAATAAGTGCAATAAACGACGGTATGTTCCTCGTAGCGTCAAAGACGAAGTTGTTTATGCTTGTGAACGAAGATGATAAGTGGGTATATTACGATGTGGCAAGAGATGATATAGTCCTTGAAGATACAAGATTTGAAATTCCCGAATCGGGTATGTATTCGGAAACATTAGAGCCTGTACATTATGATTATAAAGGTGAAATTTCAAATGATAATATCGAAAAGTTTGAATTAATATCTGATTTGCCTGATGGTGTAATATCCGAATCGGTAAGCGATTCAAGTGCTCAGTTAGTAATAGACAGCAAAACGGTAGGCGGACACGAAATAAAATATCGTGCAACTACAGAAAAAGGAAAAACAAAAGAATTTACAGTAACTGTTGTCGATGAAGATCATATAGAAATAGAGGGGAATGACAAAATAGCAATACCTCTTGACGGCGAAGATAATGAACAGTATACATATACTGCAACAGTTATCGGTACAGACGGACAGAAAATGAACAGAAATGCGGAAATAGCAGTTGTATCAATGCCTGACGGTGTTAAATTCGATGAGAAAACAAATACTTTTACAGTTGATAAAGATACGCAGGCAGGTGAGCTTGTTATAAAAGCATCGTCTAAGGTAAAACCGCAAAATGCTCAAGAAAAGACAATAAATATTACGAAACGTGCTGCAGATAAGATTGAATTTGTCGAGGCACCCGATTCGATATTTATTCCGGATAATGCAAAAGAAACATTTACATATTCGGCAAAACTTTATGACCAAATAAACAAAGAAATGGTCGGAAGAAAAACAAACTGGAGCGTTGAACCGAAAGAAATTGAAAGCATGGAAGGCGTTTCAATCAATGAAACGACAGGTGAATTAACAGTAGACAGTAAAGCTGTTTTAGGCGTTATTTCAATCAAAGCAACCGATTCTCAAAATACTGAAATCTCGGTGCAAAAAGACGTTAAACTTCAATACACCGACCTAAGAATGGCAAAAGAAGATTTATCGGAATTTAAAATAGATACGTCAGTACCTGTAACGGAAAATCTTAATCTTATTACAAAAGGCACATTTGGAAGTACAATTTCTTGGCGTAGCAGTAATGAAGACATAATCAAAACAGACGGAACTGTTATTCGACCGAGCAGAGAAGATAAAAAAGTTACAATTACAGGTGTATCAAAAAAGAATGCGGCATCAACAGAAGTCAAATATGAACTTGTTGTAAAAAAGGCTGATAATCTTTGCATTAACGGTGATTTAACAGAAGATACCGTACAGGGATGGTTCCCTAAAGATAATACGGTTTTAGTATTATTAAAGACAATGAAGAAAACGTTTTAAATTCATCGGGTACAGGAGTATATCAAGTTCTGACTTTAACAAATGACAGCAGTTACGGCTTTATGGCAAAAGTTAAAGCTACAAAGGGCAGTAAAATAAGACTTATATCAGAAAAAGGCGGTACAATCGCAGAAGCAACAGCAACAGGTGACTATCAGGATATAAAAGCCTCATATGATTACAGAAAACAAAAGAGTTCATTTGAAGATAAAATATATCTTGAGTATAACGGTGAATTGCAGATAAAGCAACTCAAAGTCTTTGAAATTACACTTGAACTTAATAAGGTATCAAGTGCAGTAAATAAAGCTGTTTACAGTAAATCATCGACAAACATAAACGACGCTAAAAAACTTGTTTTGGCATTTTATGATTTGCCGATACGAGAAGAACTTTTAGACAAGCTTAACAGCATTAATCCATCGTCGGGAGGTAATTCCGGCGGCGGTGGCGGCGGAGGAAGCTCATCTCCAAGCAAATCAACCTCACCGGCAGATGTAAAAACTGATACCGGTACAGTTGCTATTCCGCCGCAAGATAAGAATGAAATTGAAAAGACAGAAGACGAGTTGGACACATATCTTCTTCGTTTTAAAGATATGAAAAATCATTGGGCAAGAGAAGATGTTGAATATATGGCAGAACTCGGAATTGTCAACGGTGATGAAAACGATAAATTCAGACCGGAAGACAGAGTGTCAAGAGCAGAATTTGCAACGATGATTAGCAAAGCTATGGGGTTGGATACAACCAAATATGAAAACAGTTTCTTTGATGTAGTAAGTGACGATTGGTATTCGGGATATGTTCAGACAGTAAGAAGTAACGATTATATGAGCGGATATGACGGTTTATTTAAACCGAATGCCGATATTACCCGCGAAGAAATTGCAAGAGTTATTGTTGCGGCATATAACAGCAAGACAAATACAAAATTAGAAAAAGGTAAATCATTGTACTTCAATGACCTTGATGATATAAGTTATTGGGCATATGATTACATTGTCGAGGCGGCGGATATGGGATTTATTTATGGAATAACTGACGAATTGTTTGCTCCAAAGCAACCTGCGACGAGGGCACAGGCGGCAGTAATGATTAAACGTGTCTATGATAAACTTCATCCTGCTGCGGAATGATTTTTATGACACAAAAACTGCGAAAGGAGATAATAAAATATATGAAGAAATGGATAAGCATTTGCATATTCACTCTATGTTTAATATTTTCTGTAAACTGTGTATGGGCAGAGGGCAGCCTTAGTGAAAAACAGTCAGAGGCTATTTCGCTGATGAATGATTTGAAAATATACACCGATATTACAGAAGAAAATGCCTCAAATGCAATAACAAGAGCTGAATTTGCTAAAATAATTGTCAGAGTTATGGGCGTGGAGTCCTCCCTAACAAATGCTCCTCGCCGAATTTTCTCTGATGTGTTACCTGATAATGACGCGGCAGCAAGTATCGAATTGTTGTATGAACGCGGAATAATGATGGGTTACGGACAGGCTGAATTTAAGCCTGACGCAGTACTTACACTTGGCGAGGCTGTTAAGGTAATGATTTCGATTACCGGTTACAGTGAATGGGCAGAACAACAAGGCGGATACCCAAGCGGATATTATGCTACCGCTGTATCAAACGACATTCTAAAAGGTGTAAGCGGTGCTGTAAATGAAGAAGTCAACTACACCGATGCGGCAGTAATGATTCAAAACGTGTTGGAAGGTAAGAAATATCGTGTAATAACAGGTTATGAAAACAATTCGGTTGTTTCTTCGGATAACAACGAAGAATATATGGGTTATGCACTTAACATTTACCGCTATACCGGAATAGTCGGAGCATACGGGAATACATCACTATACAGTGCCGATGATGAATATGAAGAAAACAACGTAAAAATTGACAATGAAATTTTTGAAACAAACGGAATTGATTTTTCTCAATATTTAGGAATGAAAGTAACGGCTTACTATAAGGCTGACGATAGCGGATACTATATTATGCACGTAGTTGCCGATAAAAAATCCGAAATGATTGAAGTAAAATCGGAAGATATTGCAGAAAATGTGTCAAAAGAAAAATTTGAATATTATGATAACAACAAAATCAAGAAAGCAAAAATTTCTGATAATGCAACATTTATCTATAACGGAAAAAAACTTGATGTTGTATCAGACGCGGATCTTCAAGCCGATAACGGATATGTACGTTTAATCAGTAACAATGGCGGAAGTACATACGATACCGTTATAATCAAAGATTATGAAACATTTATTGTTGATAAAGCTATTGCGACAGACAGCCTTTTATATTTTAAATATGATAAAGGTTCACTTGATTTAAGCAACGGAAGTAATATAACTGCAAATATTTTGCAGAGGGTAAAGAGGCTGATTTTTCAAGTATTTCAACAGGAAGTATTCTGTCGATTGCTATGAGTAAAAATACAATAGGCAACCTAAGTGCCGAGATTTTGATTTCAAATAATCAAGTAACAGGCAAGGCAACAAAACTTTATAATAAAGGTACTAAGCATTATGCCGTACTTGAAGACGGAACGGAATACGTTTTTACAAATGAATATATTTCAAGACTTGACGAAGGTCAAAGCAGTACATATGAGCCGACAGTCGGTAATGAAGGCGTATTTTACATTGATTATTTCAATCAACTTGCGGCATATGCGGTTTCGGGAACATCAAAGAATTATGCGTATGTAGTTAATTGTTATTATGAACCGGGTCCTGCGACAGGTGAAATAAGATTGTTTATGAAAGACGGAACATTTGAAACGTATACATTGGATAAGAAAATTACGTTCAATGATAAGAGAGTTGACAAAGCCGATGTTCCGGAAATGCTGAAAACAACAAGCCCGGACGGAAGTGTAAACCAACTTATTATCTGTAAAACCGATGATAACGGCTACATAAAGAATATAAAAACAGCAGTAAATAAAACTTCTGAAACATATTATGTTGCCAGTGATGAAGAATTTGTATTAAATGCTCATCCGAAGAACAGTGCAGGAGTGGAAAGCGGATTGCGTTTTTATAAAAATATGGCCGAAAACAAACCATACAATTTCGTAAACGGAAAGACAATTCAATTTATGGTCCTACGGATAAGGATAATGAAAAGGCATATAAAATTGGAACAAAGCTGTCTTCAACAGATATGTCTTTGCCGGCACCGTTGTATCTGTATGACGCAGGCCCGGGCGGAGCATTGGGAGCAGTCGTAAGTAATACGGCAAGTGAAGGTAAATACAGTACACCTTGCATAATTGATGAAATATGTACGGCGGTCAACGAAGATGACGAAGTTGGTACATTAATTCAATTTGTAGGCGGACAAAGCGTGTTTGCCGGTGATCATATAATATATGACCAACCGACAACAAACTGGAAAGACCGTGTTGATTATTCAAACATAAAAGTAGAAGATTTAAAACACGGTGATATTATTGAATATACAACATCAAACGATAAAGTTGAAATGCTTAGAGTTATTGTCAGAGTGGACGATATAGGTCCGATAAGAATAGACGGCGATAACATTCAGCTAAACGGAAATATGATTGCTGATGTTATATCGGTTGCCGATAACGGAAGAACGGCTATTGTAAAATATGTTGACCGTAACGGTGCAGAACAATATCAGTCAATGCTTATTAATTCAACAACTTATCGTTATGACAGCAGTGACGGAGAAATATACAATTCTTCGACATCAGATTTAAGAGAGGGCGACCGTGTGCTTATAAATTCATACTGGTGGTCACCAAAATTGGTAGTAATATTTAGATAAAAAATAAAACAAGAAGGAGTGGAAAAATTATGAAGTATGTAAAAAGAATCATTGCAGCCACTGCAGCAGCTACTATGCTGCTCAGTGGTTGCGGAACTCAACCGGTGCAGGACACAGGTGATGAACAGGTAACATTAAAATGGATGTTTTTGGGTCCGGGTGAACAACAAGATTCACAGAAAGTTTGGGATAAGTTTAATGAAGAACTTGCAAAATATTTGCCGAATACAAAAGTAGAATTTGAATGTGTGACATCTTCTGACTATGCTGAAAAATGGAAACTTGCAAGTGCGTCAAATGAAGATCTTGATATAGTATGGCATGGCTGGATGATTCCGTACACAAGCGAAGTAAAAAAGGGTTCATATTTGGAATTGGATGATTTAATCGATGAATATGCTCCTGATTTAAAGAAAGAAATACCGGACGCAATTATGGATAAACAACGTGTAGACGGAAAACTTTACAGTATACCGTGTATGCAACAAATGGTATCATATGTGTCATCGCTTGATTTTCCGATTGACATATATGAAAAGTATAAAGACAAGATAAATATTGAAGAACTTGCCGATTTCTTCTCCTCAAAGGAAACTATGGATAAAGAGGCATGGGATAAGATTGAAGAATACATAAAAATGATTAAGGACGGCGGAGATTTAAAAAAGGGTGTTTACGGATTCGCCGATCACGTTGAAAAAGGCTACGAATGGATTTCAAGTCCATATAAGATAAAAGCAAGTGGTGATGATTATACACCGATTAACCTATACAGAACTCCGGAATACAAGACATTTGTTCAAGTATATGCTGATTGGTTCAATAAGGGATATATCAGAAAAGATATTCTTACAGCCGAAAATGTAGGTACTGAAGATTACGAAGTAAAGGGCGGTCCAAACTATATCGTCGGTCAGGGATATATGCCTACTCAATCTGAAATTGACAGTAAAAAAGCTGCAGGTTCAACTGCATACGTAAAAATTCCGTTTGAGAACAAGCATTACATTCCATATGCCGCATCTGCATCGAATACTGCAATATCAATCAATTCAAAACACCCTGAACGAGCAATGCAGTTAATCGGTCTTATGAATACTGAAAAGGGCAAAGATTTGTACAATCTGCTTGTATTCGGTATTGAGGGCGAACATTATACAAAGGTAAACGACAAGGAAATTCAACCTATAGGTTATACATCACAACCGACTTCTGAAAGCCCATACGGACAATACAGATTTGCAATGGGTAACACATTTAACGGTTATGAAATCTATATGCAGGACAAGAGTCCAATATACGATAACGACTTTATTAAGAGTGTAAATGATAAAGCCGAAGATTCAAAACTCAGAGGCTTTACATTAGATACAGACCCTATAAAGATGGAGCTTGCACAGGTAACAGCTGTAATAGGCGAATATAAGAAATCTCTTAACTCCGGTGCGGCGGCTGATCCTATGGGATTGTACGAAGAATTCCAACAAAAACTTATTGCGGCCGGCGATGATAAAATCGTTGAGGAAATTCAACGTCAGATAGACGAATGGAGAGCAAATAAGGGGAATGAAACAACTCAAAGTGAAGGAGAATGAAACTGAAGGAGAATAGAAAATGTCACATAGATTTAGAAAAATAGCGACAGTCTTGCTTGCAACTGCGGTCACTTTGCAGTCAACAACATTTGCCGCAATAACGAGAGAACCGGAATTTTCGGATCTTTCAGAGCATTGGTCAAAATCTATTATGATGCGTCTTAACGGTTATGGTGTGATATGCGGATATGATGACGGGACAATACGACCTGATTCATATGTGAGTGTTACGGAATTTCTGACTATGATGGTGAAATCACTCGGCTTTGAAACAGAGCCGGGTGATGGATATTGGGCAACGCCTTATATACAGAAAGCTGTTGAATTAGGTTTAATAGAACCTGATGAATATTCAGATTATGATGCAACTTTGACAAGAAGTCAAGCGGCAAAAATTATAGCCAACGCTTTATCTGACACTGCAATCGCAGATGAAAATGCCGTAAAAGCAAAAATCTACGACTATGCGGAAATAGCTGAAGAATACAAGCCGTATGTTCTTATTGCATATGACAAGAAAATAGTAAACGGCAATCATGATAACTGTTTTGAACCAAATCGTAATATAACACGAGCTGAGGCAAGTGTTATTGCAGTGAGATTGATAGATAAAAACGGTGGAATAAAAAAGCCTGACAACGGAAACGGACCTAATAACAACAGCGGTGATGTAACATCATCGGCTAAGTTATACGTTGCGCCGAATGGCAGTGACAATAATGACGGTAGTGAAAGCTCACCGTTTGCAACGGTTCAGAAAGCAAAAGAAACAATCAGAAATATGAATGCGGCAAATTCATTGCCTGAAGGCGGTGTAACTGTATATCTTCGTGGCGGTACATACTATATAGACGAGGGTATGACATTTACAAAAGAAGATTCCGGTAAAGAGGGCAGCACGATAACATATACATCATATCCGGGAGAGGCTGTAACGATTTCTGGTCAAGTACCTTTGGAAAAGGGTTGGTTTACTGCGGCTGATGATACGGCTAAAAACGTTATGATTGATAAAAATGCCGCGTCAAAAGTCCTTATGGTTGACCTTAAGGAACATGGTATTACAGATTACGGTGAATTAAGTACAAGAGGCTATCACTATTTCAATAAAGGACGATATGCACAGGCAGAACTTATTGTAAATGATGAAAACCAAACTCTTGCACGTTATCCGAACAGTGGTACACTATCTGTTCCTACAGATAGTGTAGATACAGATAATTTCGGATTCCGCTATACGGATGAAAGAGTTTCTAAGTGGAAAGACGCTAAGGACGCTTATATAGTCGGTACAATTTCAATCAACTATGAAAACAACACATATCCGATAGATAAAATTGATACGTCAAAGAAACTTTTGACTATAAAAGAGGGACGTATTAATACATACTATACAAACGGTTGGTTCTACGGTGAAAACTTGCTTGAAGAACTTGATACCGAGGGTGAATACTACATTGACCGTGACACCGGCAAACTTTACTATTACGCACCGTCAGATTTTACAAGCGGTAATTATGAAATTGGCTTGTCTATGCTGAAAACTCCGATTTTCAACTTTAACGGTGCTGAATATGTCAATGTAAGTAACATTACAATGAAAGGCGGACGTGGATATGCGGTACTTGGTGCAAGTGCGGGATATTCAATACCGAGTTTCAAAGATTGGATGATTTCGAGAGGAGCCGACTTAAACGGTGCAAACTTCACGAAGGGTTCGGGTTCGTCGGTTTATATAGCTGACATAGATAAATATACCGACTCACAGGTATTCCCGGGACACGTTTGGGACGGTTTTGTCGATGACGGTAACGGTGTAAATCATATTGATGTGAAGAATTGTAATATCTTTAATTTCGGCTCAGGCGGTATTATTATAAACGGTACAGATGTTCATTTGGATAATAACCATATTAAAAATATCGGCGGTACTGCGTTATATCTTCGCGGCGGTGATTTGGAGACATTAACACCGAGCAATAACGAGATATTGAATAATAATATTCACCATGTAGGATATTTGCAGAAATCATATGTTCCTGCGATTGCAATGCACGGTGTCGGTATTCACGTTGCATACAATGATTTGTATGACGCTCCGCACTGTATATTTAACTATCATGGTAATGACCATGTAATTGAATATAATAAAATTCACGATGCGGTTAAAGAATGTTTGGATATGGACGCTATTTATACCAGAAACGAATATGTACCGCAATGGCGAGGCAGTGTTATAAAGAACAACTATATTTACAATATCGGTATTTATCCGGTCGGTGAATATAAGAAACAGCTTAATGTTTCGGCAATAAGAACAGATAACTACGGTCACGCTTTGCAGATTTACAATAATGTATTTGCAAACATCGGTTCAGACGGTGCCAATAATGTTATCGGTGTAACGGCACAAGGTAACAGAAACACACTTAAAGGCAATATATTTGTTGATTGTAGCGCAACATTCCTTGGTTGGAACTCATATGCTCCGGGTGCAACGTGGGATATGACAAAGAAAGAGGAAAAAGAAAGAGTAGAATTGGCTGAAAAATATGCGGCAAATCCGATATTTGCGGCAAAATATCCTGAACTTGCTACATTCAAAGATGAATATTATAAATCTGTTGCAACAAATGTATTTGACGAAAATCTTGTTGTTAATATCAAGTTTAAACTTAGTCAGGTAAACGGAACTGTCAATCCTCAGGGTACAAGAGGTGCGCCTGAATTGATAAAGGGTACAAACAACTATTTAACAACATCAGATCCGGGATTTGTTGATTATGCTAACGGAAACTATGAATTGAAGTCCGATAGTGAAGTATTCAAAAAGATTCCGGAATTCCAAAATATTGATATGAGTAAAATGGGTAATAATGAACCTGTTGGCCCTTCAAATTAATTTGGACTTATAAAAGAGGGGGCAGATGTCCCTCTTTTATATATTATTTAAACAGGAAGGAAAAGCAAAATGAATTACAAGGTTTTAAAAAATGGTGAATTGCTTAGAGTTCACAGTTGCAAAGTTTATCCCAAACCATATAATTCCACTGAGCATATGGAATATGTAATGTTTAATGTAGATGACCGAGAAGAAATAGTAATTGAGTCTGAAACAGAAATAAAATCGGCAGTTATACGTCCGTTAAGTGCAGGTATATCGTTTGAGATAAGTTTTGGAAAGATAATATTGTCGGTAGACCGTCCTGTTAAATTATCAGTCGAAATAAATGGCAGCAGTAATAATAACCTTATGATTTTTGCATACAAGGAAGAATTTATCGGTCCGACACATAATTATATAAAAATCACACAAGGTGAGTATAAAACAGGAACATTGCTTATTGAAAAAGATAACACCACAGTGTATATTGAAGAAGGAGCAACACTTTACGGCAATATAGTTGCAAAGAATTGCAATAACATAACTATTTGTGGCAGAGGCAGAGTATGTATGGAACGTTATACATACGAAATGCGAAAAAACTTTGCACGAAGTATCGATATAATAAACTGTAAGAATGTTACGATAAAAGGCATTATAATTGATGACAGTAATGACTGGAGTATGAGAATTACAGGTTGTGATGATGTAAATATTTCAGATGTCAAAATATTTGGGTGCAGAGGAAATTCCGACGGTATTGATATTTGCGGTTCAAGAAATGTTACCGTGTCCGATATTTTCACGAGAGTATGGGACGATTCGTTTGTTGTAAAAGCACTGGGTACCGGAAACTGTGAAAATATCATATTTAAAAATTCTGTATTATGGAATGATTTTGCAAGACCTATGGAAGTAGGCGTTGAACTCAGAGCAGACAAAGTGAGGAATATAAAATTTGAGAATATAGATATAATTCATTCTGATACAGGTTATCCGCTTATGGGTATTCATCACGGCGATCACGCGGAAGTATCTGATATTGTATTTGATAATATCCGAATAGAAGATACTCCCGGCGCACAATTATTTGATATTCGTATTGCAGACTCTGTATGGAACAGAGATAATAAAATGGGCGATATACGAAATATTACTTTTTCAAATATCAAATATTTAGGAACTGATAATAACGATATATTGCTATCTAATTCAAGAATTGAGGGATTTAGCGAAAAACACAATATCCGAAATGTAAATTTTCACAACATTAATATAAACGGAAAATATGCACTGACTCCCAAAGAACTCGGACTTAATGTATATGAATTCGTAGACGGAATTTCAGTTACGGCGGATAATTTGAAAAATGAAAGAACAGTTCTTGAGTCTGAAATAGTAATGCAAGATGATTTTAAACCAGATAACGGATTTTATAAAGGAACCATCAAAGTAATACTTCACAATAAAAGTGATGTAGCGATGAATGGAACGGCTGCATTTGCAATATCGCCAAAGAATACCGAAAAAGAGCAGTCGTTTGAATACAACATCGACCCGAATGAAAGCCAATCATACGAATTTAATTTGAAATTGCAAGCGGGTAAATATGTTTTTTATTTAAAAAACAATAAGAATGAGATAGAAAATACATTCCTGTATTTGGAATTACCTATGATTGTGTCGGAAAATATAAACGATTGTCCGAAATATCAATTTGTAAATTACTATAATACAAAATGTGCGGAAGTAAGAATTGCGGTGAAAGACAGTGAGCTTATCATAATGAACGACTCTGAAAAGACAACTGAATTTTTATTGTACACTGCAATGCCTGTACCGAGTGCAGAGGGCGAAGTTATGTTTTCGGCAGAGGAAACAGACTTCGGCGAAATATATGCACTTTTGAAAAAAGGCAATGAACTTGTACCGGCACCGCAACTTAGATGCCCGGCTGAAATTACATATGTTTTCAAAAATGAACCGAAAGTTAAAGAAATAGTAAAAACGCCGTTTAAACTAAAAAAAGGCGAAACAGTAAAATTAACTTTTGAAAAATTAGGTATCAGTAAAAATACAGACAGTTTTCTTATGGAACTTGAGGCAAAAGTTGAAGAAACGAGTATGCTTAGATACCCATACACATTATTTCATTCTACAATGCCGGACAAAACAGCACATATGTACGGAAAAATCAGAATAAAAGAAGGGAAATAGTTATGTTAAAGATATTGTTTCAAGGTGATTCACTTACAGATTGCGGAAGAGATAAAACAGGTCATAATCCTGTTCAAGCATACGGTTACGGCTATGTTAATCTGATTGCGTCAAAGCTTTTATGCGATTATCCCGATACTGTAGTATGGAATAAAGCGTATAACGGCAGTCGTATTGCCGATACATACAGTCGCTGGATTGAGGACGCATTAAATATTGATTGTAATATTTTAAGTATTTTAAGCGGAGTGAATGATATTGGCTTTGCAATACGTATGAATCAAGGTGCGGACGCAAAGAAATTTAAGTTTATATATGAGTTAATGATAAATGAGGCATTAGAGAAGAATAAAGATTTAAAATTGGTGCTTGGAGAACCGTTTCTATTTAAGATTACAAATAATACTCCCGAACTTGGGCGTGATATAGTCAGAGATTGGGACGTTTGGAACGGACAACTCACGGAGCGTCGTCAGATAGTAAAGGAACTTGCTGATAAATATAATGCGGTGTTTGTACCGTATTTTGAAAAATTTCAAGAGGCATTAAAAATTGCACCTCCAGAACATTGGTCAGTCGATTGTATTCATGCGACAAATGCGGGACATGAAATAATGGCTCGTGCATGGCTTGAATGCGTGACAAAAGCAGGTTTTATTGAGGAGTAGAAAATGACAAACAGACTTTTTACAGAGAATGAAAACATAAAAGAAAACGTAAAAAACGATATATTTTTGAAACAACAGGTTGAGAGAATAAAGTCGGATTCAGAAAAATTTGCAAATAAAGACATAGCCGCATTGACATATACATCTTTTAAAAAGTTTTATGTTACAGGCAGTCGAAAAGAATATGAATATGAGTATTTTTTACATAGAAGACGATTGAACGACTTTGCAATACTAAATATTTTATATGATGATGAAAAATACCGCTTATGCTTGCAAGATATTATATGGTCAATCCTTGATGAATTTACTTGGCTTTGCCAGCTCATATTCCGCAAAATAGTGATATTGAAGATTGTATAACGCATATTGATTTGTTTGCGGCTGAAACAGCATTTACATTGGCTGAAATTTCGCATATATTAAGCGATAAGCTTGATAAAACCATAGTCGAAAGAATTAAATATGAAGTTTACAGACGTGTCTTAAAACCTTATTTATCAGGCAGAAAAAACAGTTGGGATTGTTTAGAGAATAACTGGTCTGCCGTATGTGCCGGAAGTGTAGGAAGTGCATTTTTATACTTCGGAACTGATGAGGAAATTCAAACAGTCTTACCGCGAATAAAGGAAACTTTGGAATATTATCTAAAAGGTTTTGGTGATGACGGTGCGTGTGTAGAGGGAATAAATTATTGGGCATACGGCTTTGGGTATTTTACATACTTCGCACAGTTATTGTATCAGTACAGTGACGGAAAAGATAATCTTTTAGATAATAAAAAAGTTGAAAATATCGCATTATTTCCGCAAAAATTATGGTTTAAAAATAATAATACAGTCACATTTTCTGATTGCGGAGATAAGTTTACGCAAAGAAGCGGTTTAATACACTTTTTAAAACAAAAATACAGCCAAATAGTAGTACATGATGATAACTGCTCGCTTGAATTTGACGGTGATGATTGTTACAGATTTGCCCATCTTATCAGAGATTTTGCATGGCGAAAAAATAACATTAAAGTACAAAGAGAATCAGAAAATGGTTTTGATTATTTTAAAAATGCAGGTTGGTATATAAAAAGAACAAGTAATTATGAATTTGCCGCAAAAGCGGGAGATAATAAAGAATCACATAATCATAACGATATAGGCGTATTTTTGTTAAATGTCGGTGGCGATAAAATAGTAACAGACCCCGGCAGAGGCGAATATACGTCGGACTATTTCAGTTCAAAAAGATATAAATATTTTCCGCCCTCGGCATTGGCACACAGTGTGCCTGTAGTAAACGGAATTGTACAGCAAGAAGGTGAAGAATATCGCGGAAATATTGTGAAAGCTACAGAAAATGAACTTATAATAGATTGTAAAGATGCTTACAATGATTGCTCATTAAAAGAATTAACACGAAAATTTGAATTTTATGATGATAAAATTGTTTTAAACGATAATTTCGCATTTGACACAGATAAAAATGATTTTACGGAGCATTTTGTTTTTGATGTTAAACCTACTGAATGTGAAAACGGTTTAAAAATCGGAAATACAGAGATGTGTTACAATGTTTCTGATTTTGAATGTAAAATAAACGAAGTGACATATGCGTCACATTATAATAAGCAAAAAACAGTCTATACAGTGGATTTGAAGTATATTGTTAAAACAAAAACGGTTGAAACAAAGTTTGAATTTAACATAAAAAATACTTGAAAGGAGCGAAAATAAATGAATACAAACCTTAAAAGTATTTATCACAAAGTTGATTTGTGTGTTGTAGGCGGCGGACTTGCCGGTATGTGTGCGGCAGTTGCGGCGGCACGTCACGGAATAAAGGTTGCACTTATGCATGACCGCCCTGTATACGGCGGCAATGCGTCAAGCGAAATCAGAATGTGGGTGTGCGGTGCACACGGTAAAAACAACAGAGAAACAGGCATTATTGAAGAAATTGCACTTGAAACCCTTTACAGAAATCCTTACAGACGTTATCCGATGTGGGACGCTATACTGTTTGAACTTATCAATAATGAAAAAAATATAACGCCGATTTTGAATTGTTCATGCAATGATATAGAAATGGACGGTTCAAAAATAAAAAAAGTTATCGGTTGGCAAACCACAACGCAATGTTATCATATAATTGAAGCAAAATTGTTTGCTGATTGTTCGGGTGACAGCATTCTCGCACCTCTTTCGGGTGCAGAATATCGTTGGGGACGTGAAAGCCGAAATGAGTTCGGTGAAAGCATAGCGCCTGAGCAAGCCGATAAGAAAACAATGGGATTATCGTGTCTTATTCAGGCAAGGGAAACAGATAAAAAGCACACATTTATTGCTCCGTCTTGGGCAAGAAAGTTTACGAAAGAAGACTTACCGTATCGTTTGCCTGATATGAATGACCCCGAAGAAAATTTTTGGTATATGGAACTCGGCGGTGAAGGTGACACTATTCACGACACAGAAAAACTTCGTGATGAGCTTATAAGCGTCGCATACGGTATATGGGATTTTGTGAAAAACAGCGGTGAATATAATGCGGATAACTGGGAACTTGAATTTGTCGGATTTCTTCCGGGAAAACGTGAAAGTCGCAGATATGTCGGAGATTATATAATGAATCAAAACGATGTCAGAGACGGAGGTCATTTTGATGATATTGCAGCATACGGCGGTTGGACAATGGATGACCACAATCCCGCAGGGATAAACACTAAGGATAAGCCTAATATATTTCATCCTGCACCTTCACCGTTTGGAATACCTTACAGATGTTTATATTCGGTTAATATCGAAAATCTTTATTTTGCAGGCAGAAATATCAGTGTTACGCATACTGCAATGAGCGCATCGAGAGTTATGGCTACTTGTGCATTGCTTGGACAAGCGGTCGGAACTGCGTCGGCAATAGCGATAAAAAACGGTGTAACACCGAGAGAAATTTCTGAAAAATATATTTGCGAGCTGCAACAAATGCTTATGGATGATGATTGTTGGTTGCCTTACTGCAAAACAAAGATTTCAGAACTTACCAAAAGTGCAACAATTACATCAACAGGCGAAGATGCCGAATTGCTTTTAAACGGTATTGAAAGACATTACGGTGATGATAAAAATTGTTGGAGCGGTAAAATCGGTGATACTGTAACATTTTCATTTGAAAGTGAAAAGGCAATAAATGAAGTTAGATTTGTATTTAACAGCGACCTTAACAGAGAAACAACAGGTGCAGGAAAATATATTCCCGAGAAAATGAATACCTGTAATGTACATAAAAATGCTCCGGCACTTAACGTACCGAAAACTCTTGTTAAAGATATGAAAATAGAAATTAAAAACGCTGATGATAAGTGGCAAGAAATTGACGGGATAAAGGAAAATCATCAACGTCTTGTAAAAATCAAAATCGGAAAAACCACAAAAGCAATTCGTTTTACTTTAATATCAACTAACGGAAACGAAATCGCAGATATTTATTCAATAGATTTGAGATAATATATGGCACGAAAGGAGCTGACAATAATTGAGATTCAGACAGGTACATCTTGATTTTCATACAAGTGAACATATTGAAGATATAGGCAAAAAGTTTGATAAAAAACAATTTCAGACTGCACTGAAAAAAGGACATATAAATTCGATTACACTATTTTCAAAATGTCACCACGGTTGGGCATATCATCCGTCAAAAGCAAACGAAATACATCCTCATTTGGATTTTGATTTACTTGGAGCACAAATACAGGCGGCGCACGAGATAGGCGTTAAAACTCCGATATATTTGTCAGCGGGTCTTGATGAAAAAATGGCACACAGACATCCTGAATGGCTTGTAAGAAATCTTGATGAGTCTACTACTTGGGCAAAAGATTTTACAGAACCGGGATACCATAAAATGTGTATGTCATCTCCGTATTTGGATTACCTTGTAAAGCAAATTGAAGAAGTTTGCAAGAACTATGACGCAGACGGAATATTCCTTGATATAGCTGGTGTTCAGCCATGTTATTGTCAAAACTGTATTGCGGAACGAGAAGAATTGGGGCTAAATCCGTATGATGAAAATGATGTGCTAAAACACGCAGAAATGGTATATAAACGCTATGCAGAAAAAACGCGTGCGGCAGTTGATAAGTATAAACCGAATTTACCGCTTTTTCATAATGGCGGACATATAAGACAAGGCAGACGTGACCTTGTGAATTACAACACGCATTTGGAACTTGAAAGCTTGCCGACAGGTGGTTGGGGATATGACCATTTTCCTTTTTCGGCAAGATATTGTCAAGGACTCGGAGTCGATTATCTTGGTATGACAGGGAAATTTCACGGCTCATGGGGCGAATTTGGCGGCTTTAAACATCCTAATGCACTTAGGTTTGAAGTGGCACTTGCCGCCGCAAACGGTGCAAAATGTTCCGTAGGAGATCAACTTTCACCGAGCGGTGAAATGGATATGGTAACATACGACTTGATAGGTTCTGCATATTCAGAATTGGAAGGAAAAGAAGAATGGCTTGATAATGTTGAATCAGTAGCAGATATTGCAATAATCAGTCCTGAGGCATATGTTGGTGATTTAAGTACAGGTCAAATGACAAAAGTCGATGATTCGGGAAGCGGTGTTTGTCGGATTATGCTTGAGGGAAAATATTTGTTTGACGTTATTGACTTTGAGTCGGATTTAAATAAATACAAAGTTATAATTTTGCCTGATGTTATCCGCGCTGATATTGATTTTGCAAAACGTTTAAGAGAATTTTGTGATTGCGGAGGAAAAGTTCTTGCAACAGGTAAATCTGCACTGTATGAAAACAGCAATGAATTTTGCCTTAATCTTGGTGCTGAATGGATAAAAGAAAATCCGTATAAACCGGATTATTTCAGACCTTTAGAAAAAATAAAAGGTATGGGTGATACCGGATATATAATGTACGGCAACGGCGAGAAAATTCGTTGTATCGGTAACGAACTCGGAATAAGAGAAAATCCTTATTTTAACCGTACAAGAGCACATTTCTGCTCACATCAGCATACTCCAAACAGCTGTGAATACGGCGGTGCGGGAATGACAGAGGGCAAAGACGGAATATATATTGCGTGGAATATATTTGCAGATTATGCTCAAAGCGGCGAATTGCATTTGAAACAAATGGCAATATTCGCTCTTGACAGATTACTTGACAGCGCAAAGACTTTAAAAACAAATCTTCCTGCACAAGGAATAGTAACTTTGATGAAACAGAGTGACAGATTAATATGTCATTTGCTATATGCAAGTCCCGTAAAACGAGGAAACGGTATAGAAGTAATCGAGGATATAGTGCCGATATACAACGTTGAATTAGCTATCAAAACTGATAAGAAAATAAACAAAGTATATCTTGCACCTCAAAAGGAAGATATAGATTTTACTTATGAAAATGGCTATATATCAGTAAAATTAGATAAGATAGAGTGTCATCAGATGGTTGTGTTTGAATGAGGGGAAACAAAATGAAAGTGTTAGCTATAGGAAACAGTTTTTCAAACGACGCAATGCGTTATTTACACGGAATAGCAAAAGCGGACGGTGTGGATATGAAAACGGTTAATTTGTTCATAGGCGGTTGTCCGCTTTCAAGACATTATGCAAATATACATAATGACGCGGCGGATTATGATTTTGAATTTAACGGTGTGAGAACAGGCATAAAAGTGTCAATAAAACAAGCTCTTCAAAGCGATATTTGGGACGTTGTAACATTGCAACAAGCCAGTTCGCTTAGCGTTGATTATAACACATATCAGCCGTATCTGAATGCACTTGCCGATTATGTACATATTCACGCACCGAAAGCAAAAATTATGATACATCAAACTTGGGCATATGAGCAAAACAGCAAAAGACTTAATGAAGAAATGAAATACAAAGATCAAATTGAAATGTTTGCTGATTTAAAATCAGCATATGAACAAGCCGCAAAGGACATCGGAAATGTAGAAATTATCCCAAGCGGTGAAACTTTTCAGAACCTTATAAAATCGGGTATAGAGAAAATCCATCGTGATACATTTCATTCTTCTTTTGGCGTAGGAAGACTGGCTTTGGGATATATATGGTACGAGATGTTGACAGGCAAAAGTTGTATTGGAAATACTTTTAATGAATTTGATGAAAGTGTCAGTTGCAGTGAAATGACTATTGCACAACATTGTGCAAATGAGACTGCAAAAATGTATAGAAAGGTAGACAAAAATGTATAAATTTAATGACAGGGAAATAACATTTGACAAATATAATACACCTACACCATGGATGAATTACCTTTCAAACGGTACGTTTCATACAATGATTTCACAAGCCGGCGGAGGTGTTGCTTTTTATAAATCTCCTCAAATATGGAGAATTAATCATTACCGTTTTTTCCATTTACCAACCGACAGAAGCGGATTTTATACATATATCAAGGATAATGACGATATTTGGTGTCCGACAAACGAACCGTGCAAGTCAAAGCCTGATAAGTGGAGTTCCACACACGGTATGGGATATACAAGATTTGAGGCTGAAAAGAATGGACTTGAAATAACAAGTACATATTTTGTCGGTGAATATGAAAATGCACTTATATGGAATTTAAAGATAAAATCAAATTCTGACCGCAAAATTACTGTTTTTCCGTATGTTGAACTGGGTATGATGGAATTTATGCGTGAATTACAATGGCAGTGCTATAACAAACATCAATTAACTGCTTACAATATGGATGATATTTTAGTTTATAAATACGGTGTTGAGGACCAACCGAAACCTGACCAAACACCTTTGGTATATTTTGCAACAGATGTACCGACAACTGCATTTGATTGTGACAGAGATGAATTTGTAGGCTCGTACAGAAGTGAAGAAAATCCGCAGAATGTTGAAAAAGGAAAATGCACAAATTCTACTCTTTACGGCGGTGATCCGTGTTTTGCATTGCAAATAGATTTAGATTTGAAAGCAGGAGAAGAAAAAGAAGTAAATATTTTTCTCGGAACAGCTATGACGGAGGATGCAGTAAAAGCAAGTGTACATCATTGCAGAGAAAAGAATTTCGTTGATAATTCTTATAAAAAGTTGTGTGAATCGTGGGATAACTATTTGAGTAAATTCCAGTGTGAACTACCGGATAAAGATACTCAACTTATGATTAATGTATGGAATCCTTATCAAGCCGAACGAAATTTTCAATTTTCAAGAAATATAAGCTATTACGCAACAGGCACATTTAGAGGCGTCGGAGTAAGAGATACTGCACAAGATATTTTGGCAATGATTCCGTTTAACTTACGCAGAGCAAAGAATAAACTTAATTTACTGTTTACACAACAATATAGGGACGGACATTGCAATCATTATTGTTTCCCGATAGAGGGATGGGAACCTGTTAAAAGAATACACAGCGATAATCATTTATGGCTTGTAATGACGTGCTATCATATCATTATGGAAGAGGGAACACTAGATTATCTTGATGAAGTAATAGATTTTTATGACGGCGGCAGTGCTACCGTATGGGAACATATTAAAAAATCTATTGAATTTTGTATGAATAATCTCGGTGAAAACGGTTTCCCGCTTATGCTTGCATCTGATTGGAACGATATGCTTTATAAAGTATGCCGTGAGGGAAAAGGCGAAAGTATATGGACAGGTATGCAGTTCGGTACTGTTCTTAGAATGATTGCGGAATTAGCTGAACTTAAAGGTGAAGATAAGCAGAAGTATCTTGATATATATGAATCACAAAAGAAACTTGTAAATGCGAAAGCATGGGACGGAAAATGGTATATTCGTTGTATCACAGATGACGGAAGGTATATCGGAAGTGAAAAAGAGCCACAGGCAAAAATATGGCTTAATTCACAAAGCTGGTCTGTTATAAGCGGTATGGGTGAAAATGGACAAACTGCAATGGACAGTGTAAATGAATATCTTGATACGGATTTAGGTATTAAAAAAATTCATCCGTCAATGAAGGACTATCCGTCAAAAGAAGACCCATTAACTTATTACAATAAAGGTTGCGGCGAAAACGGAAGTGTATTCTGTCACGCAAATACATGGGCAATCATAGCGGAATGTATGTTAAAAAGACCTGAAAGAGCTTATAAATATTATCATCAATTATTGCCTATGGTAGCACAGAAAAAAGCCGGAGAATGGCGATATAAGGCAGAGCCTTACGTTTATGCGTCTAATATTTTCGGACCGGAAAGTGATAAATTCGGTTTGGCAAATGTATCATGGCTTACGGGAACTGCGGCATGGATGTATATTGCGGTTACACAATATATGCTTGGAATAAAGGCAAAGTGGGACGGACTTGAAATTGACCCATGTTTGCCGAAAGAACTTCTTCCGGCGAAAGTCACAAGAGTTTTCAGAGGAAAAAAATATAATATTACAATAACAAAGAATGAAAAAATCTTTATCAAAGACGATGATAAAAACGTGAACGTAGTTATTTGACACACAAAACAGGAGGACGCTATGAATTTTGAATATATGAAAAACTTTATGGATAGTCTGACAGAATGGATTATTCCGGGTAACAGTGTCGTTATTTATAAAGACGGGAAGAAAGTATTTGAATACAGTTCGGGATATTCTGACCTTGAGAAAAGAATAAAAAAGACAGGTGAGGAGCAGTTATATATTTATTCGTGTTCAAAGGTGGCAACGGTAACGGCGTCACTTCAGCTGTATGAACAGGGAAAGTTTTTGTTGTCTGATCCGTTATATGAATATCTTCCTGAATTTAAAAAAATGTATGTAAAAGACGGTGACAGAATAAAAGCGGCAGAAAATCCGATAACAATTCGAGATTTGTTTACTATGACGGCCGGTTTGTCATATGCTACAAACACACCTGCATTTGAAAAAGCAAGAAAGCTAACCGACGGTAAAATGGATACAAGAACAGTTATCAAATGTCTTGCGGAAGAACCGCTTTTATTTGAACCGGGTGCAAGATGGAATTACAGCCTTTGTCACGATGTTTTAGCGGTATTGGCAGAAGTAGTTTCGGGAATGAGATTTTCGGAATATATGAAAAAATATATATTTGAGCCATTGGATATGAATAATTCATATTACCATACACCGAACGATGTTATAATATCTCCGCAATATATATACGAAATACAAGATACGAAGAACATTGTAGAACTTCAGCAAAAAGAACATACAAGCGGAGTTGTCAAAAGAGCATACGGCAATGAACTTGTATTCGGTGAAAATTATGACAGTGGAGGTGCAGGAATAATAACGACTGTCGATGATTATGCTAAGTTTGCGGCGGCTTTGGCAAATAGCGGAACAGGACTTAATAATAATCGTATACTTAGCAGTGCCACAGTAAAACTGATGAAAACAAATCAATTAAATGAGGCACAGCGTAAAACTATGAATTGGCGACGTCTTAGAGGTTACGGTTACGGATTAGGTGTAAGAACGCTTATAGATAAAGCCGAAAGCGGTTCAAACAGTTCAATCGGTGAAATTGGTTGGGGAGGTGCGGCAGGTGCAACAATAATTGCCGATACAGAAGAAAAAGTTGCACTTTTCTATGCACACCATATGTTAAACCCACAAGAAGAATATTATCAGCCAAGGCTGAGAAATGTATTATATTCATGCTTATAATTAATTAAAAACAGAAAGGAAGTAATAAAAATGAAACCAAGAATAGGAATAAGACCGACAATAGACGGTCGATGGGGCGGCGTAAGAGAAAGCCTTGAAGAAAAAACAATGGCTATGGCAAATGCCGCAAAGAAACTTATCGAAAGTAATGTGCATTATCAAGACGGAACACCTGTTGAGTGTGTAATTTCACCTTGTACAATAGGTTCAGGTGCTGAGGCGGCTAAGTGCAACGATTATTTTTCAACACAAAATGTATGTGCAACATTGGCTGTAACACCATGCTGGTGCTATGGTTCAGAAACAATGGACTTAAATTCAGATACAGTAAAAGCTGTATGGGGCTTTAACGGAACAGAACGTCCGGGTGCGGTTTATCTTGCCGCAGTAATGGCTGCATTTGCACAACGCGGACTTCCTGCATTTTCGATGTACGGACACGATGTGCAGGACATTGATGATAACACAGTTCCTGAAGATGTTGCCGAAAAAATGATTCGTTGGGCGAAAGGTGCTGTTGCGGTCGGTCAAATGAAGAACAAAGCCTATGTGAACCTTGGCAGTGTCGCAATGGGTATTGCAGGTTCATATTGTGATATGTCATTTATGCAAAAGTATCTTGGTATACGAGCTGAATTTGTTGATTTGACAGAAATATTGAGAAGAATTACTCTTGGTATATATGATAAAGATGAGTATGAAAAAGCATATAAATGGATAAAAGAAAACTGCAAAGAAGGCTTTGATAAAAATGCAGGTAAAAACTTGCCTGATATTATTACAAAATCGAAAGTTGTTCCGGCAGATAAGGATTGGGAATTCATCACTAAGTTTACGTTAATCGTAAATGATATTCTTTACGGAAATCCAAAACTTGCCGAACTTGGTTGGCATGAAGAAGCACTTGGAAAGAATGCAATAGTAGGCGGTTTCCAAGGTCAAAGACACTGGACAGATTGGTTGCCTAACGCTGATTTTACAGAGGCAATTATGGCATCGTCATTCAACTGGAACGGTAAAAAAATGCCTACTCCGTTTGCAACCGAAAATGATACATTAAACGGTATTTCAATGCTTTTGGCAACGCTTGTTACAGGTAAAGCACCTGCATTCCACGATGTTCGTACATATTGGTCACCCGACGCCGTAAAACGTGTAACAGGTAAAGAACTTACAGGTAAAGCCGCTAACGGCATTATTCACCTCATTAATTCCGGTGCAACGGCACTTGATTGTACAGGTGCGGCAAAAGACGAGAACGGCAACGGTACACAAAAAGAATGGTGGAATATGACTGATGAAGATATTCAAAATTGTATTGATGCAACAGATTGGTGCAGAGCAGATTATGAATATTTCAGAGGCGGCGGTTTTTCAAGCCACTTCAGAACAAAAGCAGAAATGCCTGTAACAATGCTCAGAGTGAATATCGTTGAAGGTATTGGACCTGTCATTCAGATAGCAGAAGGATATACTTGCAATCTTGATGATGATATTCATGATAAACTTGATAAACGTACAGACCCTACATGGCCGACAACATGGTTTGCTCCGATTCTTACAGGTAAGGGTGCATTTACTGATGTATACAGTGTAATGGCTAATTGGGGTGCTAATCACGGTGTGACAATCGGCGGACACGTTGGTGCGGATTTGATAACACTTTGCTCAATGTTGAGAATCCCTGTAACAATGCACAATGTAGCTGATGAAAAGGTATATCGTCCACACGTATGGTCGTCTTTTGGTACAGAAGATTCTCAAGCAGCAGATTATGCGGCTTGCAAAAACTACGGACCTATGTATAAATAATTTTTATAATGTGATATGCGGCATTATGCCGCGTATCACATATATTGAAGAAAAGGATGAAATGATTATGCATTATGATAAGCCTATTATAATATTGCCTGAAAAAATTTCTATTTTAAGAGATGTCAAAAATCAAAGTATACATACAGACTTTGAACAGTATTCGATATATTATAAAAATATTATTTATCCATACTCTGAAGAATATGATGTTCAGATTGAGTGTGAATTTGGCAAAAATCTTGGTGATTGTTGGCGGTTGGAAGAGTTTAATGACATAGCCGATACTTTTTTGCTCACGTTGAAGATTTATGGATATTATGGCAAATTGCTCACTGAAAAGAGTTGCCGCATTCAAATATTTGAGAAAAAAGAATATTCGCCTGTTAATTTACTTTGCATCGGTGACAGTATGACTATGGCTGAAACTTACATCGCTCATACGGTGAATAAACTAAAAAATATTAATACAATAGGTTTAAGAAATATCAGTCATAATGTAAATCACGAAGGAAGAGGCGGTTGGACTTGCAGTGCGTATTTTGAAAAATATACAGATGACGGTTGGGGAATTTCTCCGTTCTTATTTCCTGAAGGATTTGACGGTAAAGAATATTACGGGGATAAAAAATTTTATGAATATATGCTCAATACAAATACAGATTACAGTCATATAGGAACATCTGTAACGCCAATACAAGACGGAATGGTTATTTGCGATAATGATAAACTGTATCGTTATAGTAAAGGAATATATGATGTTGTTTGTGAAAATCCGGTGTTCAAATTTGATTTTTCAAAATATATTGAGCGTTATTCAATGCCGACTCCTGATATTGTTTCAATTTTATTCGGTGCAAATGAATTTCAAATATGCAGTTATTCTGAATTTGACAATGAATTAAATAAATTTATATGCAACCTTAATAATATGATAGAGGCGATACATAAATATAATCATAACATAAAAATTGTCATAAATCTCCCTATATGTGGTGGCGATCAATATTCATGGGGTACACAACTTGGTTGTAAAAGCAGTGCGAAACAATATGAATATTGTATAAAAATGGCTTGCAGTGCAATTACAGACTTATTTGACAGACGCAGAAACGAGAATATTTTTGTATGTCCTATGCTTGCTGTATGTGATACAGTGAATGGATTTCAGAGTGATTACATAAAAAGTAATATATATTCAGAACATTTTGAACGACATATAACTAATTGGGTGCATCCATCTGAAATAGGATATAAGCAGATGGGAGATGCTTTAGCCGGTGTTATTGCCGATATATGTGATAATTGATGGAGTTGATTGTTGATTTCAGAATATACGGTCTACTTGTTACCCCTAATAAGATTTCTTCTCTCCCTCTTATTTTCTTGCCGTGTATTCTGTAATGAACATTCAAAATAATATAGAGTAGTATTTTTGCTAAATCCAAATTGTTCACATATTTGTCTAACTGGACAGCCGTTATGCTTTAATTCAATAATTTCTTTGTTACATTCTTGTATATGACGATAGCTTCTTGACATAAAATTGCCTCCTATGGTTTCATTTTACCATAGGAGGCTCTTTTTGTTGTCAGTTTTTTAAAATTATGTTCACTTGGGCTTGACACCTTTTTAACTATTTTAGATTAACTGTTACGGCACTGTCAAAATCAAGAGTGTAGTAATCTGTTTTAACAACACCGAGTTTTGTAAATTGCTGTTTTAGAGCGTCTGCTTTTGAACTTTCGGGTATCGGTAATAGTTTACCGTTATCGTCATATGCTTCAAATACATATCTTGCAGTATAGCTGTTAGTTTCGTAATTTACATCGGTGTATAATGTTGAGCTGAATTTATCGCCCGGTTCTGCATT
Organism: Firmicutes bacterium AM55-24TS; assembly: GCA_003460745.1. GTDB lineage: Bacteria > Bacillota > Clostridia > UBA1381 > UBA1381 > Hominilimicola > Hominilimicola fabiformis. The sequence continues at coordinate 46,284 of QTVU01000006.1, forward strand.
TTCGCCGTTGTCATTTTGAAGAACAAACGCAGGATCATATGGAACAAAACCGTCTTTGTAATAATCAATGTCAATTTCACCGTCTGTAATTCTGATACCGGTTACAATCACTTTGCCATAGTCGTTAATTTTGTATTCAATAGGATATGTTCCGATACTGTTAAATATTGTATCGCAATCTTCTGTATTGTATGAGTATTTAACAGGTACGAATTTTAACTGTTTTGTATCCTTGTTTGCTTTAAGAAATTCAAGTGAATTTCGTGAACTTCCGTCACCATTTACACTTAAATCAGAGTTTAAAATATCAAGGCAAGTATCGTTTTCGTCATACAAAGCAAAACTGTCAATATTTGCGATGACATTATCAGGATCACCTGTTGATGGGGTTGAAATCACAAGCTGATTGCCGAATGGTGAAAATACGGCTTTTTCAACAGTAGCGTCAGAATTAGGCAATTTTAAATTTATGTCTTTTGTTATACTACTAACCTTGACTTTTGATTTGTCAATATCGGTTGAAATGTACCACACTGAGTTTTTATCGTCATCGGTTATACCGTCATATTGACCGTTCAACAATTTGGTAAATGCGACAGGAAAATTTTCTTCGGAAGTATCTGCTTTTGATATAAATGCAAACAATTCAAGATTGAATTTATTCGGAATATTATATCCTGACACATTGTATTTTTTCGCACATTTATATGTATGTTGGTCAACAAAATATCCGCTTTCGTGATTGTTGTTGCTTACGTCTGATAGCTTGCCGTTTATAACACATCGAATGTCTGCCGAAACATTTAAACTGTTGCTCCAAATAGGTGCGTTATTGTCAGAGCTATTGTAAAAAGGCTCATTTTCAGAAGTAACTGTATAAAATACATGAACAAAGTTATCATCAGCGGCTACGTTGTCGAGAGTAAGTGTGTAACCGTCCTTTGATATGCTTTTTCCGATTGAGTCGTTAAAATTTGCAAGCTGTTCAAGGCTTGTCATTTCGACAGCATTGTCATTTTGGAAATATGATATAATTTCGCCTATTTTACCGCTGATTGAATCAGCCGCAAATGCGGTTGTAACCGCAAGTGCGCACATAACGGCGGCGATTGATGTCATTTTTAAATATTTTCTTTTCATATAAATCTTCCTTTCTTCAGGAGAAACATTGATTTTGTTGTTTACGTTTTTCAGAATAATATCCGTACTCGGCATATTATGAGTATCTGAAATATCTAATTCTTTTTGTAATTTAGCTAAATGTTTATTCATCATTAGCCCTCCTTTTTATAATAGTGTTTTTTAATTTTTGTTTACCGCGATACAGTTTTGTTTTGACTGTCGACAGGGAAATATTCATTGCTTTTGAAATTGTTTTGATTTTTTCGTTGTAGTAATAATACCTGAAAAATATTTCACTGTCAGGCACGCCGAGTGATGTAATCAGTTCGGTTAAAAATTGACTGTTTTCTGCTTTTATTATATTGTCTTGAGGTGTTAAATCGCTTGATATAATTTGCTCATTCAGAACTTCATTTGAATGATATTTGCGAAGTTTATTCTTTGATGTGTTTCGGGCAATAGTTGCTAAATATGAACGCATATTGCCTTTGGTTTCATCAATATTTAAAGAGTTTTGCCATAAAAGAAAAAATGTATCGGAAACGATTTCTTCCATATCTTCTTTTGATAATTTACAGCCGACTGTATTATAAACAATCACGCTTATATACGGCGTGTATATTTTTATAATGTCATCTAAGCTGTTACGATTTCGCTTTTTGAGATTATGTAAAAGTTTTTGTTCATCAATCAAAATATAAGCCTCCTCTCGTTGTAAAAAATAGCACTATTTTTTGATGTGTACGCTATTATATACACAGAAAATATATAAAAAGTTTCAATATTATAAAAATTTATTTTACTGTATCATATTACACAGAAAATATATAAAAAGTTTCAATATTATAAAAATTTATTTTACTGTATCATATTATGCAGGTGAAAAACAAGCAAAACATATGGCAAAATGCAAAGTAACGTGATATAATTAAATAAAAAAATAGGAGAATTAATATGGATAAACAAGAAATTTTCCCTGACGGAACTGTTATAGATAAGTGGTTTTACGATATAAAGATACCCGAATTAAGTGATTTGGGTAAGCAATATGTATTAACCGATTACAATATCCTTGATGACGGCAAGATACATACGAAAGAAATACAGAATTTGATTGACAGAGCATATGAAAACGGCGGCGGAGTGATTGTAGTTCCGAAAGGAACATATCTTACGGGTGCGTTGTTTTTCAAACAAGGGGTAAATCTTTATATTGAGGACGGCGGAGTGTTAAAGGGCAGTGATGATATTTACGATTATCCGATAATGCAAACTCGTATGGAGGGTGAAACGTGTCCGTATTTTGCTGCGTTGATTAATGCAGATAATGTTGACGGTTTTAAAATGTGCGGAAAAGGTACAATAGACGGAAACGGTTTGAAAGCGTGGAGAGCGTTTTGGCTAAGACGTAAATGGAATCCAAACTGTACCAACAAGGACGAGCAACGTCCAAGACTTGTTTACATATCAAACAGCAGTAATGTCACAATAGCCGATTTGCACTTGCGAAATTCGCACTATTGGACTACTCATATATATAAATGTCATCACGTCAAGTATATAAACTGCAATATATTTTCACCGGCAAAGCCGATTAAAGCACCGAGTACAGACGCTGTTGATATAGACGTGTGTACAGATGTTTTGGTTAAAAATTGTTATCTTGAAGTTAATGATGATTCGGTGGTGCTGAAAGGCGGAAAAGGTCCTTGGGCGGATAAATTACCCGAAAACGGCTCTAACGAACGTATTTTAATTGAAGATTGTACATACGGTTTCTGTCACGGTTGCCTAACTTGCGGTTCGGAATCTGTACATAATAAAAATATAATTTTAAGAAGAATAAATATTAAAGAGGGTAAAAATTTGTTGTGGCTTAAAATGCGTCCAGATACACCTCAGCATTATGAATATATCAGTGTTGAAGATATAAAAGGTAAAATTGACAGCTTTATCAACATAAACCCTTGGACGCAGTTTTACGATTTGAAAGACAGGAAAGATGTGCCGCTTTCTTATGCGGATAATGTTGTAATGAAAAATTGCGAATGTGAGTGTAATACATTTTTTGATGTCAAGACAGACGAAAGTCAATATATATTGTCAGATTTTACTTTTGAAAATTTACAGATTAAAGCAAAAATAAACGGCTTTAAGGAAAATGCAATACGAAATGTCAAAATTGAAAATGTAAAGGTTACTTTATGAAAAATTTGTTCGGTTGATTAAAACAGAAAATTTGGAGGTACTAAACAGATATGGAATATGATGATAGAGTGATGTGTCCGCTAATTGATGAAAAGATAGACCCGATGGAGTGCGTTGATGTTGTAGATTGTGTTCTAAATCCTTTGTTTTTAAATAATTTACCCGAAAAGTATAAAGCAAAAGAGAATTTTAAAGATATATGCAAACAATGCAAATGGCACTGTTATTAAGGAGAATACAATAGTCGGAATGCAATATGATTTTATATATTTAGTTGTAACAATAAAGTATATGTGATACAATAAAACCCATATGTAAATCAAAGGCAAAAACAATGGAGGGATACACAATGAACAAAGAAAATTTACATATATTCAGAGGAGAATTGGCACTTGCGTTGGCGGTTATAATCAACAGTTTCGGCGTTGTGCTTATGTTATATTCAGATGCGGGAATTTCGGCTATATCGAGTGTTCCGTATGCGTTTTCGGAGGTTATTCCGAAAGTATCGCTCTGAACGTGGACATATATTTTTCAAGGATTGCTTGTTTTGTGTTTAATGATACTTAGAAAAAAGTTTGTTCCGCAATATTTGTTCAGTTTTGTGGTAGGTTTTATATTCAGTGAATTGCTTGACGTACATAAAATGTGGATAGACGTTTTACCGACAGATTTGGGTTGGTGCGTGTTATACTTTGTCGTAAGTTATTTCTTGCTTTGCATAGGCATAGCATTATCAAACAGATGTAAATTACCGATAATACCGACAGACCTTTTCCCGAGAGAATTGTCAGAGATTATAAACGTTTCATATTCAAAAGTTAAAATAATTTTTGACGTAACGTGTTTGACTGTAACAGCCGGTATGACGCTTATATTTCTCGGACGTCTTGACGGATTGGGAATAGGAACTGTCCTTGCGGCGTTTACTATGGGTAAAACGGTCGGCATTATCGGCAATATGATGGATAAAAAGTTCAGATTTGTTTCGTTTTTATCTAAATAAATTATAAATAAGAACGCATATCAACGGTAAGTTCTTCTTCAATATTGATAAGTTTTTTAGCAATATCTTTTGACTTTTCATCGGCGGCTTTGTACTTGTTAAGATATTTGTGCAATGTTTTAACACCAATATTACAGCCGTCGGTGATAAGGTCGGCAATCGTATTATCCGAAGAATCGGCAGAAATTTTTATATTCGTTTTAAACCACGACATACCTTTAGCCATAGGATTAGGATCTTTGCCGTCGTCGTGGTATTTGTCAAGAAGTATTTGAATTTCATCTTGAAGTTGTTGGTGGTCTGATTTTGCTTTTTCAAGCATTTGCTTGAAATTACCGTTGTTTACATCACCGAGAACTTCTTCTATTGAATACACGCCCATTTTTATACCGGCGTCACATTCTCTTAAAAGTTTTACAGTATCTTGTTCTATCATAATATCACTCCTTTTGTGTATAGTAATAACCTTAAAAATGTATTTTATTCGGTAAATTGAGATATGATACATATATATTTTGGTAATATATCAAAATAATTTTAACTATGATGTTGAAATCGGTATGTTTTTGATATATAATGTATTATTGGTAAAATATACGACTTGGAGGAAACATTCTATTATGAAAAAAATAATCTCGTTAATATCTGCAGTGGCGATTTGTGCGACGGCATCTGCACCTGTTATGGCGGCAGGCTGGCAGAAACAGTATCCGTGGGCAAAGGAAAGCGTTGAATATTGCTTGGAAAACAATATAATTTCGGGTGACGAAACAGGTGACCTTATGCTCGGCGGAAATCTTACAAGAGAACAAATGGCGAAAATATTTACAGATACATTTAATTTACAATCGAATTCAGCAGTTCAATTTAATGATGTGGAAAAAAATAAGTGGTCATATAAATATGTACAGGCATTTCAAGATTATATGCCGAAAAAAGGCTCGTTATTTAACGGCGGTGAATATGTAACGCGTGAAGAATTTGCGGCGTCATTGGTAAAAACAAGCGGTCAAAAGGCAGCTGACAGTTATACAATCACAAATTACAGCTTTAAAGACGCTCAAAGCGTTGATGACGCATATAAAAATTTGCTTGAAACCGCGGTAACAAATTTGTATATGCTTGGTGACAGCGGTAATATACGTCCGAAAGATTTGCTTACAAGAGCGGAGGCTTGTACGTTCCTTTACAGAGTGGTAAATCCTGCGGCAGACAAAACTTCAATCACAGGTAACGCACAGGTGACGGTTGAACAGGCACAGGCTTGGGCAAAGGCAAAAGGGGCACACCAAAGATTTATTGATATAGCACCGATTTATTGGTATTACGGAGAAGTTTTCGGAATCAGACCGGAAGTGATGTATGCACAAGCCGGCAAAGAAACAGCATACGGAAATTACGGCGGCGCTGTATTGCCTGAAATGAATAACTGGGCAGGCATAAAAATTAAAAAACCGACAGGTGACAAAACAGAGGATCACGAAACTTTTGCAACACCTGAGGACGGTGTAAGAGCACATTATAATCATATGGCTGCGTATGTCGGACTTGCACCAGTAGGAGAGCCGCACGACAGATATTATGTTGTAAAGAGTATAGCTTGGGCAGGTACGGTAAAGTATGTCGAGCAACTTGGCGGACGTTGGTGTCCTGATATTAATTACGGATATGACATAATGACAATGGTTGAAAATATGTTGAAATACTAAAATACAAGGAGTAATTTATGATACTGCTGAATGGAAGTAATATAAAGAAAATGTTTCTTGATGAAACGCTTTTTGATAGTGTATCGTTTAATGTTGACAGTAACGATAAAATCGGTTTTATCGGTGTAAACGGTGCGGGAAAATCAACCCTTTTTAAGATAATCACAGGTGATATGGATTATGATGAGGGTGAAATTTTTAAGAATAAAGGCTTGCGTGTCGGTTACCTTGATCAGTATTCCGTAAACGGCAGTGAAAAGAGTATATGGGAAGAAACTCTTACGGTGTTTGCCGATGTAATCGAAATGGAAAATCAGCTTGATGAAATTCGTTTCGATATAGAAAATAATAACGGCAATATCGACGAGCTTGTAAAACGTCAAACTTCTTTGCAGGAAGCATTTGCCGAACGTGACGGATTTTATTATAAATCAAAAGTTAAAAGCACACTTACGGGACTGGGCTTTTCGGAAGATGAATTTGACTTGTGTGTAGACAAATTGTCCGGCGGTCAAAAAACGCGTGTTGCACTCGGTAAAATTCTTTTGTCCGATGCAAATTTGTTGCTTTTGGACGAGCCGACAAACCATCTTGATATAGAGTCGGTTGAATGGCTAGAGGATTTCCTAAGAAATTATAGCGGTGCATTTATTGTAATATCGCACGACAGATATTTTCTTGACAGAGTTACGAACAAGACTTTTGAACTTGAAAACGGTCGTTTCCGTTCATATAACGGCAATTACAGTGCATATATGGCACAAAGGGAGATTGACAAAAAGACCGAGCAGAGAAATTACGATAACACAATGCGTGAAATTCAGCGTCTTGAAAATGTTGTTGAACAGCAAAGACGTTGGGGCAGAGAGAAAAATATTAAAACCGCCGAGAGCAAAATGAAAGTTATAGAAAGACTTGAAAAAGATTTGAATGCACCTATGCAGTCGCCCGAAGAAATGGAGTTTACGTTTAAGGCTTGTGCAGGCGGCGGACAAGACGTTGTGCAGACGGAAAGTTTGGGCATGGCATTTGATAATAACAGATTGTTTTCAAATGTTGATATGCTTATTAAAAAGGGTGAAAAGGTATTCCTTTTAGGTCCGAACGGCTGCGGTAAAACGACGTTGCTTAAAATTTTAATGGGCGATTATGAGCAGACGGAAGGCTCATATAAAATCGGTGCGAATATTCATATAGGATACTATGACCAAATTCAAGAAAATCTTAATATGGATAAAACGGTTATAGACGAGGTGTGGGACGAATATCCTAACCTTACTCAAACTCAAATCAGAAATGCACTTGCAGTATTTTTGTTTAAAGGCGAAGATGTGTTTAAGGAAATACATAAGTTGTCCGGTGGCGAGAGAGCGAGAGTTGAACTTGTAAAACTTATGCTTAAGAGTGTTAATCTGCTTATAATGGACGAACCTACAAACCATCTTGACATTGAATCGAGAGAGGCTCTTGAAAATGCACTTTCCGATTATGACGGTACTATGATAATGGTATCGCACGACAGATATTTTATAAATAAACTTGCCGACAGAATTTTGTATTTGACACCGAACGGTGTTGAAAGTTACAGCGGTGATTACGACAGCTTTGTGGCACGCGAAACGATTAAGACAGAACAGAAAACAGAGTCGGCAGGTCACCTTGATTATAAGGAGCAAAAGCGTTTGGAGGCGGAAAAACGTAAAACGCTTAATCGCTTTGCAAAGGTTGAGGACGAAATATCAAATAAGGAATCGGAGGTTGAGGAACTTTCTAAAGAGCTTGAAAATTCCGATATTGCAACCGATTATGTCAAAGCAGGCGAGATAACCGATAAAATAACAGAGTTGCAGGACAAAATCGAAAGCCTTATGGAAGAATGGGAACGCTTGCAAATGATAATAGAAGAAAGTGGGTATGACATATGAGAGCGGTTGTACAGAGAGTAACGAATGCTGATGTTAAAATTGACGGCAGAGTGAACGGAAAAATAGATGACGGCTTGCTTGTTCTTCTCGGTGTCGGCAACGGTGATACTGAAGAAGATATGAAGTATATCGCAGACAAGATTATAAAGTTGCGTATTTTCAGTGACGAAAACGATAAAATGAATTTGAGTCTTGAAGATGTCGGCGGAAGTATGCTTGTTATATCGCAATTTACTTTGTACGGCGATTGCTCACACGGCAGACGTCCGTATTTTGGCAATGCAATGGAGCCTGTCAGCGCAAATGAAATGTATGAAAAATTTGTTGCATATATCAGGGGACAAGGTATACATACCGAAACAGGCGAATTCGGTGCGGATATGAAAGTGTCGCTTACAACGACGGACCTGTTACAATAATTTTGGAGAGCAAGAACTGAGGTTGTGATTATGCGAAGAAAAGAACGTGAAGTTACGGATTACAATAAAATGATTGAAATATTGAAATCGTGTGACTGCTGTCGTATAGGGTTGGTGGACGATAAAGGTGCGTATATTGTTCCGATGAACTTCGGATATGAAGATAATAACGGCAAACTTACATTGTATTTTCACGGAGCGACAGAGGGGAAGAAGATTGATCTAATCAATAATCAACCCGAAATAAGTTTTGAAACAGATACGAAACATGAGCTTGTAACAAGTGATACTGCTTGCGGGCATTCGTATTTGTATCAAAGCATTATGGGTAGGGGACAGGTAAAAATAGTGGCAGACAGGGACACTAAAATTAAAGGACTTAATCAAATCATGCACCACTATACAGGTAAATCCGATTATGAATTTAACGAAAACGTGCTTGAACGCACGGCTGTCATAAAATTAGCTGTGACAGAATGGTCGTGCAAAGAACATTAAAACTTGTAAAAGCTATTGAAAACAGTGTCGATTAATGATATAATTAAAATAATATAATAAACGGAGGAAAGAAAATGCAGAATGAAACAGTAATTGTGCTTGACTTCGGCGGTCAGTATAATCAGCTTATAGCCCGCAGAGTACGTGAGTGTAACGTATATTGCGAGGTTATGTCATACAAAAATTCTATCGAGAAGATTAAAGAAAAAAATCCGGTAGGTATCATTTTTACTGGCGGTCCGAACAGTGTGTATGACGAAAAATCACCACACTACGATAAGGCAATTTTTGAACTTGGTATTCCTATTTTGGGTATTTGTTACGGCAGTCAGCTTATGGCATATACTCTTGGCGGTCACGTTGATACTGCTCCTGTAAGTGAGTATGGTAAGACGGAAATTACAACTTCTGAAAGTAAGTTGTTTGAAAATGTTGATAAAAATACAGTAGTTTGGATGAGCCATACGGATTATATCGATAAAATTCCGGAAGGTTTCAAGATTACTGCTTATTCTAACGATTGTCCGTGTGCGGCTTATGAAAATGAAGAAAAGAAATTGTATGCGGTACAGTATCACCCGGAAGTAAATCATTCTGTACAAGGTCAGCAGATGTTGAAGAATTTCTTGTTTAACGTTTGTGGCTGTAAGGGCGATTGGCTTATGTCCGATTTTGCCGAAAAATCAATTCAGGCTTTGCGTGAAAAGATTGGTGACGGTAAAGTTTTGTGTGCTCTTTCAGGCGGTGTGGATTCATCTGTTGCGGCAGTTATGCTTCATAAAGCGGTAGGCAAGCAGCTTACTTGTGTGTTCGTTGATAACGGACTTCTTCGTAAAAATGAGGGCGATGAAGTTGAAAATCTTTTCAGAAATCAGTTTGATATTAACCTTATCAGAGCAAATGCACAGGATAGATTTTTAGGTAAGCTTGAGGGCGTAAAAGAACCCGAAAAGAAACGTAAGATTATAGGTGAGGAATTTATTCGTGTGTTCGAGGCGGAAGCTAAGAAAATCGGTAAGGTTGATTATCTTGTTCAAGGTACAATTTATCCGGACGTTATCGAAAGCGGTGCAGGTGATGCGGCTGTTATTAAGAGCCATCATAATGTAGGCGGACTTCCGGAACACGTTGATTTTAAAGAAATTGTTGAACCGCTTCGTGATTTGTTTAAGGATGAAGTGCGTCAGCTTGGTATCGAACTTGGTTTGCCTGAAAAATTCGTATGGCGTCAACCGTTCCCGGGACCGGGACTGGCCGTAAGAGTTATAGGCGAAATTACAGAAGATAAACTTGAAATTTTGCGTGACGCAGACGCTATATTCAGAGAAGAAATCGCAAATGCAGGTCTTGAAAGAGATATAAACCAGTATTTTGCCGTTATTACAGATATGCGTAGCGTCGGCGTTATGGGTGACGGCAGAACATATGATTATACCCTTGCTTTAAGAGCCGTAACCACAACCGACTTTATGACAGCTGATTGGGCAAGAATACCTTTCGATGTCCTAGAAAAAGCATCAAATCGTATCGTAAACGAAGTAAAACACGTTAATAGACTTGTCTATGATATAACTTCAAAACCACCCGCAACTATTGAGTGGGAATAAAACGAAAAATCCCCGAAATCCTTGTAAATACAGGGTTTTCGGGGTTTCTTTTTGTCTTTTGAGTGCGTTTTGAGTACAAAAGTTAATTACTCTCCATGTTTTTGCTAGATTCGAAGTATTCTTTTGCATCACTTGGTTTTAAGTCCCAATACTTAATTAACAAGTCAATAATTTTTTTGTCATCTACATTTGCTTCCATCATTGCACAAATTGCTCTGTGGATTCCACAAAAAAATTCATCTTCAACTGCTTCATCAACATGTTGTTGATATTTGCGTCTGAAGTTGTCAATAATTTCAGGACCTAAGTCGGAAAACTCCTTTTTTAAAACATCAAGTGCATTTTTATCATTAATCTTCATAATAACCCTCCTTGTAGACTAAATATCTGATGAAATTTTAACGGTGATACCGTTTTTTGAACCGAGCATAACGTTTGAACGCTGCAGTTCTAATTCAATCGCTTCTTTTGTCTCTTTTAAGCTATCTAAGACATTTAATGTTTCTTTATCAGGTGTGTCGCTATATTTAGCGGCACATTTTTCATATCCGTAATTTATCTTTTCCCAACGAAGTATATCTTTCAAAAGGTTTTCTTGTTTTAATCTACATAAAACGTCATCTGCGTTATATTCTGTATCTCCGGCATTTGCTTTAAAAAATTTTGTTATAAGAGGATTTATCTTAAAAGAAACAGTTTCCGGTTTATATTCATCATCTTCTTCTCTTTCACCATCAATTAATACAATATTAGCCTTGATAAGCATAATCATCAATCCCATAAAATCGCCAATAGTTTCAAGTCTTATATTATTTTCAAATCCGGTTATCGCAAAAGAACTGACACCGAGGGCTTCAGCAATTTTATCGATCTGCTCTGTTTGAGGTGTCATTTTGTTTGTTTCATACTTTCGTATAGATACAGGGTGTATACCGGAAAGTTCTGCAAGTTTTGCCTGGGTAATGCCTATACGAGATCTAAAATATTTGATTTTTTCACCTATTGTCATATATTATCAATCCTTTTTATAGTTTTCTCGCTACAATTATAACATAAATATAATCAAAAGTCCATACCTTTTGAAAAAATGTAAATATAAATAAAATAAAAAAATTTAAAAAACCTCTTGACAAAACGTAGCGAACACGCTATAATGGTAAATGTAGCGAATAGGCTACAATGAATCTAACGAGGTGAGACTACGATGAATGAAAACAGAATCTACATTACAGCGCCTGAAATGGCAGAAATGCTTGGTATATCCATCGGACACGCTTATAAGATTATAAGAAGCCTGAATGATGAGCTGAAAAAAGATGGATATATTGTAATCGCAGGTAAAGTTCCAAAGGATTATTTTAAAAAGCGCTGGTTTGGATACAGCGCATAAGGAGGTATGAAATTATGAAAGCACAAAAAGATGCAAAAACAGGGAAGTGGCTCATTCAGTTCCGATATACAAATTGGCAGGGTGAGCGAAAAAAAACAACTAAGCGAGGCTTTAACACAAAAAGAGACGCAGAAGAATGGGTTAGAAATTTCTTGATGTCACAGCAAGCAGATTTTAATATGAATTTTGAGGAGTTCGTTAAAATTTACAGAAATGATATCAATAACAGAAATCGAAGCTCAACTACGGAAACAAAGGACAATATTATTGACACAAAAATTTTGCCGTATTTTGCAAAGAAAAGCATGAACAGCATAACAGCGGCTGATATTCGCAGTTGGCAAAATGAAGTAATTGCTCTTAGGAAAAAGGACGGAACGCCTTATGCTGAAACGTATCTTCATACGATTAACAATCAACTTAAAGCTATTTTCAATTATGCGGTAACTTATTATGATTTGCAGAACAATCCGTGTAAGAAGGTTAGCAGCATGGGTAAAAAGCAGGCTTCTGAAATGAGGTTTTTAACGGTTGATGAATTTTCAAAATTTCTTGACGGTATTATGGATAAACAAAAATCATATGTTACCTTTATGACTTTGTTTTGGACAGGTATGCGATTAGGCGAAATGCTTGCTCTGACACCGGCAGATATTGATTTTGAAGACAAGACAATAAGAATCAATAAGACTTATAACACCAAAGAAAAGAAAAACGGTCCTACAAAAACATATGCCAGCACAAGAACAATATCAGTTCCCGATTTTTTAATTGCTGATATTAAAGACTATATGAATTCTGTATACGGTCTGACTAAACATGACAGATTGTTCCAGGTTACAAAATATTATATGGAACATGAAAAAGAGCGAGCGTTGAAAAACAGTGGAATTGAGCATATTCGAATACACGATTTAAGGCATTCGCATTGCGCTTTGCTTTTTGAAATGGGCATAGCTCCGCTTGAGGTGAAAGAAAGGTTAGGACATAAAAATATTGAAACAACCTTAAATGTTTATGCTCATGTTTATCCGGATAAGCAAAGAAAACTTTCAGACAAACTTGATAAGGTGTATAAGGAGGGGTTGCACAATGGCGACGAAGAATAAAAACAGGGTTCGTAACAGGATAATCAATTTCCGCGTAACACCGTCAGAGTATGAAGAAATACAGGCAAGAATTAAAGTTTGCGGTATGCCTAAGGGTGAATATTTTATACAATCCCTGCTGCATCAGAACATTTGTATTTCGGTCGGAAAATATCAAAGCGATAGGTTAAGCCTTGAATTTAAAAAGCTCAGAGAAGTGCTTGAAACGGTATCTGATATTGATGAAATGGTTGATATAGCAAATGAATGTAAGGCTTTACTTAATCAGTTGATTATCATTACAAAGGATAATCAGAAACTATCACAAGATGATTTTATAACAAAGAAAAAGCCCTAACGTATCTGCAAATACATTAAGGCAAGGAATGTGGTAAGTACCACTCCAACAATGGCATTTTACCACATTCCTGTTAAAATTTCAAGAGGAACTGAGGTGAAAAATTTGAGTAAGTTAAAATTAATTAATATGCAAGACATTGAAGTTGAAGATATTGAATGGCTGATTTATCCTTTCATACCTTATGGAAAGATTACAATAATTCAAGGCGATCCCGGTGAGGGGAAAACAACACTTGTACTGCAAATTATAGCAAGACTGACGAAAGGTGAGGCTATTATAAATGAAAAAGCGAAACAGCCTATAAACGTTATTTATCAGACAGCAGAAGACGGACTGGGCGATACCATAAAGCCTCGCCTGTTATCCGCAGACGCAGACTGTTCAAAAGTGCTTGTAATTGATGATAAAGATACACCGCTTACAATGCGCGATGTAAGGCTTGAACAGGCTATTGTTGAAACAAAAGCTAAGCTTGTAGTTTTAGATCCGATTCAAGGATTTTTAGGGGCTGATGTCGATATGCACAGAGCAAATAAAATCAGGCCGGTTATGAAGCACATAGCAGAACTTGCCGATAAGTATAAATGTGCAATCATCTTAATAGGACACATGAACAAATGTAGCATGGGAAAATCAACATACAGAGGACTGGGATCGATTGATTTTCAGGCGGCGGCAAGAAGCGTTTTGATTGTAGGAAGAATTAAAGATGAACCGGAAATCAGAGTTGTATGTCAAACAAAAAGTTCACTTGCTCCAGAAGCGAAATCTATTGCTTTCAGATTAAGTAAAGAGAATGGATTTGAATGGATAGGTGAATATGATGTTACGGCTGATGACTTGTTATCAGGAACTGCTAAAGGAACAAAAAAGCAAGCTGCAATTGATTTTCTTGAGGAGTTTGTTTTAAATGGTGCGAAACCTCAAACTGAAATAATGAAGCTTGCAAAAGAAAAAGGCTTTTCGGAAAAGACAGTAAGAAACGCAAAAGATGAACTAAAAATAAAGTCAATGCGCAAAAACAACCAATGGTATTTGAGTTTAAATTAATTGCAAGATGGTAAGATGCCCTATTGTATAGAAAATGGCATCTTGCCACCTTAAAAGATAGGACGTGATAAGATGAAACAGCTGCAAATAAGCGAAGCTTTGTTTGTGAAAATGATTAAATATTTTTACAGCGAAGAAATCGGATTTGACAATGAGGAAATATTCGATCTGGAGCGTGAAATCAAAAAAGAACTTCAGATGAAGTTAGATAGAATTACCATGCGGAGTTATTACACAAAATACAAAACCGCAGAAACGGAGCAGGAGCGTGAGGAAGCACGCAAGAAATATCTCGATGAAAAAGGAGTGCCGAAAAGCTTCCGGTGGTGATTTTCCATAAGAGATATTTACAGGAATGTGGCACATTCCTGTTTCGGTAATAAGGAATGAAATGACGATTTACCGATAGGCAAAACATGAAATTTCCGGGCAGGAATTTTATTGGTTTGCCATCTATGACGCGATAAGCGGAATACATATCGGCGCAAGCCGATAAGCCCTCTGCAAGAGCGCAAACAGTCGCAGACTGCCGGCATTTTTGTTGGCTTGCTGACAAAAGTGCTTTTGCGTTACTCTTGACAAGAGTAACAGAACCGAAACAAGCCGAAAAGAGGTGAAATTTTATGAAAAGAACGATCAGTGCAATGGTCGGAAAAGGCTCTATTACCCATAACAATAGAGATTTTATTGCAGAAAATGTTGATGGTGAAAGAACGAAAAATAACATCACATACTGCAATGAAAAAATTCAAGACGTATATCATGAACTGTTTGATGAAGCTCTTCAAAAGTACAACGAAAAACAAACCCGAAGCGACAGAGTGATTGCCGATTACTATGAAAAAATCAGAACAGGCAAACAGGAAAAACCGTTCCATGAGATCATACTTCAGATAGGTGATAAAGATACCATGGGCGCTGAAACCGAAAACGGTGAACTGGCAAAAAAAGATACTTGATAGGTATATGCACGATTTTGAAAAACGAAATCCGAATCTTCGGGTATTCTCTGCTCATCTTCACATGGATGAAGCAACGCCGCATCTGCATATTGATTTTATTCCGTTCACGACAAACAGCAAACGCGGACTTGAAACGAGAGTGTCTTTAAAGAAAGCGTTGGAAGCGCAAGGCTTCATCGGCGGCAGCCGTTCCGATACGGAATGGAATCAGTGGGTTGCTTCTGAAAAAGAAGTTTTATCACAAATTATGCTTGAGCATGGTATTGAATGGGATCAAAAAAACACACACGAAAAGCATAAAACTGTGAGTGAATTTAAAAAAGAAAAACTCGCCGAAGAAGTCGAGAAGTTGGAAAATAAAAAGGATGAGCTTAAGGATCAAATGAAAACTTACAAAAACGCTGAAGAATACGCACTGGTAACTGTCCGAAAGATAAAAGGCGATGAGGATTTTGTATTAAAAGATCCGTCACCTTTAATGTCTGCAAAAACATACAAAACCAAATATGTCGAGCCACTCATAAAAAAGCTTTTGGAGATTGTGAAAAACTTTGCACGAAGATGTTATCGGGCAGAAAGGGCTGAATCAAAATCGGCGGAAGTTATTGCGAACCTAACTAAAGAAAATGACAATTATAAATCAAGGCTGTGGCACTTGAATTTGGAAAACAGCAAATTAAAAACACAGCTAAGAGATTACGATAAGATAAAATCATTTCTCGGTGTGGATAGGATTAAAGAGATTTTAAAGATTGCAGGAAAATCAAAATCGCATAATCGTTCGGAATTTGTAAAATGAAACTTTCCCTTAATTGCCTATACAGGAATGTGCCACATTCCTGTTCAGGTAGTTAGGGGCAAAATGAAAAGGAGGATTTAACCATGAAAGAAAAAATTATTGAAAACGGAATTGAGTATGTAAGACGCGGAGATTATTACTATCCAAATGTGGAAGTACCAAAGAAGCACCGCCAGCTCGGAGCGTACGGCAGGCTTCATAAAGAATTTATAAAAAATCACCGCAAAGGATTCTATTCATCTTTGATTCTGCAAGGAAAACTGGATGAATATCTCTACGAACTTAATCGTGAAGCTTATAGGATGCTGAATGAACTGATAGATTACTTTGCAGAAAACGAAGGCGTAACAGAAGAACTGAAGAAAGAAAACCAAATGGAGTGGGTAAGGATAATGAATAATATTAAAGCACGAGCAGAAGAAATTGTTTTAGACGAGATCGTATATACTACACGGTAAAAATAATGAACTTTGAAAACAGGCTTTTCTGATTTTAACAAAAGGGAAAAGTCTGTTTTCGTCATTTTATATCAATAAAGATAAAATCTTCATGAGAAAAGCAGAAAATTTTAAAATAGTATTGCTTTTATTCCAGATTTAGAATATAATATTATTTATAATAGACAAGGAGTGTAAAATTATGGAACTGATGTCTGCAAGAGAAGCGGCTGCTAAATGGGGTATATCACAAAGGCGGGTGGCGGTTCTTTGTTCTGAAAATAGAATTGCAAATGCTGAAATGATAGGTAATATGTGGTTAATTCCCATGAATGCAAAAAAGCCTATTGATGCAAGAAGCACACGGTATAATAAGAATGACGAAAATTCCGTAAAACCTTTTTTGAAATGGGCCGGTGGAAAAGGACAGCTCATAAAGGAAATTGAAAAATATTATCCTTTTGAAAATGTTAAAATCAACAAATATGCTGAACCTTTTGTTGGCGGTGGTGCAGTGCTTTTTGATATCCTCAGTAAGTTTGATTTAGATGAAATATACATCAGCGATATTAACGCAGAACTTATCAACACTTATATTATTGTAAGAGATTATATAGATAAGCTTATTCATCTGCTTATAAGCTATCAAGAAGACTATGTTCCTCTTGATACTGATAACAGGAAGAAATATTATATTGCAAAGAGAGAAAGATTTAATGATATTAAAGTGAATGGCAATGAAGCGGATAATATTGAAAAAGCAGCACTTATGATATTTCTTAACAAGACTTGTTTTAATGGTCTTTACAGAGTGAACAGAAAAGGACTTTTTAATGTGCCTATGGGCGCATACAAAAATCCTCTTATTTGTGATGAAAAAAAACTTAGAGCAGTGTCGGAAAAATTGCAAAATGTTAAAATTGTTTGCGAAGATTATAAAAAATCTGATGACTTCATAGATGAGAACACTTTTGTATACTTTGATCCTCCATACAGACCGCTTACAGAAACATCAAATTTCACGGCATATACCGAGAATTTATTTGATGATGAAAAACAAATAGAACTTGCGAATTTTGTTGAAAGAATAAGTAACAAAGGTGCAATGGTTGTTGTCAGCAACTCAGATCCTAAAAATACAAACAAGGAAGACGAGTTCTTTGACAAAATTTATGCTATTCATAAAATAAAAAGAGTTGAAGCTACTCGTATGATAAATTGTAACAGCGATGCAAGAGGTAGGATAAAAGAGCTTCTAATATCGAATTTTTAAGGAGAATGATATGCGAAAAAATACAGAAATATCTTCTGAACAGTTCAAAGAGATAATTAATAATTTTTATAACTATTTTGAAAATGGATATGTATTCGAAGATTTCTTAAAATCCTATCTTGAAAAAATAGGATTGGATGAAGTTTATGTCACAAAGCGTTCAGATGATGGAGGAATAGATTTAACGGCGATACGTAAAGGTATTGGCGAATTTAATCAAGCCGATTCGGATAAATATTATATACAAGCTAAACGGTACAAACCAACAGCAAACATATCTCCGGAGAAAATAAGAGCCTTGAGAGGTTCATTTTCAAATGGTAAAGGAATATTTATTACGACTGCCAAGGTTTCTGATAAAGCTAAAATAGAAGCAAATGAACTAGATCCTCAAAGGCCTATACTTGTAGTTGATGGGAAAGATTTAATTATTAGCTGTATTGAAAATGAAATTGGTTTTGTATTTAATCCTCAATTCAGCAAATCTGCTATGGATGAATTTTTAAATAAAAATAGAGTTGGTATTGAAAATGAGCAATCACCCAATCAAATACAAATAGAAAAGCAAATTTCAAACAATGATATACGTGCGCGCATACTTCCTATACCAAGAGCTATTTTGGAACAACTAGACGGCGATATTTATGAGTATGATGTATGTTTTAATAACAGCTATACAAATAAATTAAAAATTGATAAAGGAAGAAGATATTTTGCGAGAGTTACAGAAGCGTATAAAAGATTTGGTTTAATTGCTGATGATGGTTCTTTTAAACCTACGAATGCTGTTTGGACATATTCTGATGGGAATATAAAAATTAAAATAAATTGAAGAGGTACATATCATGAGAGATTTTAATGCATGGTTGTCAACTTTTAGAGCAAGTATTGCTGATTATGGATATTATGTTGATTTTCCGAAAATCTATAAAAATGTAGAAAAAATCAAAGTTGAATTAAATATATTAAATTCACTTATTGGTTCAAAAAACATAGAAGAGGAATTTATACAGTTAGTCGGAAAATATCCGGAAACATTAAAGTGCATTCCTTTATTGCTTGCAGTAAGAACGAATGAGATTTATGCCATTGACGGGGATGGTGAATTTACTTATTCCTTTAAAGAGGCAAATCAAACGATAGAGCAATATTGCGTATTTATGAGAAAAACAGGGCTGTTTGAATTACTTGAAAAACACATAATAAATAATTTATATGATTATGCAACTGGTGTGGAAACGGGGTTGGATTCAAATGGCCGCAAAAATCGTGGCGGACATCTAATGGAAAATGTGGTTGAAGATTACATAAAAAAAGCTGGATTTATAAAAGATGAAAATTATTTTAAAGAGATGTATATTCATCAGATAACAGAAAAATGGGACATTGATTTATCCGCAATTTCCAATACTGGAAAAACAGAAAAAAGATTTGATTATGTTATAAAGACGGATAATCAAATTTATGTTATAGAAACAAATTGTTATACAAGCGGTGGTTCCAAGCTCAATGAAACTGCAAGAAGTTATAAACAGATATCTCAGGAAGTCGATACTATTGATGGTGTGACTTTTGTATGGTTTACGGATGGGGCCGGATGGACAAGCGCAAGACATAATCTTGAAGAAACATTTGACATCATGCCACACATATATAATATTAACGATTTGGAAAATGGAATAATTAAAGAGGTTTTTAAATAAGGGGGATATTAAAAATGCAGGGAGGATTGTTTATCGCACTATATGATGAACAAACATTGAAATTATATTTAAATAAAGGCGTTTATGGATTCCTAATGAAGCCTGTATTTACAGAAACCCCTTCAAGTCGAAGTAAACATTATGCAGTTTTAGCTGATTATGCTTGTAGCAGAGAGGGCACCGATGTATTCTTCTTTTTAAAACGAAAAATAGTCTATGGAGGAAAAATATATGGTAATAAGGATGCAGGCTCTTTTTATCTGAATGGTGAAAATAGCCCACTTGGTAAGAAAGCAAAAGCTCCTCTTTTTTGGGATGAATCATCTAGATATATACCGTCAGATAAAAAGGGTGTTTTTAGGGTGAATGGCAGTGATAAGGCTCAACCTTTTATACTGCAGTTTATTCAAAATAAAGATACTGGTAAATATATCATATCGGATGATTTGTATTTTGAGTTAGGAAAATATCCTTATCCATTACCGTCTAATAGTATGCAAGGTATGGGCTTTTGTACATTAACTCCAGGTGAAGTGTCAACTCTCCTTAAATTAATCAAAAATTCTTCTTTTTGCATTGATTATTCAACATGTGAAAATATTGAAAAAGGTACAGACGAAACATTATTTGATGAAAAATTAATCGACATTAAGGACAACTTTATAAATGAGGCACAATTAGAATTTACAATTCTTGCTTCCTTAAAGCCGTTTTATGATTTTTTGTCAGATGATTATATTTTATGTAGGCAAGTACCAATTTCCCCATTTAAGCCAATGGATATGGATAGGGCTGATATTTGCTTATATAGCATGGAAAATCCTATTAAAGATGGGACAATTCCTAATGTAGTAATAGAATTGAAAAGAGGCTGTGCTAATTTTCATGCTTATGAACAAGCTGTAAGGTATTTGAAATGGATTGATAGAATTACTACAGACGAAGAGTTTAGTAACGTACAAACATTTGTTATTGCAAATTCATTTAACAAAATTAGAAAAGAAAAAGTTGACACATGTTATGAAGATAAAATAAAAATTTTCTCTTTAGATAAATTTAAATTTGAACATCTTGTTTGATATTAACATTAACCGGAGACAGTAATATGGAAAATAAAAAAATTAAAAAATGGGAACCGGAAGACTTTGAACTTGAAATGACTACACATTGGTCGTTCCCTAAACGCGGTGATTGGGCAACACACGATGCAAAATGGCGCGGGAATTGGTCGCCGTACATTCCAAGGAATATCATACTCAGGTATTCCCAAGAAGGAGATCTGGTGTTGGATCAATTTGCAGGCGGCGGTACTACTCTTGTTGAAGCAAAACTTTTAAATAGAGATATAATCGGTGTTGATGTAAATGATGCAGCTCTCGACAGATGCAGAGAAAAAACAGATTTTGATTATGAGCCTGCAAAAGGTAAGGTATATATAAAAAAAGGAGATGCAAGAAACCTTGATTTTGTTCCTGATGAAAGCATAGATTTAATATGTACACATCCACCTTATGCTGATATTATTAAATATAGCGATGGCTTAAAAAATGATTTATCTCAGTTAAAAGTCAAGGATTTTTTTGAAGAAATGAAAAAGGTTGCATCAGAAAGCTACCGTGTGCTAAAAAAGGACAAGTTCTGTGCCATTCTAATGGGCGATACTCGGCAAAAAGGCTGTATGATTCCAATGTCATTTGATGTGATGAAAATATTTCAAGACGCAGGGTTTAAGCTGAAAGAGCTGATTATAAAAGAACAACATAACTGTAAAGCAACGGGATATTGGAAAACTAATAGTGTGAAATATAATTTTTTGTTGATAGCACATGAGTATTTGTTTGTGTTTAGAAAGTGAGATTATGTATGTTAAAAATAGCAGATTTAGAAATTAGTTGTTTTCGTTCTATATTAAACCTAAAGCTATGTATAGAAAGCGAACCTAATTTAATATCGATATGTGGGGAAAATAATGTTGGAAAAACAAATACATTAAGGGCAATTAATCTATTTTTTAATCCTGAAGATTATGAAATTTCAATGGATAGACCAACATTAAAACAGGCTCAAGGAGGAGCTAGAATAGATCCTAAAATCACAGTAACACTTTGTGATGATGAAAATGATGAATATTTTCAAATTACCCGTGATTTCAAATATTATAATATTCAAAATGAAAAGTTTCTATCGGGAGTTTCGTTTACCAAAAGAGGTACTTTGATTAACAAAAAAAGCAAAAAAACAATGACTTTTGCTGAAATAAAAAGCAAATTGGAATTAATAGAATTTAGATATATAGAATCCATAAATATAGACATACCTGACTTAATAGAGAAGTTAACAAATGATGCAATCGATGTAGAATATGAACAAAGTAGAATGACTAAAAGCAAGCAAGAATTAAAAAATGCTTATGTAAAGTATATAACTGGATTACAAGAAATTTTGGATGTTTTTTCAAATGATATATCTCGGATTTTTAATGAATTTAAAAGTAATTGGAATGTAACTTTTAAAGTCCCAAGCTCAGCTGATACATTTAGAGATTTGATTTCGGATGATGTTGAATTATTAATAGATGATAAAGGCTGTAGAGGGATAGAACAAAAAGGTTCTGGACTACAACGACTAGCGGTAATACTATTAAATTTTGAAATACTTAAAAGAATCAAGCATAAGAAGAGTTATATTCTATGTGTTGATGAACCAGATATTTTTCTACATGATGGATTGCAAAAAAAACTTATGGAATTTTTCAAAGAAAGTTCTGATAAAATGCAAATTTTTTACACTACTCATTCGAAGAATTTTATAAATCAGTATTCGATGAAAAATATAATACTATTAGGCTCTAAACATTATCCACAACATAGTGCACGTAAAAAAAGATACATAGATGTTGTCGAAACAATTTTTATAGATATAAGCACGAATGATGGGTATGATCAAATATGTGAGCATTTAGGAATAGAACAAAATACTTATAATGTGCTTAAAAAGAATAATATTTTGGTAGAAGGAGGATGTGATAAAAAGTATCTTGAACAACTTGGTGATTATTTTGGATTTAAGAAACCTAACATTATATCGGCAGATGGTGTGACTAATGTTGAAAAATATTTGGATTTTTATAATTCATATTATAAAGACAATACAACTGCCTACAAGCCGTGTGTTAAGGTATTATTTGACAATGATTTGGCAGGGCGTGATGTTTATTGCAAAATAAAAAAAGATAAATACACTTATATTAATGTCTGTCCAGTATTACTTTGTAACTTTAATAATACGAGCAATATGAATTTAACAAATAACACATGCAATCACGAAATTGAAGATTATGTATATCCTGAAATTATATGTTACTTAGTCAATAAACTTCTTCAAAAAAAATCATTTACACTATTGATATTGGCAAAGTAACTGAAAAAATTATAAAGCCAGCTTATCAAAATAACGGTATTCTTTACACGATTGAATATGAAAAAAATGAACAAAATCAGGAGGAAGGGCATAAAATATCATTTGTATCAGCGAAAAAAGCAACAAACGATATTAAAAATGGTCTTGCTGGTATGTTTAATATACCGGGTGACAGAGCTATAATAGAACTCCTTGAACAATGTGATAGAAAATATCCATATGTAAAAAATTTTCTAAAAGAGATATTTACATTTGAATAAGCATTATTTCTGAGTACAATTTGAGTACAAAAACTTACGTAAACAAAATTACCACAAGAAAAACTGTGAAATGTGCGAAATAAAATCACAGTAAATAAATGAAAAACACCTTGAATAAAAAAGAGGAAGTCGAGTGGGAGTAGTGGCCTTTGGTTTAGATGTGGCTAAAAATCCGGTAATGTCAAGGGTTTCGGGATTCTACACTTTTTGAACTATCGTTTTTGCAGCACTTTTTTTAAAAACGTGTTTTCGTGCAGATGAAATAGTTGCACTTGGCTTACAACTAAACCTAAAAATCGCATAATTTTTAAGGCTTTTGCCCTGTTTTGGGCAGAAGCCTTTTTTGCATATTTGATAAAATTTTCTCTTTAATATATCATCAAATCAGATAAAAACAGCGAGGTGGTTGCTTTGAAAGAACAGAAATATCATTTATATCTTTCCGATGATGAATACAGACAGACTATTCAGTCCCTTGTTCGCTTGAAGAACAACCTAATTTCACAAGGCAGATACACCGACGCAGTTGATGATGTTTTGTTCAAAGTCTTAAAAACAAAAAGAGCCTGCACCCGGAACAATCATATTCTTTGATTGGGAAAGCGACGGCATAACCGACCATACAGGTATCGTTGAAAAGTGCGAAAACGGAAATGTTTACACCATAGAGGGCAATTCGTCAGACACGTGCAGAACCAAAACATATCCGGTTGGAAGTTCAGTTATCTACGGATACGGCATTCCGGCATATTAAAAAAGATGGCTGCTCGTTTGAGTAGCCATCAAGTACATTATAGTTGAGAGATTCTATTTTCGATTTCTTTGATTATTTCAATAAACACTTCATCGCTTTGTCCTGTCGGGTCTTGAAGTCCCCAGTTATCGTCAAACGCTCTGCCGATATACGGACACCCGACATCACAGCCCATTGAGATTGCAATATCCGGAGCAGGAATTTTATCAAAAGTTTTGCTATACTGCGTTTGCTCCATATCAATACCGTAAAGCTGTTTCATCAACCTTACAGCATCCTGATTTATTTGTGGCTTTGTTTGTGTTCCGGCGGAGTAAAAATCAAATTCATCTCCTCGCAGATGCTTTCCGAGAGCTTCTGCAATCTGACTGCGGCAGGAATTGTGTACGCAGATAAAAGCAACCTTTTTCTTACCCATTCTTAAACCATCCTTTCGTGCTGTTCGCTACTTTTACAAGAAACAGCATTACGGGGACTTCGGTCAAAACACCAACCGTTGTTGACAACGCCGCAGGAGAAGTAGTACCGAACAAAGCAACAGCTACGGCAACAGCAAATTCAAAAAAGTTAGACGCACTAATCATTCCGGCAGGAGCAGCTATTTTGTGCGGCAGTTTCAAAAGTTTGCAAGTGCCATAGGCAATGGCAAAGATTAAGAAAGTCTGCAAAATCAGTGGTACGGCAATTAAAACGATATGCAGCGGATTTTCCAAGATGACATTTTCCTGAAACGAGAAAATCATTATCAGCGTCAGCAAAAGCCCTATGGTTGTGATACCGTCAAACTTTTTGACAAAGGTTTTCTCAAAATAATCCTTACCTTTTTTCTTTGTTACAAGGTATCGAGTCAGCATACCTCCGGCAAGCGGAATAACAACGAACAATATCACAGATAAAATCAAAGTCTCCCACGGTACGGAAACGTTGGAAACACCGAGCAGAAACTTAACAATCGGTATTAAAGCATTCAGAGAAGCAACATTTCTTATATGTCCCTTAATGCTGTCCGTAACACAATTTACAAGGTCGGTTTCCTTAATCATATTACCGCCTGTGCAGCCGTTTTTCTTTCCGGTGGGGCAATAATAGTAGAAGTATTTTTCGCCGTTATGTGTAACGGTTTTGCATGTCATACGATTTCCGCAGCAGCCGCAGATTAAAATTCCCGAAAACAAATGCAGTTCATTCTTTTTCGGTGATGTTCTTGTGTCGATACGCATAATTTTCTGCACAAGCTCAAAATCTTGTTTGCCGATTATCGCTTCGTGTGCGTTTTCGGTTACAAACATCTCATCGGCGTTGCGTTTTACATACTCCTTAACCTTGTAATTCGGCTTGCCGCATTTGCCTTGTATCAGCTTGCCCGTATAGATTTCGTCTTTGAGAATACGAATTACGGTTGTTGCCGACCATTTTGAATTTTCCTTATCGCAGTAGCCGCCTGTGGGGAGTGAGATATTATTGTTCTTTTATATTCCCTCGGCGATAGAACCGCAAGCCTGTTAAGTTCGGTTGCGATTCTCTCCGCACTGTAACCGTCTGTCCGCATTTTGAATATATCCTTTACCACCTGTGCGGCATATTCATCAATAACAAGCTGATTTTTATTATCATCAGCTTTTTTGTAACCGTAAACGGGAACGGCTCCGACAAAATCGCCGTTTTTCCTTTTGATATTGAGTGCCGTGCGTACCTTTACGGAAATATCACGGCAGTATTCATCGTTCATTACACCCTTGAACGATACGGAAATATCTCCCGTAACGGCTTCCTTTGCGGTGTCTATATTATCGTTTATGGCGATAAAGCGAACACCGAGAGCAGGGAAAACTCTGCGGAGATATGTAAAGGTTTCGTTGTACTCTCTGCCGAGCCTTGATAAGTCCTTTACGATTATACAGTTGATTTTTCCGCTTTTGATGTCCTCAAGCATTGACTTAAATGCGGGCCGATCAAAAACGATTCCCGAATAACCGTCGTCTACCTGTTCATTAACGATTTTGATGTCGGGGTTTCGTTTGACAAACTCATCAATGTATTTCCTTTGGTTTGCTATGCTGTCGCTTTCGTTTGCTCTGTCGCTTGTGTAGGATAAGCGAAGATATTTTGTAGCGTTATACATAAATTTTTACCTCATTGAAATTTACGGTTTGTCCGCAAAATCAAAGAGTATTGAATTTATCTTGTATTCAATTCTTTTTCCGTAATATATTTTATCACGGAACGGCGAACACCGCAAAAAATTATATGATAATACTTTGCAGGCAATCCTCAATGGATAAGCCTTTGTCACTGTATTTTGCCGTAACGACAAAATTTCCGCACTTAAAACAATACGGGTTTTTAATCTGCCGTATGTATTCTTTGATACGCTCCGGCTTCGGCAAGTCCTTGTTTACGGATATATCGTTTATATCCACAAGAGTGTCAGAGTTGGTTAAATCTTTAATATCTGTCATAGTGCGACCTCCTTAAAATTCTTTAATACCACAAATTAAAGCACTTATAAAATGCGTTAATTTCTAATATTAAAGTTAAGCCGTACCCGTCCCGAAAGACGGGTACAACTTATTTTCTTTGTTTTGAAGCAATTTCAGACGGTGTTTTGCAAGAACACGCCATAGGAATTTCACCTCTCCGCCATCCGACCGAGCTGCCCCCATTGCCTGCGACGGCGTTCGCAATTCGCCTTTAGGCTCGTTTTGCCTTTCGGCAAAAGCATCGCTTTTCAGGCGATTGCTCTCTTTTCCCACAAAAGCTATGCTTTTGCGGGAGCCCTTAAATTGCTATCCGCTCGGACTGTGGCTGGGCAGAAGTATCATTGTCCCGATAAAGAGTCATCGCCCGCAAAGCTGCCGCTTGCATTGTAACTCTGATATTTCTCGCTCTTATAGCTTTTCATCAAGAAAGAAGGATGAAGTAGAAGCAAAGCTATCGTCTTGGCGTATCCGTCACTTGGCTCGTCCATACCGGAATGTATCTGTTTGCCGTTATACTGCACCGCCGTTATCTTGCGTGCTTTCTTTGAAAAATGAAAGGGTTATGTACTTTGTTTAGGTATTGCGTACTTGTTAATTATTGTCGCAATCAGATGTTGCTCGTTTGCACAAACGGTAGGCATAAGCCTTAACAAAAGACTTTCCTCGTCTATGGACAAAGGTAAATAAAACTCTTTTCGGTACCCACTCATTAAAAACGCTCCTCCATCTATTCCTGTTTTGGTACATATAGGTGCATATCGGCTCAAAAACAGTATATCCCTGCGAATTGTCCTGTCTGAAACAGAATAATGAAATGCCAAGTCTTTCATAGAGAATTTATTGTTTCACATAAGGATAAAAAGAATTTCAAGTCTTCTTTCAAAAGAAGTTAATTGCCTATCCAAGCCGACTGCACCTCCTTTCGCTAACTATTATAAATGATATTGCGGACAGTTCTTTTCCTAAATCAAAAAATATTTTCATAAAATCACCCTTTTGTGTAAATTTTGTTAGATTTGCACAAAGAGCGACGGCGGCGCACGGCTATGTTTACCAATAAATTTTAAACAAAAACAGCCAAACTTGCCCGTTCTAAAAATACGGGTAAATTTGGCTGTACGGTATGAGTGTGTTTTTGCTCCACCATCTGAGTCCGAATTATTATTCTTTCTGCTGCTTGCCTTGTGTTGATGAGAGCGATTTCTTCTAATATAAACAAATATAATTGGTGTTGGACAACGACACATTATATATCACTCCTAACCGCACGGCAACTCACTTTATAAAAGCGGATACCATATATGCGTGCAAGATTGCCACGCCAAATGTATTTAGTTATATTGAATTTATTTCATTGTTGCAAAAAGTCAAAAAAGACCATAGAATTACTGTAAATTCTACGGCCTTAATATTGGTTTTTGCTTGTTATTTACTTTTTTGTATCTTTTTTCATAATCAACACCTGCGTATATGTCAGCACAGATTATAGTTTTAGCAAGGCTTTCTTTTTGATCTCGAATACATTATTTTGTTCCAAATGCCATAATAGCCGTTCCTGATCCTCTCTCGATAGTTTTGATAAATGATATGTAATTTGAGAAATGTAATCCGGCTCGACATATGATGAAGCATCCAATAACAGTTTATCAACCGAAGTTCCTAATGCATCAGCTATATTAACCAATGTATCAATTTTTATATTGATTTTTCATCTTTCAATTTTTGAAAGATGTTTCTCCGATATGTTAGATAATTCGGTTAATTTTTCTTGGGTAAAACCTCGCTGTTCTCTATAATTACGAATGTTATCAACCAATTTTTCGTAATCCATATTTGTAGTATCACTCCTAACATAATTATACTAGTGCTTTGCTGCTTTTTTAACTGCTCCAATGCTTAATTTAGTAATCACGCAGGATAATACTACCCACATAAATAAAAATAGAGCTACACACATTTATATGGTGTAGCCCTAATAAATTTTTGATTATTATAGAATGTATGGATTTGGATTAAATAAAAGTATAATCAAATCTATCAATATTTTAGCTTAAAAAGTTCATAGTAATAAAAACAAGCTTTTCAATATCTATTGTATAAAAGTTATATATTGTTTACATTACTTTCAATATAATAATTAAATCTTCTATGTCAATCAAGCCGTTACCATCTAAATCGCAATGTTTAAAATCGTTCCAATCAATAGATTTTTCACCCATTCGATAAAATTTTTGGCAATATGTAATATCAAGAAGATCAACTACTCCGTCAGCGTTTACATCACAGCTTGACTTTTTAGTGACATTTGTATTTGCGCTTTCGGCGGTAATCTTAGTTGTAAAGTAAACTGCTTTTCCGTTTTTATCATATCCTGCTGCCGAAACATCAACAAGCCTTATTCCGACCGGCATATCGTTAAGAATTTCTTTGAATTGAACCTCAGCTGCATCGAAAAGCTCATTTTTGGTTAAGCTTCCGCCCGCACCGTTTTGCAGATAGGACAGTGCTATTGTTGCGGTGTTATCATTATTCCACTTAATTCCAAGGGAAGTAAAACCGTTCTTACCGATTAGGCTTTCAAATTGCAAAGCATCGTCCTTTTGAAATGTAAATGATACGGTAGCCACCTTTTTGATATTTCCCAGCTGAAACCTAAAAGGAATTATATTTCCCGTAAGAGTATTTTTCTTTACGCTAACTGCTGCTGTGATCGGAAGTGTTTCAGCTTTCTTTTCATTGACTGTAATATCACAGCTTGCTTTTATTCCGTTTACTGTTTGAACTGTAATCACCGCATTTCCTGCCTTTTTTGCCGTGACTTTTCCGCTTGCTGATATTTGTGCAACATCGGTGTCGGATATGCTCCAAGAGACAGTTCTGTTTGATGCATTTTGGGGCATAATCTCGGCATTCAGTACCGCACTTTCGCCCTCGGTTAAAACAAGTGCGGACTTGTCAAGTGTTACCGATTGCGGATATATCACCTCGGCTGCGGAAAGCGAATAATAATCAGAAATATAAGTATTTCCGGCATAATCAATCAGTGCGATTTTCGCCTGTGTCAGTCCTTTAAATCCGGAGGCGGATAAATCAAAAGTGATTTCCGATGTTGTATCTGCCGATGTGGCATCGGGTTCTATCCATTTGGTAATCGGCTCATTTCCCGTTGCGGTTGCACACACTCCTTGAATAAAGTGATTGTCATGGACGGTTACAATCCAATTTGCCCCCTCTATACGGCTTGAAATTACCTCCGGTGGCACACTGTCAATCACAATCGGAAAAGCTTTTGTTTCTTCGTGTCGTCCGAGTGTTGCCGTTATTTTATAAACATAATTTCCGTCATCGAGAGGAGTGTTCCATACATCAAACGGTGCCCAGCCCTTTGCTGCCATTGGTGTGTAATAGCCTTCAGAGGAATGATAGCTTTTTGAAACATTTGTCGAGCTTTCGCTGTAAACGGTATTTCCGTCAGAGTCATCTACCGAAAAAGTCAGTTTATCGGCATTTCTGAGGAGTGAAACGGCGGCGGTCACATTTTTGCCGGTTTCGCTGCCTTTTATCGCAATTTTATTTGCGTTATATTCTGTCGCTCCGTCGACATAGTAATTATGACCGAGAATATATCCGCCGCCATCACTGTTTCTGAACTGTCCGATTTGTGTTTCGCAGATTGAAGCAGGTTCATCATCATAAATATCCGAGTCAAATATGTTAAGCGCTTGCCAATCTCCAAAAAAGCCCATAAACGGATAAGAAAGTGATACTTCGTCATTTTGTATCGGAGTCATCGTCACAAATCCCTCAATATAAATTCCGTTTGGAAATTGAGCTTTGAGATTTGCCTTTCCTTTTTCCGTCAATTCAATTTTGACATTGACCGGAGTTTCTCCGTTTGGATCAACTGTGATTTTTTTCGGAATTGTTACGGAAACCTCATCGTCCGAAAGCTTTCTTGCCTTTTGCGCCATATAAACGACACCGTTTTCCGAAACCGTATCTTCCGTCAAAACGGTTATTGTTGGCTCATATTGAACCGTATCATCGCCAATAGATACTGCTTTGAAATCAAAGCTGAAATTTCCGCTTTCATTATATCCGATTTCTGCTTTCGGTTTTGTATTATCCGAATTTAAAAGAAAAACATCGGTTTTTACCGCATTTTGTAGTTGTACAAGACCCGCACCTTGTTTTCTCGGTGAGTACGGAATACCGTTTTCGTCCCGAACGGGAACTGCCGTACTCATCATCAGTGCATTAAAAAGACTCGTTCTTTGCTCGGCTGTCATATTTATTCCGTCACGATTTTCCGAAATGTATTGTTGCATAACCGCTGCCGCACCTGCCATATGCGGTGACGCCATTGATGTACCGCTCATATTCCCGTAAAGTCCGTTCGGAAGCGTTGAGTAAATATCTCCGCCGGGGGCAGTGATTTCGGGTTTCAATTTTAAGTCGGAAGTAACACCCCAAGAAGAAAAATCACTCATTTTTCCGCTGTAATTATCTTTGAATGTGTCAACATAATCTTCGCTTACTGAAAGTTTTTTATCGGGCTGTCCGCAAAGATATTCACCGTCGGCTTTGCTGATAAATACGCAAGGTATTTTGTTATCGGTGGACATATTTATAAGCGCACCGTCAACATTATCATAAATGATGGCGGCAATCGCACCGGCATTTTTTGCATTACTTTCCTTTTGAGCAAATGTCAGAACTTCCCCGTTTTCTTCACCGGCACGCTGAATCAGAGCAATTTTACCTTTAAGGTTTTTGTCTGAAAAATCTGTTGTAGCACCGATGCCGCAATCGACATATTCAAATGTGCCGGAAAGAGATATAAGCCGGTCGCTTTCTTTTTCTGCTGTGTCATTATAACGAATTTTTCTGCCATTTGAAAGCAGATAGATGGATGTCGTTTCAATATTGTTCATACTCGCAACCGAAAGAGCGGCTTCATAGGTTGATGGTGAGGCTACCACACCGTTATCGGGTTCTGTCGCTTTCGGCAAATCGTTTCCGGCTGCATTCTCATATGTTGAGCTGTATTCGTTTCCGGCTGCACAGTATAAAGCTATTCCTGAATTTTTTACACGATTATAAACTTCACGCATAGATTTATATGCACTTTCGGAAAAGCCTGCCGTTGAGCCAAGGCTCATATTTATAACATCAACGCCGAATTTAACCGAATCGTCAAGCGCTGCCAGAATATCGTCATCATATGCACCGCCGGACGAGTCGCCGAACACCTTCATGATAAACAGCTGTGCGTCCGGTGCGACACCCTCGACCACACCGCCGCTGTTTGCACCGACAATTCCAGCAACGTGCGTTCCGTGCGATTCACCACCGGAAACATTGGTGTCAACATCGGCATAATCATATGCGTATGGGATTTTATCGTTGATATAGACCTTTGAAACATTCAACTTTCCAATCGTCATTTTATTGTTTTTTATAACGCTTTCAATATCCTCTTTGGAATATTTCGGACTGTTCACTGATGAAAATGCCGGGTGCGATAAGTCAAGTCCGGTATCGAGAATTGCTACGGCACTGTTTTTGCCCGTAAAACCCAAATCGCCGACAATATCGCCTCCTATTGCAGATACTCCGCCGCTTGAATATGTGTCTATCGGTTCAGGCAAAGAGTAAAATTCTGCAACAAATGCGTC
Organism: Firmicutes bacterium AM55-24TS; assembly: GCA_003460745.1. GTDB lineage: Bacteria > Bacillota > Clostridia > UBA1381 > UBA1381 > Hominilimicola > Hominilimicola fabiformis. Next base: position 78,433 of record QTVU01000006.1, read on the forward strand.
TTTTACACCGTCGGTTTGTTTGATAGCATCCAAGTCCGCAACATTCGCTTCAACAGCTAAACCGTTCATAATTGTAGAATATTCACGCTTAACAGTAAAATCCATACCGCTTTGAACAAGGCTTTTTTTGACAGACTTGCGATTCTGCTCAAGCTTTTGCTCTATCTCTTTTGCTTCTTTTGATGAAAAAAAATCCGAAACAGTAGAATATGTATTGATTTTTTCACTGTAAGAAAGCAAAGGCGAGTCCTCAAGTTCAATAATAATACGAGTGTTTTTATTCTCATCACTCTTGCTGATACAATTTGACGGCGGAACAAAAATGTCATTAGTTTCGGCAAATACAGCTGAATTTGAAATTATAAAAAACGCCGAAATAAATGCTGGAATCGTGCGTTTGAAAAATTTATTATTCATTTTATTTTTTTAAAACCCTTTCGTAAATAATTGGCGTTATTTACGGTTAGTGACGACTAACTATAAATAATATATCACAAATGTTTCGATTTGTAAAGTATCTACAAATATTTTTTTCAGTATTGACAAATTAAATTTGTTGTGATACATTTTATTTTGTTAATTATGGTGTGACGACCGAACAAAAGAGCCGAGAACAGGGCTCTTTTTAAAAATACTACGGTTAGTTAAGACAAACCACAAATGAGGAGTGATGTACGAAATATTTATTTTTTTTACAGGTAAGTTAGTTAAAACTAATCTAATAATCAACTAAAGCAGCGAGGTGATCAAGTGAACTTACGCAAAAAAATAATCGGAGTAATTGTAATTGTGTTGATTGTAATAACAAACATTGCTGTCTTTGCACAGACAGAGAAAAAACCGCAAACCACATTAGCGGTTGAACCAAAACGCACCGAAGCAGGGATAGAGTATAATTTATACTTAGAAAACACGAACTGTTTAAGTACGCTTTTCTTTGAGATGAATTTTGACGGTAAAAATGTCGGAAAAGCAACTCTTGAAAAGAACGAATGCTTTGACATATTGCATACAACTTGGAATACCGACAACAGGATTTCTGTAAAAGGATACCTCGGAAGACTGGTAATAAAATGGGGTTTTCGTCAAACGAAAGAATTAAGGTTGCGAAAATCGTCATTCCGATTGATGTTTCCTCAACCGGGGAGTTTATTGCGGATATATCAAATGTGATATGTGCCGGAATTACCGAAACAGACGGTACTGCGGTAAAAGGAGAAGTAAAAGTTTACGAAACAAGTATAAAATATGCGGTAAATGAGTGCAGCGTTTTAGATTTTACTCAAAATGCTGTTGATATTCTTTCTTCTAAAGCTCAAAATGTCGATGTGATTTTTGCGGCATATGACGAAAACGGCAAATTGGTAAGTTCTCACAAAGAAAATGTTGCATTACAGCAAGGTAAAAATAAACTTGATGTCAGCGGAATTGATTTCACTAATTCCGACTCTATATCAGTTATGGTATGGGATAGTATGATATCAATGCGTCCGCTTGCGGATAAAGCAACGATAAATAAATAGAATGGAGATTATGCGATGAAAAATTTATTCAAAAAAACAATGATAACGATGTGTTCGGCGGTGATGATGATGGGAATCGGCGCGGTCAGCGCCAATGCTGCCACTACAACGGTCGGAGATTTTACGGTTGATCGCTCAAAATCCGGCTACTCCTCGCCGTATGTGGTAAGCATTTCGGCATATAACGGCGAAGGCGGCAAAATCACTTTGCCGACAACCGCAGAAATCAACGGGAAGGAATATCAGATAACCTCTGTCGGCAATGCATTTGAGGGAAACGAAAGTATTACCGGCGTCACGATTCCGGACGGATATACGGAAATAGGACTCAGTGCGTTCAAGGATTGTACGGGACTGCAAAGCGTTGAAATCCCCGGATCTGTGGATATGATTTCAACAAACGCATTTTCCGGCTGCACAGCACTTAATACCGTAAATTTTGACGATGATACGGCAGCGTCGCTTACGATCAATTTAGGTGCATTTGCAAATTGTACCGCACTCACCTCTATTGAGCTTCCGGCAAGACTCAGCTCGACAAGATACAATTTTCTGTACGGCTGCGATGCATTGACATCAATCACAATGAAAGACGGTGCGCAAAAGTTTGCCACTGTTGATAATGTACTTTACAATGTCAGCGATGATGAGGCGGTAATGGTTGTATATCCCGGCGGAAAACCGGAAACGGAATACACCATTCCGACAGAAGTGAACGGAAAAGCAGTAACTTCCACTGCAATGCACCTTTTCAGAAACAACTCTGTTTTGAAAAAAGTTACCGTTCCGGCAAGCATTACAAGCTTGGGTGGCTACACATTTAACGGAATGAAAGCCATTGAGGAAATTGTCCTTGAGCATGAAACAGCTCCGTCAATCGGCTCGGAAATTTGCACCGAGATGAATACCGGCAGCAAGGTCATTGTGAAAAACGAAGAAGTTGCAAAGATTTTTGAATCCACATCTGCATATACCAAATATTATACACCCGAAAAAACAACTATAACTGTTGCGGGGCAAACTCCTGAAGTCAAGACGGTTTCCACAAGCTTTTCTGTTTCGGCAGAGCCGGAAATAAAGGACGGAAAAGCGGTTTACAGCATTTATTTTGATAACGCCGAAAATGTGAATACGGTTCTTTTAAAGGTGTCATTCGATGCGGCACAGGTTAGTGAAGGTACGGTTACGGTTGCAAATGACAAATTCACAAGCGGAACATCAAACTGGACAGAAGAAAACGGAAAACTTATCTTAAAGGCATATGTCGGAATTACCGGAAATGTTTCGGGATTTTCTTCAGCAGAAAAAACAAAGCTTGCAGAAATTGCCGTTCCTTTAAAAGCTGATGCAAAGGGAAATATCACTGCAAAAATAACCGATGCGAAAGCGGCAGGCGTTGTCGGTGAAGATGAGTCGGCAATGAACGGTACAGTCACAATGGGCACATCATCGGCAAACGTATTTGTTCCGAATTATGATGTAAATAGCAACGGTACGGTCGATATTATTGATATTACCGAGGCGCAAAGATACTATCAGGTAGCATCATCGGATGAAACTTGGGCAAAAGCAAAAGCAATGGATGTAAACGGCGACAACAAGGTTGACATTCAGGACTACATAGACATATTCAATCATTTAAGCGATTTCTAAAAAGGAGTATATATGAAGAATAAAATTTTTAACAGATTATCTTCTCTTGTAGTGATTGCGGCTATGCTGATGGGATTTACCGTCAGCGTATCTGCCGGCAATGACGGACTGATTGGTGCAAATATCAAAGACGGTCAGCTCCTCGGTTATTTCGGAGACGGCGGAGATATAAAAATTCCCGATACCGTCACCATTATTGCGGGAGAGGCATTTTTAAATAACGATAATATCACAAGCGTAACAATTCCAGGCAGCGTACAGGTAATCGGCTACCATGCATTTGACGGCTGTACCGAATTGGAACGGGTTATATTTGAAGACCCGACAGACGGAGCCGATTTGATTATCCGATTGGATGCTTTTGCAAATTGCCCGAAACTTACGGAATGTGAAATTCCCGCAGTGGCAAGCTATGTGACGGCGAATGTATTCAAAGGTTGCAGCAGTATGGAAAAAATAAAGGTACATCCGCAAAACCCGTATTATTTTACGGACGATAATGGCGTTATGTTCGGACCGCGGGTCAATGAGGGTGAGCCGCAGTATGACGATCCGAATTTGACATTGACGGCTTATCCGAGCGGTAGAGAGGGATTATACAGTATCCCCGAAAGCGTTCAAGGAAGAACCGTTGACCGCATCTGGTCAGGGGCATTCAAAAATGCCGAAAAGCTGACGGATATAGAGATTCCCGAAAACGTAAAAATCATCGGAGGCAACGCTTTTGAGCATTCGGGATTAACCGATGTAACAGTACCCGATACGGTAGAGTCGCTGGGTTCCGGGGCGTTTGAAGATTGCACAAAGCTTACGCATATTCAGTTACCGAAAAATCTGACAAGCATACCGCACAGCATTTTCAAAGGCTGTACAAGCCTTTCGTCAATCGAGTTCCCACAAGCGGCGACCAATATTGAAATGTATGCATTTGCCGATTGCAAATCGCTTACAAATCTAATTCTTCCGGACGGACTTGTGAATATTACACTGGCGGCATTTGAGGGCTGCACCAATCTGCAAAGAGTGGTGATTCCGGCAAGTGTCACGGGATTTCCGAATGATGATACGCTCGGAGCTTATGATATGTTCCCCGACAGTCCGAAAAGCCTTGTTGTATATGTAGAGAAAGGCTCAAACGGAGAGCGATGGGCGGTGAATAATGTTGCCGACTGGGGTTATCAATACAAAATTCTTGACAGTGTATCCAATCTTGACGGTGTTGATTTCGGAAGCTTTTACTTAATCAATCTCGACAAAAAAGTCAGGGTTGAGGGAAAGTTTTCAATCAATTCGCAGCTTGTTGTGAATGAGATAAATTCGGGCAACGAATATGATGCATTTCAGGCAAAATCGGAAAACGGAATTTTGAAAGTATATGAAGTATCCGCAACCCACGAAAGCGATACCTATACAATCAGTGTCGGACTTCCGGACGGCTGCTCCAAAAATGCAAAGCTGTATTATTATGAAAACGGCGAGGCGGTGGAATTTTCATCATCGCAAGTAAGCAAGACCTTTACCGTACAGACGGACAGTTTGGGATATTTTGCAGTAATTGATTCTTCAATATCCGGCGGAGAAGATCACAAAGTAACGAAAGTAACGCTGAACAAAACCACCGCAGCTATGAAAAAGGGCGACAAACTACAATTATCGGCAACGGTACTGCCACAAACGGCAACGAATAAATCAATTCGTTGGGAAAGCTCAGACAACACGGTAGCGACCGTTGACAGCAAGGGCGTTATAACTGCCGTTTCGGCAGGTAGTGCAAAAATCACGGCAACGGCAGTGAACGGTGTAAATGCTACTTGCACAATCTCCGTTACGGATTCCGAAACCCCAAAACCGGCAGAGGAAAAAATCGAAACCAAAGTATCGCTTAAAGCGGATAAAGCGGTTTCCGAAAAAGGAAAATCGTATTTCACGCTTGCACTTTCCGAATCGTCAAGGATTGCAAATATTCAAATTACTTTTGAAACATCAACCAATGATGTAACAGTCAGCGGAATTAACGGATTTACCGTCATTGGCGACGCAGAGGACGGCAAAGTGGTTTTGGGTTATCTCAATGCAAACGGCGAACTGTTTTCCTCGGCTCAGTCCGCAGATATTGCAAAAATTACGGTCAACGCCGAAAATGCAACACTGAAAATCACCGATGTCAAGGTATCGGGTTGGGACACCGATAAAACCGTAAAATACGGCAAAGTGAACGGAATCGACCCATCCGAGGCAACCTTTACGGATGCACTTTCCTATGACGTAAATCAAGACGGAACGATTGATCTTTTGGATATTACCGAAGCACAGCGTTACTATCGTGCAGATAAGAACAGTTCAAACTGGAATGATGCATCAAAATGCGATTTCAACGATGACGGCAGAATCGACATCGAGGATTATATGGAAATTTGGCTGAATTTTACAAAATAATGACGCATGATACAGGGCTGTATTCTACTATAGCCCTGTCATTTAAGTAGGAGGATATTATGAACAAAATAGCAAAAAAACTGTTTTCGGCTGCTGTGATTGTTTGTTTGAGTATTTTGTCTGTTGCTGCCTATGCGGCACAAATCACGCCCTCAAGCACAAGCATCACGCTCGGTAAAAACGATAAAGAAATTTCGTTTGATATTTTTTTAGAAGCTGACAGTGCATATGCAGGGGCGGAATTTGGTATTAAACCATCACAAAGCGATGTAGAATTTAAATCACTTGTCTTGTCAGATGAATTGCAGAATGAGTCAAAGGTACAGACTATAAAAGACGGATGTCTGTATTTCGGATTTTTTTCAAACACCAACAAATACAGCACCGAAAAAAAGAAAATAGCTACATTAAACTATACTTACAGTGGCAGCGGAATAAGGACAATTTCCTTAGTTGAATCAAAAATTGTAATAGTTGATGAAACAGGTAAAACAAACGGAGATACCTCATCAAGCCCGTTTACCGTTTCAATAACCCGACAAGGAACATCCGGCGGCGGTGGTGGCAGTTCTTCAAGTGGAGGAAGTATAAAGAAACCGGATATAACCATACCCATTCCTGACACGTCAAAAACCTATTCAGACAAAAAATTTACGGATATAAACGGTCATTGGGCGGAAAACGATATTTACAGCGGCGTAAAGAACGGCTTGTTCGCAGGCATATCGGATACGATTTTCGATCCCGACGGAACTGTTACAAGAGCAATGGCGGTTACCGTACTCGGAAGATTTTCAAAAGATGAAATTGTGGCTTCCAATACGGAATTTACCGATGTGACGACAGAAAAATACTATGCAAACTATGTTTCATGGGGTGCGGAAAACGGTGTTGTAAAAGGTATTTCCGAAACAGAATTTGCCCCCGAAAGTGCAGTTACTCGTGAACAGATGTCGGCAATGATTATACGGTATCTGAATTACGAAGAGATCCCTTTACCGACCGGCAGCGAGAAAATAAAAGAACATAGCGATTATGAGCAAATTTCTAATTACGCAAAAGAAGATATGGCAATCTGTTATGAAATGGGACTGATAAAGGGACACGACAGCGGACTTATCGAACCAAACGGAAATTTAACCCGTGCGCAGCTTGCTTCGATTATGGCAAGAATTTCAACTTATTTTAAAAATACAAAATAAAATTTAATAAAACTCTTGACAAAATGATATAACACTGTTATTATGAATATAACAGTGTTATATTTTGCTTTGCGGAGGATTGAAAATGAATAGAAACGAAAATAATACGCTTGATGATATTCTGTCGGCTGCAAAAGCTGAATTTTCCGAAAAAGGCTTTCAATCGGCATCACTGCGCAGAATCGTAAAAAATGCCGACGTGACAACGGGTGCATTTTACGGTTATTTTAAGAGCAAAGAGGAATTGTTTGACGCACTTGTCGGCGAGCAATACGACACGCTTATGGGTATGTTTTGCGAAACGCAAAGCGCTTTTACAAAGCTCTCGCCGCAGGAACAGGCGAAGCAAATGGGCGAGCTTTCCGGCGAGGGAATGATAAAAATGATGGATTATTGCTATGCCAATAAAGATGAATTCAAGCTTATTCTCTGCTCCTCCGACGGCACAAAATATGAAAATATAATTCACGATATGGCGGAAATTGAGGTCGATGCCACGCATAAGTTTGCAAAAACAATGGAACAACTCGGCTATCCGAAATACAATGTTGACAAAACGCTTGAACATATATTGGCAAGCGGATTGTTTTCGGCATTTTTTGAAGTGATTATTCACGATATTCCGCACGAAAATGCGGCAGAATATCTTGAGGAGCTCAAAGCGTTCTATACTGCCGGCTGGAAAAAAATTATGGGATTTTAATCCCTATATTTTTTGAATATATGTTAGGTTAAACTAACTATAAGACAACATAAAACAAATCAATGCAAGGAGGAATTGTTTTGAAAAAACAATCAAATTTATCACGGCTTTTATCTTATGCCGGCGGACACAAGTATTTTACTTATGTTTCGTGGATTTTATCTGCCGTAAGCGCACTGACTGCACTTGTGCCATTTTGGTACATTTGGAAAATTATCAACGAGGTATTGAAAGCCTCGCCGAATTTCGGCAGTGCGCAAAATCTTACGCATTACGGCATAATGGCAATGGCTTATGCTATTATATCGTATTTAATCTATATCGGCGCACTGCTCTGCTCGCACCTTGCGGCATTTCGCATTGCGGCAAATATGCGTATTGACATAACCGAGCATATTGCAAAGCTGCCCATCGGCTTTACCGACAGTTTCGGCAGCGGAAAGCTGCGCAAAATTATAAACGACTCCACTGCGGCGACCGAAACCTATCTTGCACATCAGCTGCCGGATAAATATGCGGCAATGGCGACACCTGTCGGACTGCTTGCACTGCTGCTTGTTTTTGATTGGCGGCTCGGACTTTTGAGCTTGGTGCCTGTTGCAGTTGGATTTGCGGTTATGTCCGCAATGACCGGAAAACGAATGGAAGAAAAAATGCGGCAGTACGGCAATGCGCTTGCGGCAATGTCCAATGAGGCGGTTGAATATGTCAGAGGAATACCTGTTGTGAAAACCTTCGGACAGTCGGTATTTTCATTCAAAAAATTCAAAGCCACGATTGACGAATACAAGAAGTGGGTTCTTGCCTACACAAAGGATATGCGGCTGCCGATGATGCTCTACACTGCGGCGATAAACGGTGTGTTTGCGTTTTTAATACTCGGTGCGTTTTGGTTTACAAACGGCACTGTTACAAGCGAATTTTTCGTAAATCTATTGTTCTACATAATCATAACGCCTGTTATATCGGTCACGCTCACAAAAATTATGTATATGAGCGAGGAGGGCATGGTTATCAGCGACGCTATCGAAAGAATTGACAGCGTGCTTAATGCCGAGCCTATGAGCATCGGAAACTATCCGCAAAAGCCTAAAAGTGCATCTATTGAACTTGAAAATATTCATTTCAGCTATGACGGTAAAAAAGAGGTTATATCGGATATATCGCTGAAAATAAAAGACGGACAGACGGTTGCATTTGTCGGTCCGTCCGGCGGCGGAAAATCAACGCTTGCAAGCCTTATTTCAAGATTTTTTGATGTAAATTCGGGAAGTATCAAAATAGGGGGTGTTGATGTTCGTGATATTTCCAAGGACGAACTTATGAACACGGTTTCATTTGTGTTCCAAAACAGCAAGCTCATCAAAGCGTCCATTCTCGATAATGTCAAAATGGGCAAATCCAATGCCACGGATGAAGAAGTTTTAAATGCGCTTAGGGCTGCGCAGTGTATGGATATTATCGAAAAATTCCCCGACGGTGTCAATACCGTTATCGGAAGTCGAGGAGTTTATCTTTCCGGCGGTGAAATGCAGAGAATTGCCATTGCCCGTGCGGTGCTGAAAAACGCTCCGATTATCATTTTGGATGAGGCAACCGCCTTTGCGGATCCCGATAATGAGGTAAAGGTGCAGACAGCTTTCGCAAAGCTTTCCGAGGGTAAAACGGTTATTATGATTGCACACAGGCTTTCAACTGTTCGGAATGCGGATTGCATTTATGTAATTGCCGACGGAAAGATTGCGGAATACGGAAACAGAGCGGAACTCATAGAAAAGAAAGGTATGTTCTATAAAATGCAAAATGACTATCAATCATCCGTTAGCTGGAAAGTATCAAACGAAACGGAGGAATCGAGAAATGATTAAGCTTATACAAAAAGCCACGGCATCGTCAAAAGACGGTGCGGTAGGGTTAATAAAAGGCATTATCGCCTGCGCCTTTCAGAATATGGCATTTATGCTGCCGACAGGACTTTTATATTATTTGGTCAAAGATTTACTCGGCGGCGATATGGGCGGAAAAGCAGTTTTTTACACAGTCGGCTGCGTTATATGCTTTGCGCTTATATTAATTACAACTTGGTTTCAGTATAACAATACATTTTTTACGACATACGAGGAAAGCGGAAAACGTAGATTAAGCTTAGCCGAAAGGCTCAGAAAGCTCCCTCTTTCGTTTTTCGGCAAAAAAGACCTTGCCGACCTCACAAGTACAATTATGGCAGACTGCGAAGTTTTAGAAAAGGACTGCTCGCACTACATACCGGCGCTGTTCGGCTCGGTGATTTCCACGATAGTCATTGCACTCGGTTTGTTTGCGTTTGACAAGGCAATGGCGCTTGCGGCACTGTGGGTAATTCCCGTATCGGTGCTGATTATCGTGCTGAGTTACAAGGTTCAGGACAGAGCGCAGCAAAGGAATATGTCGGTCAAAATGGCTTGTGCAGACGGAATACAGGAATACATAGAAACATTGCGTGACCTCAAGGCAAACAATGTGGAAAGCAGTTACCTTAAAGGTTTAAGAAGTAAAATTCGTTCCGTTGAAAAAGGGGCTTTCAAAACGGAAATAACCACCGCCGTTTTCGTAACCTCTGCCGGAATGGTGTTAAAATTCGGCATCGCAACCGTTGCGCTTGTCGGTGCGTCACGGCTTGTCAGCGGAAAAATAGATGTTTTAACGCTTTTTATGTTTTTGCTCGTTGCATCCCGTCTTTACGACCCGATGCAGGCGGCACTTCAAAACCTTGCGGCGGTTATTGCAATGCGGACAAATGTTGCACGAATGAACGAAATCTTAGACCACGAAATTCAGCAGGGCGGCGATACTCTCACAAACAAAGGCTGCGACATTACCTTCGACCATGTGGGCTTTGCCTACAAGAGCGGCGAAACGGTGCTTAATGATGTGTCGTTCACCGCAAAACAGGGCGAGGTTACGGCGCTTGTTGGTCCGTCCGGCGGCGGAAAGACAACAGTGTCACGGCTTGCGGTCAGATTTTGGGATAATCAAAAGGGCAAAATTACTGTCGGCGGTATGGATATTTCAAAAATCGATCCCGAAAAGCTGATGACGCTTTATTCTATCGTTTTTCAAGATGTAACGCTTTTTAATAACACCATTATGGAAAATATCCGACTCGGCAGAAAAGGCGCAACCGATGAGGAGGTTTTGGCGGCGGCACACCTTGCGAATTGTGATGAATTTGCCGAAAAGTTCCCCGATAAATGGAATACCAATATCGGCGAAAACGGCTGCGAATTGTCGGGCGGCGAAAGACAGCGGATTTCAATCGCCAGAGCATTTTTGAAAGATGCACCGATTATACTTTTGGACGAGGCAACCGCAAGCCTTGATGTTGAAAACGAAACCGCAATACAGTCTGCCCTTTCAAGACTTATCAGGAATAAAACGGTTCTTGTCATTGCTCACAGAATGAGAACAATCACCGGTGCGGACAAAATTGTTGTTTTGTCGGACGGCATTGTTGCCGAGCAAGGCGCACCAGAGGAACTTTTAAATAAAAACGGAATATTTAAGAGAATGGCTGATTTACAGCTTCAGGTACAGAATTGGACGGTGAGATAATGTCATTTTTTGGAAACGCTCGTAAGCCTGTGGGATTCGGCGGGAAAGTTATGACCGCAATGATGAATATAGGACACAAACCTATGGCACATTGGGGACTTCAATTCTTGAAAGTTTCGTCAAATGCCAAGATATTGGACTGTGGCTGCGGCGGTGGAGCGAACATCAAAAAGCTTCTTAAGAAATATCCGCATAGCATTGTAAATGGTATTGACTATTCTATTGTCAGTGTGGAAAAATCCAAAAAAGTCAATAATAAGGCTGTTGCAGAAGGACGCTGCACAGTTCTGAAAGGCAATGTGATGAATATGCCGTATTCGGCGGCTTGTTTCGATGCTGTTACGGCTTTTGAAACCATCTATTTTTGGCAGGATTTGCGAGATGCTTTTGTGAGATCTATCGGGTACTGAAACCCAGCGGAACATTTCTAATATGTAATGAGGTTAGCGGTGATGAGGCTAAAGATGAGAAATGGACAAAAATCATTGAGGGAATGACCATATATAAAGATACAGAATTGAAAAAATATCTCGGACAGGCAACGTTTCGCAATATTCAGATTCGGAAAAAGAATAATTGGTTGTGCGTTACGGCGGAAAAGTGAGGGATATTATGTCAAAAAAAGCAACAGAATTTCAGCGTGTGGCAATGAGTCGGATTTACCGCGGAAAAGAGATATTTAAGCCGCTTAACACCGGGTGGATTGATGAAAATGTCGCTTGCGTAAGAGAGTGGGGTGCAAATATATTTTTCTATCGCAAGGGTGAAACAACAATTATGATTGACGCAGGCTACAACTATGACAGGCTTGCGGAGAAAATGGGCTGGCTTGGGATTGACGCAAAATCAATACGGCATATTCTTATAACGCATCAGAACACCGACCACGTTGGGGCGGTTGAGGCAGACAGCTTGGGATTGTTCAAAAAGGCAAAACTTTATGTCGGAGAAATTGAAAATCGTTATCTTACGGGCGAGGTTCGCCGAAGGGTTATGCACCGCCTATATAAGTTGCCGCAGGTGACGATAAATAACAAAAAGCAACTGTTAAAGGACGGCGAAACCTTTAAAATAGGCAATATTAAAATCCACGCATTTCTTGTTCCGGGTCATACATGGGGACATATGGTATATTTGATTGATGATAAGTATCTGTTTACCGGAGATACGATTTGGTTTGGTGCAGACGGCGGTTACAGCTTTATTTCAGCACTTGCGGAAAGCAATAAGCTGGCGGTGAGATCGCTCGGGATTCTTGAGCAAAAACTGAAGAAAATGTGTGTTAAGCCGCTGTTTATTACGGGACATACAGGTTTTACCGACAACTTTGAATTTGCATTTGCACATAAGGAAAAGCTGTGTTCACCGTTTAAAAAGAAAGTTCATGATCCGTCGGCACCGTACGATGCCTATGATGAGTCTGATGATACGGAGAGAAATGCAAAAAACGGATTTTTAAAGGTAGCATGGAAATAGGAGAACTGAAATAACGGAGGCAAGCTATGTTTTGGGATAATGTTGCGTGTGTATATGACGTTTTTGCAAATGTTATCAACCGAAAAACAAATGAGGAACTTTGCTCTGTGGTGAAAAATCTGATTCTGCCCGAATATGAGGTTTTGGAATGTGCCTGCGGCACCGGATACTCACAAAAGAAACAGCACAGCGGTGCAAAAGCCTTGTTGAAACGGATTTTTCCGAAAAAATGTTGGAGCGAGCAAAGAAAAAGTGCCGTAAATATGCCAACGTACATTTTGAAAAAGCGGACATCATGCACCTTGATTATCCCGATCATAGTTTTGATGCAGTAGTTGCTGCAAATGTGATTCACTTGCTGGACGAACCGTACAAGGCTCTGCACGAGCTTGAACGGGTATGCCGCCCGGGCGGAAAAATCATTATTCCGACATATATGAACCGTACTGAAAACGGCAAGATCAATGGTGCTTCAAAGGCAATCGAAAAAGCCGGAGCTGAATTTAAGAGAAAATTCACTCCGGAGACATACAGGGATTTTTTTGCTGCTGCGGGATATGCAGAAGCAAGCTATACTTTATGTGAAGGACGGATTCCTTGTGCGGTGGCGGTGTTGATAAAAAAGGAGCGTTACTATGAAATATAAAATTGAAAAGAACACTGTACAGGAAACGCTTATTATTCCGCTTTATGCACGGAAAATGTGTTCCGAACTGTATCCCACATTGTATTATGATGAAACAGCGTCCGAACTGATTGATAAAATTGATTATGACTTTTCGGATGTTGCGGAAAAATCAAAGAGCCTTATGCAAAGATTTGGATTTTTGGAGGTTGCGATGCGTCAAAACGACCTTGCGTGGGAGGTTCGGGATTATTTAAACGCACACCCGAACGCTGCAGTTGTAAACTTAGGCTGCGGACTTGATAACACAGGACGCTTTTGCGATAACGGAAAATGCAAAATCTACAACCTTGATTTTCCCGATGTTATAGCTGTGCGAAACCAACTACTTCCTGCCGGCGAGCGTGAAATAAACATTGCTACCGACTTGAATGATTTAAGTTGGCTTGAAAAAATCGACGCATCGGACGGTATTGTGCTTTTTGCGGCAGGTGTGTTTTACTACTTTCGCACCGAACAGGTTAAAAAGCTTGTTCAGGCTATGTCGAATGTGTTTGGCGGCGGCAGAATGGTGTTTGACGCCGCCGGGAAAACGGCCGTAAAAATGATTGCAAAGACCTGGCTTAAGGAATCAAAGATAAAAGATGTCAGCGCTTATTTTTCCGTTTCGGACGCAAAGAAAGAGCTTTCCTTATGGAGCAGAGATATGAGCATTTCAAACAGAGGGTATATGCTCGGTTACGGCGACCTTAAAAATGCGCCTGTCGGCAGATTTTTTAAGTTTTTAGCAAGCGTAGGCGATAATATTATGAAAATGCAGATTGTGCGTCTTGATTTCGGAGGTGCAAAATGAAATATATAGGAATACCGCTTGGAATGTGGGTGCTGTTTGAAAAATCGTTCAGAAAAAATCTTGTTTCCGAATTCGGATATAATAAAATCACAGCCAAACAAATATCGAAAAACGCAAAAAGCAGATACAAAAGCATTATCCGTAATCTGCCCGAATTTGAAAAGGGAGATCAGTTTAAAACAAACATTGTCGGCTGTGCAATGCTGGGTGCTTTTGTACTCTCTATGCCCAAAAGACCGAGCGTTGACGAACTTACCGAATACTATTCAAAAGCGATGATGACAAGGTTTATGAGGTGGCTCTGCCGCCAAAGCAGAAAGAAAAAATTCACCGCCAAAGACATTGCAGAAATGAAAAAAACTGCCGAATTAAAAGCTGCCGACAGCAACCCGTACTCGTGGAATATGGATTTTTATGAATATTCGGACGGCAGCGGCTATGAGGGGCGATTTACAAAGTGCGGAATTTGCGTGCTGATGAAAGAGCTTGGACTGTTCGATTTGACGCCTGCAATGTGCCGCTTGGATTATACGATGAGCGAGGCAGGCGGAGCCACGAATTTTGTGCGCCGATATACCATTGCGTCCGGCGGCTCGTATTGCGATTGCGGCTATAAAAAGAAGATTTAACGGTTGTTCGTAAATCGAATTTAAAAGGAACTGTAAATAATGCCGTTTTTATTGCGTTGTTGTATCTAAAACATTAACAACTTTAACATCCTTGCGATCGGCATAATCTATTGTGTTCTTTGTCCCACTTGGCTGACCGTTTCAAACGGCAATTACAAGGCTTGAACGGTCAACCATCCATTCATTGCGTTTTTGATAGCAAGCTCTATAATAGTGATCGCTGATTATGGTTACATAATCGGCATTTTTTAATATGCGGTTATACCGCCGTTCTTCAAAGAATCCACGCCGTTTCTCAAAGTCGGGGTGCGGTATGGCACAGATGAGGCGCAGAGCGTCATTCCGCTTTTTCTTTTCAAGCACAATTTCAGCCGCCCATATATCCGTACCTTTTGCCATACCCGTTATAAAAGTTACATATCCGTCCGCTATTGCATTGTCAATAGCCTTTTCCAAAAGATGTTTTACCTCATTTTCGGAAAGGCTTAATTTTTCCAGGCGATGTCCCGTAAAGCAGCACCTGTGTAATCGTTTTTCATTTTCCATAATAAATATTCCTTCTTCCGTTGAAAATTCAATGCAATTAAACTATTTTTCAAATTCTTTATTTAATATCTCATACAACTTTTCGGGGCTTTGTATAAGTTCGCTGATATGATAGTATGAATGTTCTACATCATCCCAGTAAAAAATCATATAACCGTGTTTAAGCAGAATAATCTCAATGTCGGGATTATTACGAATATCATTTTTGAAATACGATAAAACCTCGCTATATTCCACAGAAAACTCCTTTCTCCGTCAAATGTTTAATTACAACGATTTTTGGACAAAATAAAAAATCGTAAAACTGATAGTTAAACGATTTACACTTCATATTATTTGAATTTTCAGGCATTTTATGAATATTTGACGGCTTATCAAGACGGATTATACATTTTTCCGAGCCGATCCATTTCTTTCGCCTTATGTTCCGGCAGAGAGTGAGCGCATATGTTCAGCGTTACTGTCGGCGAAGCGTGTCCGAGTATTTCGGACAGAGTTTTTATATCCATTCCGATTTCCAAAGCTCTTGTGGCAAAAGTATGCCGAGTTGTATGAAACTTTACATCACGAATGCCGAGTTCCTTCAAAATCGCCTTATATCGCCGTGCATAAACAGTTGGCTCAATAAACTTTCCCTCGCGGTTAATTAAAAAAACACCTCCGTGTTCAATCGCTTTCAGCTTTGCGGTTAAGATAATCCATTATTACCTCCGTATAAATGCAGAAAATCACGCAAGAAAGGGATTGCGTGATTCTCACATTCATTAGAATTTTCCGTTTTGATTTTGCCAAGTTGATTTATCGGCAATTGTCTCCATTACATCCCAATGTTCTGCAATTTTGCCGTTTTCAATTCTCCACAAATCATAATAAGATGTAGGTGCTCCGCCGAAATCTCCCTCGCTGACTGCAAGCACATAATTGCCCTGTGCAAGCACCTGATGAACAGTAGTATAAATCATCTGGATGCCCTGTTTGCCGAGTGTCTCAAGTGCTGCACCAAGTCCTGAAAGTCCGTCTGCAATACCTGTGTTGTGCTGAATGTAAGTATCACCATCAAAATAATCGGACGTTTTTTCGGGATGATTGCCTTGCATTATATCATAAAGGAAATTTTTTACGAGTTCACGGTTTGTCTCTGTCTTATCAAGGTCGTTGATTTCCGTAGTGCCGTCTGTTTGCGTGTGACCTGACGGGTTCGGGTCTGCCTTGTTTGCAAGGTTGTCCCAGTGTTTTGCAATCTTGCCCTTTTCGTCGAAACGGAAAATGTCAAAGGCAACCTGCTCGCCCACACCTGCAAAGTTATAAACTGTCTGCAAGAACACCTTGTCGCCGTCCTCGAAAGCACGAATGTTGTTTACGGTTGTTTTTACTGGAGCTGAAGCAAGGTAGGAAACAGAACCTACAAAAGCATCCCTGCCTGTGCCGTATGCGAGATTGTGCTGAATGTAATTTTCTGCAAGAAGCTCGTAAGCCTTTTTTGTATCGCCTGTGGCAAAAGTGTTAATAAGTGCAATAGCTTTTTCTGTATTTGTCATTGTGATTACCTCTTTCTTATCGTTTGGGTTATTACCGAAGATTTTCTTAAAAATATTCATTTTGGATTTCTCCTTGTCTGTACTTTGAGTTACGAAACGGCCGTTCTTCGTAGCTCTTGTCACTATTATATCTGCGTCGGTATCACTTGTAAAGTAAGCACAATATTGTGCCGTAGTTACCGGAAAGATACTATTGGTCGGTTACTGAATTGAAACTAATGCGTAAACACAAGGGGCTTCGGAGTTTTAAACGCTGAAAAAAATTTTTAAGATTTTTTTGATTTATGATGTACTTGACGGTAAATAGGGAGGTATGGTACAATTAAATTGTAAATAACAATTAGATATTATGGCGGAGGTAGCATATGAAAGAGAAAACAAAAGAGCTTCCGGCTTGTCCTGTGGAAACCACCTTGACATTGATTGGCGACAAATGGAAGGTTTTGATATTAAGGGATTTAATACCCGGTACAAAGCGTTTTGGCGAGTTGAAAAAATCCATCGGTACGGTATCGCAAAAGGTGTTGGCTGCACAGCTTCGTGATATGGAAGCGAACGGACTTGTGCACAGAGAGGTATATGCCGAAGTTCCGCCAAGAGTGGAATATTCTTTGACGGAATTAGGTCAAAGCCTCAAACCTATACTTGACACTATGTGGAACTGGGGCGAGGACTACAAAAACAGCGTAACAGGAAATTAAAACTTTTGTGTGACAACAAAATGACCACAGGAATTATGATATA
This sequence comes from Firmicutes bacterium AM55-24TS, assembly GCA_003460745.1. Lineage (GTDB taxonomy): Bacteria > Bacillota > Clostridia > UBA1381 > UBA1381 > Hominilimicola > Hominilimicola fabiformis. Next base: position 95,952 of record QTVU01000006.1, read on the forward strand.
CGGTAATTCTTGAATAATCCTTATAACTTGTGCCAAACAGTATATATAAAATCGTTTAAGTCACAGTTGTCAGGAGCGAGTTGGAGTAAGGTATTGTAACTAAACAATCTATTCTCAATATTGAATTAATTTACAAAAAACAGGAGCTAACTGATTTGACTTTCAGTTAGCTCTTTGCATTATATACCGAGAATTGATTTCAATTCAGGCTTATTTTCTATTCGCCACATAAGAACAAGATCAAAGCAAGCTAATTGATCTAGCTCAGAGGACCATCAAGCATATATCTATGTTTTTCAAAGATGGGAGCATACTCAATGACGATTTTCTTCAAAGCTACATTGTTGAGCGTTGTAATTCTGTTGGGTTCGATAATAAAAGATAATAGCATTTTTGAAACAGATAAACCTGTTGTATCTTTTATATACTTAAATAAATTTTGTTTTTTATTATTTTTCATATCTTTTATATACTTAAATAAATTTTGTTTTTTATTATTTTTCATATAACAATACCTATATTAT
>QTVU01000060.1 GCA_003460745.1 Firmicutes bacterium AM55-24TS
CCCTCAATGGAAGCCGATTAAGAGCCTCTCCTTGAGGAGAGGTGTCACAAAGTGACGGAGTGGTGGCAAAAATACAACCCAAATCGGTGTAAAAACACCGATTTTTTAATTTTTTTTAAATTTTTGAAACTTTTTTGAAAAAAGGTATAGCATTTTTAGCGTAAATACGATATAATTATAAGATAAAATGACTATTCATATGTAAAAATGTGAAAACGGTTACAGAACAAAGTATTGGAGGCTGACTTTTATGGAAGAAATTTTAAACATTCTTGACAAGGAAAAAGGTAATGTATCACGAGCGAAAATCGCGCAGATGCTTGGTATGGAGGAAAAGGAAGTCGCCGACAAGATTGAAAAAATGGAAAAGGAAAACGTTATTGTCGGTTACAAAACCATTGTAAATTGGGATAAGACCGACAAAGACGTTGTTGTTGCACTTATCGAACTTCGCATAACTCCGCAAAGAGGTGAAGGATTTGATAAGGTGGCAGAGAGAATTTACAAATACCCACAGGTAAAATCACTTTACCTAATGTCCGGTGCATATGACTTGGCCGTTACAATCGAGGGCAAGAGTATGAAAGAAGTGGCATTGTTCGTTGCGCAGAAGCTTGCACCGATGGATTCGATAATTTCAACGGCAACTCATTTTGTGCTAAAAAAATACAAAGAGGAAGGAATTGTATTCGAGGACGATGAAAAGGATACAAGACAGGTAATTACGCTATGATAGATTACGAAAAAATTATTTCACCGGTAGTTTCGGCTTTACCGCCGTCAGGCATAAGAAAGTTTTTTGATATAGTTGCAGAAATGGACGACGCTATTTCGCTTGGCGTCGGTGAGCCTGATTTTACAACACCTTGGGCAATTCGTGAAGCAGGTATATATTCGCTTGAAAAAGGACAGACGCACTACACCGCAAATGCCGGACTTATGGAATTGCGTGAAGAAATCTGCAATTACTATGACAGAAAATTCGATATAAAATATAATCCGAAAAAAGAAGTTCTTGTAACGGTAGGAGGCAGTGAGGCGATTGACCTTATGGTGAGAACGCTTATTAATCCCGGTGACGAGGTGCTTATTCCGGAGCCTTGTTTCGTTTGTTATCGCCCTTGTACGGTTATGGCAGGCGGTGTTCCTGTTCCGATTGAAACAAAAGAAGAGGACAATTTCAGACTTTTGCCGGAACAGCTGAAAGAAAAGATTACCGACAAGACAAAACTTTTAATTCTGCCGTATCCGAATAATCCGACAGGCGGAATTATGTCAAAGGAAGATTTGGAGGCTATTGCAGAGGTACTTCGCGGTACAAATATAATGGTACTGTCAGACGAGATTTATGCTGAACTTCGTTATGACGGCGAAAAGCATATTCCGTTTTCAAATTTTGAGGGTATGAAAGAAAGAACAGTTGTTGTAAGCGGTTTTTCAAAGACATTCGCTATGACCGGTTGGCGTCTTGGTTATGCGTTAGGTCCTGAAAGAATTATAAAGCTTATGACAAAAATTCATCAGTACGGCATAATGTCAGCACCGACAACCGCACAATTCGCTGCGATTGAGGCACTAAAGAGCTGTGACGATGATATTGCAGAAATGCGTCGTGAGTATAATTACAGAAGACGCTACATAGTGGACGGTTTCAGAGCAATGGGGCTTAGTTGTTTTGAACCGCTCGGAGCATTTTATGTATTCCCTTGCATAAAATCTACGGGTATGACAAGTGAAGAATTTTGTCAAAATCTGCTTATGGAAGAAAAAGTCGCTGTCGTACCGGGCAATGCGTTCGGAGAGAGCGGAGAGGGATTTATACGCTGTTCATATGCGTATTCGATTGAGAACATTCAAGAAGCACTTAAAAGAATAGAGAAGTTTGTTAAAAGACACAGTAAATAGGAGGAAAAAATGGATACAAAGTATATATTCGTAACAGGCGGAGTTGTTTCAGGACTTGGTAAGGGCATTACAGCCGCATCATTGGGAAGATTGTTAAAGGCAAGAGGATATAAGGTTACAATGCAGAAGTTTGACCCTTATATCAATATGGACCCGGGTACAATGAGCCCATATCAGCACGGTGAAGTTTTCGTTACAGATGATGGTGCGGAAACAGACCTTGACCTTGGACACTATGAAAGATTTATCGACGAAAACCTAAGCGTAAATTCAAACGTAACAACAGGTAAAATTTATTGGTCGGTTATTTCAAAGGAAAGACGCGGTGACTATGAGGGAAGAACCGTACAGGTAATTCCGCATATCACAAACGAAATCAAGTCAAGAGTTTACCGTGTTGCAAATACGCAGGACACAGATATTGTTATTACGGAAATCGGCGGAACAGTCGGTGATATTGAATCTACACCGTTCCTTGAATCAATCAGACAGGTTGTAAAGGAAGTCGGTAAGGAAAATTGTATGTATATCCACCTTACACTTGTACCGTATCTTTCAACATCTGGCGAGCAAAAGACAAAGCCGACACAGCACAGTGTTAAGGAACTTCTAAGCCTTGGTATTCAGCCTGACGTACTTGTTTTAAGAACTGAAAAGCCTCTTGAAGAAGGACTTGCAGAAAAGATTGCGCTATTCTGTAATGTATCACCTGAATGTGTTATCGAAAACCTTGACCTTGATACGCTTTACGAAGTTCCTCTTGCACTTGAAGAAGAAGGACTTGCAAAGGTTGTATGTAACCGTCTTGGACTTGAGGACAGAAAACCACAGCTTGACGATTGGACAAAGATGGTTGACGTCGTTAAAGACCTTATGAACGGCGGCAAGGAAGAAGTTACAATTTCACTTGTAGGTAAATATGTATCATTGCACGATGCATATATCAGTATCGTTGAATCGCTAAAGCACGGCGGAATACAGAATTACTCAAACGTTAATATCAAGTGGATAAACAGTGAAGAAGTTACTGCAAAGACTGCGGATAAACTTCTTAAAGATTCTGACGGTATTCTTGTACCTGGCGGTTTCGGTGACAGAGGTATTGAGGGTAAGATTATTGCCGCTCAATATGCAAGAGAACACAAAATTCCGTATCTTGGAATTTGTCTTGGTATGCAGATTGCGGTTATAGAATACGCAAGAAACGTACTTGGCTACAAGGACGCAAATTCATCTGAACTTAACCCTGATACAACTCATCCTGTAATCGACCTTATGCCTGAACAGCGTGACGTTGAAGATTTGGGCGGTACAATGCGTCTTGGATTGTATCCGTGTAAGGTTACACCGAACACACTTGCACAAAAGGTTTATAACAGTGACCTTATTTATGAAAGACATCGTCACAGATATGAATTTAATAACTTCTACAGAAATGAAATAACAGACAAGGGAATGGTTATTTCAGGTCAGTCACCTGACGATAAACTTGTTGAAATGGTAGAAATTCCTGATCACCCATGGTATATCGGTGTTCAGTTCCACCCTGAATTCAAGTCAAGACCTAACCGTCCGCACCCATTGTTTGCCTCATTTATCAAGGCGGCATTGGACAAGAAGAATAAGGCGGCTGAATAATTGGATTGCCTGCTTGACAGAAAGGTAAGATTAACTTGAAATATTATTGGAAGTATATAAAACCGTATATGTTGTTTTTCATATTAGGTCCTTTGCTTATGCTTACGGAAGTTGCGGGGGAAATCGTGTTGCCTAAAATTATGGCGTCAATGATTGACAGCGGTATCGGTGCGGAAGTCGCAGGACTTGGAACGGGATATATTTTGTCGCGGGCGTTGCTTATGATTGCGTGTATCTGTATTATGATAATCGGCGGTATCGGCGGTCATTTCTTTGCGATTAGGGCGTCGGTTTATTTCAGTGCGGATTTAAGACAGGGAGTATTTGAAAAGGTACAGAACTTCTCATTTAAGAATATAGACAACTTTTCGACAGGCTCACTTGTTACGCGTCTGACGAACGACATTACGCAAGTGCAGAATATGGTTAGAATGCTTCTGATTATGGCAATGCGTTCACCGGGTATGCTGATAGGCGGTATTATAATGGCTTGTTCAATTAATAAAGAACTTGCGCTTATATTGGCATTCGTTATTCCGATACTGGCGGTATTGATAGGATTGCTGTTAAAAACCGCGTTTCCGCGATTTGGTGCAATGCAGAAAAAACTTGATAATCTTAATTCGGGTATACAAGAGAATATAACGAATGTTCGAGTTATAAAATCTTTTGTACGGCAGGATTTTGAAACAGAAAAATTTGAAAATGCCAACTCAGACCTTATGAATACTACAATGAGAGCCTTGAAAATCGTTATAACGACAATGCCGATTATGATGTTGGCAATGAATATAACAACATTGCTTGTGGTATGGTTCGGTGGTAATTTTGTTGTAGGCGGAAGCATGGGTGTTGGTGATCTTACTGCGTTTACAACATATATTACGCAAATTCTTATGTCACTTATGATGGTTTCAATGCTTTTCTTGCAACTTTCACGTGCACTTGCATCATCGTCAAGAATTACAGAGGTGCTTAAAACCGATGTAGACCTTACAGATGAAAATGCAGATCAAAAGGATAAGAAAGTTGAAAACGGCAGAGTTGAATTTAAAAATGTTTATTTCAAGTATTACGAAAAACGTAAAGAAAACGTACTTGAAAATATTTCGTTTACCGCAGAGCCGGGAGAAATTGTCGGTATAATCGGCACAACAGGCTCGGGTAAATCGTCGCTTGTACAGCTTATACCGCGTCTTTATGACGTTACAGACGGTGAAGTGCTTGTTGACGGCGTGAACGTTAAGGATTATGGTCTTAAAAATTTGCGTGACGGCGTCGGTATGGTACTTCAGAAAAATGTATTGTTCAGCGGAAGTATCGAAGAAAATCTTCGTTGGGGTGACGAAAATGCCACAATGGAAGAAATTCGTGCCGCTGCGGACGCCGCACAGGCTGACGGATTTGTAAACGCATTTACGGACGGCTATAACATGGAGCTCGGACAGGGCGGTGTCAATGTTTCAGGCGGACAAAAGCAGAGATTGTGTATCGCAAGAGCACTTTTGAAAAAGCCGAAAATTCTTATACTTGACGACAGTACAAGTGCCGTTGACACAGCCACAGAGGCTAAAATCAGACAAGCGTTTACAACGAGTTTGAAACACTCGACTAAAATAATAATAGCACAGAGAATTACATCCGTAATAGACGCGGATAAAATAATTGTGCTTGAGGACGGAAAGATTATCGGTATGGGAAATCACAATGAGCTTATGAAGAATTGTGAAGAATATCGCGATATTTACTATTCTCAAACAGATAAAGAAAAAGAAGTTTCTTAATTTGTACATCTTATCAGCCCACGATAAGAAATGTATTGACTATGTGGGCAGAAAGGCTATGGAAGTAAAATGCCTCCAATGGGACCACCGAACAGAAACAGAAATCAGAAAAAACAGAAACCTAAAAACACAAAGGCGACTGCAAAAAGATTGTTTTCGTATTTGGAACAGGAAAAGCATAAAATTGCGGCGGCATTTGTGTGTGTTTTGGTAAGTTCTGCATCAACATTGTGCGGCTCGTATCTTTTAAGACCGATTATTAACGGACTTATAGATTCGACCAAAACATCTCAGCAGAAAATCACTTCGCTTATGGCAGGACTTGCACTTATGGCAGTGGTTTATGTACTCGGTGTCGGTGCAACATATTTGCAGGGACGTATTATGATTAGCGTTTCACAGGGTACTCTGAAACGTATCAGAGAGCATTTGTTCCGTAAGGTGCAGAAACTTCCTGTCAGATATTTTGACACAAACCTACGGGTGACATAATGAGTCGTTTTACTAATGACGTTGATATTATCGGCGAAATGCTTAATTCGACTCTTGTACAGATTTTCTCGGGTACGATAACTTTAATCGGTACACTTGCACTTATGCTTTACACAAACTGGGTGCTTGCGGTTGTGACGATTGTAGTATCACCGATTATTGCAAAAATCGGAACTGCCATAGCCGGTAAATCGCGAAAATATTTTATGAAACAACAAACCGACTTGGGTAAAGTAAACGGTTATATCGAAGAAACCGTTACAGGTCAAAAGGTTGTTAAGGTATTTAATTATGAAGAAAATGTCGTAAATGAATTTTCCGAGCTTAATCAAAGTCTTAGAAATTCACAGGTTAAGGCACAGTTTATAAGCGGAATTATGGGGCCTTGTATGAACGCAATGAGCCAGGTCAACTACACATTGACAGCTTGTGTCGGCTCGATAATTGCTTTCGCGTCACGTTGGGGCGGAGGTGTTCCGTTTTCCGCACTTGACATAGGCGGTCTTACTGTTTTCGTAAACTATTCAAGACAGTTTTCAAGACCTATAAACGAACTTGCACAGCAGGTTACAAATATTATGTCGGCACTTGCCGGTGCGGAACGTGTATTTAACGTAATGGACGAGACGGAAGAAATAGATGACGGTAAAAAACTTGTACTTGATAAAGTACACGGTGACGTCTTGGTTGAGGGTGTGACATTCGGATATAATCCCGATAAAACAATTTTGAAAGATGTTTCTGTTTTCGCCCACCCGGGACAGAAAATAGCACTTGTCGGATCAACAGGTGCGGGTAAAACGACAATAACCAACTTGATTACACGTTTTTATAATATTAATAAAGGAAAAATCACTATTGACGGTGTTGACATTAAGGATATAAGCCTTGAATGTTTAAGAGAAAACATCGCGATGGTTTTACAAGATACACATTTGTTTACAGGCACAATTATGGAAAATATCCGTTACGGCAGACTTTCGGCTACCGATGAAGAAGTTCGACAGGCGGCGAAAACTTCTTGTGCGGATATGTTCATAAAAAATATGCCTGAAGGCTATGATACAATGCTAAAGGGGGACGGTTCAAACCTTTCACAAGGTCAGCGTCAGCTTTTGAATATTGCGCGAGCCGCTTTGTCAAAAGCACCGATACTTGTGCTTGACGAGGCAACAAGCTCCGTCGATACAAGAACGGAAAAGCATATCAATGAGGGTATGGACGCTCTTATGGAGGACAGAACCACGTTTGTTATAGCACACAGACTGTCTACAATTCGTAATGCGGACGCGATTATGGTACTTGAAAACGGTGAGATTATCGAAAGAGGTACTCACGAAGAACTGCTTAAAAAGAAAGGCAGATACTTTGAATTGTATACGGGACTCAAAGAACTTGATTAATTTATGCTATATGGCATAGAAAGGAATGGTCAGATAAAATGAAGGTATATCAGTTAATCTATACCTCTGTACAGCATAGCCTGTCCGATCCCGAACTTGGACTTGTCAATCAGTCGGGGCTGAGAGTGTTTTCATGCACACAGGGACTTACAAAGCAAAATATTGATGAAACAATAAGATTTGCTACTTACAGACTTCCGAAAAACAATGAAATTAAATATACACAGACACCTTGCGATCCGACAGTGCCTGAACTGTTTCCGAAAATTTTCAGAACGTTCAGACTTTCGGACGGAAGATATGTTGCAATGCAGATTTCTTATGCCGGCTATGATTTTGATGGTCAACCGGGCAATGTGTTTGCTCATGCGTTATATTTGATGATGTTGACGAAAACTTTTTGCCGGAAAGATATATCGGACATAAGCGTTACAGAACGCATCTTACCGAAAAGGATTTGAACGGTCAGATTGTTCATTATTTGAAACCGCTTGATAATATCGCACCGTCTGAAGGTGTCGAAAATAAGGTTATAAACTTTATCGGCGAACATAAGTATGAATTGACTTATGTTTTAGACAGAGCGACAAGACTTCTGACTTCAGATGATATTAAAAATATATGTATTGCGGCAAATGACGCGGAAACAGTGCAAATGTATTTGCTTGCATTAAAGTGGATTTTACCAATCAGTCTTTCCGAAAACACAGGTATTTCAACGTATAATGTGTACTTACCGTCGGATAAACAAAAACAGATTGTGTTCCACGGAACTATAAAACAGCATAATAACATAACAGGTCAAGCCATTGAGGCGAGAAAAAATTGTATCTATATTGACATAGAAAATACAAAATTTCCGCATAGTGCAAAGTCAATGCTGTTGGGATTTGACATTGATGAACTTCGTGAAATATACAGAAAATATCATTTCACGTCAATGACACAACTGCTTGACTGGCAAGCGACTTGGGAAAATACGACCAAAACGGGTATAGGCGGAAAACTTATTAAGCTAAAAAAATCGGCAGGCGACAATGCTTTCAAAACACGAGTACTTGAACTTTATCCGGCTATAAACGACCTTAATATGAAAAACGTAAAATTTGAACTTTCAAAGATTATGTTTGACAATATTGAATTGTTCCCGAACGAAAAAGAACGCGTGACGGAAATTTATATGGGTCAATGTATCGAAAAACTTTGCAAAGGCGAGAATGTTGAATTTGTAAATCCTTTGGGCAATGGAGAAAACGCAAAAGAACAGGCAAATGCGATAAGAGCAAAGCTTTCGATTTATATGAATTTTGTTCGTGAAAATATAGACGATATTTCAGATAAGAATAAAACCGAACTGCTTGGACTGTTCGGAAGTATAAAGCATATGGCAGAGGTTGATACCTGGAAATCGTTGTTTACAAATAAAGAAGATTTGAAATTATTCGTGCTTTTGGCATCGCAGATTGTCATAACAGGTACGGGACTTAACGCCTTTACGCAGGTAAAGGGGTGGGAAAAGTCCGATTTGGCAGAATTGGTTGCATATTTTGAATCTTCGACAAAAGATCCGTTCTTGAAGAAAAGCTGTATAAAGTATATATACAACAATAACTTGGATTGGTCTAAGTACGGTATTTCAAAAACACTTCATGCGAAAACAAAAGGCGAAAGAGAACAGGATTTGCAGAAAATCAGACGTATGCTTTCAAAGGTTGGATATATACCGTATCAGCGTGCGACATATACGAGCTTGAAACCGGAAGTTACGGACGATATAAGAAATAATAATTCACCGCTTTTGATTTCAAGACTGCTTTATGCGGTTTATCGTTGGCAGGGAACTTACGGCAATCAGATGAAAGCCGAAAAGTGTGCAAACAGAGTCAGAAAACTGCTTTTGGAAATGAGAAAAACGCAGACTTCGTGCTTTAATTTTATGATTCCTAAATTGGCACTTGAAATAATCGAGTCACCGGGACATTATCACGAAGTTATGATTAATACGGAAACAATGCCTCCGAGCTTTTGGAATTGGTTCTTAATCGGCTATAACAAGAGCAAGGAAGATGAGGATAAAATGCTTGCGTATACGAGAGTATACAGTGCAAGCAAAGCGAAAATGTCGAGAATTCCGGCAAAGAAAAAAATGCGTGAAACTTTTAAAGACGTAGTTGAATAGGAGAGATTATGATGAATATAAAAAAGAAAATTATGGTAATATTTGCAACCGGTATTATGGCATTTTCAGCATCACCATTCGTATTGGCAGCAACTCCGGCACCTGCAAATAACACTCAACAGGCAGAACAAGTTGACACAACCAAGCAAGATACGGCAAATCAAAATAACACAGCCAATCAAAATACACAGGCACAAATTCCGGCAGCGGGAAATGTACAAACTCAAACGGACAATTCAACACAAGTTTCAAATAAGAAATACTTGTCAAAGGGATGGGCTGTATTTTTGTTTATATTCACTATTATAATCAATGCAATTATCAGCTTTTGGATTGGAAACAGATTTTATAAACTTTCAAAGAAAGATAATCACCTTTCATTTGAAATCAGAGCATTGAGAAAAGATATAGAGGAAAAATTCGTAAACAACGTAGGCGGTTTTTCAGAACAAGAAGTTGATATTAAGAATCTAAACGAAAGTCTTGCACTTGATGATGAAGGTTTAAAGCCGACTGCAAAACAGCCTGCACTTAATGAAGTCAGTGCGGAAGAAGAAGCACGTTTCAGAAGATGGGAAGAGGCACAGTCTAAACCGAGAAATGAAAGAGTAAAGCCTAAGTCAGTATTAAAAGAAGAATTTGACGAAGAACTTGATGACGTTAAGAAAATAAAGAGAAAGAATTATCAGCCTAAACGTAATCCGAGCGAAGATTTCGAGGACGAGAAAGAAAACGAAAAGTCTGAAAAAGTCGATATGGACGCGACAAGGGAAATCAAGCTAAAGGGCGAGGGTGTAAAATCAAAAGCCAAAGAACTTTTGGGTGATATATTCCCGTTTAAAGAGGACTAAAATAAAGTAGGCAAGTTGTGGCTTGTTTATTGTTAAAAAGACTGTCGTAGGACAGTCTTTTTTGAAAAGAAAGGTACTGTTATGGATTTAAAAGATGTTCAGCCATATATCGAGGACAAAGTCTGTATGGTTACTGGCGGCGGAGGTTCAATCGGCAGTGAAATAGTGCGTTCACTGTCAAAACTCAATGCGGAAAAAATCGTAATTGTCGATATATACGAAAACGGTGCGTACAATGTAAAATGTGAAGTCGGCGACAAGGTGACGGTTGAAATTGCGTCTGTTCGCGATTATGAGAAAATGGACTGCATTATGAATAAATATCGTCCCGATATTGTATTTCACGCGGCGGCACATAAGCACGTTCCTTTTATGGAGCTTAGTCCCGAGGAGGCTGTTAAAAACAATGTAAAGGGTACAGAAACGGTTGCCGATTTAGCCGAAAAATATAACGCGGACAATTTTGTGCTTATTTCAACGGATAAGGCGGTTGAGCCGATAAGCGTGATGGGTGCAAGTAAGCGTTGTTGTGAAATGTATGTGTATGAAAAGTCGCTGAAATCAAAACACACTAAGTTTTCAGCGGTGCGTTTCGGAAATGTTTTAAATTCCAACGGTTCTGTTATTCCGTTGTTTAAAAAACAAATCGAAAACGGAGTTGTGACGGTGACGGATAAGGACGTTACGCGATTTTTTATGACTATACCGCAGGCGGTTGAGCTTGTTCTTATGTCAATGACGATTGCGAATGGCGGCGAAATTTTTGTACTTGATATGGGCGGAGCGGTGAGAATACTTGACGTTGCGGAAAAAGTTATAAAAGACGGTGGAAAAGTGCCGTACAAAGATGTAAAAATTGAGTTTACAGGTCTGAGAAAAGGGGATAAACTTCACGAAAAACTGTTTTTTGACTTTGAACAACCGCAAAAAACACGCTATAAAAAAATATTGCGTGTAAACGGCAGCAGTATAGAAAATTTTGCGGAAATGCTTGATAAGCTGTACGAAAAAGCCTATAAAAACGACAGTGACGGAGTTCGTGAAATTATAATGAAAATGACAAACAGTTAAGTCCAGCGGTGAAATGTCAAGAGGAAAATAAGTGAAAAAGCAAATATTTTTCACCAAATTCCGAAAGGTACAAAACACCTGCCTAAGCCCTGTCTATCAAATTTTTAAAAATGAGCAGGGCGACCTGATTTCAGCAGAAAAGCTTTGCTATTCTGCCGAGGTATATAAACGATTGTCTTTCAGCAGTCGAAAGACTAACCGCACAAATTTACGAGCAGTTAATGCGAGTGCACGTTTGTGTTGATATCTGTTTACCTCTTTGTATTTGAGATGATAGAAGTCGCTGTATTCCTTGTCGCATCTTACAAGAGAAAATGCGGCTTCACACAGATAATACTTTAAAAATCGATTACCGGAGTTAATAAGCCTTGTTGTTTGAGCTTCGAAATCTCCGGATTGATGTTGTTTCCATGCAAGACCTGCGTATTTTGCAAGCTGAGCTTGATTGTGGAAACGGTTGATATCTCCGATTTCTGCCATGATTCCGGCAGAAAAAACCGGTCCGATACCCGGAATAGATATCAATACATTAGGAAGGAGTTCCATTTGAGTAGCGATAGCTTTATCAAACTCCTTAATTTGAGCTTCCAATGCCTTTATGGAGGTTATGGATATAGAAAGCACCTGATTAACAGAATCATTTACCGTCTTTGGTAAACGGTAAGAACTTCGGGCTGCTTTCTGAATGGCTTTGGCTACTGCATTGGGATTTGGAAAACGGTTTTTCCCCTTTTCCATAATAAAAGCAGTAAGCTCATGTAAGTCCATATCTGCCAATGCTTCTGCGGATTCAAACTCATCGTAGACTGCAAGAGCGGTAGTGCTGAAGGTATCGCTAAATACCTTCTCCTGTGTCATAGTAGAATACTTCTTAAAGAGTATGTTCATAAAACGTTGCTTTTCTTTGATGAGGTTGGAAACAGCGAAATAACGTGCTCGTGTAAGGTTCTGAAGTGCTTTGTAACGATAGTCACCGATGTATACCTCTTTGTTGATTCTACCGAAACGCAGGCAATCAGCAATAACAAAAGAATCAATGAGATCATTCTTAGGCAAGTCATTGTAAGCCTCTTTGAATTTACTGACTTGCTTAGGATTGAGGACATGAATCTTTGAATTAAAACGAGCTAATGCAGCATCTTCCCTTAGAAAATAAACAAGGTTATCACCATACACAGAGGTTGCTTCAAGACCTATTAAAAC
>QTVU01000061.1 GCA_003460745.1 Firmicutes bacterium AM55-24TS
TAAAAATAAATTAAAAAATAGAATGATATTTAATAATTTTGTAACAAATTGCAAGTTGACATAATTGTAATGTTATTGTATTATATATGTACGAGGTAAGAAAGAATGTATTATTATATAAAAGGTACGTTGGTACAAAAGAGCGATAATTACATAGTTGTAGACGCAAACGGAGTGGGATATATGATTTACACTTCGCTAAACAGTATGCAAAATACGGGTGAAATCGGTAAAAAAATTACAATATATACATATTTACACGTCAGAGAGGACGTAATGGATTTATTCGGTTTTACAACTATAGAAGAAAAGAATATGTTTATGCACCTTATATCCGTTTCAGGTGTAGGTCCTAAAGCGGCACTTTCTATTTTGTCGGTAACAACTCCGGCTAAATTTGCGTTGGCTGTTATAACGAATGACGTTAAGACGATTACAAAAGCGTCCGGCGTAGGTCCTAAAATGGCTCAAAGAGTTATATTGGAGCTTAAAGATAAGATGAAAACGGACGAGCTTGAAATTGATTTGGAAGATGAAAGTGACGATATACTTTCAGATAACAGAAGTGAGGCAATAAGTGCGCTTGTTGTTTTGGGTTACAGCTCAAACGATGCACAAAAAGCCGTTAAGGGTATAGACGGAACGTTGAGTGTTGAAGAAATAATAAAGAAAGCACTTGCAGGATTATTATAATTAGGAGATTATATAGGGAGGTAAAATCATTGTTTGATGAGGACGAAAGATTTGTCACAAGTGATTTTATAAGTGAAGATGCAGAGATTGAGGTCGGTTTAAGACCGAGAAATCTTTCTGAATATATAGGCCAGGAAAAAGCTAAAAACAATCTTGAAATATACATAAAAGCAGCACTTGAAAGACGTGAGGCTTTGGACCACGTTTTGCTTTACGGACCGCCGGGATTGGGTAAAACCACATTGGCAAGTATTATTGCCAATGAGATGGGTGTTAATATAAGAATAACTTCCGGTCCTGCGATTGAAAAAGCGGGTGACTTGGCGGCTATTCTTACAAACCTGTCGGAACACGATATACTGTTTATTGACGAAATACACCGTATGTCAAGAACGGTTGAAGAAATACTTTATCCGGCTATGGAGGACTATGCGCTTGACATTATTATAGGTAAAGGTCCAGCGGCGAAGTCTATAAGAATTGATTTGCCGAAATTTACACTTATAGGAGCGACAACAAGAGCAGGACTTTTGACAGCACCGTTAAGAGACAGATTTGGTGTTATAAGCCGACTTGAACTTTATACTGTTGAAGAAATCAAGGAAATAGTCAAAAGAAGTGCGGGTTTGCTTGATGTGGAAATAGACGATGAGGGTGCGGCGGAAATTGCGTCACGTTCAAGAGGTACTCCAAGAATTGCAAACCGATTTTTAAAGCGTGTGCGTGACTTTGCACAGGTAAAGTATGACGGTAAGATTGATTATAAGGTTGCGGCAGATGCTTTAAAGAGTATGGAAGTCGATGAACTCGGTCTTGATATAATTGACAGCCGAATGATTAAGACTATGATTGAAAACTTCGGTGGCGGACCTGTCGGTCTTGACACTTTGGCGGCTACAATAGGCGAAGAACCGAATACTATTGAGGATGTATATGAGCCGTATTTGTTGCAACTTGGTTTTATATCAAGAACACCGAGAGGAAGAATTGCGACAAAGGCTGCGTATGACCATTTTGACATTCCGTTTGCGGAATGATTGAAATAGAAAAAATGTGTAGGATAAAAAAGAAAAGGAGATGATGTGCAAAATGAGAAAATTAAGAGTATCACTTATAGCGATAGTAATGTTTTTGTTTTGCAGTGTAGGTTTCGCATCGGCACAGACTATGATGCTTGAATATGATGGGGGAACACACGAGTATAAAGGAGAGATTTATGCGCTTGTTGTAAACAATCAGCTAATCAATCCGCCGCTTTCGCCGATTATATTTAATGACAGAGCACTTGTACCGGTAAGAGAAATATTTGAGGAAGTGGGTGCAACGGTAAATTACATTAATGACACTCAAACCATTGAAGTTTCGAGTGATGAATATGATGTGGTTATGAGAATTAATGATAATGTTGCGTACATAAACGGTGAAAAAACCAATATACCCGACAATGTAGTACCAAAGCTTATCTCAAAGGTAGGCGGTGAAACAAAAACAATGGTTCCCGTAAGATTTATAAGTGAAACGATAGGTCTTGATGTAAAATTTGATTCGGAGGATGGAGCGATTTTGATTGATTCGGACGGATATGTTATTTCGGACGAAAATCAAGAACCGAGTATTGACGATGTAGTTCCTCAGCCTGATAATTCGGATGATAATGCAAGTTATACACCGTCGGTTGAAACAAAAATAACAAACGTTTCATATGACATTACAGGCGATAACAGCATTAAAGTTACAGTTACATCTAATGCCGATATTGCAAGTTATTCCGATTTTACATTAAGTTCACCGGAAAGAGTTGTTGTGGATTTTGCAGGAATGAAGTTTGACGGCGTAGGTGATACACTAAGCGTTAACAAAGCAGGTGTGACATCTGTAAGAATGGGCGACAATGACGAAAGAGCAAGAGTTGTTGTAGATATTTCAAATTTAAAAAAATACAATATTGAAAAAACGGCAAACAATACTGTTGTTATAAATGTTGAAACAAAGGCGGCCGCACCGACACCAAAGCCGACTGTAAACAACGGAAATTCAAACAACAATTCGACAATTACTGCTGATTCAAGCAAATTGATTGTGCTTGACGCAGGTCATGGAGGAAGTGACTCAGGCGCGGTTGGCTATTCTAACGGTAATGTGGTACTTGAAAAGAATTTGACTCTTGAAATAACGTACAAAGTAAAAGAAATTCTTGAAAACGCCGGTTATACCGTTTCAATGACACGAACAGGCGATACTTTGCCGTCATTGGTTGAACGTCCTACTCAAGCAAATGCTGAAAATGCCGCTGTTTTTGTAAGTATACATATCAATTCCGTTGACAATGCACCGAATGCTAACGGAACTGAAGTATATTATGCAGATTCAAATAACGGTAACGCTTACGGCACAACAAGCGAAAAGCTTGCAACCAATATATTAAACAGGATGCTTTATTATATGGGTTCAACAAACAGAGGCGTTAAAACTGCCGAACACGCAGTTACAAAACGCTGTGAAATGCCTGCGGCACTTACCGAAGTCGGCTTTATAACAAATCCTACGGAAGTTTATAATATGACTACCGACGAATATCAATATAAAGCTGCTCAAGGTATTGCCGAGGGAATAATGATAACATTAAAAGATATTAATGTTCCGCAATAATTTTGTCTTTAAAATGAACTGTCTTTCCTATTTGGGAAAGGCAGTTTTTTTTATTATAATGTTTCGACTAAAATATGTCGAAACATTTTTTTTATTCGACAACCGACTTTGACATTTTTCTTACAGTATATGGAGTATAATACTTTTTAGAGGTGAGCGATATGGAGATATATGCCGATGTAATATTTTTCGTAAATTTTATATTTTCATATGTGCTGTTATACATTCTCGGCAAGTTCGTTAATACGGTGAAAATAAAAAAGCTGCGTTTAGCCGTTGCGGCGGTAATCGGCGGAATAAGTTCGGCGATTATATTTTGTATAGAAATGCCGATGTGGATTTCGTATGTGCTGAGATGCGTGGCGATGTTTTTGATGATAACAACAGCCTATTTTGAAAAACGCAAAAACATACTAAATCAGATGTTATGGTTTGTAATGCTCGGCGGTATAATGATGTTTGTAATGATAATGCTTGTATCGCTTACGGGTAAAACAATCGGTATGGCAATCAACAACGGCATTGTATATTTTGATATTAATTCAAAGGTGTTTGCCGTATCGCTTGGAATATCGTGCATTATGATGATTTTCTTTGTAAAGATGTTTAAAAACAGAAAAAATAAAAAATACTATATACTGAATGTGACACATAATGACAGAACTATAACTGTTTCTGCATTGTTTGACAGCGGTAATTTACTTAAAGAGCCTATAACGGGTAAGTATGTAAGCATACTTGAATGGGAAACGGCAAAAGAACTGTTTGATACCGAAATAGAATTTTCGGATATTGAAAATTATATCGAAGATATGAAATTGTGGGCAGTGCCGTTTAATTCGTTGGGAAATTCGTCCGATGTATTGTTTGCTTTTTTGGCAGATGAGATAAACATACCGGAAGAAAATAAAACAATAGATAAAACATTTATAGGTTTGTACGGCAGCAGACTTTCAAATAATGAAGAATATCACGCATTGATTAATGCAGGATTACTATGAAGGAGTTTAAAGAAATGGAATTATTAAGAAAAATCAGTTCAAAATTTATGTGTATTGGCTCAAATCCTCTGAAAAATGCGGAAGTCTTTTATATCGGAGGCAGTGACACATTGCCGCCGCCATTGAAAAAAGACGAGGAAGAAGCACTTATGAAAAAGCTTGCAAACGGTGATATGAGTGTTAAGGCTACCTTGATTGAAAGAAATTTAAGGCTTGTTGTTTATATCGCGAGAAAGTTTGAAAATACGGGCATATATGTTGAGGACTTAATCTCAATCGGTACGATTGGTTTGATAAAAGCGATAAATACATTTAATCCGCTTAAAAATATAAAGCTTGCAACGTATGCATCAAGGTGCATTGAAAATGAAATATTAATGTATCTTCGTAAAAATTCAAATATGCGCAGTGAGGTTTCTATTGATGAGCCGCTTAATGTGGATTGGGACGGAAATGAACTTTTGCTTTCTGATATACTCGGAACGGATAATGATGTTATCTGTAAAAATATAGAGGACGAGGTTGACAAGGCACTGCTTGTTGACGCGATGAAAAAACTGTCTGTAAGGGAGCAACAGATAATGCGGTTACGATTCGGACTCGGTAACGGAAAGGAAAAAACACAAAAGGAAGTTGCAGATATGCTTGGTATATCTCAATCATATATTTCCAGGCTTGAAAAAAGAATAATAGGCAGATTGAAAAAAGAAATAGCCAAAATGTGCTGAATATACATATTATCGTCATATCTTGTACATAACCGCAATAAAGCGGTTTTCAATCAAGGAGGAAAAAGATATGACGAACAAAGTGGAAATCTGCGGGGTGAATACGTCAAAACTCCCTGTTCTTTCAAGAGAGGAAAAGAATAAGTTATTTATAAAAATCAAGAACGGCGATTTACAGGCGCGTGAAACTTTTGTAAAGGGCAATTTAAGACTTGTACTGAGCGTTATACAAAGATTTAATAATAGAGGTGAAAACGTAGACGATTTGTTTCAAGTCGGCTGTATAGGACTGATAAAGGCGATAGATAATTTCGATTTAAGTCAGAATGTGCAATTCTCGACGTATGCCGTGCCGATGATTATCGGTGAAATAAGAAGATATTTGCGTGACAATAATTCTATCCGCGTGAGCCGTTCTCTTAAAGATATAGCATATAAAGCAATGCACGTCAAGGAACGGCTTATAAGTAAAAATTCAAAAGAGCCGACCATATCGGAAATAGCAAAAGAGCTTGACTTACCGAAAGAGGACGTTGTGTTTGCACTTGACGCAATAGCCGATCCGGTATCGCTGTTTGAACCGATATATCACGACGGAGGCGAGGCTATTTATGTAATGGATCAGGTTAAAGACACTAAAAATGTTGACGAAAACTGGCTTGAAAATATTGCGTTGAGCGAAGCAATGAAACATCTTGACGAAAGGGAAAAGCATATTTTGAATTTAAGATTTTTTCAAAGCCGTACGCAAATGGAAGTTGCGGAAGAAATCGGTATATCGCAGGCACAAGTTTCCAGACTTGAAAAGAGTGCTTTAAAACAGCTTAGAAAATATGTATAATGCAGAATACAAAAATCGGGGCAAAAAGCTCGATTTTTGTGATTAAATCTGAAAATTAATAAAAAAATTGCCGTCTGCTATTGCATTTTTGACATATTTCGTGTATAATGATAGAAGAATATAATAGCATAATTTGTATTTATAAATAAACAAATTGGAGGAATGAAAATGATAAGCAAGGCATTTCAAAATATTGTAACGCAAATGGCTGATGTTTTTCCAAAGAAATTCGGTATTGTGGATTCGCATGGCTTGGTTTTGGCAAATAACGGCGGTGAACCGACAGGTGATATTATAGAAAATCTTGTATATGCGGCTACAAATAATGATAAATTACTTTTTAAGGACGGATATACAGTTCGTTCAATGTCAAACAAACCGTATGCCGAATATGTGGTATATGTTGAAGGCACTGATGAAGTATCAAAGTATTGTTGTAATTCCATTGTTGTTGCAGCAAATAATGTACGTCATTATTATGATGAAAAATATGACAAGAACAATTTTATGCAAAATATCATTTTCGATAATCTTCTTTCTTTTGATTTACACCAAAAAGCAAGAGAACTTCATGTTGATATAGATATTCCGAGAGCAGTTTTCTATATAAAGGTGCTTGACGAGGGTGAAGTAGGTATTTACGATGTGCTTAGAAATATGTTCCCGGATAAAGAGAGAGATTTTGTTATCAATATAGATACAAAAAATCTTGTGCTTATAAAGGAACTTAAGGAAGTTGAAAATTCTCAAAAACTTGAAGAAACGGCACAAGCTATTGTTGATACGGTAAATGCGGAAACAATGCTTACAGTATGCGTTGGTTTAAGTACGGTTGCTTATAATATCGACCAGATTAATAATGCATACAAAGAGGCACAGATTGCACTTGAAGTAGGTAAAGTGTTTGATGAAGAAAAGTATATTCTGAATTATGATAATTTGGGTATCGGCAGACTTATTTATCAGTTGCCTATAAAACTTTGTGAATTGTTCTTGCAAGAGGTGTTTAAGAAGGGGGATATATCAACTCTTGATGACGAAACAATTTTGACAATAAATAAGTTCTTTGAAAATGACCTTAATGTCAGCGAAACATCAAGACAGCTTTTCGTACACAGAAATACTCTTGTATACAGACTTGAAAAGATTTATAAACTGACAGGTCTTGATTTGAGAAAGTTTGACCAGGCTATTGTATTTAAAGTGGCAATGATGGTGCATAAGTATCTTGAATCAAATTCAATGAAAATCTGATAATGATTTTTTGGGGTGTGTAAACCACACCCTATATTTTGTTTTTTAAGGAGCAATGAAATATGTCTGATAAGAAAAAAATAGTTTTGACGGCATTGATAACAGCTGTTGTTACTGCTTTTATCAGCGTCAATTTAACATCGTTTGTAAAGGATAGAATTGCGATATATCTTCCGAGCAAGGACGAGAATAAGGCCTTTTCAAATAAAATGACGGCAGTTGAAAATATGCTTAGCAGTAACTATTTGTATGATTTTGACAAAACAAAACTTCGAGATGATGCGATTAAAGCATATGTTGACGGACTTGACGAGCCGTATACGCATTACTACACTCAAAGCGAGTTTTCTTCATATATAAGCAATATCCAAGACGGTTATGTCGGAATAGGCATAATAGTCGGAGTGAATGACGATAATCAAATAGAAGTTGTCGCACCGTTTGAGGACAGTCCGGCATATAACGCGGGAATACAGCCGAGCGATATTATAAAGGCGATAGACGGTGTGGAATACAGTGGCGATAAGCTTTCAGAGGCGGTTGACAGTATAAAAAACGGAGAGATAGGAACGACTGTTGATATAAAAATTCTTCGCGGTGAAGAAGAACTTGACATAACGGTTACAAGAGATGATATTGCAACCGATTCCGTAGACGGTGAAATGCTTAACGACAATATCGGTTATATCCGTGTGACAGGTTTCAATACAACATCGGATAACGGTGAAAAGAGTACATTCAGCGAATTTAAAGATAAGATTACTGAACTTCAGTCAAGCGGTATGAGCAAAATGATTATTGACTTGCGTGATAATCCGGGCGGTGTGCTTGACGAGGCTTGCAATATGGCAGATATGATTTTACCGGAGGGTATTATAACATACACCGAAACAAAATCCGGCAAGAGAACGGATTATAATTCGGATGCGGAAAGTCTTGATATTCCGATAGTGATACTTATAAACGAAAACAGCGCAAGTGCGTCTGAAGTGTTTACGGGTGCGTTAAAGGACTACGGCAAGGCAACAGTTGTAGGTAAAAAGAGTTACGGTAAGGGAATAGTGCAAAGCGTACTTCCGTTCTATGACGGCTCGGGAATGTCGCTTACCGTTGCAAAATATTATACACCTAACGGCACTTGCATACACGGAATAGGCATTGAGCCTGATGTTGAGGTCGATATGCCTGACGAATATAAAGATATGTATGCGTCAATGGTTGAGCATGATAAAGATACTCAACTTCAAAAAGCGATTGAGATTATAAAGGAAAAATAGTTATATTTTCACGCTTGAATAAATATATAGCATATGTTACAATAGAAAAAAATAATTTGTGGTGGAGAATTAATAATGATTTCATTTGGTAAATGGCCGCGTGTTTTATTCGCGAGCGTGCTGGCAATGGCTTTATGGACGTTTATAAGCGTAAATACAAACATTTTCAGCGTAGACGGAAAGTTTGACGGATTTATGTATTTCACGTCATATATATTGGTGATAGGAGTATGGACACTTGTCGCTGTTAAAATAAATGTATCGGATAAGTTTTATAAAGCAATTTCGATATTCATATTTGCTCTAACACCGTTTTTCTGTATGCAGGTGGCAATGATATTGTCAGGGGCGGCAGAGTATTCGTTTGGAATATACTTTATAAATATTATGTTCTATGTCGCGATTATGGCGATAATTCTTGCGATTACAAGAAGTATGAAATGGACGGCAATAGTAACAAATCTTGTTGCGTACTTATTCAACTTGTCAAGCTTCGTTGTAAATATTTTAAGAGGCACACCGCTAATTCCAAGCGATTTCCTTGCAATCGGTACGGCGGCACAGGTAGCGGAAAATTACACATTTCAGCTGAGATACCCGATTGTTGTTGCAACGGTTATAGTGGTGTTGGTTATAACGTTAATCGCTAAATTTTCGTTTAAACCGCAGTTTAAGCACAAAAATCTTATATTTTCTTTAAGCGGCGGTGCAGTTGCACTTGCATTTATAATAACAATGTCATGTATAGATTTTACTAATTCATCAATGGATGTGTACGACCAGTATCACGCCAATAATACTCATGGCTCGTTATACAGTTTCTATATTAACGTAAGAAAAATGATGCTTAGCAAGCCTAAAGGATATAAGGAAGAGGACGTACAGGCACTTTTGAGTAATGCCGACAGTGAGGAACAAACGACTGTTGACAAAGAAGAAATGCCGAATATCATTGCGATAATGAATGAGAGCTTTTCGGATTTGAACGTTGTCGGTGACCTTCAGACGAGTGAAGATTATATGCCGTTTATACACAGTATGACTAAGAATACGATAAAAGGTCAACTGTTGGTGTCACCGTTCGGCGGATATACTTGTAATACCGAATTTGAATTTTTGACGGGACTTTCAATGGGCGTGTTGCCGAGAGGTTCGGTCCCATATCTTCAATATGTGTCAAAACAATATCCGTTCTCACTTCCGTCACATCTTGATGAACTCGGATATAAGAGCGTAGCCGTTCATCCGTATTTGGGAAGATGTTGGAACAGACAAAAGATTTATGAGCTTATGGGCTTTGATGAATTCATAAGTTTTGATAATATCAAAAAATATATGGACGAAGATGATATTGAGTATGTTCGTCATTATGTGAGCGACAGAACTTCGTTTAAACTTGTAACAGACCGGCTTGAAAATAAAAAGCCGGGCGAAAAGATGTTCTTATTCAATGTTACAATGCAAAATCACGGCGGATACACATATGACGGCGGAGAATTTCCGACTGTAACAATTTCAAATTTGCAAGGCCATTACAAAGAGGCAGAACAGTATTTGTCGCTTATAAAAGAAAGTGACAAAGCGTTTGAAGAATTAGTCAGATATTTAAAAAATTATGACGAACCGACAATCGTTGTAATGTTCGGTGACCATCAGCCTGCTGTTGAACAGGAATTTTATGAAGAACTTTACGGAAAAAGCTTGTCAAAATTATCAACTGAGGAATTGCAACAAAGATATAAAATTCCGTTCGTTATATGGGCGAATTACGATATAGAAAGTCAGGATGATTTAAAGACAAGTCCTAACTATTTGTCAGACTTGTTGCTTGATACGGCGAATGTTCCGAAGAATGAAATTGAAAACTTTACATCGGAGGTAAGAAATGATGTACCGCAAATAAATGCAATGGGACATTACGACAGTGAAGGCAACTGGGTAAGCAGAGATGAAGATACTTCAAATGCTCTTGATAAGTATGAAGCGGTAGAGTATTATATGCTTACAAGAAAAGAGAACAAAGACGAAAAAGAGAATAAAGACGATAAGAAATAAAATTAAGCAAGGCTTTGCCTTGCTTAATTTTTTAGTCTATACCCATTTTTGCAAAAAGTCAGCGGTGGAAATACCGCTTGGACGGTTATATCTTTTTAGCATAAACAATGAATCGGCATCGGTTATATGATTAATTCCCTCGTTACAAGTTAAACTCATCTTAAATCCCATTGATTTTAACATATCAGTGGTTTCTTCACTGTAAGCGCCGAAAGGGTATGTATATATAATCGGTGCAAAGCCTGTTTTTGTCATAAATCTGTCTTGGGCTTTTTGCGTGTCGGCAACAAATATATTCCTGTATGTATCTTCGCTTTCACCGCTGTTACGCTTTGAACCGTTTCTGCCTTGACTATTTGAATGAAAATCGTAGGAGTGATTGCCGACTTCAACACGCTTGTCAATAAACATATCATAAACCTCGCTCCAACGTACATAACCGTATGTCATATTTGCGATATTACTTTTGGAATATTCATCGGTATAACTTCCCACAACAGAAATAACCGCTTTTGCGTCATACTCTGAAAGTATAGGCATAACGTAACCGTAGTTGTTATAAAAACCGTCGTCAAATGTGAGCATAACGGGTTTGTCGGGAAGTTTGGACGTGCCGTTAGTATAGTCGATTAATTCTTGTGCGGAAACAAAGGTGTAGCCTTTGTTTTTCAAAAAATTAATATCGTTTTTCAATGTGTCGGGAGTGACAATGTATTTCCCTGATAAATCGGTGTCTTTTAATACGCTGTGGTACATAATAATAGGCATATCGACACCGTCGGAAATATTAACCGAAAGAACGGGAACACTAGAAACGGAATTGAAAACAATTCCGAGAATACCGCAGTAAAGCAGAGAAACGAATATTACAACCGAGAAAATTTTTAGTTTTTTAATCATAAAAATACACCCCTTATCAAATAGTATGATAAGGGGTGTTTGTTCATTACTAAAATTATGCTTTGTTGATTGAACCGAAAAGTTCCATCTTTTCTTTAACAATAACTTTAATAGCCTCAAAACCTGGAGCAAGAAGTTTTCTTGGGTCAAAACCTTTACCTTCAAGGTCTTTGCCTTCTTCGATATACTTTCTTGTAGCCTCTTGGAAGTATAGCTGACACTCTGTATTAACATTGATTTTTGCAACGCCAAGTGAAATTGCCTTTTGAATCATATCTGCAGGAATACCTGTACCGCCGTGAAGAACAAGCGGAAGGTCGCCGATAAGTTCCTTTGTTTTTGCAAGAGCGTCAAAGTCAAGACCTTTCCAGTTTGCAGGATACTTACCGTGAATGTTACCGATACCAGCTGCAAGGAAGTCAACGCCAAGATCGGCGATTTTCTTACATTCGTTAGGGTCAGCGATTTCGCCTGCACCTATAACGCCGTCTTCTTCGCCGCCGATTGAACCGACTTCAGCCTCGATTGAAAGACCTTTTTCGTGGCAAACCTTTACAAGCTCAGATGTCTTTGCGATATTTTCTTCGATAGGGAAGTGTGAACCGTCAAACATTACTGATGAGAAACCTGCCTCGATACACTTGTAGCAGCCTTCGTATGTTCCGTGGTCAAGATGAAGAGCAACAGGAACAGTGATGTTAAGTTCTTCAATCATTGCCTTAACCATTGCCGCAACAGTCTTAAAACCTGTCATATACTTACCTGCACCCTCCGATACACCAAGAATTACAGGTGAGTTGTTTTCCTGAGCTGTTAGAAGTATAGCCTTTGTCCATTCAAGATTGTTGATGTTGAACTGACCTACGGCATACTTGCCTTCAACTGCCTTTTTTAGCATTTCAGTTGCTGAAACTATCATTTTAAAGTCCTCCTTAAAATAAATAAAATAAATATATAAATTTAATTTATATT
>QTVU01000062.1 GCA_003460745.1 Firmicutes bacterium AM55-24TS
TTAGAAAGGAAAAGGATAGGTGTTTAAATGAGTAAATTACTAAAAATTAATGTACTATGTATTGTTATTTCTATGTTGATAAATATTTTCCCTGATATAGTTGGAGCAGAGGATTATTTATGGGGAAATATGAACAGTTCAGAAATGTTTAATGTCGATGATTATATTACATCAGCAGAAGAAATAGACAATGATAATGAAAATGACTATGTTGAGCCATATAAGCAGTTTCTCATTAAATATATTGATAATAATGGTGAAAAGTTGGGAATTGAAAAAACTTACATAAATCCGTATTTTGACATGATACAACTTTCTTCTGAAATTGATACAGAACAATATATTAAAAATCTTAAAGAAAATAACGAAAATATTGCTTATATTCAACAAGACTATAAACTGATTTTATCCACTTCGGATACGGAAACAGAAACTGTACCAGAAACAAATATAGAGGAGACTAATCCTTTTGGATTGAAAACGATATATCCTAAAGAACTATTTCCTACAAATCAATCACAAGAAACAAATATTGCGGATTCAGTCATTGACACAAATAATGTTATTGTTGCCGTTATTGATTCTGGTATTGATATTGAACACGATGCGCTTAAAGACAATATATTTGTAAATAGCGCTGAGATAGCAAACAATAGTGATTCTGATAATAATGGATATATTGATGATATTTCAGGATGGGATTTTGTTAATAATACTTCTTTATCTTATGGGCATAATCAAATAGTAGAATATAGCCACGGAACTCATGTTGCAGGTATTATTGCTGGCAATTCTGATGAAATTCAAGGTGTACATTCTAAAGCTCAAATATTACCACTAAAAGCTTTTGAAAGTGGTAGTGGCTATACAAGCGATATTATACGAGCAATAAATTATGCAGAAGAAATGGGAGCTAAAATAGTAAACTGTAGTTTTGGCTCAAATGATGATAATGAAGCATTAAAAGAAACAATTGAATACTCTAACATGCTATTTATTTGTGCAGCAGGAAATCAATCGATAAATATAGATGAAACTCCATTTTATCCAGCTTCTTTTGATTTAGACAATATAATTTCCGTTGGAGCAATTAATGCAGATAATAGTCTTGCTTATTTTTCAAATTACGGTAAAACAGTTGATGTTGCCGTAAATGGTATGAGTGTGAAATCATCAGTGCCAGAAAATGAATATGGTAATAGTTCAGGCACATCATCAGCGACAGCGTATATTAGTGGAGTTATTTCAAATAATGTAGATGGAATTTCTGATAGTTCTTGCATAGATGTTGCAAAGAGTTTTATAGACAGCATATCAGATATAATGGAAGTAGAAGAAACAGATATAAAAATTAAAATATTACCGACTATACAAGAGTCAAATGAAATTGATGATATAAATACACAGATCATGAGCCAAGCAACATATGCTGGATATCCTAATTCTCAGGGACATCTTACTCAAATTGCGGCCGGAGGTTATCATTCTGCTGTTGTTATTGATGATAATGTCTACTTGTTTGGCAGTATAGATGCAATAAGTGGAAGATATAATTGGAGGGATGAAGATGTTATTGCACCAGGACTTAAAATGTTTGGCGTAGATAAGAATGGTATTCCTGCATCATTTTCAGTCAAAAAAGTAAGTACACGTGGAGATCATAATCTTATATTACTGAGTGATGGCACAGTACGTTCTGTAGGTGCAAACCAATATGGACAATTAGGAATTGGCAAAATTAACGGGCAAACAACAAGTGGGAATGAATCAACGTGGCAAGTATTGGGGTTAACCAATATAGTTGATATAGCTGCAGGACATCAGTTTTCTATGGCATTAGATTCAAGTGGACGTGTATATGCTTGGGGAAATAATAAAAATGGACAAATAGGAAATGGTTCGACATATACTTTTTTCACAACACCACAGCTTGTTTCAAGTATTAGTGATATTAATAAAATTAGTGCAGGATATTATCATGCATTGGCACAAAGCGCAAATGGAACAGTTTATGGTTGGGGGAATTCTGGGAATGGAGCATTAGGTAAAATAGAAGAAACTAAATGTTATTCTCCAATACAAATAGATATTGGAGATGTAGAAAAAATATTCGCAGGAATGGATAGTAGCTTTTTTATAAAAGATGACGGTACCGTTTATGCGTGCGGAAATAATAGTTATGGACAGTTGGGAAATGGAACATTAAATTCGAGAACATCAATAGAAGTTGTTGATATTACTAATGTTGATGATATATCAACAGGTTTCTCTACTTTGTTTTTACAAAAGGATGGTACTGTATATGGTTGTGGTTTAAATGCGTATGGTGAATTAGGAATTGGAAATACAAATGCTAACGTTAGAAGTATAACTAAAATTTTCAGTGAATGTGCAGCAATTTCCGCAGGAGGGCACCATTCATTATTTTTAGGAAAAGACGGTTATATATACGCGGCAGGAAGAAATCAACGGAAGCAATGCGGGTTTTACGACATATCAAAAAATTATTTGAAACCAACTGAAATACAAGCATTTGATGAAGACCTTACAATATATGATTATATATCACAAAGTAAAACTATAGAAATTGCTTCTGGAAACCTATATACATTTGCAGTGATGATAGATGCTATGTCTGACATACAAAACAAAATATTTACTGTGTCTTATGATGCATCTAAGTTGAGTTTGGATGATGCATGCATGCAAACATGGAAAAAAGATATATCAATTGGAAATGTAGATGACACAGATATTACTTTAATTTCAAAAACCGATTCACAAATTCAATTTAAAGTAAATCAGTGGCATCCCAAAGCGGGAACTGTTAATTTGATTGGATTTAAATCATTAACAGATGGCACAACAACTATAAAAGTTATAGTAGAGTAATGAAGAAAGGGGGAAATTATGAAAAAATTAGCAAAATTCACATCAACGCTACTTGTAATATCGATGGTTTTATCGAGTATTGCATATGCAGGAGAGTTATCAGAAACAGAGTCTTTAAACGATCAAATAACATTTGCAATATCATATGGTATGGATAAGATTAAAAATACAGTTGTTGATATATTATCTATTGATAGTGAAGAAAAAAATGATGATAATATCAAAAAACAAAAATTTGAATATCCGGGCATGGAACTTACGGATAAGGATATAAAAACTTTATATGATATGGGATATTCAATGCTGGACATTTCAAATGCTATCACATTATCAGAATATTGTGATGAAACACCATATCAAATTTTACAGATAAAAGGCGTTCAGCAAAAGCGTAATGAACAACAAACTAATTTGATGTCCGACAATGGAAATGCAGAAAATATATCTGAAGAACCAACGTGGACTCAGGTGAAACAGAATTTAAATTTGTCAGAAGATGTTAAGATAGATGAAAACTCTGAAATCATATATGATGGAGAGCCTGATGATATTGAAACTATTTTTAGACAATTAGGAATTAATGAAATTTTAAAAGAAAATAACTTTCAAGAATCAGAGATAAGCGAGTCCATAGAAAGCGGTGTTATTGAATCAACCAATATAGATAAAAATATCAATGAAGAACAATTAGATAATAATACTCAAAATACTATTTTTATTTCTAATGCACCGAGTGATTCTGATGAAATAGAACCTATGTCAGCCAGTAACGATGATAATAACATTGTATCGTTATATAATGGTTCGATATATCCTATGTTTAAATATGATAACGAAAAAACAAGTGGATATTCTGTGGAATCAGGAGTTGATATTAATCCTGTCAGTGGCAATTTAATGACGGTAGAAAATGACTTAAATTTAAAAGGTATAAATGGTCTTGATTTAAACTTAAATAGAGTATATAGTTCAGAGAGAGCTAATATGCTTGATGCTGTTGCTAAGGTGACAGATGAAACTAAACATAGCAAAATTGGGTATTATAGAATCAATGCTGCTGCAGAAATTACAATAACATATAGAGAGTCCACAACAAATGGTGGAACAATTCAAACCACAAAATATTCGGATGCACTTACATTGGTACCGCCTCAAGAAAACGGGAACTCTTATATATATAGTGCAGTGCGAGATCAATATGTAGATGAACAAATAGACAGAGGTAATATTTCAAGTTTGTTTGCTCATAGCCAAGAAGCTGAACAAGCCAGAACTGATGCGTATGACGGAAAATATGATAAAACCATATCTTTTAAAAATGGCAGAATTGCACAAATAAATATATCAATTGTAAATGATATGGACTGCATTACAAAAAATGAATGCTTTGTCACAATTCCGGACATTCCTTATGAAACAGAAGAACAATTTGTTAACAAAAATAGAAGTTTTTCTGACTTAGGTGTTGGTTGGGAATTTGATTTCCCTTATATCGAAATAAAAAATGAAACAAGATATATTGACTACGAAGAAAGGGAAATTCCATATGAATATTTTCATTATGGAACAAAAGGTACATGGTGTTTTGAGAAAGGTTCAACATATTCTAACCTTGTAGGATATTATCTGAAAGATATGCAATTATCTTATTATAATTCAAAATTTGATGGACGTTCGACAAGTTATTTATTAACAGAAGCTGATGGTAAAAAGAGTTATTTTGGAACTCGTGGGGAATTATTGGGTGTAGAAGATAGATTCGGAAATCAAATACGTTTTTATTATGGGAACAATCTTCATAATTATTATGTTTTAAATAAAATAATCGACAGTGTTGGACGAGAGGTAACATTTGACTATAAGCCAAAGACGACAATTGAAAAATATGATAATTTTACTCAATCAACAATTGATGTAGATAGATATACTATAGTGGTTACTGTGAAAGAACCTACATCAAATACAACAAAATCTATAACATACACAAAAGATCAAATATTTGGAGTAAGATTAACTTATACAGATATTGATGGTGAGGAACATACTACTGATATATCTGATAGCCTTAACAGTCAGCCCAATCCTAAATTATTTAACTTAACAGTAGTTACGGATTCAGAGGGCTTATCAACAAAATATAGTTATGATAATAGCTACAGTTTACTTTCTATAACTGATAAAAACTTAGAAGCACACGGTACTGAAATACCGTATTCATATATGAATTCAATATCATACCCAACAGGTGCTTTATATATCTTTTCAAAAAAAGATAGGAAAGATAATTTCGGTACTGATGGTATTAGGGGATACTCAGCCTATTCTACAGCTACACTAAAAAACTATTATTTTAATGAAAATACTAATAAGATTAGCAATTTTAATGTTAGTAGTAAAACTATTGTCCATAATAATTCAATAAAAGAAACATCAAATCCTGCAACACAGTTGACAACAGCATCAGGCTATCCATATTACAGAAATATAAAAGAAATACCTTCTAATATAAAATATGTAGTCGGCATAGAGAACAAAGATTTTAAGAAAGATGGAGAAAAAAGATTAACAACCAATTCATATATATACCAAAATGATGAATTACTGCTAGCAGATAGTACAGTTGAAGGTGTAGGAACACAAATCGTTGATGGGATAACATCTTATCCGGCATTCATGCGAACAACAACATCATACTCATATAATAATAAAAATCTATGTGAGAATCAAGAAACAAAAACATTCTCCGACTCGGAAAACGATACTCATAACAATTATGTTATGAGTAAAATTCAAAGAACTTACGATGCTTGGGGAAATGTTTTAACTGAAACGTTAAATGGTGATACTAATCGCAAAACTACATATACATACAATTCTACTTATCACTATCCTATAAAAAAGGAATATAAACGTGATTCAGACACAACTATTGTAGAAAATTATACTCCAAATACGGACCAAAAGACAATTAAAGAAAGTACGATCATAGAAAATAATAGTACTAAGAAAAAATCAACATATGAATATGATACATACGGCAATGTCACGAAAGAAATTCGATATGGTGTAAATGGCGATATGAGCCAATGTTCAACTACTGATTACAAATATTCAGATAGTGATAATATTATATCAAATGCCTATGTCACATCTGCAAATGTGTCTAATTTAAAAGATGTTGACGGTATGGAATTAAGCGATGTTAAGCAGAATATTGTTTATGACTGTTGGGGAAACGTAATTAAAGAAACGGACTGCAATGGAAATGTTTATCAATATGAATATGATAAAAATAATCGTCTGACAAAAGAAATTAATCCTGATAATAGCTACAAAACTTATAGTTATGATATTGAATATACAGTAACAAGTAAAATAATCAAAAATCAAATTACAGAGACCGATGAAAACGGCAAGAAAATTCAGCATAACTACAATAGTATTGGTGATTTAATATCTGAATATAATGTGACTGATAACAAAAAAATGTTGTCATATGAGTATGCCTATAAAAATGGAAAGGATATTATACAGACATATAGCAATGTAAATAATTCATCAGAGACGGTAACTTCATATGATGCACTTGGAAGAAAATTATCAAGTGAGGTTATTGACAACGATGGTAATACTATCTCAAAGCAAACATATGAATATGAAGTGTTGCCTACGGAAAAGCAGTTTAAAACAATCACAACTATAATTGGTGATACCACTGAAGAAAATGTGAAAAATATACAGTATACTGATATTTACGGAAATGTCGTGAAAGAGGAAACGGTTTATAATGAAGACGGAGCAGAAAAAATTGCAACCACTGAATACACCTATGATTATCTCGGCAATGTAAAAACTGTACGAGAGCCTCGCGCAAAGGATGAAAATTGGGCTGCAAGCCAATACACTGCACAATATGACTATGATGTGTTTGGCAATGTTATAAAAGAAACTGATATTAACGGTAAAAGTATAGTAAACACTTATGACGGACTTGGCAATCTTATTTCTGTAAAGGACAAGAATGGCAACAAAACTACAAATACTTATGACAACCTCGGCAGATTACTTCAAGAGCAAAATCCATTCCAAAAGGCTGGTACAAACACAATATACGCAACAAATAAATATTATTATGATGGCAACGGAAATGTGATAAAATCACAGACCGCAAATAATGCTACAGGCTCAAGCTCATCCTACACAACAACAGAATATCAGTATAATTGGCAAAATCAGCCAACAAAAGTAATAGGATATGATGGGGACAATGTTGCAAACAGTGTGTTGTATTATTATGATAGTGTTGGAAATTTGCGAGCGATGTTCACCGGTGATGTTGCTAATGCGACAGCATATGCTTCCAATGATATTGTCAATGCAGGTGATTATGCTGTTACAAAATACACATATGACAGTATGAATAGATGTATTACACAGACAGATGCACTTGGACAAACAATAACCAACACTTATGACATCAATGGCAATCTTATAAAAACTATTGACAGAAATGGCAATACGCTGAATTATATTTATGACGGACTGAATCAACTGACACAAAAAAGTTCGAGTAAGACGGGTGATGACACTTATACTTATGCATACAATAAAAAAGGAAATCGTACAAGTATGAGCGGTGGCGGTGTAAATACTACCTACAATTATAACAATCTTGGACAATTAGCAAAAGAAACATTGACAAATGGCATAGTTAAGGAGTATACTTATGATATGAACGGTAACCGTAAGAGTTTTCAACTTAAGAGGGATAACTCCATTCAATATACACTTACTTATGACTATGACAAGCGCAATCAGCTTACAAAAGTATATGAGGACGGTACAGTAAAAGCTGAATATACATATAATCCTGATGGAACATTGAAAAAATCATCATATGGAAGTCAGACAACTGAATATACATATAACCTTGCCAATTTACTTACCGAAGTAAATAACTCAAATGGAAGTACACAGATTTCAAAGTATAGCTACACATACTATGTAGATGGAAACCAAAAGAGTAAATTTGAGAGTGTTGCAGGAATTGATAAAGGTACAACGACTTATACTTATGATGGTTTGAATAGACTTGTGCAGGAACAGACTCCGGATAACACCTATAGCTATCAATACGACATCTATGGCAACAGAAGTCGATTGACGCGTAGTAGTGGAAACTCGGTAGAATATACATATGATAAAAATAATAGACTTATACAGCAAGTTGACGGTGATAAAACAACAAAATTTTGGTATGACCCTAATGGTAATCAGATTTCAAGCATGACAACACATCCAAGTACAAAATATGTACCTGAGATGAAATTTGAACTTGTGGGTGAAGATACCAGCAGTTATAGCGAATATGACAGTTGGAATCAGCTTACAAAGACAATGCAGAATGGCAAAACAGCAAGTTATACTTATAACGGTGATGGGCTTCGCATGAGTAAGACCGTTGACGGAAAGACAACAAAACATATATGGGACGGTACAGATATAGTAGGAGATGTGACAGACGGAACTGTAACGAAGTATATTCGTGGTCTACAGCTTATTTCATCAAAGAATGGCAGCAATGAAAACTTCTATACATATAACGGACACGGTGATGTTGTTCAACTTACAAACAGTACAGGTGCTATAACAAAGCAGTATAATTATGATGCGTTTGGTGTGGAAACAAACAAAACGAATAATGATACGAACCCATTCAGATATTGTGGTGAGTATTATGATATAGAAACCGACAGTGTATATCTAAGGGCAAGATATTACCGTACAACCACTGGACAGTTTATATCTGAAGATCCTATACAAAGCAGAGTTAATTGGTATAATTACTGCGATGGAAATCCAATATCGCGCATTGATCCTACTGGTGAAAAATGGTTTAATCTGGATGATGCAAAGAAGTTTATTAGTTTTAAGATAAATTATTTATCGTGGTGTGTTGATATATTAAATAAATATGGTTCCAATATAAATAATATCATAGGGGTTTCGGGATTTTATTATGCAGAAAGTCAAGGTATTTTTTATAGCCATATAAACGCATGGCAACGAGATTGGGGTTATAATAATTTTTATGATTGGGTAGCAGAACGAACTTTGAATATAGAATATATTGCAGTCTTTTTTGAATACGGTGAACGAACATGGAGAATTGAATTTTGGAAAGGTGATTATGGTCCGACTATTGGTGCAGAGGTTGGAGTGTATTATAATAATCCAAACATCCCAGGTCATTATGACAGTGTTGATAATAGTAATCTTTTGAAAATGTCGATGAATTTATCGACAAAGGATGGAGAGCAGTTGTTTAGTAGATCACCTGTAGAAACATGGTGGCTAACAGGATTTAAAATACATTCTGATTTGGATTCATCAGACTTAGAATTGCTAGTAAGAATTTGTTTTAAGGATTCTGCCATGAGAAATGAATTTCAATATAATCTTACAAGTTTAAATGATGATAGTATAACCTATGAAGCAGTTTCAGATACAGAAGGACTTATACATTGGAAATAGAAGACAAAATCAAAGACCTAAAATATTAATATTATAATGAAAATTTGGATAGAAGGGATATGAGCTAATGAAGTATCTTATAAAGACAATATTTTTAATTAGTAATTTGATGATTCTTTTTCTTGTTGCTGCTTGTGGGAGATTACCCATTAATTTGAATAAAGAAGTCAATACTGCTGAAAGTAAGCTAAAAACTTCAATGCAAGTACAAAATGTGGAAGCTGCCAAAGAAGCAATAGAGGAAGGGGCAAATGTTAATAAATTTTCAGATAGGATATTATGGGAACGTACTGATAGGGGGCATTTAGAAAATAATCCTACTCGAATTGCGATATTTACAGGGTGCTATGATGTAGCAAAAATTCTACTCGAAAATGGTTCAGATGCTAATTATGAAGATGTCGATGGAGTATCGCTCCTTCAAGCTGTATCAAATAAAGATGAACAATTTATCAAGACATTGGTTGATAATGGAGCAGATATTAACAAGATTTGTAAAAATGAACAAACCGTTTTAGAATATTCAATAGCTAATCAAAAATGGGATGCAGTAGAAGTACTTCTTGGTTATAATCCTCAAATAAGGGAGGAAACCATAAACATATTATTAAGAGTTTGTAAAGATAATACTGATGAAATATGGCGTGGATTTAATGAGATTAGGGAACTGTTAAAATTAACAGAATTGACAGATTCTGAATTGCAAAATTTATTTTCTAATTCCAATATAAATAATTTATTAGATTTAGAGTGGGTTACGGCTTTTGGGTTGCCAGAAGATGTACTTAAAGGATTAGAAGAATTTCCTGAGTATAATGAGGAGCAGTTGTGTAAATGTGCTGCATTGTATGGAAATACAGATGTATTAAAACAACTTATCGATATAAATTTAAATAGCAATTCTATAGAATTGTGGGAGCAATCTTTGAGTATAGCTGCAGAGTATGACAATGTTAAAACGGTAGATTTCATTTTGACACAAGAAGAAAATATAGATATTAAAAATGCGGCACAGATAGCAGCTCAGAATAACTCCAAAGGGGTTATGGATAAATTATTGAAGTTTGGGCTTAATTCAAATGAACCTATTAACGGTGATACATTGCTAAAAACAGCATGTTTTATGGTAATTTACCAATAGTAAAAGACTTAGTCGAAAATGGGGCAAATGTCAATGGTGCTAATAATGGTGAGCCTTTATCAGTAGCAGCACGAAAAGGATATAAAGAAATCGTACAATATCTCATTGAAAATGGCGCTAATGTAAATGGAAATAATACATATTCTGATGGATCAGGTGGTGAATCTGTTCTAATGTATGCTATTCGGGGGGGACAACTTGAATGTATGAAATTACTTATTGAAAATGGTGCTGACGTACATTATTCTTATTCCAGTGATAGCGGATGTGATAGTGTTATTGACAGTGCAAAAAGAGGTGGATCAGAGAGAATATATCAATATTTATTAGAAATTTCATAGGATGCAGAAAAACTCACAAGATGGAACAAGAAGAATCACACTTGTAAAGGAACACTAAAAAATCATTATATGCAAATTAGAAAACTGATTACACATATAGCATAAATAATGGTATAATTAAAATATTACTTCATAAAAAATAGAGGGACTATATCAATAAAGTGTAGTTCCCCTATTTTTGATAGAAAATCTATTTTTATACTAATAGATATATGATTTACTCTGTTTTATGCTGTGATATATATAATTGCAATAAGGTATCGAGAAATTTTTTGAGTAACTAGTATTGAAATTTCAACATAAGGACGTAAGTGATTGGGCTTCGCATGAGTAAGACCGTTGACGAAAAGACAACAAAACATATATGGGACGGCACAAATTATAGTAGGAGATGTGACAGACGGAACTGTAACGAAGTGTATTCGTGGTCTACAGCTTATTTCATCAAAGAATGGCAGCAATGAAAACTTCTATACATATAACGGACATGGTGATGTTGTTCAACTTACAAACAGTACAGGTGCTATAACAAAGCAGTATAATTATGATGCGTTTGGTGTGGAAACAAACAAAACGAATAATGATACGAACCCATTCAGATATTGTGGTGAGTATTATGATATAGAAACCGACAGTGTATATCTAAGGGCAAGATATTACCGACCAACCACAGGACGATTTATAACAGAAGATTCGTATTGGAATGTAGATAATATGATTTATGGAAATAGTAATGATAAAAAACCCAATATTAATGCAATTATACAAAGTGGCTCATTGTATATTTATTGTAACAGCAATCCTGTGCGGATGATTGATCCAGATGGTAAATATATTGTAGATAGTGCGGCTAGAAATATATGGCGACTTGGAGCGGAATATTA
Source organism: Firmicutes bacterium AM55-24TS (assembly GCA_003460745.1). Classification (GTDB taxonomy): domain Bacteria; phylum Bacillota; class Clostridia; order UBA1381; family UBA1381; genus Hominilimicola; species Hominilimicola fabiformis. The sequence goes on from QTVU01000062.1 coordinate 11,793, forward strand.
TTTAAGAAACAGAAAAGGATGGTATTTAACAGCGACATTATTAGAATTATCAACATATGGCTCTGGACAACACTTTGAAGCTCACAATGGAGAGTATGCTGCTGATTTAATAAAATATAATAGTGGTTTTAGAAAACAAGTAAATGACTATTTATGGTCAAATGGCACACAGTATGATTACTCATATGCATTCTTTACATTTACATATGCGTTTGATGTTTCAGGAGGAGATTTAGGGGCAGCATTACATAATGTTTCTGTAGTAGTTACAGCAGAAAGAAATAGTGATGCCTCATGGAATACTTTTATACAAGTATATGATACATTTGACTTTACTGAATTCAGAAATCCATTTTTAGAAGATGATTTGAAAAGTATGTTTTTATGGACGATGAATGACTTAGCATATCTGGATCAAGCCATGAATGTAATTGAACCAGTAGAGGTGTATATAGATTTTTATGATACATATTAAGAAAGGTAATATATAATGAAGAAAATAATAAACACTAATTTTTTGTGTGATAATATCTATTCGTTGTATTTGTTGTTATATGTAGACTTATATCTCAAA
>QTVU01000063.1 GCA_003460745.1 Firmicutes bacterium AM55-24TS
AACTAAAATATTTGTATTAAATCATACAATAATATTCATATATACAATTAAAAAGTAGTTGCATATTTAAACTAAAAGTGCTATAATATGACCATAAAATGAAAATATATTCAAACAAATATATAAGGTGGAGGAAAATTACATATGGAAGGAACATGGATATGCCCACAGTGCGAAACCTCAAATGAAAATACGGATAAATGTATTGTGTGCGGAATGGATTATGCCAGTGCTGTTATGATATACAAAAAATATTCGACAGAAAAAATCGAAAAGGAAAAAGTAATAAAAAAATCGCCTACTGAAACAAAGAAAAAGAGTGTTGATACATCTAAAATTAAGCTTCATTTTAAAGATGAAGATACAGTAATAACCAAGACACCGCCTCCTAAGGAGAAGAATGTTTATGCGATTATATCAATAGTTGTAGGGATAATAGGTATATTATTAAGTATATTGGTTAATCCACTTGGACTTTTAATGGCTGGAACAGGTATAGCCTTAGGTATCGTTTCGGTAAAAATAGAAATTAAACCGATAGGTGTTGTCGGTATGATAGTATCACTACTTTGTTGTATTATAGCGGCGATTCTTGTTATATAGGGGGAATATATATGTTTTGCTCAAACTGCGGAAAGAAAATAAATTTAAACGATCATATATGCAGTAATTGCGGTGCAGAAAATGAAACGTTAAAAGGTTTTAAAAAATTAGATTCAAATATTGCTTTGTCAAACAATCAGATACAAAATCAATATAATTCAAAGGTGGAAACGAAAATTGTTTACAGAGATAATCCTGCGCAAACAAGAGTTATTTATAGATGGCGTGCTTTAGCATGGCTATTCTGTGTTCTTTTGGTAGTAACAGGTGTAATTGTGATAATCAACATACATTCAAAAGATGCTCGAATTAACGATCAAGCAGAACAAATACAACATTTACAGGATATTCAAAGTAATTCGTTGATATATAGCAAGGAAAAATATGATTTCACCGGAATTTTGCAATGTAATGAATATAAACAATATTTTATTGCACTGCAGGAAACACAACTAGTGACGATTAATGAAAATACATATTCGATTGATGCAGTGTATTTGTCGCCGACAACAGATATATTGCAGTATTGTAAAATTGATGAAGAAGTCAGCGTAAATGGTAATGCATGTAAAATTAGCGACGGACAATTTATGACGGTTTCAGATGTTTTTGTCAATACACAAAAACCTGTAAATACTAAAGATACAAGGGAGGAATAAAAATGGCAAAAGGATTTAAACAAGCGGGAAATGTTGGGGAGAAAAGTGAGGAAATGGTGGGTGTTGTTGATAATAAGAATATTATCACAGAGCCGGAAAAATCACCTGTAACACCGTCAAGTTCATTGAAATTGGGTAAGGGACTAAATAAAACAAGTTCAATGCCTGAAAATGAGGTGAAAAGTTACGATATGAGCAGTGTTAATAGTACACCTCAAAACAAGACATTCAAATCAACATTTGGACAACCAACAGAATCAAATGCAGAACCTCAAAACAAGACGTTTAAATCGACATTTGGACAATCATCAACATCACCGACAGAACCTCAAAATAACGGATTTAAATCGACATTTGAACAACGTCCTGAGCAGAATACAGAAACTCCAAGAGAATATTATGATGTGGAATTGCCGAGAAATAACAAACGTAAAAAAGGCAGAAAGAAAGCTTTTATTGCAATTATTGCGGCAGTTGCAGCAATACTTATATTAGCTGTTGGACTTTTAAATATACCATCTTTAAAACCGACAGGATACATATTTGCGAAAACATATAGAGCTATAAGCAAAATTCAAAGTGTGAATGTAACAGGTTCAGCAAGGTTGGTTGATGAAGACGGTGACGATGAGTCAATGGACTACGAGTTCAATTATAACAATAATGCGTTTTCGGTGGGAGTCGGAGATCGTGATACAAAACGAGAAGATTATGATTGGTATTTAGGCAATATTGAGGACGGGAAGATTACAGTATGGGAAGATATGTTTGAAGAAGATAAATTTACTTTGCCGTTTGAGTTGGATTCATCTAATGTTAAGAACATAAGAAAATCTTTGAGTAATGTTAAAAAGGAATACACTCAGGTCAATGGAGCACCTGTATATAAAATCACCGGAGAAATAGCGTCATCCGGAGGTGTTACAACTGCATTGCCTATGCAAATTACTATAGCTATTAATGCTAAAACATATTTGCCGGAATATCTTGTAGCAGATGTAACGGATCTTATGAATTCTGTTACCAAAGCAACAGAAGGATATAGTATAAAAGATTGTTCATTAGATGCTACATTTGTAAGCTATAACAGTGATGTAAATGTTTATTCGACATCTTCAGCTAACAACAGTAATAATATCAATGGTAATTCAACATCGAATAATATATTGAATACGCAAAAAGAGTCAGTATCTAATACATCAAGCAATGTAAAGCAAGGCGAATACAAATGGTATGTGTCTAATGATAACACTCAAGAATGTGTCGGAAAATGTGTTATTTCAAACGTAACAAGTGATAGTTTTGATGTACAAGTATCACATGCCCGTTCGCAAGGAATAGGCTATTATCCCAAAACGGCATATTTGCAAAAGGATGGAACATATGTGGCAGATGGCGATATCAGTGGAAGAAATGTAAAAACCAATGAGAGCGAGTATACTCCTGTAAAGTTTGTTTTCACTATCCTTGACAACGACAGAATAAAGATGGATGTGTACGAAGCTAAAACAAATAAAGAAATAGAAACAAATGTAATATTTTATTTGTAAACAGATTGTGAGGGGAATTTTATGAATCAGTATCAACAAAATCAATATAGTCAAAATTATCAACAAAATAATAACCAAAAAAGTCATTTAAAATTTATAATCGTAGCGATTGTTATTTTAGCAGCTTTGGGTGTGGGTTCGGTTATTACATTCAATAAAGTGAAAAATAACAATACTGTTGCTGAAAAAGCTGCTATAGAGGAATATGGATATGACATATACAGCTATGACTTCGACTCGGATTATTACGAGGCTGGTTTATCATGTGTATATAAAGTAGTAGAAAAAAACGGAGAAAATCAATTCAAATACGGATATGTTGATGAGAACAAGAACATTGTAATTCCGTGTAAATACGATGATTGGTCCAATGTTTATGGCGGAGAATTTCTAATCTTGAAAAAAGAGGGGAAATATGGTGTACTTGATACTCAAGGCAGAACAGTATTAGATTTTAATTATGATGAAATATTCTATGATGAAGGCAATACATTTACAGTGAAGACGGGGAATAAGCAAGAAAAAATTGATACTACAGATATTATACGTTGGGCTAAATGATGGGAGGAATATAAAATGTTAAAAATGTCAAAGGGATTTAAAGTGCCGGGCAGTGAAGAAAATCCGACATCTAAAAGCAGTACGATAATTAATGTATACAGTGACAGTAAAAAATCATTTTACGGTACAGAAGATGATAAAAACAATAATGCAAAATTAATATGTGCATGGATAGCAACAAGTGTGGGATTTATTTTAAGCATAATCAGTCTTTTGAAGTTGTTGACTTTGAATAAATATGTTTATATGGCATATTCGGTAACTGATTGGGAACGTGTAAGAATGCTTTCTGAACGTGACAGCGTCAAGGCAGTGGCAATTATTTGTTTAATCTTGGGCTTGATTTCATTGATCGGCGGATTGACATTTCTAATTATAAAATATGTTAAGAAAAATTTAAAATATAAATAATCAAAGGAGGAATTAATTATGGCAAGTAATTATCAACAAGGAGGAAACAATCAACAGGGAGGGAATTATCAAATAACTTATAATGTAGATATGGTATTCTGCATTGATGCAACAGGTAGCATGGGTGGAGTTATTGATATGGTAAAGAGAAATGCTGTAAGTTTTTATGGCGATGTTGTGGATGCTATGCAGAAGAAAGGAAAGACAATAGACAAGCTTAGACTTCGTATGGTAGTATTCAGAGATTATGTGGCAGACGGTGAAAATGCAATGCTTGAGACTGATTTCTTTGATTTGCCGGAAGAGGCTGCTGATTTTAAAGAATGTATTGACGGAATAACGGCATTTGGCGGTGGTGATGATCCTGAAGATGGATTAGAGGCATTAGGATATGCTATGAAGTCAGATTGGAATAATGACGGTATGAAAAAAAGACACGTAATTGTTTTATGGACTGACGCAAGTACACATCCAATCGGTTACGGAAAAAGTTCTGGTTATTATCCTAACGGAATGGCAGAAAGTTTTGGTGAATTAAGCAGTTGGTGGGGCAACAAACAAATGCCGGGTTATATGAATCAAAGTGCAAAGAGATTGCTTATGTTTGCGCCGGACGCAGAATATTGGAATACAATTTCAGATAATTGGGACAATACAATACATTTTCCTTCCGAAGCAGGCAACGGACTTTCTGAAATAGACTATCACCAAATTATAGATGCTATTTCAAATACGATATAATATGGCTATGTATAAAAATTTATTATCAGAGATAAGTACATATTTTTCAATTTCAGGTGAAATGATTCCACAAAACGGTGAAGATTCTTATTTATATTCTTTTAATGAAAATAAAGCACTTGTAGGTGTTTTTGACGGGTGCGGAGGAATCGGTTCTAGACGATATGAAATACTTAACGGTAAAACAGGCGCATATATTGCTTCAAGAATAGTTGGAGAATGTGTAGCAGAGTGGTTTGAAGAATATTCCGAAGAGGAATATTCTTCAGATAAAAGTTATCAGATTTTTAATGTGATAACTAATGCTCTTAAAGGTATAAAAAGCAAAACACCTCGAGTAAAATAAAAGGTGCAATGACAAAGGACTTTCCTACAACATTGTCCATGACGATTGTTGAATACTGTCAAAATGAAATGATAGCTGATTTTATTTGGGCAGGAGATTCAAGAGGATATGTTCTCTCTGATATGGGATTGGCACAAGTGACGAAGGACGATATTGACGATTCTGTAGATGCACTTGATAATATTTCAAATGACGGTGTTCTTACTAATGTCGTTTCTGCGGACGGTAATTATATCTTACATTCAAAGCAAATAAAAATTAAAGATAAAATAATTATTTTTAATGCTACAGACGGCTGTTTCGGATACTTAAAAACACCTATGGAGTTTGAGTATCTGATTTTACAAACTTTGCTTTCTTCGGACAATATAATAGAATGGCGAGACAAATTAAAATCACAAATAAGACAGTATACAGGCGACGATCATACAATATCACTTGTTGCAATCGGATTTAAGGATTTTAACGAAATGCAAGATTACTATTTAAAGCGTGCCGAAACTTTATATGAGCATTATATAAAAAACTTGAAAAATTGTACCCAAGATGAAATTGATACTTTATGGAATGAATACAAAAGAACTTATTATGGAAAGGCGTAATATATGTATGTAAAAGATTATGAAATTATAGGTAAACTTACAACTGATAATAGCGGTACTGCAAAATGGGGGTTTGCTAAAAAAGGTGCTGAAACTGTTTTCATTAAGGAATTTCTTACACCCGTTTATCCTACAGACGAGAATTCATTCACGCCAAAAGCCATAGAAACAGCTAAAAGTATTTGTGCAGAGTTTGAAAGAGAGAAGAAAAGATTATATGATTCTTTAAAAGAATGTAAAGGTGGCGGAATTGTATATCCGACCGACTTTTTCAGATTTAAAAGTAAGTATTATATGATAACTCCCAAAATTGAAATGTCCTCTATAACGATAGAAGAGATTTCAAAGCTTGATACAAATACTAAAATTATGATATGTAAGGTTATTGCTTATAATATGATAGCTATACATAAAAAAAGAATTATACATGCAGATATAAAACCTAATAATGTACTGATAAAGAAAACAATAACAGGAACATATACAGCAAAAATTATTGATTTCGACAGTAGCTATTTTGAAGATTCATTACCGACGTCTGACGACTTACAATGTGATACAATCTATCTTTCGCCCGAAGGATTTTTGTACATATGTGAGGAAACAGAAAAGATTACCACAAAAGCAGATATATTTGCTTTGGGAATCTTATTTTGTCAATATCTTACCGGAGATATGCCTTTTTTTGATACTGAAAAATATACTTATCTATATGCGGCTATATTGGATGAAAGCGATATTTGCATAAAAAATAACATACCGGAAGAAATAAAGTTATTGTTGTTAAAAATGCTATCAAAAAATCCGGAAGAAAGACCGAGTATTCAAGAAGTGTTTGATTCTTTGGTTATCAAAGACAAAAATGTTAAGAAGACAGCACCGGATGTGAAAACAGAATCAAAGAAAAAAGGCTTCAAGTCAGCACATACAAATCTGTAAAGGGGGACATAAAATGAATTGTGTAAGATGTGGCAGTGAGTTGCCTAAAGGAGCGACGATATGCAGTCGTTGTGGTTGCAAAAATGAAATGGTTGAACATAGCAGGATAAAAGAAATTATTATTTTTGTAATGACAATGGTTTCAGAATTTTTGATTCTTCAAAACCTGTTGTTTATTTTGGAAGATGTAAAAGACTATATAAAAGATATATTCAAATCAGCAGAATTTAGCTTTTCTGCGGAAATGTCTTTGCTGTTTGCAGTAGGTATTTTAATATCCATAGCAGTAACGATTATGTATATTGTTAAATTTTTGAGAAATAGTGCTGATTGTGAGAATTCTTCAAAAAGAAATAACGAAACAATTATCGGAATAGGAGTAGTTTTGATAGCGTATTATATTGCCGAAACAATAGAATACGGAAAACTTACGTACTATTTACCTACGTATGCGATGTATATAATTATATTTTTTGTTGCAGTACCAATGTTATTGTCGATATTTGCAAGAGTTTATGCAACTATATCAAGGAAGAGGGGATAGAATTATGGGGTTAAAGATGTCATTCGACTTCAACAAAGAAAATCAAGAAAGCGAAGTAAAAACAAATACGACTTCAAGCAATGGCGGGTTAAAAATGAATGGATTTTCAGATTCAGCACCTTCGGGAGCTTATGATAATTCTTCAATGAAAGCGAGCAAGCTAAAAATGAATAACTTTAGCGATACAAGTTCTGCAAACCCTCCTGAAGAGAACAGTTATAGTAATTCAGAACCGAAAGAAAATTCATATTCAACACCATTTGAAAGTACGAAATTCAATAATCCTAAATCTTATGATTATAAGTCAGACGATAATATTTTATCGAAAGGTTTAAGAATATTAAAGTCGAAAAAATTTATTATCCCTGTGTCAATATGTGCAGTGTTAATAATTGCTTTGTGCATAGGTATGTCTGTAAGACGTAACAGTGATTCGTATTTATACGGATTATTGGACGATGGTAATGTTTCTAAAATTTCTGAATTATATGTGTCTAATTATAGTAAAAATGCAAATAAACAATCAGACTTTATTGATAAAATCGATACATATGCCGAGTCGAATTTTAATGAATATGTTAATGACAGTATAAGTTATGATGAGCTTATGAGAAAATATAGCACAATTCAAAGTGTATATGACAGATTTTCGATTAATGATTCCGAGTTTGAATCAAATATGAAATCAGCTGACAGCATAAAAGAATTAAAGACTATGTATCAAAAAGGTATTGCATATATGGAAGAGAAGAATTACCCTGATGCAATAGAAGTTTTTGAAGAAATACTGAAAAAATCTAAAAACTATCCAAATGTTGCCGATAAAATGAGTGAGGCAAAAAGTGCATATAAACAACAACTTATGAGTCAAGCAGATGAAAAAATAAATTCAAAGGACTATAGCGGAGCTTTGGAAATATTAGAAAAAGGAGAAAACTATTTTACTGATGACTCTACATTCTCTTCAAAGATAACGGAAGTGAAAAATAATGTAAAAAATACGGCATTATCCGAGGCAGAAAGTGCTTTTTCGACAGAGGGCTATCAAAAATCAATAACAATTATTGAAACTGCAATATCATTTTGTGGAGAAAACGAAGAATTAACCAATGCTTTAAATAAATATAAGGCATATGTTCCTGTTAATATCGTTGATATTGACCCGAGTGAAACATCAAGAAATAATAAGGTCGAGAAAGGCGAAACAGGAGTAGATAATACAAATCAAACGCATAAAAAGAATTTATATGCGTTCCATAGATTGTATAGTCAAGACGATGCATATGCTGTTTATCCCTTAATGGGAAAATACGATACGCTAACGTTTGAGGCTTATAGAAGTAATTATGATACTTCTACCGATGAATCGATAACGATTAAAATATTCGGTGATAACACAGAATTACAATCTATTGTCATAGACAAGGGATTTAATCCAAATCAATACAGTATTGATATATCAGGTGTACAAAAATTAAAAATTGTATTTGAAAGCTACGATACAAATGTTTTCAAGCAATTTGATAAATTGCCGGGTGAACTTGCAAATGTGATAGTTTCAAAAACAAAATAAGGTCAAAAATTTACAAACATAAATATAAAAAACAAAGGAGAACAAAATTATGAAAAAAAGAGTATTTGCGGCAGCAACAGCTGCTATGATGACAGTAAGTGCATTAGGTTCTGTAACAGCAGGTGCATTTGAACAAACATCATATGCTGAAGATGTTTCAGTATATGTGAACGGTCAAAAAATCGACAACGGTCAATATAAGCCTATTATTGCTAACGACAGAACTTTGGTAAGATTGGTGCCTATATTTGAAGCTTTAGGTTATTCTAACTCATACGATTCAAATGCAAAAACAGTAACATTTGCAAAAGACGGTGGGACAGTAAGTTACAAATTTACAGCAGAAAACTATACAGCTGAAACAATATCTGATGGTCAAGCTGAATCAACATATGAACTTGATGTTCCGGCAACGTTGCAATACAGTGACGTTTTTTATGTTCCATTAAGAGCATTTTGCGATATGGTTGGATTAAATATTACTTGGGATAATGCGACAAGAAGTGTTTATGTAGAAAGTTCACTGCTTACATATGAACAAGCAAAAGAAAAAGCTACAGAGTTTGTAAATGATTCCGATATTCTTCTCGGCGGTGACACAGCTATGGTAGAACACAACGGAAGACAAGCATATGCGTTTGTATTACGTTCAAAAGAATTAGTAGAGAACGGCGGTTCGGGTACAATGGGTACTACAATCTACGTATATGCTGATAATGGTGAAGTTGATGGAATAAAAGGAAATGCAACTGGTAATGTAAATTCAAATATTAGTGAGAAAACAAATGAGAGTCAGGCATATGTGTGTTTGGGAATGATTGTGGAAAAAGGTATATTAAAAGAATACTTGAATGGTGACATTTCTGAATCAGAAGTTGAAGCAGCTCCACATAATGAAATTGACAAAACAACAGAAAACGGATTGACAATTTCAAAAGCACTTGAAATAGTAAATGTTGCTTATGAAGATAAAGTATCAGGTTCGGCACACGTATATTCCGATTACGTAGAAATAGGTAAAACTGAACAATTAAAATCGGACAACGGATATAATTGCTACAGAGTTAAATATTTACCTAACGGTTCTACATGGGCACAAACTGACAAGAACGTACCATGCTATGAAGTTTATGCTTGCTCTGATAAAAACTTCTCAGATACAAATACAAGCGGAAGAGTTGTTGATATGAATAATAACATCATTGGTGTGGCTAATTAATAAAACTCAAAAAATAATTTATGTTTTGTGAATTTTTGAACCAGTAAAATAGAAAGAAGTGATAATATGTTTAAAAATATTGGTGGAAAAATAAAAGTTTTCGCTATAATTGTATTTATTATATGGATACTAATAGGCATTGGTTGTTGTATTGCATTTATAGCATTATCAAATGAGTGGTTTGACGATGCGTCTGCCGGTACGTTAATAGGCGTGCTTTCACTGTTATTGAGTATAGTTTTAGGATATTTGTCTGTTATGTTTACATACGGTTACGGAGAACTTATTGAGAGTACGATGCAAATAAGGGATAAATTATGTGGAACATCTACAAGTTATACTTCAAGTTCGATGGGCGGTGGATATACATCAACACCGCCGATTGGCAGATACTCTGCTCCGACATCAAGTTCCGGTCATAGCGGTGGAGGAAAGTCGTTCGGAGCAAGAAGATCACTATAAATGGAGGATTTGTATGAATAGAGTGAAAAAGTTTATAACCGGAATAATATTTTTAGTGATGCTTACTGTATCATTAAATGTTTTTGCTGAAGATATATCCGTCACATTAAACGGTAGTAATATAGTATTTGAAGATGCGAAACCGATAATATATAATGATAGAACTTTAATTCCTATTCGTGCTGTATTTGAAAAAGCAAATTGCTATGTCGACTGGGATTCTAAAAATAATATGGCAGTTATAGGAAATGAAGAAAAAGTCATTTTCATTTCAATAAACAGTGAAAAAATGAAAGTATATGATATAGTAAAAGATGAAGAAAATGAAATTGATTTAGATGTTCCGGCTATGATAGTAGATGAAAGCACCATGATACCATTAAGGGCTGTGAGTGAGGCTTTAGGAGCAAAAGTAGAATGGAATCAGCAGAGTAACACAGTATCATTAAATATTTAGGAGGTAACAAAATGAGAAAAAGATATATTAAGAATATGTTAATGACTTTAGTTGTTGTAATTTTAACAATGAGTACGACATTTGCTTTAGCAGAAGATAAAGTAAACGGTTTTCCTTTGCCTACTAATAAGTCATATGCAGTTACAGTGTTATCAAGATATTCCGGTGGTGGTAATCATGATAGTTACCTATATACATATGGACCATTGAAAGGTCAAAATGTAGACAGAAATGTTGTTATGGATATTTCAGCAAGTGCATGGACACCTATATATGCGGTAGCAAGCGGAACAGTACGAACCAACAAATATGGAAACAATGGTGGTAATTATTTGGTTATCGCTCATGATGATGGCACATACTCTTATTACGGTCATATGCAAAGTCGTTCATCATACGGCGTAGGAAGTCGTGTTAATGCCGGAGATATTATTGGATATGTAGGAAAGACAGGAACTGCTTCAGGTTATCATTTGCATTTTGAATGGTCATGGCATGATCCGTATTGTGAATACAGCAGTAAAGGGTATGTATATACGTGCCCTAATTCAGGCGCAAGTGTATATCCTCATACTCATGCAAATACCACAGCAGCAACAACCAACAACAATAATAATGGAGCATATACTGCATATGCAGTTAATACGGACGGCTCACTGGCTATAAACAGTACGAATGCAGCGGGACATCAAATTGGATCTATTCCGGAGGGAGCGTCATGCACAGTATATCCAAATAGATCTGTAGGTAATTGGCGTTGGGTAGAATATAACGGTGTGAGTGGATACTCGTATTATAAATATCTTACAACGAATAAACCTAATAGTGGTTCCAACTCTATATCATTTAGCGTGAGCGCAACGGGTACATCATCAACAAATACTTGGACAGGGACTGTAAGAGGAACAGATGGAAGTCTTGTTATAAACAGTAAGCCAAAGGTCGGAAATGATATTGGATATATTCCGGAAGGTGCAACATGTACAGTGTATCCGGATAAGACATCAGGAAACTGGTATTGGGTAGAATATAACGGTATTAGAGGATATTCATATAAGTCATATATTGTTCAAAATAGCTCAAGTTCTTCAAATACACGAAAAGGTATTATCAGAGGAACAGATGGAAGTCTTGTTATAAATAGTAAGCCAAAGGTCGGAAATGATATTGGATATATTCCGGAAGGTGCAACATGTACAGTGTATCCGGATAAGACATCAGGAAACTGGTATTGGGTAGAATATAACGGTA
>QTVU01000064.1 GCA_003460745.1 Firmicutes bacterium AM55-24TS
AACAATATATATATATATTGTGATATTTAGACAAAAAAAGATTTTTTTGTGAATTAGGTTCCTTTTTTCACTGCTTTTTGCGATTTATTATTAATGAGGAGCAAAAAAGTTCATTTTCAAAATTACATATAGAGGGGTGGAAAAGTTATGCTTAATTCCTCATATGATGGTGAAATAGAACAATGGGATATGATTGATAAGTATAGTATGAATGTTATATATACTGCATCAGTTGATATACGTCGCAGAATGAGCGCAAAGAAAAGAAGTTTTGATTTTGTTGAGTTTGATACAGATTTAGTAGGAGAACAAGATATATATCCAAGTGAATATGTTATTTCTGATAACAGCGGACATTGTTGCAATGTTAAGAATGAATGGTTGTATGAAGCTATGTTATGTCTTGATGATAAATTAAAAGAAGTGTTGATATTAAAATATTGGTATTTATTATCAAGAAGAGATATTGCAAAGATATTAAACGTTTCAGAGAAAACTATTACAAATTGGAAAAACAAAGCTTTTAAGCTAATAAAAAATTATAAAGAAAGGAGATTGGAGTGTGATATTCGTGGACCTTAAGAATCGAACTGCAGAAAAAGCTATCAACGGGGATTGTGATGCACAGATATTAATGTTGAAACGCTATGAGAGATATATAAATAAAGTTTCAATGGTTACTAAAAAAGATAGGTTTGGAAATTTGATAAGATATGTAGACGAAGATTTTAAAGCAGAGATACAGATGAGGTATCTTGAAGAACTTTTGAAATGTAAGGTGATAAAAAATGATAACAATACAAAGTGACTTATTTGAGTTTGCTTATGTACCCGATTGGTACAGGCATCTTCATGATTTAAAATGTATGGTATTGCCGGAGGCATGGCAGTTCAAGAAACCGGCAGTTGAAACAAAGAATGCAGAAACACCGATATTGGAACGATATATACATACAATTTTTCGTAAACAGGCTATTGAATTCAACTCAGAACAAGAAGATAATAAAGCATTAAAATATTTTTACATTGAGAATGAATGTGCCTGCTTTCATACAGGATTATACACCCCGAGCTATAAAGGCATATATGGCTGCTTTTTCAGAAATAAAAAGCAGGATTCTATGCTTGAATGGTATTTTAAAGGCTTTTGTGATGAAATGTCACCATGGCTTAAATATATAGAGCCGTTGCCTGAACGACCGGTGTATCATATGGCACAGCAAGGTTTGAATTTTAATCCCGAATGGTCAATAAGGGTAAATGTTGAGCATATTTTGGGTGATGAAGAAAATCTAAATAGAATTCCCGCAAAAATAAGAAAGGCTAAAAATTTGCCGTTGCTATTGGAAACTGCAGTGGAACTTGCAAGGCGAAAAGCAGTTATAGAACCGGGACTTATTTCTGCACAGGGATATATGGGGAGAGTGCAATATTTACTTCCGATATATCTTACTAAAATGAATAAGCCGGATTTGGCAATGACACTGACAGTTATGGACGGATACTATTTAGGAAATACTTGTCTGACTCTTGAAATGGCATATCTCAATGCTCGGGCAATAGCCAAACCATCAGCACCATGGCTTTTGGAGCTTATAAAATAATTAAAAAACAGAATGCTTGGTAAACAGTTCTTTTTCTGAACTGTTTACCAAGCATTTTTTTATTATCAATGAAAAGGAGACTTTTATATGAAAACTTAATTCAGAGCCGAATGGCTTGCATTTAAAAAAATGCGAGTTTTTTCGGCTTGTTAGAGTGCCGTTTTTCTTGCGGAAAGGCGGTACTTTTTATGAAAATTAAGTATGAGTTTGCGGACGGAGATGTGGAGGTTGATGTTCCTAATGAATGGGCGAGTATTCTTGTGGAACTGGACAGACTGGAGAGGAATAATGATAAGAAGGAAAGACGCAGGCACTATTCGCTTGATGCGTGTGTGTATGAAGGAATTGTTTATGCGTCGGAGGACAAAAATCTTACGGCAATTTTTGAAACAGACAGTAAGTTCGGAAGATTAACAGAAGCGATAAAATATCTTTCGGATAAGCAGAAGTCCCTTATAAAGGCTGTATATTTTGACGGAATGTCTGTAAGTGATTATGCGAAACATATGGGGATAAGTCAGTCGGCAGTATCACAGCAGTTAAAAACAATTTATAAAAAGCTGAAAAAGTTGTTATAAAAAATCTTATATTTCAGTGTTTTTGTGTCCGTATAGTGAAGGGTATTAAAAAAATCAACCTTTCGGAAAGGATGTTTAACTATTAAACATACATTAACAATCAGTGTTTCAAAGAAACCGAGAGCAGATAGTATTGTGAATTTCCGCAGTATATCAATAAGAGAGAAATTTCTCCGTCTTTTGTTTGGCATACCGTGTAAGATGACAATACTTGTTCCGGGTGACAGTGTAGAGAAACTTTCGATATGTGAAGTGAACAAGGAGGGGAGAGGATGAGCAGAACGAAACTTTTGCTTGACGTTGTAAGCGATATGCGTTCGCTTGCTGACAGCTTGGAAACCATGGCAAATGCCGTGGCGGGCAATGACGGCGTATCAAAGGAAAAACAAGCTGATAAGCCGAGTGTTACACATGAAATGCTGCGTGAACTTGCGGTTAAACTGTCACGAAACGGTAAGCGTGAGGAAATAAAACAGCTTATTGAAAAATACGGAGTAAAGAATATTACCGCTGTTGCAGAATCAGACCTTGATTCATTTTATGCAGATTTACAGCAGATGGAGGTATCTTGATATGCCGCCGTTAAATCACGCTGTACTTTCTGCGTCATCGGCATATCGTTGGCTGGAATGTCCGCCGTCAGCACTTGCAACAGCAGATATTCCGGACGAAACAACAATATATGCACAGGAAGGTTCGGCAGCTCATGAAATGGCGGAATATAAAATCAGATGGCATTTAGGTGCAAAAGACCTTGCACCTCCGAATGTCGGAAACTTCAATGCAGAAGAAATCGACAGATATACAGACAGCTATGCGTATTATGCGACAGATAAAATTGAAACAATAAGAAAAATATGTCCCGACGCAATAGTTATGGTAGAACAAAGACTTGACTTTTCAAATTATGTTAAGGACGGATTCGGTACGGGTGACCTTGTTATAGTTGCAGATGATGTACTGCAGGTGATAGATTTTAAGTACGGCAAAGGCGTGACGGTATCGGCTGAGCTCAATCCGCAGATGATGTTGTATGCGTTGGGGGCACTTAATCTTTATGGTTATCTGTATGACATCAAGACAGTGAAAACAGCCATTGTTCAGCCAAGACTTGATAATATTTCCGAATGGGAGATTTCTGTTGATGAACTTCTGGAATGGGCGGAGAATACACTGAAACCGATAGCCGAACTTGCCGCAAAAGGCGAGGGCGAATTCAAAGCGGGAAATCATTGTCGATTCTGCAAATTAAGAGCTGTATGCAGAAAACGTGCAGAACTTATGCTTGAAACAGCAGAATATGAGTTTAAAGACCCCGCGGAACTTAATGACAATGAAATATTGCACATGCTGACAATAGCGGACGACCTGTCAAAATGGGCAGAAGATGTATATTCTTATGCACAGGCGAAAGCTATAAATGAGGGGAAAAGCTGGAGCGGATTTAAAATAGTCGAGGGACGTTCCAAACGACAGTATGTGGATGAAAACAAGATTGCAGAGGTCTGCCGAAATAACGGTTATACCATGTCGCAGATATATAAAAGCACGCTTATAGGTATAACGGATATGGAAAAGCTTATGGGCAGAAAAATTTTTAAAGAACTGCTCGGTGACTATATCATAAAACCGAAAGGCAGACTGACACTTGTGCCGGAAACGGATAAGAGAGAAGAAGTACATACATTGGGTGAGTTTAGAAAGGAATTTTAATATGGCACATTTAGTAACGGGTAAAGTCAGATTGTCATATGAACATATATGGGAGCCTGCATCTATTAACGACAGTGATGAAAAGTACAGTGTTTCTTTGATTATACCAAAGTCTGATACAAAGACGGTAAAAGATATTCAAAACGCAGTCGAACAGGCAAAGCAGGACGGCAAAGCAAAGTTCGGAGGAAGAATACCTGCGAATTTGAAACTGCCTCTTCGTGACGGTGATATTGAACGTCCTGATGATGAGGCATATAAAGACTGCTATTTCATAAACTGCAATTCAAAAGATAAACCGCAGATTGTTGATAAGAATGTACAGCCTATTTTAGACAGAAATGAGGTTTACAGCGGATGTTATGCAAGAGTGTCAATATCTCTTTATCCGTTTAATACAAACGGAAATAAAGGAATTGCGTGCGGACTTGGCAATATACAGAAGATTGCAGACGGAGAACCGCTTGGCGGACGTACCAGAGCAGAGGACGATTTTGAAGCATATGACGAGGAAGATGATTTCTTAAATTAAGGTGAATTGGAGATGTATGCAAAAAAAGAACACCTCGTAAGATGTTCTTAAATAATATGCTGTTGAAGCCATTGAAGAATATCAGAATCAGACTGAGTTCCTGACGCAACTGATAGAATAAGTTCAATCAATTCGGTATCAGTGTACTTTAAATCAATGCCGTTTATTGCAAGAAATACAAGCATTGCGTGAGTGCCGATTCGCTTATTACCATCTACAAACGGATGATTTTTTACAAGTCCAAAACATAGGCGAGAGGCTTTATCCAATAAAGTCGGATACAGTTCCTCTCCACCGTATGTTTGGAATGGTGTATTGATAGCTGATTCTAAAAGAGAATCATCGCGTATATCAAGTGAACCTCCGAATTCTTTCACAAGCTGTGAATGTAATAATAAAATTTGTTCTTTAGTAAGGATTTTCATTTTGCAAGTTCCTCATATACGGCCTTATTACGAGTAATTAAATTTTCTGATATAGCTAATACATCATCAGTTTGTGCTGATAATTGTTCATCAGCTTGATTGAATTCTAAAATTAGATAGCGAGGTGAGTTGTTTTTTAGAATTACGGCAGAACCGTACTGGTCAACAAGTCTTGCTACTTTAGAAAAGTTTTGATTGGCTTCGGAAATAGAAACCATTGTTTTGGTATTGACATTCATATTGCATACCTCCATTTCTTTTATATAAATATTATATTCTTATTTTAGGATAAAGTCAACCTAAAATTTAATGGTAAATGGTGAAAACTATGAAAAAATTAAGCTGTGATATTGAAACCTTTTCTGACGTAGACCTTATAAGATGCGGAGTATATAAGTATGCGGACTCTCCTAATTTTGAGATGTTACTGTTTGCATATGCTGTTGATGATGGTGATGTTCATATAATTGATATTGCAGGCGGTGAAGAACTTCCGGAGAAAATAATACAAGCGATAAAATCAGATACCGTTGTGAAAACGGCATATAACGCACAATTTGAGCGTGTGTGTCTGTCAAGGTATCTTAAGCTTCCCGATGGAGAATATCTTAATCCTCAGTCTTGGTACTGCACAGCTGTGCAGGCTGCGGAACTGGCACTGCCTTTGTCACTTGCCGATGTCGGAAGTGTACTCGGATTAGAGAGGCAGAAGATGACTGAGGGCAAGGAGTTAATTAAGTATTTCTGTGTACCGTGCAAGCCGACAAAATCAAACGGAAACTGTACCCGAAACAGACCGTGTCACGATATAAACAAGTGGGAAACATTCAAAAAATACTGTATGCGTGATGTAGACGTTGAACGTCAGATTGCCGATAAACTTAAAATGTATCCTATAAGTGATGAGGAACATCGACTATATGTTCTCGACCAAATAATAAACGACAGAGGGGTATTAGTTGACAGTGAATTGGCTGAGCAGGCGGTAAAGCTTAATTCAATACAGACGGCTGTGGCGGTTGAACAGGCATATATGATAACGGGACTTGAAAATCCTAATTCAGTAACGCAGTTAAAACAGTGGCTCAAGGAAAAGGGTGTGGAAATTGAAAGTCTGTCAAAAAAGTCTGTTAAAAGTCTGGCAGATGAAACAGACGGAGATGTCAGTGAAATGCTGAAACTCCGTCTGCTTATGGCGAAAACGTCCGTCAAGAAATATGAGGCTGTAATACGCAGTGTGTGCAGCGATAACCGTGTACACGGAATGATGCGTTTCTGCGGTGCAAACAGAACGGGAAGATGGTCCGGTAACATTCTGCAGCCGCAAAACCTGCCTCAGAACCATCTGCCGGACTTAACCCTTGCAAGGGATATTGTAAAGGACGGAGATTTTGAGATGCTTGACATGATGTTCGGAAACGTACCGAATGTCCTATCGGAACTTATAAGAACCGTTCTCATTCCAAAACCAAACCATAGATTTATTGTCGCAGACTTTTCGGCTATTGAGGCTCGTGTGCTTGCTTGGATAGCAGGAGAGCAGTGGCGAATAGATACATTCAAAAACGGCGGTGATATTTACTGTGCGTCCGCAAGTAAGATGTTTAAAGTGCCGGTGGAGAAACACGGAGTAAACGGCGAACTGCGTCAAAAGGGGAAAATATCCGAACTTGCCTGCGGTTACGGCGGCTCAGTCGGTGCGTTAAAGAATATGGGTGCTGTTGAGATGGGAGTGCAGGAGAATGAACTTCAGGGCTTAATTAACGATTGGAGAAATGCCAATCCGCATATTGTACGTTTTTGGTACGAAGTCGGCAATGCGGCAATGAAAGCAATAAAAGAAAAAACAACCGTTCCGTTAGGAAAACTTGTGTTTGCGTATGAACGGGGGATATTATTCATACGTCTGCCAAGCGGAAGACGGCTGTCATATATAAAACCTCGAATCGGTACAAATAGGTTCGGCGGTGACAGCATTACATATATGGGGATAAACTCCGCAAAGAAGTGGGACAGACTTGAAACTTTCGGCGGTAAGCTGACAGAGAATATCGTACAAGGGACTGCAAGAGATTTGCTTGCAAATGCACTGATAAATGCGGCAAATGCGGGATATGATACTGTTTTTCACGTTCATGATGAAATTATATGTGAAGTTCCGAACGGTTACGGTTCGGTTGACGAACTGTGCAAGCTGATGTGTATAAAACCCGAATGGGCGGACGGACTTCCGCTTAATGCTGACGGTTTTGAATGTGAGTATTATAAAAAGGAATAACAAAAATGCAAAAGAAAATAAATTTAAAGGGGTACGATTATGAAAATAAGATGTTTGGATAAAAAAGACTGCTTTGCTAATGCAGACGGTTATTGTATTTGCTTAACGAATAATGATTTCGGAGGAAGAAGATGTTCGTTTTATAAGACAAAGACGAAAGCTGCGACAGAACGCAAAAAAGTTGAGAAACAATTAAAACGAAAGGGAAAAACGGGATTAATAGACATGTATAACGGGAGGGGACAATGAAAATATCTGTCGGGAACAGCCGTACATCAAGAGCGTGGAAGATTAAAGAATTTTCGTGGGAGAAATTTGTTCAGAAGTGTTCTCAGACAATACGAACGGCTGAAACGGTGCAGGAATATCGTAAACTTCCTAAAGGTCAGCAGGATAATATCAAAGATGTGGGCGGATTTGTCGGAGGTGAACTTCGCAGCGGTCTAAGGAGAAAAGATACTGTGATTAACCGATGTCTGCTCACTCTTGATGCGGATTACGCAGACGAGGATTTTTGGGAGCAGATTGAACTGTTCTTTAATTTCAAATGCCTGATATATTCCACACACAAGCATACTGCACAAACACCGAGATTCAGGCTTATTATCCCTCTGTCACGTCCTGTTACGGCAGATGAATATACGGCGGTTGCACGCAGAATAGCGGCAGATATAGGCATAGAACAGTTTGACGATACAACGTATCAGCCGCATAGACTTATGTATTGGCCGTCAACATCTTCTGACGGTGAGTTTGTATTTCAGCACCGTGACGGTGAAGAAATAGATGCGGACGCAGTGCTTGCACGTTATAAAGACTGGCATGATACTTCTGAATATCCTGTTTCGTCAAGACAGAAAAAAATTGTATCACACGCATTGAAGAAACAGGCAGACCCTCTGACAAAGCAGGGAATAGTAGGTGCATTTTGCCGTGCATATACGATACAGGACGCAATAAGCACATTCCTTTCAGATGTATATGAACCAAGCAGTCTGAACGGCCGTTATGATTATATCCCCGCCGATTCCGTAGCCGGAGTGATAGTGTATAATGACAAGTTTGCATACTCTCATCACGCAACAGACCCTGCCTGCGGTAAGCTGTGCAACAGCTTTGATTTGGTGCGGATACATAAGTTTTCATATCTTGACAAAGATGAAACCGACAGTGAGAAATCAGCCTCATTTAAAGCAATGACAGACTTTGCAATGCAGGACGGCAGAGTTAAAGAACAGACACTGACGGATAAGGAAAAGGCTGTGTATGAGGAGTTTTCTGTGATTGATGACAATGACGATACATCGTGGCATAAGTATTTGTCTGTAAATAAGCACGGCGATGTAGAGAACAGCATACAAAACCTCACGATAATACTTCAGAACGATCCGAAACTAAAGGGAATAGTTTTTAACGAACTGTCGGACTGTATAGAAATTAACGGTGATGTACCGTGGCAGCACCCGTCTAAGTATTGGCGGGACGCTGATGACGCACAGCTGCTTACATATCTTACATACAGCTACGGTAAATTCACAAGAGTGAATTATGATGTGGCACTTGCAAAAGTTGTTGATGACCGTTCGTTCCATCCGATACGGCAGTATCTTGACGGTCTGCCGAAGTGGGATAAGCAGAAACGTGTAGATACGCTTTTAACGGATTACCTTGGTGCAGAGGACAATCCATACACTCGTGCGGTTATCCGTAAAACACTATGCGGAGCGGTAGCAAGAGTAATGGTGCCGGGAATAAAGTTTGACACTATGCTTGTACTGTCAGGACCGCAGGGAATAGGAAAGTCGACGATTATATCCAAGCTGTGCGGTGAGTGGTTTAACGATTCGCTTTTATTATCCGATACGAAGGATAAGACGGCGGCGGAGAAGCTACAGGGATTTTGGATTTTAGAGATAGGCGAGCTTGCAGGACTTAAGAAAACTGAGATTGAAACACTGCGCGGCTTTATATCAAGGCAGAACGATGTGTTCCGTGCGTCCTTCGGTCGCAGAGCGACGCCGCATTTAAGACAGTGTATTTTCATAGGCACAACGAATGCGGAACACGGATACCTCAGAGATACTACGGGCAACCGACGTTTTTTCCCTGTTAAGGTATCGGGGAACTCGGAGAAAAAGCCGTGGCAGATTACGCAGAATGAAATAGACCAGATTTGGGCGGAGGCGCTTGTGTATTACAGGAACAAGGAACCGCTTATTCTTGATGAGCAGACGGAGAAACTTGCTAAGAAACTTCAGCGTGAGGCTATGGAAACAGACGAACGTGAGGGTATGGTGCGTGAATACCTTGAAACATTGCTGCCTGTAAATTGGAATGAAATGTCCTTGTATGAACGTCGGAATTTTCTTGACGGAAGTGAATTCGGAGAGGTGAATATTAAAGGGGAAATAAAGCGTCAGAAGGTATGCAATATGGAAATATGGTGTGAATGTTTCGGTAAGGCGAAAGCGGATTTGAAAAGGATTGACGCAAATGCCATATCTGCCATTATGGCAAAAATAGAGGGCTGGCAGAAGATGAGCAAAAAGAGCCGTTTCGGAATTTACGGAGCGGCAGCAGGTTACGAAAGGACAGAGGTATAGACTTCTATACCTGTTTTGTGTTCCGATGTAACCGAAAAGTTCCGTAAAAAAGCTTGGTTCGGAACACTCGAAAACGGCATAAAACCTATATAAATTAAAGGTAATGTTCCGATGTTACCTAAAAAGTTATATAGATTATATATTATTAT
Source organism: Firmicutes bacterium AM55-24TS (assembly GCA_003460745.1). Lineage (GTDB taxonomy): Bacteria > Bacillota > Clostridia > UBA1381 > UBA1381 > Hominilimicola > Hominilimicola fabiformis. The sequence continues at coordinate 9,883 of QTVU01000064.1, forward strand.
ATTAAAAATTACGCACATATATATACGCGCGTAGGATATAGGGAACGGAAGGAACTTCGGAACTTGTATGGGAGGTAAAATGCGTGAGAATGAGATAGAAAAAATGCTTGTGAATGCAGTGAAAATACACGGAGGTCTTGCACTGAAATTTGTATCGCCGAACTTTAACGGTATGCCCGACAGATTGATTTTGCTGCCTTTCGGAAAAATTGCATTTGCAGAGATGAAAGCACCAGGACGGAAAATGAGGAGCATACAGATAAAGCGAAAAAGGCAATTAGAAGCATTAGGGTTTTTGGTGTATTGCATTGACGATACGGAACAAATCGGAGGTGTGCTTGATGAAATTGAACAGAGCTAATTTGCATGAGTATCAAAAGTACGGTGTTGATTTTATAATAAACAATCCGATTTCGGCACTTATGCTGGAATGCGGTCTTGGCAAGACGATAACAACACTCACAGCTGTAAGTGACCTCATGTATGATTATTTTGAGATTTCAAAAGTCCTTATAATAGCTCCTCTCAGAGTTGGACTGTCGGTATGGAAACAGGAGTGTGACAAATGGGAACAGTTAAAATACCTGAGATGTTCAATAGCAATCGGCAGTGCGGACGAAAGGGAAAAAGCCTTAAAAGCAGACGCAGACATTTATATCATAAACCGTGAAAATGTAGAGTGGCTTGTAAATAGCGGTCACATTGATTTTGATATGGTTGTGATAGACGAACTCAGTTCGTTTAAATCCCATCAAAGCAAACGGTTTAAAGCACTGCGTAAGGTCAGACCTAAGTTTGACAGAATTGTAGGTCTGACAGGAACACCTGCACCTAACGGCTTGATTGATTTGTGGGCTGAGATAAATCTGCTGGATATGGGAGAAAGGCTCGGAAGATATATAACAGGTTTTCGTGATGAATATTTCAAACCGGATAAACGAAACGGTGCGATTGTGTATTCATACAAGCCGTTGGTTAATGCAGAAAAAAGGATATATGAGAAAATATCGGATATATGTATTTCGATGAAAGCAACGGATTATATCAAAATGCCTGAAAGAATAGACAATATTTACGAAGTTGAGATGAACGATAAAGAGATGAAACTTTATCGGAAACTTGAAAAGGAAATGTTTCTGCCGTTTGCCGACGGTGATATTGATGCAGTGAATGCGGCGAGTCTCAGCAATAAACTGCTGCAGCTTGCAAACGGTGCGGTTTATGATGAAAACCAAAATGTGAAGAAAATACATAATCGTAAACTTGAAGCTTTGGAGGATTTAATTGAGGCGTCAAACGGAAAGAGCATACTTGTTTATTACGGCTATAAGCACGATAAGGACAGAATAGCAGAAAAATTTAATATCCGTGAGATAAAAACGGAACGGGATATTTGCGATTGGAATAACGGTAAAATACAAATTGCGTTGGCACATCCGGCAAGCTGCGGACACGGACTGAATTTGCAGAAAGGCGGAAGCACGATTATATGGTTCGGACTGACGTGGAGTTTGGAGCTGTATCAGCAGGCGAATGCAAGACTTTATAGGCAGGGACAGAACAACACGGTAGTTGTTCATCATATTGTGACCAAAGGTACGGTTGATGAAGATGTGATGACGGCTTTAAATGATAAAGACATGGGACAGGCTTCTTTGATGGAGGCTATAAAAGCAAGGATGGAGGGAATATACAAATGACGGCAAAGGAATATTTAAGTCAGCTTATAACAATGGATAATGCGATAAACAGAAAACAACAGCGTCTTATGACACTTCGTGATGTTGCAATGAATACCACTCCGAATTACAGCGGAGAAACAGTTCAGCATACACGGAATAAAAATCCGCTTGAAAATATAATGACAAAGATAATCGATATTGACCGTGATATTGACAGAGATATTGATGAACTTGTCGATTTTAAAGCAGAAGTATGGGAAAAGCTTGATAAAATCGCAGATGAAAGATATAAACGGATTTTGTGGCTTAGATATGCCGACCGTAAAACGTGGAGATAT
>QTVU01000065.1 GCA_003460745.1 Firmicutes bacterium AM55-24TS
TTTGATTTTTTATTATCTAAATCGCCACCTAATTTTAACTCTATTAAATAATGCTTTTTGTTTATTTCATCATAAAAATAGTTATCTGTTTCATGAGAAGTTAAGTAACTTGTAATGTTAGATGGTTTTAAGACATGTAAAGTTTTTATATACATCAACACTTGGCTTACTATCATGCTTTTCATATGCAGTCATTAAATAATCTATATGCTGTGTTTGTTGAGGTAATAAAAAAGAAGAAATTTTTCCTCTAACTTCATAAGATAATTTGGCTATTGAATTTCCTATATTTTCTAATAAATTACCAAAAGAACTGTCAAATGAGCGAACAAATGCAGAATAGAATATTAGTTCATCACCTAATTCAGAAATAAAAACATTATTTTTCTTGGCATTAATAATTCCATCTTTATCATTAACTTCTGAGGTATGTCTTAATTCAAAACCATTAGCAAAATTTTTTATACTCGAATCGATAATTTCTCTTATAGCTTTTTCTTTTAATTTTTCCATTTTAATCCTCCATTTATTTCAAGCTGTCAAACAATCTGTTTTCAGCGATTTTTTCGTATTTAGTACCCGGTTGACCGTAGTTCGCAAACGGATAAATAGATATGCCGCCGCGCGGCGTGAAAATACCTTTAACTTCAAGATATTTCGGCTCCATAAGTTTAACAAGGTCTTTCATTATAATATTGATACAATCCTCGTGAAAATCACCTTGATTTCTGAAACTGAAAAGATACAGCTTTAATGATTTTGATTCAACCATTTTCACGTTTGGAATATAGTTGATAGTGATTTTTGCAAAATCCGGCTGACCTGTGATTGGACAAAGCGATGTAAATTCGGGACAATCAAACGTTACCATATAATCGTTGCCTTGGTGCTTGTTTACGAATGTTTCAAGTACCTCCGGTGCGTATGTGTCCTTGTAGACTGTTTTTTTGTTACCTAAAAGTGATAAACCCTCTGTTTCTTCTTTGTTTCTCGGCATAATAAACTCCTTTTATTCCATTAACCATTTCATTTTTTGATAGGTTGCGTGAGTCATAATTTCTTCAAGCTTTTCTCTGTCACTGTTTTCGACCGCTTCGGCAATCTTTCCGAGACTTGTCTGCATTTCGTGTATTCTGTTTACAAGCTGTTCCTTGTTTTCAACGAAAAGTTCGCTCCACATTTGAGCGTTTATAATCGCGACTCTTGTACAGTCACGCAAACTTCCCGCACTGAAAAACGTTGAACGTTCAATCATAGGATTGTCGCAAAGAGCAACGGCTACAACGTGCATAAGCTGACTTGTGTATGCGATTACCGCATCATGTTCTTCCGGTGTTGTTGTGACAACGTGCTTACAGCCGATATATTCGGCAAGCTCACGAATAAGAGCAATATTTTCGGGTTTGTTTTTCTTTGTCGGCGTAATCAGAAATGACGCTTTGTTGAAAAGTGTGTCGGTCGAACTTTGATAACCGCCGACTTCACGTCCTGCCATAGGATGTGCGCCGATAAAGTCCACATTGTCTGGAAGTATTTTAGACATTTCATCAATCATAAAACCCTTAACACCGGAAACGTCTGTTATAACCGCACCCGGTTTGATGTGCGACAAGTTGTTTTTAACCATATCGACATTAAGCTGCGGATAAAGACAAAGTATTATTAAATCAGCGTTATCCATTACTTCGCCTACGTCCGAACTTCCTTCGTCTATTGCACCGTCCTGCTTTGCAAGTAAGACAGTTTCGGCTGTTCGGTTGTATGCGGAAATTGTGCAGTTGTGAAAACCGCGAAGTCTGCGTGCGATTGAACCGCCGATTAAACCCAAACCAATTATTGCTACTTTCATTTATTTTCACTCCGTTCTACCATAATTCAAACTATATTTTATCACAAAATTCGCAAATTGTGAATATATATATTAAAATTTTATATTTTTACCTGTCGGCTATTGACGATATATATGTTGAAATGATAAAATATTAAATTGAATACTTATAATTTGAAATAGGAGATTAGTATGTGGAGTGCAGATAAATGGGAGCAGTACAGACTTATAGACAGTGCTGACGGAGAAAAACTTGAATATTGGGGAGATTATCTTTTAAGACGTCCCGACCCACAGGCAGTCTGGAGTTTAAAATCTGATAAAAAACTTTGGAATAAGGCTGACGCTTGGTATCACCGTTCAAAATCGGGCGGCGGAAAGTGGGAGTACTTGAATAAGAAACTTCCCGAGCGTTGGACTGTTAATTATCGCAATTTGACTTTTAATATAAAGCCTATGGGATTTAAGCATACGGGACTTTTCCCCGAACAAGCTGTAAATTGGGATTGGTTTTCGGAGCTTATAAAAAAGGCGGACAGACCTATAAGAGTACTTAACCTTTTTGCATATACAGGCGGTGCAACAGTTGCGGCACTTGAAGCAGGTGCGGAAGTTGTACACGTTGACGCGTCAAAGGGTATGGTAACTTGGGCGAAAGAAAATGTTGTGTCGTCGGGACTTGGCGACAGACCGGTAAGATATATTGTCGATGACGTTGTTAAATTCGTGCAGCGTGAAAACAGACGCGGTCGTCAGTATGACGCAATAATTATGGATCCGCCGTCATACGGCAGAGGTCCGTCAGGTGAGGTTTGGAAGATTGAAAATGAACTTTATCCGTTAATTGAGGAATGTATGAAAATTCTTTCGGATAAACCGTTGTTTTTCCTTATAAATTCATATACGACAGGTCTTAGCGCACAAGTGCTTATAAATGTACTCTCTATGACCGTAGGCAGAAAATACGGCGGTAAAATCACTGCCGATGAGATTGGACTTACGATGAAATCAAATAATCTTGTTTTGCCGTGTGGAATTAGTGGACGCTGGCAGGAACACAGTACAAATAAATTTAAAGGAACATATTAGATGATAGAAACAAAAAATCTTTCTTTTATTTACCGTGAAGAAGATATGGAAAGCGGAGAGATAAAAGAGGAAAAAGTTTTAAAGGATATTAACATTGAAATAGAAAAAGGCTCTTTTACCGCCGTACTCGGTCACAACGGCAGCGGAAAATCAACTCTTGCAAAGCATTTTAATGCTATACTTTTGCCGTCGGGCGGTAAGGTATATGTAAAGGGTATGGATACGGCTGACGAAAATAATATATTTAATATACGTCAGTCGGCAGGTATGGTTTTCCAAAATCCCGACAACCAAATGGTTGCGGCACTGGTTGAGGACGAGGTGGCGTTTGCACCCGAAAATCTCGGTGTTGAGCCTAAAGAGATACGCAGACGTGTTGACGAGTGTCTTGAAATAGTCAATATGACAAAGTATGCCCAGAGTTCACCGTCAAAGCTTTCGGGCGGTCAAAAGCAGAGAGTGGCGATTGCGTCGGTGCTTGCAATGAATCCCGAAATACTTATACTTGACGAGCCGACAGCAATGCTTGACCCAAAAGGCAGAAGTGAAGTTATAAAGACGATAAAAATGCTTAACGAAGAAAAAGACATTACAGTTGTGCTTATAACTCATTATATGGACGAAGCGGCACAGGCGGACAGAACCGTTGTTATTGACGACGGTGAAATTATGCTTGACGGTACGCCGAAAGAGGTATTTAAAAATGTTGAAAAATTAAAGTCACTCGGTCTTGATGTTCCGCAGGTTACGGAACTTGCGTATGAACTTCGTAAAATGGGGATAGAAATTTCAGATGATGTGCTGACGGTTGATGAGTGTTTTGATGAAATTATAAGAATTTTGGGAGAAACAAAAAGATGATAAAAGCAGAAAACGTTAATTATATATATCAGCAGGGAATGCCTTTTGAACGTCAAGCACTTTATGATGTGAATATTGAAATTGAGGACGGTTCGCTTGTTGCACTTATCGGTCATACAGGCAGCGGAAAATCAACGCTTATTCAGCACTTCAACGCACTTGTAAAACCGACTTCGGGCAAAATTATTATTAACGGCATTGACGTTACCGCTCCGAAAGCCGATTTAAGACTTGTCAGAAAAACAGTCGGACTTGTGTTTCAATATCCCGAACATCAGCTTTTTGAAGAAACTGTATATAAAGATATTGCATTCGGTCCTAAAAATATGGGATTCAGTGATGAAGAAATTGATAAAAGGGTAAGAGAAAGTGCCGCACTTGTCGGACTTAAAGAAAAGCATTTAACGCGTTCACCGTTCGACCTGTCGGGCGGTCAAAAAAGACGGGTTGCAATAGCCGGTGTGCTTGCAATGAATCCTAAAGTGCTTATACTTGACGAGCCAACCGCGGGACTTGATCCGAAAGGCAGAGATGAAATACTTGCAACGATAAAAAAACTTCACGAAGAAAACAAAGAAATGATAATTATATTCGTTTCACATTCAATGGAGGACGTTGCAAAAACCGCCGAACGTGTAATCGTTATGAATGACGGACACGTTGAAATGCAGGGAACGGTTGCGGAGGTGTTCGCACAAGCGGAGCATTTGCAGAAAATCGGTCTTAATGTACCGCAAGTAACATTGCTTACCGATAAACTGCGACTTGCCGGTTATGATTTGCCCGAGCATATTTATACGGTAAAATATGCCGCGGACGCAATTAAAAAATTAATCGGAGGTGGCGGCAATGTTTAAAGATATAATAATAGGACAGTACGTTCCGGGTAATTCACCGCTTCATAAAATGAATCCGCCCGTAAAAATAATAATGACGATACTTTACATAGTATTGTTGTTCATTTTAAAAAATCCGATTTCATATGTCGTATTTACGATTTACACAATAACATTAATTCTTATAAGCGGTGTACCTTTTAAAATGATATTAAAAGGCTTAAAGCCAATGCTTTGGATATTTATTTTTACGGCGGTACTTAATGTGTTTATGACGCCGGGTGATACGGTGTGGGCACTGAAGATATTTAAGTTTACTTTAAAGATTACAAAAGAGGGTATCGAATCCGGTTCACTTATGGTTATAAGGCTTTTGTATCTTGTAATGGGAACGTCACTTCTTACGCTTACAACGTCACCTTTACAGCTTACGGACGGAATAGAAAAACTGTTAAAACCTTTCAATAAAATAAAAGTTCCGTCACACGAAATTGCAATGATGATGACTATTGCAATAAGATTTATTCCGACGCTTGCCGAAGAAACGGACAAGATTATGAAAGCACAAATGGCAAGAGGTGCGGACTTTGAAACAGGAAATATAATAAGACGTGCAAAGGCTATGATACCGCTTTTGGTACCGCTTTTTGTAAATGCGTTCAGACGTGCCGACGAGCTTGCAACGGCTATGGAGGCAAGGTGCTATAACGGCGGCAATAACCGTACAAAAATGAAAGAAACGCATATGACTAAAGTTGATTTGGGAGCAAGTATTGTATTTGTTGTGGCGGCTGCTCTTATTATGGCGGTAGAATTTTTAATTGAAATTTAGTAATGGAAATGGTATAATGAGAAATATTAAACTGAAAATTCAATATGACGGTACTAATTATCACGGCTGGCAAATACAGAAAAATGACATAACAGTACAGGAAACAGTAAAAAAAGCCGTTCAGAAAATTGTGAATGAAGATGTACATTTGACAGGCTGCGGACGAACAGATACAGGCGTTCACGCCGAAAACTATGTATGCAACTTTTTCACAAATTCAAGAATACCGTCTGAAAAACTGCCGTATGCGTTAAACACATATTTACCGAATGACATTGTTTGTTTTGAGGCGGAAGATACTGACGAAAATTTTCATTCAAACAGCAGTGCGGTGAAAAAGAGATATGTTTATAAAATTTTAAACCGTGAATTTCCCGATGCGGTTATGAACAGATATTCGTGGCATTATAAATATCCTTTGGATATAGAAAAAATGCGGATTGCCGCAAAGGCGTTTATCGGTGAACATGATTTTATAGGTTTTGCGTCAAGCGGATTTTCGGTTAAAACAACTGTAAGAGAAATTTATTCGCTTGATGTTGATAAAAACGGGGATATAATAACGATTGATGTTGTCGGAAACGGATTTCTTTACAATATGGTAAGAATTATTGCGGGAACGCTTGTTTTTGTCGGCGGCGGAAAGATTAATCCGAACGATATGACAGACATAATAAATTCAAAAGACAGAGAAAGAGCAGGTATAACCGCTCCGCCGCAAGGCCTTTGTCTGAAGGAGGTGTATTACTGATGAAAAACGATGATGAAATAAATGAAAGTTCAATAAGTGACCTCATACATTATGCGGAGGACGAAAAACGTAATACATTTGACGATGAACCCGAAACAGATGATGAATTTGATGACGAAATAACTGAAAAAGACGATGAAACGGTATCGGATAAGGAAGAACCTGTTTCGGAAGAAGTAAGTGAGGAAACCAAAAAAAACGAAGAAGAAACTATTTCGGAAGAAGCAGATGAAGAACCGGAAGACGAGCTTGCTTTAGAAGAAGCAGATGAAGAAAATAGTTCCGAAGAAGAAAAAACTTTAAGTAATAATGTAAATTACGATGATGATATAGATTATCCCGATTATGAAACAGATGTTGGATTTTTTGACGATTTAAAAATCGGAGACCACAAAGGTATAATCATAGGTGTGATAATAGGTATAATTGTTGTAATCGCTTTTATAACGATAGATACCGGAATAATCGGAAATTACAAAAATAATTTTTCAAACAATATATCTAAAGTGTTTAAAACGAGTAAAACAGACAAAAACCAATTACCCGACCCAACACAAAAACCTGACGAACAATACAACACAGAAATAAAGTCAAATGAAATTGTTTCTTTTGAGGGTGCGAATGAAACTGAATTTGTACCGTACAAAAACGGTGTTGTATGTGCGAAAATGAATCATATGTCGTATATTGACGGAACGGGAACTGTCGTGTGGGAAATAGATACGGCGATAGTTGATCCGATATTAAAGGTAGACGGAAATTATATTTTAATTGCCGAAAAAGGCAGAAATAAAATTTGCTTGTACATTGACAATAAACTTCAATATGACGTAGACGATCCCGATACTGTTATGTCGGCGGAACTTTCTTCAAACGGTGATGTAGTGGTTGTTACGGATAAATCGTCATACAGAGGCGGTATATCTGTATATAATAAATCAGGCGAACAAATATTCTCGTGGGCGTCGGGAAGTGACGCGGTTATATGTGCCGATATTTCGGCGGCGTCGAGAAGTGTCGCAGTGGCACTTTTAAATTCCGATGTAACCGCAAAAACAACCGTACAGCTTTTTAACGTAAATGAAACAGAAAGCTATGCAAAAATCGAAATGCCCGATACCGTTGTATATGAACTTCAGTTCGTGGGTGATAAGGTTAATGCGTTTGGCGACAACAGGGTTACGGGAATTTCATCAAGCGGAAAAATTGTTTATGACAACGATTTTTCAAATGTGCAGCTTACACATTCGGCAATAGACTCAAACGGCAATAAACTGTTGGCATTTGACGACGGTAATATACCTATGCTGAATTTGTACAGCAAAAACGGTTTTTTAAAGAACAGTACAACCCTTATAGGCGTTACTGACTTTATAGACATAAATAAAAAATATATACTTTATAACATAGGCAGAGATATTTATTTTGGAAAAACAAATTCAAAAGTAATGTCAAAATATACTGCCGCAATGGATATAAAAAATCTGATTATAGTATCGGATACAACCTTTGTGGTGATTTATTCAAACAGCCTTGAAGTTGTAACCGTATAAAGGGGGTATGGCATGAATATAACTCTTGATATTATTTTATTGGCAGTGCTTGTCATATCGTTTGTTATCGGTTATAAAAAAGGATTTGTAAAATCGGTTTGGAAAATAGTCGCATTGGTTGTAACGATAGTGCTTGTTCTTGCACTTAAAACGCCTACGGTAAACTTTCTTGCAGGTTCTGCTTTGGCAAATAACATAAGCACAAAGATTGCGGAAAATGTTAATATTCCGCAGGGTGGAGGTGTTGATATTGCCGAAACACTGAATTTGCCGGAGTTTATTCAAAGTGATATGACAAATCAAATTAACAGTGCCAACAATGCGGTTAATTCAATAAACGAAAAAACCGTAATGTGGCTTACAAATCTTTGCTTGACGGTTATCGCCTGCGTGGCACTGTTTATCATAATACGTCTTATACTTATGGCGGTGTATATGATAATAAACGGCATTACGGAAGCACCGATTATAAAAGGTGTAAATAAATTTATGGGTGGAATTTTTGCAACGATAAATATAATTTTTATTATATTTTTGTTGCTTGCACTTGTATCAATGTTTGCACCTGCAGAGAGCAATCTGTATGAAATGATTGACAAAACATATGCAGTAAAATATTTATATAATTATAATATATTACTTCAACTATTTATGAAAATCTAAGGAGGAAAAAGAAATGTACAGTGATATAGTAAAAAAAGGATTAGAGAAAACACCTCATCGTTCGCTTTTTAAAGCGTCCGGATTTACAGATGAAGAAATCGAAAGACCGCTTATAGGTGTTGTAAGTGCGAAGAATGAAATCATTCCTGGACATATTCACCTTGATAAAATCGCAGAGGCGGTAAAGACAGGCGTAAGAATTGCCGGCGGTACACCGTTGGAATTCCCTGCAATCGGTGTTTGCGACGGTATCGCAATGGGACATAAGGGAATGAAATATTCTCTTGCAAGCCGTGAGCTTATTGCAGATTCAATCGAATCAATGACTATTGCACACGGTCTTGACGCTCTTGTACTTATTCCAAACTGTGATAAAATCGTTCCGGGTATGCTTATTGCGGCGGCAAGATTAAATATTCCTGCTATCATAGTAAGCGGCGGACCGATGCTTTCAATTAATTATAAAGACAAGTATCGTGACCTTAATACTGCATTCGAGGCAGTCGGTGCATTTAAAGCGGGTAATATCGATGAGGACGAACTTCTAAGACTTGAAAATGCGGCTTGTCCGTCATGCGGTTCATGTTCGGGTATGTTTACTGCAAACTCAATGAACTGTCTGTGTGAGGTCCTTGGTATGGCTTTACCGGGTAACGGCACAATTCCTGCTGTTTATTCTGAAAGAATACGTCTTGCAAAGCATGCAGGTATGAAGATTATGGAACTTCTTGAAAAGAACATTAAGCCGAGAGATATTATCACTCCGGATTCAATTTATAATGCACTTCGTGTTGATATGGCACTTGGCTGCAGTACAAACTCAATGCTGCACCTTCCTGCAATAGCACATGAGGCAAAAGCACCTATAACACTTGATTACGCAAATGAAATCAGTAAAGAAACACCGAACCTATGTCATCTTGCTCCTGCAGGCGAACATCACGTTCAGGATTTGTATGCGGCAGGCGGTGTTCAGGCACTTATGAACGAGCTTTCAAAGAAGAATTTGTTAAAGCTTGATACAATTACCGCAACAGGTAAGACTTTGGGCGAAAATATTAAGGACTGCACTGTACTTGATTATAACGTAATCCGTCCGATAGATAATCCGTACAGCCAAACAGGCGGTATTGCCGTATTAAAGGGTAATCTTGCTCCTGACGGCTCTGTTGTTAAGAGAAGTGCCGTTGCAAAAGAAATGTTGCAGCACGAAGGCCCTGCAAAGGTTTATAACAGTGAGGAAGAGGCTATTGAGGCTATTTATACAGGTAAGATTGTAAAGGGTGACGTTGTTGTTATCCGTTACGAAGGTCCAAAGGGCGGACCTGGTATGAGAGAAATGCTTTCTCCTACATCTGCAATCTGCGGTATGGGACTTGATAAGGACGTTGCTCTTATTACAGACGGACGTTTCTCAGGCGCTACAAGAGGTGCGGCTATCGGTCACGTTTCACCGGAGGCTGTTGAAGGCGGCCCTATCGCATTTGTACAAGACGGCGATATTATTTCTATTGATATAGATAAATGCCAGATTAACTTTAAGGTCAGCGAAGAAGAATTGGCTAAGCGTAAAGAAAATTGGACTCCGCTTGAACCAAAGGTTAAGACAGGTTATCTAAGAAGATACTCAAAGATGGTTTCTTCTGCAATTCAAGGGGCAGTTATGTTAGACGACTAAAGAACAAATGATTATACAAAAAATGCATTTCTTAATGGAATGCGTTTTTTTTTTGTAAGGTTGACAAATCAAATCATTTAAAATATAATGTAGGTAATATATAATAGAAAGAGAGCAAGTATATGCAAGACGGAGTTAAACTTGAACGTAAGACTAAAGATGAACTGAAACAAATAGCGCAAGGTCTTGGAATAGAAAAAATTTCAACTTTAAAAAAAGATGAAATAATTGCATTGATTCGCGAAAAACGTGAACAGATTGCAAATGAGGAAAAACAGAAAGTGCAACCCAAAAAACGTGAACGTCCGGCAGACGCCGTTGAAGTAAAGGGTGTGCTTGACGTAATGACAGACGGTTTTGGTTTTCTTCGTATGGAGAACTATATGTCAGGCAAAAACGATATATATGTGTCACCTACACAAATAAGAAGATTTAATTTAAAGACCGGTGACGAAATTGTCGGTGATTGCCGACCGTCACAAGATGAAGATAAGTTTTCTCCTTTACTGTTTGTAAAGACTATAAACGGCGATCCGCTTGAAATTGCTTTAAAACGCAGACCGTTTGAACGTCTTACACCAATATATCCGAAAGAAAAATAAGTCTTGATACAGGTGACAGAACAAGAACCGCATCAAGACTTATAGATTTAATCGCACCAATCGGAAAAGGTCAGAGAGGTATGATAGTTGCACCGCCCAAGGCAGGTAAAACTACTATATTAAAACAAATTGCTCAATCTATATCCGAAAATTATCCCGATATTAAATTGATAGTGCTTTTAATAGATGAAAGACCGGAAGAAGTTACTGATATAAAACGTTCAATAGACGGTGAAGTTATATATTCTACATTTGACCAAATGCCCGAAAATCATTGTAAGGTTGCGGAAATGGTGCTCGAAAGAGCGTCAAGACTTGTGGAGCAGAAAAAAGATGTAGTAATTTTGCTTGATTCAATCACAAGACTTGCAAGAGCATATAACTTGACAGTTCAGCCGACAGGAAGAACTTTGTCCGGCGGTCTTGATCCGGACGCATTGTATAAGCCGAAAAAGTTTTTCGGTGCGGCTCGTAATATAGAAGAGGGCGGAAGTCTTACAATTTTGGCAACGGCACTTGTTGAAACGGGCAGCAGAATGGATGATGTTATTTTTGAAGAATTTAAGGGTACGGGTAATATGGAATTGAAACTCGACAGAAATCTTCAGGAAAAACGAATTTTCCCTGCTATTGATATTTTGAAATCAGGTACAAGACGTGAAGAAGATTTGCTTAATGACCGTGAAAAAGAGGCTTGCTGGATTATAAGACGTGAGCTTGGCAGAAATTCAAATACCGAAACCATTGTCAGCTTTTTGCAGTATATGAGAAGTACAAGCAGCAATAAAGATTTTGTTGAGTTGATTATTAATAATTACGGAAGAAAATAATTTTTTGAGAACTGTAACGATTAGTTGCAGTTCTTTTTTTGTTGTAATCGACACAAATAGTGTATATAATAAGAAATAATCCACAATATATAGTACAATGAAAAAAAGTTCAAAAAAAATGAAAAAAAGTGTTGACAAAAGGGCTAATAGAGTGTATAATAATCAAGTCGTCAGTTGAGAGGGCTAAAGAACACGGAGAAGAGAAGTGTTCGGGTTGAGAAGAAGTTAAAAACTTTTTCAAAAAACTTTAAAAAAGTCTTGACAAACTGAAAACGATGTGATAGAATAAACAAGCTGTCGCAAGAGAGCATGTACATTGAAAGATAAATAGTGCAGGTTTTATGTCAAACATTTG
>QTVU01000066.1 GCA_003460745.1 Firmicutes bacterium AM55-24TS
CAATAATATCTTCTTTTTCGCAAATCTGTTCCAAATATTCAGACATTTCTTTCATTATATTTTCGAAAAATTCACCCCAAGCAAATACACTCGTTTATCCATTCAGTATTTACATCCTTGAACTTCTCTAACCACTTATCGCTATTGTATTTTATAAATATATCCTTCACTCTTACGGATAATCTCATATTTTTATCTATGTCTTTATATCTAAACGTTTCTGATAACATAGCTTCTATATAATTATTCTCTATATTCATCATGCCGTAACTATTTTGATGAAATATATCTTTTATTTCATCAGCAAGTACATCTAATTCCAGTGCTTGTTCCTCTTCTGTTTCTTCATCTTTATAAGAAAATTCCTGTGTCTGTTCATCTTTATAGGAAGATTCCGCTATTTGTTCTTCTTTCATTTCTCCATATTTTAGAAGAAGTTCTACTTTTTTCTTTATATTTTTTTCATATTTACAAGAATATTCCAGTGTATGTCCACCTTCATAAGAAAATTCCGAAGTCTGTTCATCTTCTTCATCTTCATAGGAATCATAAATGTCACAAAAACACTCTCGATAATTCTTTATATAATTAAAAACCCATTTATCAACATTCATCTCAGTTTCAAGATACATACGTTTCAAATACGTTCCCAAAAATACAGGGTATGTACTATAATTTGTTACATTAACTATATATTTATATTTGTCCTTCACATTATCGTAGTGGCGTATATTTTTAATCCTATTTTTCAAATTCTTATCTTCATCCATCTTAATACTAATCATCGAATCCAATATAAAGTTGATAGGTTGAAATATTCTTTCAAATTCATATCCGCCAATACTATTGATCATGTTGTTATAGCCCTTGTTGTTACTGAACTGAGAACATTTATCGGTCAACATATTATCAACAAACAATCGTAATCCGCTTATTAGTTCCCCTTTGCCACCGTCAACTTTGGTTGCTGCTGTACGCTCCGTTTTCGGTACCTTGCATTTTATACCGTAATTATTTGCTTCTTTCGTTAATATACTGAATATAGATAATATATCAAGCATGATCTTTTCAGACTCATCTTCATCCTCATCTTCCCAAAAGAATTCGGGATCTATAAAGTTTTCCTCATTTTTATAGTTATAATTTTCCCCATAGTAAACGTTTCGAACGATTTTACTAAAAGCATTTTTCATATCATCAATAATAATCTTCGCACAGTTTATGTATTTCGTTTCGCAATGATTTTTCTCATATACCCAAACAGCAATATCCTTGATTAGTTCATCAACAAAATCAGAAAATTTATTATTTATTATTAAGAATTTCATATACGGAAGTCTGTTGAATGAAATATTGCATTTTTTATTTGGTTGAAAAAACTTTTTAATAATATATTTACGCATCTGTTGTTCTATGTCTTTTTGTGGATTTTCAACGTGTATATTTTTTTTATTATTCATAGTTTCTTCACCTGTACCCCATGCTCCCTGCATATCTTTATTTAATACGAACATAATGTCTTTTAAATCTTCAATTCGAACACTGTCTTCTTTTTTTGTAAATCTTCCAAATAACCATCCTTGTTCACCAATGTAAAAACAAAATATAATGTTTAGAAAATATAGAAGTATTATTGAAAATATTGTATATCTGTCTTTAAATTTATATTTCTTTATATATCCACCCTTTATATGTTCCTTACGATAATACTTACCTAAATAATTATCATCTATGCCTTCTATTATCCCTTCAAAGTATTGTTTCATATCATTTATGGGATTATATTCTGTGTCGCTCATTGTTTCAGTGGAATTATCTTCATCGTTTTCATTTAGCATCTTATCCCACACGCTATCAACCGCTTCAAATTTAGTTATAAATACTATAATCGAGTTATTTTCTTTAATCGACTCTTCAGATATATCAGTCATAGGTTCTTTATCCAACTTAAATTTAACAGGATTCTCCACCAAATAATTAAACAAAGTTTCCCCCTTAGTTCTCCACTTTGATATTGGCTTTTCTTTTTCTATCGCATATAAATAATCTCCAATATACTTATATGGTATATTCGAAGTTGCACACATATAGCCAAATAAATATTTTCCTAATCGGGTTAAACTTATTGCGTGTTGTTTGTCAAACAACTCTTTTTTAAACAATCCTTCTTCATTCGTTATATTCCATCTCAGTAGATAACGAAATCTACGTTCATATTTCATACGCAGTTTGTTTTCTTCATTCGTATCCTGCTCACAAAATTTCTTCCACATCACAATCCACCTTTTTGCTAATTAATGTTTTAACTTACAATATCCTCATTCATTCCAAACTTATTTTATAAAATTATATCATTTTGACGTAAGTTATGCAATATTTTTTTGTAAAATATTTTTATATTACGTGTTTTATTATTTATTTGCAGATTATTTAAGCGTATTATTATATACATCAGCTGATAGCTTGAAAGATTAATATAAAAAATCACTAATCTGCGAAGTGTTTGCGAAACTTTTTAGGCGTAATTTTGCAGGCACAAACGGCATGACAAAGCGCTTTTTGAAATGAGATAAACAATCTAGAAATATAGGAGGAAACAAATGAATTTATTAAATCATTCACAAACTAACAATATCCAGGATATTATTGATAATATTGAGGAGCAGACCAATTTGACCGTTCCTTCAGCTGTAATTATACCATTGAAACAACACAGAACCGTCAACCTTAGCGCAAATGATACATTTGAAATTGACGTAGAACTGGTGACAAGAAAGAAAATATTTAAAAAATTTCAATTCAGCCGGCTGAAATTGAAAATCCTAATCTTGTTTACAAGTTTGGTACAAAAGGTGTAAGTCGCCTATCAGAAGATGAATGGGACATTTGCAAGAAAATTTACCATAAGCTATCGGAGAATATTGACGAGGAATGTGTTTACGGTTTTGTTGGTGCATTTGATAACAAATACATTTTTGGTGATAACATCATCTCGCCAACTTCAACAAACACTATTAAAAATGTATTTTTTAGAAGTCCTTGTACAATCGAACATGCGAGTGCAAACTTCTTTTTTGAAAAGTATCTTCCATGCTTCAAAAGTCAGACAGAGGGTCTCATCTTTTTGTTTACCCTGCTTTTAAGCACTTGTATATCACGATTGGGTAACTTAGGCACTGATCGACCGTCATTTATTTTGGCTGTTATAGGTCGCACAGGTAGCTATAAAACTTCTACGGTTCAAGCTACACTCAATCCATATAATAATGAAAATTTTAGTGTTTGTTCTTTTGAAGACACAGTTGCCAGTATTATAGCAACCTTAAAACAGTCGCGTGATATGATTACAATCGTTGATGATTTTTATACAAATACTGACAGAGAAATAACTGCCAAGCTTGAAAAAATTATACGCCTTAACGGTGACAAATCATCAGTTGCTAAGAAAATGAGTGGTAAAAAAATCGTATCCGAATCGTCTGATACAATCACGGTTGTCACAGGTGAACAGATTCCAAAAGTACGATTTTCATCGATTCCGCGTATGCTCATTATCGACTTTCAAGAGGCAGTCAATTTGCAGGCATTAACGGAGTTACAGGCCTCACAAGCTGAGTTCAGAGGTGCATTGGCTGATTTCATTCAATACACATTAGATATTGACTTTTGTATTAAATTGAGGCAAACATTCTTGGATCATCGAGATAGCATTATGCATCACGAAGCTCCGAAATGGCACGCACGTTATACATCAATGTGTTGTTGGTTTTTGGCAATTTACGATATGTTTTGCGAATATTGCACTGCGAAAAATATTTTTTTCGCCAACATCAGTGATTTTCCATCAAACATTCGTCACTACATCGCCGAGCAAAGCAAGCGTTATCTTGAAAACGACAGCATCTTCATATTTTTCAAGACACTTGAATCATTACGTATCGAAAACAAGCTACATACAATAAATACATCAAAAATCACCAATGACACACCAAAAACAGATATTTTATACAGTGATGACTATGTTTGGATTGAAAGTGTTAATGTTTTTGCTAAAATCAAACTTGCATGCCAAAATGAAGGCATTTCGTTTGATTTATCTCGGCAAGAACTTTACCAAAAATTAGAAAGTGAAAAATTACTTATAACAAAGGATAACCGTCGTTCATACGAATATCGAAAAGGACAATTTAGGCAATCCGTTATATGTTTGCCAAGAAATAATCTCAACCGTTATTTGACTTATGATAAGGAGGACATCAAACTATGAGTACTGAAAGCGAAAATCTATACACAAAGAATAATCAACTAATAGCACAAATTTATGATAACCTTTCGGGAGAGAATAAATCAGAAGAAGCAATTTCGCTTCTTCTAAATCCCAACCATATCTCACCAACAGAACAGGTAAAAATTCTTGGACTATTAGGTGAAAAGGATGAAAGATTTCATTCTTTGCTCATCAAAACAGTATTAAATAATATTAATATTTTAGACAATAACGAGTCGTTTAAAATAATTAATAATCATTTTAAACAACTGGTAAATCAAGCTTATTTACTTGATGATAACGCAATAATTAAGATTTGTCAGGACTTATTTTATCTTATAAGTCAAGGTGTCGCTGCATTTTATCCATACATTTGGATACTGCTAAAAAAACATGGTCATATTACAACACACACCGACAAGAAATTAAGAATCATCAGCCATTATGCAGTCATTTTCAGTTTCGATGGGTACAATGCTAAATCCATCCGAGAAATACTCAAAAGCAACTGTATATTATGCTCAGAACAAGCACTCAGTGCATTTAAAACAGTAAAAACAAAGAAAGAACAAGCATATTCACAATGTGCAAAAGCATTGCTATATATCATGATTCAAGCTTTTAAGAAACAACAGCCGGACTATGATAAATTTGACGAATACTTATCGGATGTTCCAAATAAGTATCGCGAAGAACTTCGTTGCGATTCATTATCAAGAAATTCCGAAAGGCTGTATGCTAATTTGTATAGTTTCTTTGAGAGTGGCGATCACAAACAAGTTTATGGCTTGTAATTGCTGAAGCCGATATGTAACTGCCCTTGTTTCATTTATGTATTATTTTCATAGAGGAGGAAAACACAATGCAGAAAAGTATTTTATATTTAGATAAAAAACAAGGGCAGACATATCATGCCATATTCAAAAATAATCATGGGAGGCGGTTATACATACAACTACAAATTAATAATAATGAAATTTTCATTTCAGATTGTTTTTACACCGACAGACATGCAAGGAACGGACATAATGCCGTTCCCTGCAAATTTCATACTTCACACTGTACTTGTGATAGTTTAATTGATGTATTCAAAAATGAGCTTGACAAAACATTTTTCGGAATTGAATTTTCCGATACCGAAAACAAGTTGTCAACAGAAGAATATATCAAATTAAAAACACAAGTCAAAACAAAATATAAATTTTTAATTCTTGTAAACGATAATAATACATATAAAACAAGACTAAAAAATCGTATTCACAGGTCGATTTTGCTTGAAATCGTTCGCAGTGGAAACAAAGGAACAATTACCGATTGTCACTACAGCGACAAAACATACAAGCGAAACAACGCATACATAACACCGTCAGGACTGACAAGTATTACTTTTGATTTTAGTCTTTACAACATATTAAAAATAGTCAATTCTGAGCTTAATTGTGATTTTACCGATGTTATCATCACGCAGGACAGTTTTGGCTTTAACGATTCTCCCCTACCGATTTGCGGGAGTATTTAGACAAACTATACACCGCATAAAATAAACTAAAAACGGAGGTAATCATAATGTCGGAATACACGGATATAAGAAACAATACATATCAAATACATCAGCGTTCGCTTGTGAATACTTCTCAAGCGGAGCAGCAAAAGCAAGAAATAATAGAAGAATTATATCGTATCTTTGATAAGAAATAATATCAATAAAATCTGAAAGGAGGAAGCAAAGATGGCGATTGCGTTATACGCAAGAAAATCAATAGAACGTGAAAACAGTATTTCATGCGAAACACAGATAGAATACTGCAAATCGGTAATCAAACCCGACGAACGCAATGAGAAAACCGTTGAATTTATCGACAACGGATATTCGGGCGGCAATGTTGACCGTGACGGTTTTCAAAAAATGATGCGTCAAATTGAACGCGGTAAAATCAGCAAGGTTATTGTGTACCGTCTTGACCGTATCAGCCGAAGTCTTTCGGATTTTGTAGGCATTTTGGAAACACTCAAAAAGTATAATGTTCAGTTTGTTTCCTCTCAAGAATCGTTTGACACGTCAAGTCCGTACGGTGAAATGATCGTAAAAATACTTATGGTATTCGCCGAATTTGAACGCAAAAGTATAATTGAACGCGTCAAACACGCATATGCTTACAGAAGTGAAATGGGACTGTATATGGGCGGTCGCCGTCCGTACGGTTTTAATTTAAAAGATACTGTTATAAACAACGTCAAAACAAAAATGTTTGAGCCTGTTACAAACGAAATTGAGCAGATAAAATATATTTTTGAAAATTATTCAGTACCGAATGTAACACTGCGGCGGCTTATGGATAATTTGATTGACAACAACATTTCAGCCACCACAGGCAGTTGGTCCACAGCAAAACTGTCAAACATCATAAAAAATCCAATCTACGTAAAGGCTGATAACGCCATATACGAATACTACTCAAAACGCAATGCCAACATCATGAGCGACATCAATCAATTTGACGGCTTGCACGGAATACAAACCTACGGCAAATCAAAGCATACTGCGGATGATATGTCGGATATTAAAATAGTGGTTATGCCGCATGATGGTATTATAAATTCTGACCTATGGCTAAAATGTCAGAAGAAAATTGAGAAAAATAAAAAGCTCGGCAATTCCGTCAACAACTCTACAAGTTGGCTCGGCGGTAAAATTGCTTGTAAGCAATGCGGCAGAACAATGACCGTAACAAAAGGCGGTAAGAAAAAAGACGGCACACAAACACGTTATTTCAGTTGTACAGGCAAGTCGCATAATCGCATATGTAACGGTCCTAAAGTGACGCTGTATGCCGACAGTTTGGAAGATATGGTATATAACCTTATCGCCGAAAAACTCCAATCACTGAAAGGCTCTCGCAAAAAGATTTCAACCGATAATTCAAACAAGATTAATCTGCTGAAAAATCAGCTTAGCGAAATTAAACAGTCACAAGAAAAGATTGTTAATATGCTTTTGGACGACAGCTTTAAATCGGATATGAAATCACTTCTGAATGAAAAAGCCAAAAAGTTGTCCGAAGAAAGTAAGGCGATTACAGAAAAAATCGAAGACCTTGAAAGTGAAGAAAATGAAATAATCAGTGTTATAAACCTATCACAAAAGTGGAAAAACGCAAACACAGACGAACGCAAAGCCGTTTGCAATGTACTTATACATAAAATATTCATATGCGAAGACGGCACTTGTGAAGTAGTATGGAATATATAATAAAAAGCACCTATTTTCGATTATGAAAATAGGTGCTTAATTTTATAAATATCTGCCTGTAATACTTTTTTTGTTCAATTTTATTTCCTGCGGTGTTCCGCTTGCAATGATTTTACCGCCATTTTCACCGCCTCCGGGTCCCATATCTATAACATAATCTGCATTGCGAATTACGTCAAGGTCATGTTCAATAACGATTACGGTTGCACCGTTATCCAAAAGTGCCTGAAAAACTTTGAGCAATACCTGTACATCTAACGGATGCAAACCGATTGACGGCTCATCAAATATGAAAACAGAATCACTCTGTATCTTTCCAATCTCACTTGCCAGTTTCAAACGTTGTGCTTCACCGCCGGATAAGCTCGGTGTTTCTTCGCCCAATGTCAGATAACCAAGTCCCAACTGTTTTAGCGTATTCAGCTTTTGGCTGACGGTTTTTATATCCTTGCAAAATTCAACAGCTGTGTTTACATCCATATCCATAAGTTCGGGTAGAGAAGCACTTTCACCCACTTTATTTGTAAGCTTCACGTCATAAGCAATACTTGAGTAACGAGAGCCGTGACAATCAGGGCATTGAATATTTACATCTGGAAGAAATTGCACGTCAAGACTGACAACACCTGTACCGTCGCACCCCGAACAACGTAATGAGCCTGTATTGTACGAAAAATCTCTTGCCTTATAGCCTTTATTTTTTGCGTCCTCGGACTTTGCGTAAAGTTTTCGCAATTCATCGTGAACACCTGCATAGGTAGCCACCGTAGAACGAACATTAATTCCGATAGGTGTTGCGTCAATCAGCTTGATACGTCGTATACCCTCAGCGCTAGCATCTCTGATATGCTCCGGCAACGTATGACCGCTGATATTCGCGTTAAGTGCGGGAATTAAACTTTCCAACACCAAAGTCGTCTTGCCCGAACCCGACACTCCTGTAACAACGGTAAGTCTGCCTTTGGGAATGTCAACTTCCAACGGCTTGACCGTATGTATTTGAGATGTGGACAAATGAATATTTCCGTTTACGAACATTTCTTCCTTTGCGGCACATGACCTTAGTTTTGTTTCGGCTTTACCGGATATAAAAGGTCCTATTTGAGAAGCGGGGTTTGCTTCCACATCTGCGATTGTACCTTGTGCAATCACATGACCGCCATTTGCCCCCGCTTCCGGTCCCATTTCCACAATCCAGTCTGCCTCTTTCAAAATCTGAGTGTCATGGTCTACCAAAATAACCGAATTGCCGTCCGATACAAGATCGTGCATAATACCTGTAAGTCCGACAATATTAGATGGGTGCAAACCGATTGACGGCTCATCCAACACATAGAGAACGCCTGTGGTACGGTTACGCACAGCACGGGCAAGCTGCATACGCTGACGTTCGCCTGTCGAAAGTGTGGCTGCCGAACGGTCAAGAGTCAGATAGCCAAGACCTAAATCAATTAACCTCTTCGCCATACTTTCAAAAGTTTCACAGATACTTTCAGCCATAGGTTTCATCTCATCAGGCAGGCTTGTCGGAACACCACGCACCCAATCCACAAGTTCGGAAAGTGTCATAGTGCAAACTTCATCAAGCGATATTCCTCTTAATTTCGGTGCACGGGCGGCGGCGGAAAGACGTGTTCCGTGACATTCGGGACAAATATCCTCTTTTAAAAATTTCTCTACTCGCTTCATGCCTTTTTCATCTTTGACTTTTGCAAGAGCATTCTCCACCGTGTAAACGGCATTAAAATATGTAAAATCCAATTCACCTGCATTTTCCGTATTTTTGGATTTGTAAAAAAGGTGTTTTTTAACCGCCGGACCGTGATAGACAATATCTTTTTCCTGTTCCGTCAAGTCACGGAACGGTACATCTGTACGCACCCCCATCTCACGGCAAACATCCGTCATTAATGACCACATCAAGCTGTTCCACGGAGCAACTGCACCATCATCAATCGTAAGAGAGTCATTAGGCACAAGTGATGCCATATCAACGGTGTGAACAATTCCTGTACCGCCACATTTTTGACAAGCACCTTGCGAATTGAATGCCAACTCCTCTGCCGACGGTGCATAAAAGTGAACGCCACATTCCGAGCAGACTAATTCCTTCCCTGCGGCAACCGCCAGTGACGGTTTTAAGTAATGTCCGTTTTGGCAACGGTGGTTTGATAAACGTGAATACATAAGTCGCAAACTGTTTAGCAACTCCGTTCCCGTTCCGAATGTACTGCGTATTCCTGGTATACCGGGACGCTGATGTAATGCAAGTGCGGCGGTACATAAAGCACCTCATCTACACTTGCTTTCGATGCCTGTGTCATTCGGCGGCGAGTGTAAGTAGACAGCGCTTCCAAATAGCGCCGAGAACCCTCTGCATATAATACACCCATTGCAAGAGAGGACTTACCCGAGCCTGACACTCCTGCAATACCTACAATTTTCCCCAACGGAATATCTACATCTATATTTTTAAGATTGTGGACTTTTGCTCCACGAATAAGTATTTTTTCTATCATTGGTTTTACTCCTAAATATCTTTTCCAAAAACGCACTGAAAAAAGCATATCACAAGCATATCTATTTTGTCAATATTCTGCCAAAAATCGGAAAGAAGAAAACAAAGTAAGCGAATGGGATATATAGGTATTTTTATATATTGCGTTTGTGTTGTCGATATGCTATAATATTTTCAAAAGAGGTGAGATTCATGGACTTTTTAATAATGAATAGAGATACCGTTGTGGCAGAATGGATAGATAACAAATTAAATCTGATTAAGCCGTCACTTGCTCCAATGTATTTGGAACTTACAAGCAATGTTCCGAAGTGGCTTGAAACAAGAGCTATCGACTCACACAGAGCAAATTCAAGACTTCTTAAAAAGGCTTTGCGTCTTACCGAACGTGACGATATAGGCTCTGTTTTATCAGTGAATGCAGTCACCATTACGGATAATTATTGGATAAAACCGATTAACAGCGACCTTTGCTATGCCGATGTTCGTTTTGACAACGACTATTTTGCCACACTTGCTTTAACCGGCAGTTACGACAGTTTTAATCGAGCGGCGCATAGCAAAAGTACAAAAACTCCCGAACTTACCAATATAGGTAGCTTTGAAAAGTGTTGGAAACTGATTAACGGCGAATGGTGGATGTACAAAAAGGCTAATCACGATGAAACGTTTTCAGAATTTTTCATATATCAACTCGGAATGGAATTAGACTTTAATATGGCTGAATATAAACGTGGTAATGGTGTTATTAAAACAAAGGATTTTACCGATAATGCCATGGTCAATTTTGAGCCTGCATTTAATTTTATGAATGAATGCGAGGACTATATACAAACTCTTGAGACATTAAAAGACCTTTGCCCTAATTGCATATGCGATTATGTGAAAATGTTGTTTCTTGATACAATCTGTGCAAATCCTGATAGACATACATTTAATTTTGGTATTCTGCGTGATATTGATACAGGTGATGTTTTGGATTTAGCACCGAATTTTGATAATAATATGGCACTTATATCAAGAGGTTATCCTAAAAATATTAAGAGAAAAAATGATATATTGGTAAGTTTATTTAATGAACTGCTTGAATTTGATAACAGATTGAAAAAATATATTCCGCCTCTGACAGAAGAAATTATTTTAAAAGTTATAAAATCAGTCGGTATGCGTGTCAGAAGTAAGGAAATAACTGAATTTATTATGAACGGATATAATCAGATAGAGCAATAAATAGAAGTACGGACATATTTGATTATCAGCATAAAATAGTACAAGGCTATGTCTGTACTCTACCGGGCTCATATATCTGAGAGATTTTTATTCGTTTTGTGTTAATAGCTGTTAAGCTCATTTATGAAATCTTCCATCGTGACACCTATCCATGAGCGTCCATAAAACATTTCATTTTTTAATCTAACTTGAATTGTCAAGTCAAATGCAACGATATATCAAAATAAACTTCAAAAGGCGATTTCCAGTTCAAGCATTTGCGTGGACGCTGATTTAAAATAAGCGCTTTATCTCTAATTAATGATGGTTTAATTTCTGTTAAATCCTGTTTTTTAGGAAAATATTCGCGTAGAAGTCCATTAGTATTCTCATTAGTACCTCTTTGCCATGGTTGATGTGGTTCAGGAAAATAGAATTGCACATCATTTA
>QTVU01000067.1 GCA_003460745.1 Firmicutes bacterium AM55-24TS
TATCGATATTAATTATTCTTGATAATAATATATTCTAAAACCTTGATTGTTTATATTTATTTTACTATATGTTTTCAGAAAAATCAATACAAATATATTTTTGCTTAGATAATATTACTTAACCAACTCACTTTGTTTAAGTGGAAAGTTACTGAACAAATAAACGTTACATTCATTTCTAAGTAATCTTGCACGACCAACGCATTGTTCGAGTTCGCTTTCAATTAGCCAAAATTGTATGTGTCGAAGAAGTTCATTTTCATACGTAGAAAACCAAAACTTAAATCCGTTATGCTCGACCGGTCTAAAATGTAATGCACCGTCTGTTTTGACACCCATATAATATGCCATAAATTTATAAACACATTCGTTCATATGTGGAGTCCCTACTACTGCAAGATTTTCTCCTGCAAGAAAATCACATCCCTCGGAGTTCCCAAAGTGAATATCTAAATCAGATGAATATTTTTTGAATGTAATTGTTTTTGCATCTCCTATTTTACTGCGAATCTTGTCCCATAAATTATCGTTAGTATCAATATAAGTACGACTGTAAGAACCATCATAGTATTGCTTTAGAGAACCAAGATATTTAGCTTGTCTACATTCATAAGCTTTTACATTATCACTTCCAAAGTAATGTTTATATATGAATGTATCTGCTGTTGCAGATAGCACAATATATTTCATTTTCTTTAATTTAGGTGTTTTATAGAAAACAAGTTTTTCGCCATCGGAATAGAATTTTTTTGCTTTTAATAATGCATTCATGTCAAAATCAGTGCTAATGTTTTTTGAAGTTTTGACTTTGTCTACTTTAAAAAATTCTTTGTCTTCAGACTTATACAAAATTGAAGTTAACTTAGAATGTACTTTTTTCGGAAGTGGATTTTCTAATAAATCCTCAATATCGGAAAGCGGTATTGTTTCTTGGTTTGATATAATAGTCTTTAAAATATCTTCATCAATTATTACTTGATACTGTTTAAGCCAATTCTTATCAGAAAGTAAAATTCTATGATGAGTAGTTATGATATTACCTGTATAATCGTTTAATTCCTTTTTATCTGCTATAAATTTTTCTAATGCGGGTATATGCTGTTTTTTCAATATGCTTGATATGTACGGATATACTTTGCTATGTTGACCACATCTATAAAATTTACTAATAGCAGAGTATATCTCTTTAGGAATATCATTCCTTATATCTTCAATAGAAGGTGTCATTCGTGCATCAATCCCTTCTTCAATACATCTTCTGTAAACATCTCGTTTTAAGATATTTGTAGGAACAGCAATGATACACGGTTTATCAGATTTTGATAAGTAGTTTATATAAATTTGCGTTTTTCCTATGGCAGTTTGTGCCCTTATGAGATGTATTCGATTATCATCAGAATTAATGGCTTTACAAAAAGAATTTTCCAAATCGGCATATACTTCGTCACCTGCAGAATATTCAATGTTTTCAGTACGTAATATCTCAGACCTCTTAATTTTAGTAGTGGTCAGCATATTAGTATTGTGAGAACATGATTCTGCATATGGACAAAAATGTTCACATTGCATAGGTGCATATTGGTGTTTTTTCATATATTGCAAATAGAAATCCCAATCACGTTTATATGTGATATATTTGGAATTTGAAATTGCTTTTTTAAATACTTTAGCACCTGTTTCGACATTTATAAGATTCAATGCTATGCCGAATAGTTCTTTGTAATAGAGCCATTTGCTATCAGCGATAAACTCATGATATAATTGACAACTACTATCAAGTTTTGATAATGTGTCTTTTCTGTACAAATTATGATTTGGTAATTTCTCGCCATTTCCGGTTATATATATAACCGGACTTGGCGAAATTTTACCGTAAAATTTTTGTAAGTTTTCTCGGAAATGAGTCTTTCCATAAGTATCTTTCATGTACAACTCAAAATTCATTTCAAGTGTAAGAATATTTACTTTCAAATTATTTTCATTGTAATAAAATAGATTCTTACCGCCGAAAAACATTCTTGATATATCTTTGCATGAAGTATCACACCCATTGAATATTGTCATCAGCATGTTTATAATTTTATCAAAAATATTTTTATCATATATGACCTTTTCAAGCATAAATACAACTCTGAATTTGCTTTTATTGATACTTGAAAATGTTTTGTATGCAAAAAGTGTCGGTATCATGTATTTTTCTGCTTTTGTTTTCACTTCATCAAACGAAATGCCTCCGTCAAAGTCAAGTGCGACTAATTGGATTTCTTTAAATGTATCTTTTGATCGCTTTTCATTAAATATTGCAGGACACCAAGTGTGACCTTTGTTGCCTATAAGATCGGCAATTTTATAAATATTCTTTGTGGAATAGATAGTGTTTGTAATTCTTCTACTTATCATTCCTATATCTTGACCTGATGGCTTTTTAGTATATTGTATTGTATCTAATAATATTTTCATTGTAATTTTCTCCTTTAATTGATTTTGTATAGTTAATAAAAATGAGAGCGACTTTTGTCGCTCCGATTAATTTGTTTTTAAGTATGTGATTAAATCATCTTTGGTTATCCGCCATTGCTTTTTACCTATTTTAATAGCACGGATAGTACCACTGTGAATCAGCTCATACATTAGATTTTTTGTAATATCAAGAATTTCCATAACTTCTTTTGTGTTTAGTA
This sequence comes from Firmicutes bacterium AM55-24TS, assembly GCA_003460745.1. Taxonomy (GTDB): domain Bacteria; phylum Bacillota; class Clostridia; order UBA1381; family UBA1381; genus Hominilimicola; species Hominilimicola fabiformis. The sequence goes on from QTVU01000067.1 coordinate 2,682, forward strand.
CATCTGGATATTCTTCAAGCATAAAATCAATCTCCCTTCTGAGTTTATTATATATATGTTATGGCATTTTAAAATTTTATTTGGTTGTTTGGGATTTATAAATATATAGTATATATGTGAATAGTCACAGACTAAATAAATTAAAAAGGAGGATTGAGATGTTTAATGGGAAAAGATTTGTTACAAGCGGGATTGTGGAGAAAGTGCCGTTGGAATTACAAATGATAATGTGGGATATGATTGACACCATGGACGAGCAAAAGGATTATCTACAAGTATTCGACTTATCGGAAGAAAACGGAAAACAAAAGATTGTTCATTCACAAGAATAACCGGAATACATGAAGGAGTATCTGTTTGAAACAGATACTCCTTTTTTGTGTGCAAAGATTTTTGTCATAGACGATGTGACACATTCAACAATGCTATTTAATTACGAATATTAACGGAGGAAAAGAAAATGAGTGAAGAAAATAAAAATGTACGATGCGATTTATGCGGAGAAGAAATAAGCTCCCAAAATGCAATAAGATTTGACGGAACGATATTATGTACCGACTGTTTTAATCAACGAGTGACGGAGTGCAGCCATTGCGGCAGAAGTATATGGCGTGACGATTCGAGGAACGGCGAGTATTGCCAAGATTGCTATGACGAGTTATATGAAACCTGTAACGAGTGTGGTGAGGATGTTTACAGAGATGATGTTTGCTATCACGACGGTGAACCATATTGCCAAAGATGTTATGACGAAATAAATGATTCTATAATACATGACTACTATTACAAACCGGATCCGATATTTTACGGTAAAGGGCAACCGCATTACGGCATAGAGCTTGAAATAGATGAAGGCGGTGAATATGACGATAATGCCGAGAGAATTTTGAATATAGGTAATAAAATAAATGAGCATGTTTATTGCAAACATGACGGCTCACTTGATGATGGTTTTGAAATTGTAAGTCACCCTGCGACTTTGGAATATCATACAAATACAATACCTTGGAAAAAGATTTTAGACAAAGCACTTGAAATGGGATATTACAGTCACAACAGCGGTACATGCGGATTGCATGTGCATATAAACAGAGCGGCACTCGGTGAAAGTGTAGAGGAGCAAGAAAACACTATTGCAAGGATTGTGTACTTCTTTGAGAAGTTTTGGGATAAGATATTGAGATTTTCTCGTCGTACCGAAACTCAAGCAGACAGATGGGCGTCGAGATACGGCTGCAGTATGGACAATCCTAAAGAAAGTTTAAAAGGTGCCAAAACATCGGGACTTGGTCGATATACGGCAGTTAATCTTACAAATACATTTACTGTTGAGCTGCGAATATTCAGAGGTACATTAAGGTACAAAACCTTTATGGCTACGTTGCAGTTTGTGGATTTGCTTTGTGAAATGGCGATAAATCTGACGGACGAAGAATTTCAGACAATGACATGGAAAGAGTTTGCGAAAACAGTATCAGCAAATAAAGCGGAACTAAAGGAATACTTGAAGATAAGAGGATTGGAGGAATAGGATATGTGTGGATTGTATGGTATATTGTCATACGGAAATAAGGTAAAAGACATGGCGGAAATAACGGAAGCACTTGCCGTTGAAAGTGCGGTCAGAGGTACAGACGCAACCGGAATTGCATATAACAAGAACGGTAAACTTACCGTATTCAAAAAAAGTAAGAGCGCATATGAAATGACATTTAGTGTCCCTAAAAATACAGTTGCAGTAATGGGACATACTCGTCATGCAACACAAGGGACACTAAATTTTAACGGTAATAACCACCCGTTTAAAGGTATGTGCGGCGATGAAGAATTTGCACTTGCACATAACGGCATAATCTGTAATGATAAAAAATTAAGACGTGAACTAAGATTGCCGTCAACTATTATTGATACGGACAGTTACATTGCGGTGCAGTTGATTGAATCACAAAAGAAATTTGATTTTAAGAGCCTTAAATATATGGCTGAAAAGGTTGAGGGTAGTTTTTCATTTTCGGTGCTTGATTCAAACGATAATCTTTACATAGTAAAGGGCGACAGTCCAATATCAATATTGCATTTTAAGAAAAGACAAGTATATGTGTATGCGTCAACAATATCGATACTTTGGAAAGCACTTGTTGATACAGAATTGTTTCGCGACTTGAAACGTGGAGATTATGAAGATATTGAAATTGAAGACGGCGAAATACTTAAAATATCGAATAAAGGCAAGATACAGAGAACGAAGTTTGATTTTGATGAATACGGAAGTTACGGATATGATTGGCGAAAAGGTTTTGAATATTCAAATGCCAACGAGTATGTAGACGACATAAAGAGCGTCGCACAGTATTATGGGTATGACAGCGATGAAATCGACTGTTTGCTAAATAACGGCTTTACGCCGGAGGAGGTGGAGGAAATGTTGTATGCTGATGATTTCTTGGAAGTGTAACACCAAACAACAAGTATATTGAACAGCTGCTTTTCGGTTTGGTCGAAATATGTATAACAACGCTGCTCAATTACTACAACGACAAAAGAAAAGAGGGATAATTTTATTCCTCTTTTCCGTCGTCAAATTCAAGATTATCAAGAGCAAATTTAATAGCTTTGTTAATAAGTTCGTTTCTGCTACGACCACTTTTTAAAACTAACTCTTCAAGTCGGTCATGTGATTCTTTTTCGATTCTTACTGTAACAGTAACAGAACTTTCTGTTTTAGGAGTTACAACAAATTTTTTTTGATTAAGCATAGTCAGTCACCTCAATATTATTATATACTTTAACGCTGAACTTATTAAAGAGGACAAAAAGCAATAAAAAATAATTGCAATAATATTGCAATTTGTGTTTTGATGTGCTATAATCAAAACAACAAATATAGACATTATTTTTGAATATTATTTAAAAATAATGATTAAATCAAAATAGGGGGGAAATAAGATGTTTTGTGTCAACTGTGGAAAAGATATTCCTGAAAATTCATACATTTGTCCTTATTGTAAATTTGTATTAAATAAGGATTACGAACAGACCTATAATTCTTCAGGGAAAAAACAAGAATCAATTCCGATAAAATCGGTAATAAAGTTTATTGCTGAAGCGCTTGTAGTAATAATTTGTGTTGCTGGTGGTGTAAAGCTTAAACATATGGCAACAGAGTTTAATTATATTGACCAAATACAATGCGGAAAACCGTCAGGTTATAATATAACTTATCAACAAGCTTTTAGTAGATATTTCAGAAATTGTGACTGGGAATATGAAAAAGATGGTTCAATAAAAAGAGTAAGATTTACAGGCATAACCGCTGATAATGAAAATGTAGATATAGTATTTAATATCACTGATGCAGATGATGGCTTTTACTATAATGTAGAGAATATCATAGTTGATGGTGTGAGAATAGAGAATGTATTGGGTGATTATGGTTTAGGACTTGCTATAGAAGAAATTTTTGAAAGTTATTAAAAGGAGATATTGTATTATGAAATGTGAAAATTGTGGATTTGAATTGATAAACGACGAAGAATTTTGCGGTAATTGTGGTACAAAAGTATTGAAAGAAACTCCAAAAGGAAAATTTTGCAGTAAATGTGGGGCGCTGATAAATGGTGATAACAAATTTTGTGCAAATTGCGGAGCTATTCTTGAGAGCAATATTGTAGATAAAACAAACCAAACTGAAGTGAAGAACGAAATAAAGAAATATTCGGGAAGAAAATGGTTTATAAAATTTCCGTATAAAACTATTGAAACTGATGTTGATTTTCAAGCAAAGCAAATAAAATTTCAACAAGGAAGCGGTTTTGTAACTATAAAAAATAAGGTTAGTACAGTTATTGACTATGATTCAATTTATAATGTTGAAACAAAAAATAAAATGAGTACACCAAACCTAATATTTTCGATTATTATTGCATTAGTAGCGATTATAACAGGAGAATGGATTGCATTGATTATTATTCCGTTTGCTTTATTTATGGGAAGAACTGCTGAAACCATAATTACATATTCCGGAGGTACATATACAGTTCCGATAGAGTGGAAATCAGATGCAGAACAGTTGGCTGTAATGATTAATGCAGCTGTAATGGCAATTAAAAATAAAAAAAATTAATAGGAGATGAGATAATATGAAATGTGGTAATTGCGGTCGTGAAGCAAAAGATAACGAAACATTTTGCAGTAATTGCGGACTTAGGTTGACAGGAAAAAATAATACAAGAAAAATAGGTATTATTATTGGAATTATTATAGCTGTAGCGGGAATAATGATGGCTATAGTTATATCAAACAGTATAGTAAATAATCAACGTGTAACAACGCTTTATGATAAAGCAAGTTCAGATTTTTATGATGAAATGGACGATGAAGTCAATATATCCGATAACACAAAGCGAGAAGTTGAAGAAGTCGTAAACAGTTCAAAGAAATTTTTGGTTTCAACTGATACAAAAAATAATGTAGATAAATTAGAAAAGCTTATGAATCAGTATTTAGCTTTAGAAGAAGCTGAAACGTCAATTTATAATACAAATGATTACGATAGTGCAAACGATTTGATTGCAAAAATAAATAGAGATGAAATTAAAAATACAAGTAGGTATGAATATCTGGTTGAAAGAATTGATTTACACGAAAAAAGAATGGAGAACAAAGAAAAATTAGAAAGCAAATTGCAAGAGCTTTTAAATAGTGAACACTATAACACATTATCACAGACATTTGGTTATGGAAGTGTTCAAGGAGTGTGTGGAACGGCAAAATTGGCATCAGAAGTACAGGAGGGAGAAGTATTTGGTTTTGATTTGTGGTTAACAGATTATTCGGATAATACTTTTAAGTTGCATATAGATACTTCTTCAAGTGATGATTGGCATAATTCGTTGCAAGAGATGTATGCTGCTGTTAAGGATGGAAGTACAATAGCCATAGCAGCCTTAATTACAGGCTCGCTAAATAAGATATACTCTTATTCGTATTGGGGAATATAGTTGGAAATTATTACTGAGAATATTAGACGAACAAATATGGAGGAAAACTGATGAAGAAAATAATAGCGGTACTGTTAGCATTAAGCACAGTAATAGCAGAATCAGGAGTGTATGCGGCAACGTATGTAAATGGCGAGGACGTCACAAATGAGGTATTTACGACAATATCGAACGATTATACATTATTCCCGGTGCGCTACTTGGGAGAAAAGCTCGGTTGCGATGTAAGCTGGAATCCGAACGACAAGTGTATCAGCGTAAGCAAGGGAGATACTCACAGAGATTTCTATAACGGAAGTACGGCGGTGTATGACTGGAACGGAAACAGCTATAACCTTGTAACAGTACCAAAACTTGTAGACGGAAATACAATGGTACCTGCCGAATTTTATCGCGATAACTTCGGCGTAAGCGTGATATGGGACGACGTGACAAGCAGTTTGTTTATCAATTCGGAAGATACATATAATTGGTTGGTTAATACAAATGAGTATCAGAATGCAAAATGGCGTAAAGAATCAAAAGCAATGTATGAACAATATATAGGTACATACACATATACTCCGAGTGGTGATTATAGACCGCTGATAGAACTTAATATAACGGAAGCTAATAGTGAGTATATTGTTGCAAATGCACATAGGCTTCATGGAAAGGGATTTGAGTACAATATCGGTAAAGCAAAAATAGTTGATATGACAGTTGCAGAAACATATGGAACATTTGATTGGCAATATAATGGAATGTCAATTCAAAAGAAATATAGATTTCATCTGAATGATTATTGTGTGGTTATGGATATATATGATACTGATAATAATCTGGAAGATAGTTATACATTTTTTAAAAATTAATTAAACAAGGAGGAAAAACAGATGAAAAAAGTATTGGCAGTAGCGGCAATAACCGCGACAATGTTATCAGTAGGAACAGGAGCGTATGCGGCAACATATGTAAACGGTGAGGACGTCACAAACGAGGTGTTTACGACAATATCAAACGATTATACATTATTTCCGGTACGCTATTTGGGAGAGAAGCTTGGTTGTGATGTAAGCTGGAATCCAAACGACAAGTGTATCAGTGTAAGCAAAGGAGATATTCACAGAGATTTCTATAACGGAAGTGCGGCAGTGTATGACTGGAACGGAAACAGTTATAATCTTGTAACAGCACCAAAGCTTGTAGACGGAAATACAATGGTACCTGCCGAATTTTATCGCGATAACTTCGGCGTAAGTGTGATATGGGACGATGTGACAAGCAGTTTGTTTATCAATTCGGAAGATACATATAACTGGTTGGTTAATACAAATGAGTATCAGCAGACTAAAAATATAAATCAGACATGGAATGAAATACAAGGATACTATTTTTATGAGGGCGATCCATACACTCAGTCAGTAAATATGCAGTTTAATTCCGACGGGACATTCAGTATGAGAACATGGAGAGTAAAGGGTTACGGAACATATACGGTGACAGATGACAGTACAGTGGAAGTGAATTATGATGTATATTTTAAAGGCGCAGGGTCAAGAGATTTCCGCTATGATTATTCAACCTATGAACAATATTATTATGCGGGCGGAGGACTATTATTCCCTATAAATGAGGATGGTATAACATATGATGGCAACAGATTGTTTGAACATAGAGGCAGCTTTACAGATATACCGGGGCAGGAATAAACTAAAAATATACAACCGGGAGAGATAATTGAATTAGCACGTGAAAGATAAAATTAAATTATGATTAAAAGACCTTTGTTATTTGCAAAGGTCTTATTTTATTGGAGGCGAAGTTATGAAGAATTACAAATTTGGATATGCGAGAGTATCTACGGAGGAGCAGGTACTTGACAGACAGATTGATATGTTATCGGAGTATGGTGTGAATCAGATATACAGTGAGAAGATGACCGGAACGAAGCGTAATCGTCCGGAGCTTGAAAAGATGCTTGACAGATTATCGGAGGGAGATACGGTTGTTATAGAATCACTTTCAAGATTAGGTCGTTCGACGAAAGATTTAATTGAACTTATGGAGCTATTCAATAAGAAGAAAGTCAATCTTGTTTCGCTTAAAGAAAATATAGACACAACTACGGCAACCGGTAAGCTATTGTTTACATTAATAAGTGCTATAAGTCAATTTGAACGTGACTGTATTGCAGACAGAACAAGAGAAGGACTTTCCGCCGCTCGTGCAAGAGGTCGAAAAGGCGGCAGACCACCGATAAGCAGTGAATTGATTGACAAGGCAAAAAGACTGTACGATACAAAAGAATATACCATGTCCGAAATTGAAGAACTTACCGGAGTAAAACGTGCTACTTTATACCGACATTTAAAAAAGTAAAAATGGGTATGATATTTGCATAAAGGTAGGTTTTTGGGACGTTGATTTTGAGATGAGTTTTGATACAGAATTAAAGGTTTTGAAATGGGTTTATGATACAATTTCAAAATGTTTCAAAAACGATGGTTTTATATAAGACTATTAATCAAGTCATTAATCAGCTAAATGATTGATGGCTTGATTTTTGATTGATGGAATGATATAATCAAATCAAGAGGTGAGAGCATTGACAAACAAACAACCGCCGTTTGAAATAAACGAGCGTATCATGGCAGATGTAATAGAGATTGCGGAGCTTGTAGGCAGAGTGAGTGTTACAGATAAAATATCAATGAATCCTACACTGCGACGAACAAACAGAATACAAACGATATATTCATCACTTGCGATAGAACAAAATACGCTTGACATAGAACAAGTCACTGCTGTTTTATCGGGCAAACGTGTTATTGCACCGCCAAAGGATATTGCAGAAGTGCAGAATGCTTATGAAATTTATGATAATATGGATAAGTTGAATCCGTACTCAATAGATGACATTTTAAAAGCTCATAGTGTCATGGAACGAGGACTTCTTAACGAAGCGGGAGAATTTCGTTCACGTCCTGTCGGAGTGGCTGACAGTGAGGGTAATATACTTCATTTCGGAACTTTGCCGCAGTATGTACCTAAGCTTATTCAAGAATTACTTGAATGGACGGAAAAAAGTGAAATTCATTTGCTGATTAAAAGCTGCGTATTTCATTATGAATTTGAACTTATACATCCGTTCGTAGACGGCAACGGTCGTATGGGAAGATTGTGGCATACGTTGTTGCTTTCAAAATGGAATCCTATATTTGCATGGTTGCCGATAGAATCTATAATTCATGATAATCAGAGTGAATATTACAATGCTATCAACGTTTCAAACAATAACGGTAACTCAACGGTATTTATTGAATTTATGTTGTCTGTTATTAAACAAGCATTGCAGGAAAGTATAAATGATAAGCCAAAAAATACATCATCAAAAAGTGATTTGAGGTGGAATAAAATTAATGATTACCTTGAAACGCATGAGTATATTTTGAACAGTGATGTTCAAAAATTGCTGGGCGTTTCATCAGCTACCGCAACAAGAATATTAGTAGGTTTTATGAAAGACGATAAGCTGAAACGAATCAGGATTAAAAGCTGTTGGGGATATGTAACGAGTTTATAATAATATTAAGAATGGAGCGTAAAAAATGTCAACTGTGAAAGAAACAGAAAATTTAAAGAGATTGAACTTTAATAAAATGATGGATAGTATTCTTGATGCAATATCAAACGACAGTCAATACGAATTATTTAAAAATTCTTTGCTGTGTGATAAAGATAATCAATATAGAAAGCAAAGAAAGGCTTTTCATGTGATATTACAAGCTTTTGGTATAGATGAGGATTCTGATATATTTTAAAATTAAAAATGAATA
>QTVU01000068.1 GCA_003460745.1 Firmicutes bacterium AM55-24TS
TTTGATTAGAGTATAACTTATAATCATAGTCACCTTTCGAAAGGAGATGTTTTCTTTGAAACTGAATAAACAAGTTGTTGAACTCTTTAAAGAGTTATCCTTAAATTATATTGGTAAGGATATTTTATCTGACGATATTTTTAAATGTTGTACGGAAGCCGAAAGGAACGTATTTTGAGAGAACTTGGTATAGAGTGATTTACTTGCCCGGTTTCCACTTATAGCCGCATTTTTGACATACATTTCGTGGACTGCCTGAACCTATAAATCCCGTGAGTAGACTATATCCCCTATTCGTTGTTGCAACTGAATATGAACCGCATTTAGGGCAACGGACGGTATTTGGGTGTTGTTGCGAACCATACTTGCTATCAAGACGTTCTCTGGCTAAGCGTTCGGCACGTTCTTGTTCAAATTGTGTAGGATCGTAGGTGTTATTAGGTTTTATGCCTGAAGCTTTTTGTTCTTCGTAGGCTATTTCGTATAATGCTTGCAGTTCTTCATCATCAATAGTTTGAAGCTCAGCTTTATGAATACAATTAGGACAATATTTTTCATTGTCGTTCATGACAATATAATCACATCTTGGGCAAACTTTCATTTATCTCCACTTCTTTCCTTGTTTATTGATATAATAATTATACACCAAATTGGAAAATCCGTCAATCTTTAATAATTAATTTTTGTGTCTCCACAACACAAAATAATAAATAGTGTGATATTCAAACCTATAAATGACGGTCTTTCAAATTGGTTAAGTTCTATATTGTCAATAAACAAAGGGTTAAGTGATACAGCTAAATTTAGCAAATTATCTTTATCAAGTTTTGATACTCTTGCTGAAAAAATTGATACATACAACTCAACCATTGTTGGAAAGGAAAAAGCCAAGGAAAATTGGAGAAAAAAAAATACTGATTATACATTTACTGCCTACACACAACAACTTCCGACCAATGAAAGAGCAACAAGAGAGGGTTATGACCAATTTATAAGCCAATATTCAACGGGTCTAACAGGCGTAGCAAATACAATGGCTCAATATAATAAATTAGCTGAAAAAGGAATTGCAACTCAAAATGAATACGCCAAAGCTATTGCAACAACCAATCCAAAGCTCGGAAGTTATTTAACTAATCTGAATGGTGCAAAAGCTGGCATGAGTGGCTACGCAATGCAACTTGCAGGAGCAACACTTAAAACAGTCGGATTGCAAGCTGCAACTATGGCGTTAGATGCCGCTTTAAGTATGGGAATCAGTTTAGCTATTGGCGGTTTGATTTCTGGCATTGATTACTTGGTTCATCGTAATGAAAAATTGATAGAATCAGCTAATGAAGTTACAAATACTTATAGAGACCAAGCAAAAACATTAAGTGAAGGAATAATTTCATTGCAAGAACAAAAGAACGATTTTGACTCTTTGGCAAAAGGTGTTGATGAATATGGAAACAATGTCTCATTAACAACTGACCAATATAAGCAATATCAATCAATTGTTTCAGAGATATTAGGGTACTCCCTGAACTTATTGCGGGATATGATGAAGAAGGTAACGCAATAGCCAAAAAGAATGGTTTGATAGAAGAATCTATCAGATTGATGAAAGAAGAACGTAAACAAAAATTAAATGAAATTACAACCGCATCAAATACTAAGACTATATATAAAGGTGTAAAATCAGAATATAATAATAGTCAAGGTGATTTAACTAATGAATCGTTTGATGTCCCAGTCCAAAGTGAGTTACATTCCCCTCTCAACAACTACGGAAAGGGGCCAGATAGTTTTTCTAATATATATACAATTCAGCATTTTAATTCAATTATAAAAGATATAACTGGCGAAGATTTTCTTGATGGCGAAAAACTAACTGATTATTTAAAACGAAATGAAGAAATCATAAAAAAGAATTATGACGAAATAAGTCGTCAAATGAAACAAGACGTCTATACTGCAAATGGAACAATATTTGGACTAAGCAAAGATGACACACAGACTTTCGTCAATTGGCTACAAGAAGTTTATAACTCTATTGATGAGGTAGAGAAACAGTCTCATGGAATGGATGAACAGTTTAATTTGTTTGCGCAAAAATCTGACGCATATGAAAAATTAACTAATGAGCAAAAAAATTTTATCACAAATTATATAAAAGAAACTGGTAAAATTACTGATGCCGAGGGAAAACTGTTAAGTGATGATGAACTACTTAAAAAGGCAAACAATTATAAAGCATTTGTAGATGAATTAGATAAAAGGGCTGATGTTAAAGAGGCTATTACAAGTTTTTATACTGCTCCCAAAGATGATGAATCTATCCCAGATTACATAACAAACATAAAAGAAGCATTTAGCATAATTCAAGATTTTGCAAAAGAAAACGGAATTGAAATCCCTTTAGATTTTACAAAGAATTATGACGATTTACAAAATCAATATGTTAATGTTATTCAATCATTAAATGAAAAATTTAATAATTCCCCAACGATAGAAGATGCAATTGCTAATTTGAACGATGAGTATCAAAAAATTAGTGATTGGGGTTTAGACGATTATGCAGACGATATAAAAAATGGTACAATCCAGTCGAAGTTTGCCAATATTGATATGGACAAACGAACCATTATTACATGGTCTGATGAATTGAAAGAAACCTACAAAGACGAATTGGCTTCTTGGGAGTACGATCCCGAAATTGGGAGCATTGATACAGTCTTTGGAGGAAATGACCGTTTTGGAGAAGATCTAAATGGTACGGGTTGGGAAATTGCATTTACTCCTATTCTTCCAGACGGTACATTTTTAAGTAGAGATACAGTAAATGATTATATTAATTCTATTTTAGCGGATGCCTATTCTGACGATGGGACGGTCACTGAAGAAGAGTTAAGTGCCATTGATGCTGAAGGACGTCAAATTGGAGATACTTTTGTTCAAGGAATTTTTGGTGCAATAGACGATAACACAAATGAAGATGATAATTGGGCTAATGTTGTTGGTCGCCTTATGCACTTTTCTGGCAAATATGGAGCGGTTAATCTTGCAAATGAGGAGATTGAAAGAGCAAAAAATAGCGATCCTGATTTTGATTGGGAAGCTTGGTTTAAAGAAAATTCAATCAACACCAAAGAAGAACTTGATGCTTGGCAAAAGGTTACCGCTGGTATTAATGATGCTACTAAAGCAAGAAAAGCATACTTGGATTATATGAATCAACAAAAACTTGATACAAAATCCTTAAAAGAACTCAATGACTCACTCGACAAAATCCAATCAGCATATCAAACAGTATCAACAGCCATTGAAGAATACAATGAGAATGGATATTTATCAGTAGATACATTTCAAAGCTTAATGGAATTAGAGCCTGAATACTTAAATCTGTTGATGGACGAAAACGGTACACTTGCACTTACTTCTGAAAACTTATATAAGCTTACAGAAGCAAGAATAAATGACCTTGCGGCAAAACAAGCGTCAACATTAGTAGACAGTGTAACAAAATTAGGTAGTGAAGCCGAGCAACTTGACTACTTAACTCAATCTACAAAGGAAGCAACCGAAAGTACATGGGGTTTGGTATATGCAAAGATAGCAGAGGCTCAAGCAGCAGGTACGATCAGTGATGATGTTGCCGGACGTTTGAAGTCACGAGTAGACGCATATCAAACTTGGGCTAAAAACACAATAGACGGAATTAACAAAGGCAGTTTAGGCAAATCTTCAAACAGTTCTAAGTCTGAAAAAGATAAGGCAAAAGCATTAAAGGACTACAATGATAAGCTTAAAGATATTAACGAAAAACTTGAAGAACTTGATAAAGCAGAGCATTTATCAAACTTAAAATACAGTATTGAAACAATCACACAAGACCTTGATACATTTGAGAAATCACTTGATAGATTATCTTCAAAGCTTGACTTGACATTTGAAAAAGATTACAGTGCAAAGTTAAGTATTATTGGGCAACAATTCTTAGGAGCTTCACGTTACGGCGGTGAAATGCGTGTTGAACTTGAGAGGTTGTTGGCTATTGAGCCACAAACGGCAGATGAAGCAGAAGAACTTGCTTCAAGACTTGAAAGCTTATCTGACAGTTTCTTTGAAAATGAAAAGAATATCATTGAGTATAGAAATTCATTGTTTGAAACAGCAACAGATTATTTGGGCGAATCTGCAAGTGCTACTGTTGAACAAGTAAACAATGCTAAGAGTATTTTGGATAATACCTTTAATGTTATTAAGAATGGTTCATTGTCGGGTGATGGTTTCTGGTCGGCTACTCTCCTACCGTCTATCTCAAAAGACAAGGTTACTAAGCAGAGAGCAGAAAACAATAAGCTTATCAAGGAAGAAAAACGCTATCAAAACGCTATTGCTAAAATCCGTAAAAAAGCAACAGATATGTCGTATGCGGAAGAAAAAGAGGAACGTGAAAAGCAACGTCAAGAATATCAAGAAGAACTTCAAGAAGCTTATGAGGACTATCAAGATAAGATTAATGACGTTATAGGTAAAAATATTGAGGTTTCAGACAGCGTTAAGAATATTGGCGATGAGTATATGAATACTGCCGATAAGGCGGAAAATGCTGCTCAGAGAATGTCAGACGCAGTCGATAATATTAATTGGCAACAACGGTCATATGCGAATAAGTCATATAATTATGAAGAAGATGGGGTTGACATCGGTGCTCCGACAAGTGCACAATATCAATATGCCTATGGCGATTCAAAATCAACGGTAGTCATAACGAAAAAAGCACAAGGCGGTACAACATCACAAGGACTTACAATCACTGGTGACGGTACGGGAGCATATGCAGGACAAGAAGCGTATATAGGACAAGACGGCAAACTTCATCTATCAATAATGAAGCACAACTATCTGAACTGCCTCCGAATACTCGCATTGTCAATGCAAAAGACTTGCAGAATATCATTAAATATACTGGTATGAAGTATTTCTATCAGCCTATTGAAAATATTCAATCTGCAACGGTTGACAAGTTTGCACAAGGTAATACAAATGTTTCATTCTCACCTATTCCATATAACACATTATCTACTCAAGCATTGTATTCAGATATTAATGTACAAGCAATGGTTGAAGAGACTATTGCGGAAATCAACAATGAGTTTAATGCTTTAAAAGGCAATATAAAATTTAGTGCGGTACAAACTGCATTCAAGAACAGTCTGACTGATAAGAAGATGTACAAAGACTTATCAAACACTATTGTTAATATGACATCGCAGTCGCTTGACAAAGCTGATAAGAGTACACTTGCAGATTCGGTTGTTGGACTTATTTTGCAAAATTCAGCTTGGAATGATTTACCGAATGAATTGCAGAATAAATTGTCTGAATTGAATGTAAATGCAGATAATTGGACTGATTGGATAAAAGACTCAAATAATTCACTTCAAGCATTTAACCTAATGCAAGATGGTGGAATGAGTAGTTGGGACTTGCTTGATAGCAACGTAACTTCTCTGTTGCAACAAGCAGGTATTAATGGTAAAGACGCTTGGGATAAATTTGTACAAGATGATCCACTACAAGCATTGACTTTGTTATCATCTTCTTGGAATAGTATGAATGATACTATTGGGCAATATATGACAGATGCTCAAACCATTGCTGCCAATGGTGCAAGGGCTATTCAGTCACTACAAATAATTGCACCGTCTATATCGGAACAATCTTGGAACGCATTGCAAGTATTGATTGCCAATAAGATACAAGAAGTAATCTCATTAATGAATGAAGTATTTGGTGAAAATACAGTTGATATGAACTTTGCTATCAATGTAGGCGGAAGTTTACAAGGAAATGCACAGACTAATCCGCAAGGCGAAAGTGCGGTAGTCGATTCTGCTCGTAAGTATCTTGGAACACCTTATGTTTGGGGCGGTACTTCTCCGTCTGGTTTTGATTGTAGCGGATTTGTACAGTATGTATTGGCACAGAACGGTAAGTCAATACCGAGAACTTCTCAAGAACAATTTGCAGGTGGACAAGCTGTTGATAAGAGCAATCTTCAAGCAGGAGACTTAGTGTTCTATAATTGGCAAGGTGGAACAGATGCAACCCATGTAGGAATATATGAAGGCAATGGTAAGATGATACACGCTCCACATTCGGGAGATGTTGTTAAAGAAGTTGACTTTAATTCTTACGGACAAAATGCGTATCTTGGTGCAAGACGTTACTATAAAGGTACAGAGGGTGCGTTGCCGGGACTTGCTAAACTTGGCGATGAAGCAGAAGTAAGAGGATTAAATTATCCTACACCTGAAATTCTTATCAGACAAAAAACAGGCAAAGCTTATCTGACAGGGTTAAACGGCACACAAGTTGTTAATCTTGACAGAGGCGATACTGTTATTCCTTATGCTGATACAAAGAGAATTTTAAATGGTAATGTGCGTCATGCTTATGCCAAAGGTACACCGAATGCCAAAGATGCTATATCAAGAATTTTAGGTATAGACAGAGTTAAGAATAGAGTTAATGACAGTAGAAATAATAATTCTTCAAGAAGTAATAATTCAGGTATAACAAATAACACCGTCAAGCAATCTTGGGATACAAATGATTTTGGTACAGGCAAAGGTAAATCACATTCATATACTGCTTTTGACGAAAATGGTTATTTAGGTTCACAATTAGGATATTGGGACACTTCATCAAATGCATGGAAGTTGTTTAAAAAGTTATTAGACAGTGGTAATTTATCAACCGATGAAAACGGTATCTATACATATAAAGGTGCTCGTCTTGTTGCTATGACATCTACTTTTGGTAAAGCTGGAGATGTGATTAGAGTAACGCAAGATGATGGTAGTGCTTATTACGGCATTATCATGGACGAAAAGTCGCAACAATATACTTGGTATGATAATAATCCAGCCAACAAATACGGTCATAATAATGGCATGGATATTGTTGAATTTGAGGTTAAGAAGTCAGCTATTGCTCCTGCATATAAAGCTAATGGCGGTACACCACCTTACGGCAATTTGAATCATGCAATTAGTATGATTGAAAATTTAGGTAGTTTGGAAGGTTTTGATTTCTCTGATATGCCTGATGTTGGTGGTACGTCTGTATTAACTCAAAAAATGCAAGAGTTTATGTCTAAGCTTCAACAAGTTTATGGTACATTTAAGACTAACACTCATACATCGGCTACTAAAGTTGGCAATGTAAAGTCTTTAGGTGACAAAAAGCAAAGTAATTATAGTTTTGATGTTCCGTTTACTCAAAGAGAAAAAGGTGGTATTGTTCCTGCCGGCACAATCGCACAAGTGAATGAACATAATAAGCCAGAAGCAACTATTGACGAAAAAGGTAATCTTGTTCCGTTGGGTGACGGTACTTCGCAAGTGTTTGTTTCTGATAAGCCATTCCCTGTTATTAATGCCGATGACTATGCTAAGATTAAGAAGTATGGCGGTGATAAAAAGCCCGTACAGTTTTTAAAGAATGGTAATACATCAGTCAGTGTCAATGCCGATAATACAGACGAAGAAAAGGAACAAACTGCCGAAGAACGTAAAGCAGAAGAAAATACATCAAAGATAAATCAAACACTAAAGAGTATTGAGAGCAAATTAGACAGTGGTGTATTGTCTGATGATATTAAAAAGCTTGACTTACCAACACTTGAAGCCATAGATAAGTTGACTGACAGTTGGGGCGATGATGATACAATCACTTCTGATATTCTTATGCAGTTTAAGGATTATGCGAAAGACTTCGCCGATTATGAGAAATGGGCGGAAGATGATTTATCTAATATATTGAATTCTTATAGTGAAGATTTCTATGAAAAATACTATGCTGAAAAGGATAAGTATGATTCTTGGCAATCTGACTTTAAAGAGCGTTTTAAGAAATGGGTAGAGCACCCGACTGACGGCAACTATATGAGTGACTACTTTAAGTTTGCTGATGAGGCTTCAAAGAAAGCAACGGAATCTCTTATCACTCAACAAACACTTGTTGCTGATAATATGAAAGACGCTCTTGATGAACTAAAAGATAAATCAGAAGTTCTAAAAAAGCTTATTCAAGACGCACCTACGGCTGAATTAGCTCAAAAAGCAAGAGATGAACTTAAAGACATCAATGAGAATATAGACGAGATTGAGTCAAATTACGCCGATACTATGGAGCAAATTACTGAACGTAAACTCCAAGACATCAGTAACAGAGATTCTAAATATACTCGTGAAACCGGTATGTTGCAGTATGATAGAAATATTCTTCAAGACCAATACAATAGGTCAACCGATGATGAAGAAAAAGCCAAACTTGCAAAAGAAATTACCGAGAGTATGAAAAAGGAACGTGACATTGAACAAGAACGTGTAGACGCTGCCCATAAGGCTAATCAAGAAATATACGAAAATGCTACGGGACAACGAAAAACAGTCTTAGAAAATGTTAAGATGAGTGAGCTATATAATGCGGACGGTAGCTTTAATGATGCGGCATATAATGAAACTGTTGAGTTATTGGAGGGTATTGGTGGAAGTGACTTAGTTCAGGTCTTTAAGCAACTTGCTTCTGAAATGCAGAAAAATTCTCAAGTATATCTTGAAGGTACTGAAAACATTCGTAACTTAAATAATGAAATTCAAGACCAAGAGCAAGAAGAAGCAAATCAAAAGATTGAGTTAGAAACCAGTCGTTATGAAAAGCTTAATAAAATCTTAGACGTTCGTTTGAATAAAGAGAAAGCTATTACTTCTGCATTACAAGAACAGTATTCATTCCAGCAATCATTGAGAGATGCTGCTTTGGATTATCAAAGTGAACTTATTGCAAATAAAAATCTTTCTCAGTGGTTAGATGATGATACAAGGGCATTGCTCTTTAATGAGAATGACTACTCAGATATGATGAATACTATCAATGGCTTGAATAATGAAATGGCAAGAGCCTATAAGAAGTATAAATCTGACATCAGTACATTAGGTGAAGAAGATTACTATCAAGAACAACAAATTACAAATGCTTATAATCGCCGTATTGAACAGTTAAAAGAACAATTAGAAGTTGCGAAACAGAATCTTGAAGTCACAAAGAAAAATGCTGAATTCCAAAACACTTTAAAAGAACGTGATACTCGTATTCTTGTCGGCGACAGATGGGTGAATGTTGCTGACCCTGAAAAACTGTATAATACTCAATTAGAAGCGACTAAGGCACAAATGTCACTTGATAATATTGTACAAGACAATGCAGAAAATCAAAATGTGCGTGACATGGAAGCACAGAATGATATAACTCAAAAGATGATTTCAGCGAATGATAAATACATTGAAGTATTGAACGGACTAAGCGACGATGAAAAGAAACGTCATGCTGAAACATTGGAATCTACTGAAGCTCTTATTGCATCAAATATTATGCTTGGCGGTAGTAATATCGGTTGGGCGAATGAATATTCAACTTCTGATGAATCATTTAACGGACAAGTTGCTGGACTTAATAATGTAGAAATAGGCAGACAGTTCTACTATAATAAGGACTATGACTTAAACCAAAGTAGCCTTGATGACCTTTTGAAAGATGGTGTTATATCTGAAGAAATTCACAAAGTCTTTAGTAAGATAAATGAAACACATCGCAACAACAAGCTTACGGCAGACCCTGTTAACAGTAAGTATGCTCCTCAAACTTTTGAACATGGTGGACTTGAATCGACTTCGCCTATGGGTGCAAACGGTGATGCAAAAGTCCAAATGAAACAAGCTGAGCAGACTGAGCAGATTACTGATTATGCTGCTGAGTTAGAAAAATACTATGAATTAGCAAAGAAACAGAATGGTTATTTGTCAGCTGAAGACCGTGCAAAAGCACAAAGACTTGAAATTGCAAGAAATATTAAAGTTGCAAACAGCCCTTTAAATTATGAGCAAACAAGTGACTTTGGTGCTCCAATATTTGCAAATGATTTCTCACAAGATTACAGTGATATTGAAAACTTCTGTAAAGAGAATGGTGGATTGACTGAACAAGAAGCTATATTCTTTGACAGTTGGCATGCATCTCATGAAGAATATATTGCTTTGGCTGATATGTTGTTATCTACCGGTCAAGACAATACAAAACTTCTTTCCGCATTGAATGAACAGTTGGGCATTAAATTGTCTGAAATGATAACAAATAAGATTGAAGAGTATAATGCTAATTTGCCGTCTGTTGGTTCTATTGCTACTGCCCATTATGCAACTGGAACAAAGTCGGCTAAAGGTGGTCTTGCGATTACTGATGAGGATGGTTACGAGGCTAAGTTAAGAAAGTTGTCTGCCGGTCGTTATTCTATGCTTAATGCTGGCGATATGGTCTTTGATAAGGAAGCGACTGATGTATTGTGGGAATTTGCAAAGAATCCTCAAAACTTTATTGACCAAGTTTCTATCTTTAAGCAATCTCCTCAACAAATGCCTGCAACTAACAATTCAACGTCGACGACTGAAAGCATTACGTTTACGGGCGATATAAATGTGACTGACCCTGTTCCAGACGCAAATGCTTTTGTAGATTCTTTGACAGACAAAGTTAAATCACAATATCCAATTATAAAGAACACGAAAATATAAGTTATAAGTTAGATGGTTGCTCCCTTTTTGGGAGTGACTGTCTAATGCTGTTTTTTTATTGGTTGAATCAAGGAATTTCGTGGATTGGTATTGATTTTTTGAAAAAAATCGGTTATAATAGTAATAGAAATTTTATGCGATTATATAATCGAAATGAATAAAAGTATAGTGATTATAACTTGCGTTGAAATGCATATAATATTATTAAATAAATGTTTTTGAAAGATATAGTTCAAATTATTTATAAAAGGAGGAATTGTCATGGGAGTATATGCTATAAAGAGTGAAAAGCCAATAGTTACAACCAAACCACTAGTAAGAAATACGGTTAATCAAGATTATATGAATTGGGTAAATTATATGAACACTCATGATTTTACCTTCAAGCCAATAGTTACAACCAAACCACTAGTAAGAAATACGGTTAATCAAGATTATATGAATTGGGTAAATTATATGAACACTCATGATTTTACCTTCAAGATAGACAAAGATAATAATTTAAAAGTTAAGGCAACAAAAGACAAAGATAATAATTTAAAAGTTAAGGCAACAAAATAAATATATGAACAGTTTAT
>QTVU01000069.1 GCA_003460745.1 Firmicutes bacterium AM55-24TS
TATAATACAAAACGAATCAAGCAGTCACTGGGCTATATGAGTCCGGCAGAGTACAGACATAGTCTTGGATTAACAGCATAAAATAGTCCAAGAATATGTCCGCACCTCCCTCTCCCATTTTGTATTTACACAAAACTTGAAGAATACTCAATTCCGTCCGCTTTTACGTTATTTTATCAAACATTTCCTCTAATTCTATACATTTCAATCTCGCCTTCATGTCAGAATTACTTTCCTGCATAAAATGTCACTCATTTAAAATATCTGCAATTTTTGATAATGTAATTTCTTTCCTATCCATAATAATCATTCCTTCCTTTTTACCCAATCTACTACACCGCTTTATATATCCTATTTACCTTTTCCTGACAACAAAGCCACTGTTTCCAAAGTTTAACCACTATACAATTATTTATCTATACATTCAGCATTAGTCAAAAAATACAGTCCAAAATTTGTATTTCTCTCTAATGAATGCAAATCTTGTTTTATGTATTCCCACGATTCATGGTATCCATTAACGACAGAAAAATCTGACTTTGTGATAAAAGTTATAAATTCATTTATTTTATCTTTATATTCTTTCACAAATCTAATAGCATCTCTTTCTTTATCTTCGTCACTGCTATTCAGCTTATTGTAAAATACATGATCCAAGTTACATGACATATAGTAGCATGAATAAGGTATTGTACTCCATACAGTTTTGCAACATGATAATTTATCTAATATACTGGATTTTTGTATGTTTCTGCTGATTATTTTATTTTTATCATCAGACTTTATATTGACTAAACTATAAATAGGTTTAGCCGCATCTTTATCCTCTAATATATGTTCGTCATCTATATATGCACCGTCCATATCCACAATATGAATGACTTCTTTAAAATCAGATTTTTTAAAATGGTTATTTTTGGCATAATTTTGAACAATAGTGCCTATTTTTGCAAGTATATTTGAATTTGTTACACCATGTTGAGTTGTTATATCACCATGAATAATTTGTACATACACTTCATTCTTATCTAACATCCTACTAAGCATTGTACCAATAACTTCATCATCAGAAGGGCCTTCAACTATTACAAAAACAATTTTCTTACGAGCCACTAATATCACCTGCCTCTCTGAATGCAAGTGCTATCTCATAGTTATTTGTAGTTTCATAAACCGGTTCATCTTGTTCACCCAATATAATATCTCTGTAATAAAAATCTCTAAGATTATTATTATTTTTTACATTACTGAATCGTATATATCTGTTATTCACATTCGTTGTTGTAAACGCTATGAATCCCTTATCTATAGTTTCTAATGGGCGTAAATTATGTGATGTGAATATAAGTTGCCCATTTCCTTTTTCCGAAATTATTCTTAAGATTTCACCTAATAAATACTCAAAAATTCCCGAATCCAATTCATCGATTGCAACTGTTATAGAATCATTATTATATACAACTATAAGAAGTTGTAATATAGATACAATCTTTTTTATTCCTTCCGATTCATAACGCAATGCAATTTCTTTTTTATTTTTCTTTGAGATTAATTCAATAATATAACCAGTTTCACCATTTTTCATTGTTTGAGTTCCGATTACTTTTATGCCGATAGTTAAATTCGGAATAAGCTGTTCCAACACTATATTCATATTTTTAATAACATTATTTACAACTTCAAATGCTTGTTCGGGTATCACTCCTGAACCATTTAGCGGAATCGGTAAATTGCCAACTGCATTTCCTCTTTTATTTGAATACTTAAAAAATAACGGTAATGCGTCAAAACTAATAAGTCCCGAATTTTTTACATCGATAATAAAAAGTTCAAAATTTCCAAATTTAGTTAATGCATCAAATAAAAAAACATGATATTTTTCTTCACAGTTTTTCCTTATGCAGTTTAATAATTCTTTTGAAAACACAAACGATTTGGATGTCGCTAACGCAATTTTCTTCGCCACAAACAAATCCTTTTCATCCTCATTTCCTGTCAACACATTATATTTTGATTTAGGCAAAAAAACATCTGATGTTCTGGTATTGATAATTGGCATTTTTCTAATTTTTTTATCTCCGCATTCATATGAATAACTTAAAACCTCATCAACAATAACAGCCTTTTCTTCTTCAGCAACTTCCAAACTGTTATCATCGATATTAACCGCATTTTTTTCTATTTCTTTTTTTAAACTAAATGAATAATTTACATTATACTCAGCTTTTTTATCAATATCCTTAACGGTAAACTCATATTCCAATGTGGCTGCGTCTGCGTCAACATTTACAAAATCTGCATATTGTTTAGGAATCGGTCTACCACAAAGAGCAAATTTCAGCAAAGCTATAGCGTCAATTAATGCTGTTTTACCCGAACCATTCTGTCCATACAAACCAAGAACGCTGGCTTTATAATTTTTTCTGTGATTTTCAAGCAGAAGACTTCCGTTTACAACATTTTTCCAATTTTTTATAGTAATCTTTTTTATACGAATTACTGACTTGCCCATATTCATCATCCCCACATCATATAAGTTTAATTAATATCACATATAGTATAACACATGTTCTCCAAATTATCAATATGAAATATAAAAAATCGAACATTTTGTTCCTTTTTTGTATTTCAATAATATCATTTTTGCCATTTATCATAACATAATCTTCAAGAGGTATTATGCTATCCCATCTGCAGTTAGTTGTTCCATAAGGTAGGTCTGTGAATATCATATCAACTGATTTATCAGGAATATCTTTCATCAGTTCAAGACAATCGCCTTGCCATAATTTAATGTCGCTCATACCAAAACCTCACTTTGCTATGTTTTTAAGCACTTTTCTCGAATAGTTGTTTGCATAATATACTTCGGTCCTTGTTGGATTGAGGATTATCTTGCTTGCTTTAGCTTCAAGCAAGCCGAAAAAGACCATACATAATTCTTTTTCGGCAGGGGATAAGACTTGATTAATTTTTGAAGCAATTTCTTTTAGATTTTCCGGTGATAAATCTTCGGACAATAGAGTTGCTTCGATTATTGCGTTTGTTTCAACTGTTTCATTTGTTTCGGCTGTTTCGTTTACATTCTCAACTACTTTGTCAGATTTAGCTATTATTTCAGTGTTATTGACTTCTGAAATTTGTTCCGGTTCTTTTATATTCTCAAAGTCAGGAATAGAATCATATTTTTCTTCGGTAAATGTATCAAGTTCATACTGATACGATTCCTCTATTTCTGTACAAGAATGCACTCTAAAACCTATAACCTTTTTTGAATCTGGAGAAGCATATACTTTAGAAACAAAGCCACAATCAAGTAATTTAGCCAAAATTCTATCTAATTGGCGAACTGACATATTTAATCTTTTTGCTATGTATGCTTTTGTACCTTTATAACAACCGATATGACTGTTACTAAAACTGTATAATAAAGCATAGACTGTAAGTGAATGACCGGATAAATTCAATTTTGACATCATCCAATCATAAATAGTGAAAAATGCCGGTTTATCAATAAAATCACCGTTCTCATCAGTTATGCCTTTGGCTATCAAAACATCCGGTGAATGGCGATAACTAACATATTTAATACCGTTTTTGTACTTCCATGTCTTTAGCAAATATCCCTTTTTCACCAATTCATTAAGTGAACGAATTACTGTTGTACGGGATATATGAATACGCCTGCAAAGGTATTCAATGCTGCCACGATAGATTCCACCCTTGATTCGAGAAAAGCTGTAAATCAAAGCAAATATCAGTAATTCATATTTTTTAAGTCAAGTTTTTGTGTAAATGTCAAGTGAAAATGTACAAAAAGGGCAAATGAAAATGTACAATTTTGGCGGAAGCATATTTCGTAACATTCATCAAAGGATAAACAAGCATCTCTGCTGCTTTCGATGAATATCATGTCATATGCGTTGTATAACTACTGGGCGAATAAATTCGCCTCCCAATTAAAATCAGCTCCTGGTTTCAGCGTCTTCATCAAAAAGATTTCGGTCCTTTACCCTGTAGGAGTGCCCCGTGATTTTAATGATTTCACAGTGATGTACCAACCTGTCAATGATTGCGTTTGCAATTACTGCATCTCCAAAAACATCCGGCCATTTTGAAAAAGACTGATTTGTCGTAAGGATGGTTGGTCTGAATTCATATCTTGCTGCGATTAATTGGAAAAATCCATACGCCGCAGCTTTGTCAACCGGAAGATATCCGATTTCATCAATTATCAAAACTGTGTATTTGAGATAGTGTTTCACAACCTGCTCTACACGGTTTTCCTTTGATGCCTGCTTCAATTTCTCCATCAGTTTGGCAAAATTGATGAAATATGTAGATATTCTTTGGCTTGCTGCTTCAATTCCTATGGCTGTAGCAAGATGTGTTTTTCCTACTCCGCTTGAGCCAATAAAGATAATATTTGTTTTCGTTTCTATGAATCTCAAACTTGTTAAATCTGCATTTGCTCTTTGTTTACTGATGGCTGGTATGAAAAATCAAAATCCTTAAACGTTTTATGTACGGAAAATGTGATGTCGTAATATTAATCTTTTTTGCTCTTTCTGCACGAAATTCAATCTCTGCATTTGTAAGCTCAAGTAAAGAGTCTACAAGAGATGTTTTGTTTTTTTGTTGATTTATCAATAACGTTCGGAAGAATTTCAAGCATCTTGGTAAGTGCAAGCTCTTCCATGTTGTTTTTTAATACATTAAAGCTTGTCATATATCTCAAGATTCCTTTCTGCAACAGCTGTAATTTCATCATCGGAAAGCCTTCTCAAAGAGCTACATCTTGCAATTTCCATATAGTCCTGATGATTGAAATTTGTAATCTTTGATGTTTTATCCCAATGGCGTATAAAATGTCCGTCAAAGGTAATATTGAAGCCTATACCATCATCTTCAATATCTAAATATTTGCCGATGTATTTAGGCGGTACAGAATACTTTCTGCCCTCATAGGTAATCAATGATTCAACACTAACTTTCCTTTTGATGGTTTCCTTGAAATATCCTGAAAGAATATCAAGGTCTGTTTGTATCAGATATGGTTTTTCAATATCAAGTAATTCAAACGGCGGTTTATCTGTTGCCTGACATTTTTCAGAATTGATTTGTTCATTAAGCTCCATCGTTATTCTTTTAATGTCATCAAAGCAGGTTATGTCTCCGCTGTAAACCTTTAATCTGTTCACAAGCTTTGCAGTAACTTCAACTTTGCCCTTTGTTTCGGGACGGTATGCCACACAGGCTTTTGGAATGAACCCGCAATCAGAGGAGAACATACTGAATTCATCATTAAACACAGGTTCATTGTACTGTGTACGTGCCTTATCAATTATTGAACGCATATTATCAAAGAGGATTTCATGAGGTACTCCACCTATGTATTTAAACGCTTTAACAAGACATTCTTCTACTGTATGTAAATCTTTTGTTTCTGTAACACAAAGAAACTTAGTTCTTGAAAAGCCGAGGATTAGTAAAAATACATTAAATTTTATTGTATCACCGTCTTTGGTTTTGAAATTCATTGACTCTTTCCAATCCACCTGAGCCTGAATACCCGGATTTGTTTCAAAACGGATAACAGCTTGCTTTTGTTTTTCAAGGTTAAGCTTTCGGATATAGTCTTTAATTGTGGTATATGAGCCTGTATATCCATGATGCTTCGTGATGTAGTTACAGATAGCAATAGCGGGAGCACCGGTTTTTAATTTTTCTTCTATTATCAATTCGAAGCCATCAGTTTTTCTGGGTTTATTTACTTTCGGCTGGGGCAGATTGTTTTTCACAGCATTGATAGCTTTAGAAACGGTTCTGCGGTCACAACCGTACTGACGAGCAAGCTTTGAACAGTTAATATTTACTTGTGTGTTATCTTTAAGCATAAACTTCACCTTCTCATAAATGTCTTTTCTGTAATTCATTTTCATCACTTTTGAATAGAGTATACTCTATTCAAAAGTGATTTGCCAGAATTGTACATTTTGAGTTGGCGTTTTTGTACATTTTTATTTTAACATTTATATGATGGAACTTATCAGAAGAAAACATTGTCTCAAAGATGGAATGATTTCAATGGAATTAAGGTGCAAAGAGATTTGTATTCAGCTTTCTTAATAATGAATATAGCAAGTGATTTAAAGAGTTTTGATATTGATAAATGTAACGAAAGATTTGAGAACTTTTATCGACTTCACAATTTGGAAGTAGATAGATTAACTGGGCATAAGAATTTAAGTAGTATAGCAATTTAAAAAAGAATATATAAAAGGTTTTGATACGAGCCTTATACTATCGTTAAACAAGCGTTAGCGAGTTTGGTAGTGAAAGTCTTATAGAAACAGATTAGTCTTATATGCTTTCGAGTATATTTGGAAGTCTATGTATATAAGAACCCAACGTGCTTTAGCTGTTGGAGTATCAGTTATATTTTGGCATCTATTAAGTTAGATGCCTTATTTCATTTTTAGGAGTGTCAAATAACCTTTGGCGAGAAAATTAAAAGTAAAAAATTATATTGACTTTTTTTACGAGTGTGATACAATATAATTAATAAATATGAAGTTTATGGGACATGGTTATGCCATGTTCTCCTGTTATTAATAGTTTAGAACAGATTTAGAAAACCATTAATGGTTATAAGTCTGTTCTTTTTTTTTTATTTTCTTTATAACAGCAAATAGCTGATTAGATATATTTTTAAGGAGCATTCCTGTTAAGTAAGAAAAACGAAGTTTGACAAAAAAGAATACCTTCCAATATAATCAGTGTAGTTGGTGACAACAACAAACACAAAAAATACTGGAGGTATCCTAAAATGAATTTTACACAAAATGAGAAGATTAGTCAAGTAACAAACGAAACTTTAGTGGTAGGAATTGATATTTCGAGTGAAAACCACTATGTAAGAGCCTTTGATTGGCGAGGAATTGAATTATCCAAAACATTTAAGTTTGAAAGCACAAGCTATGGTTTTAAGCGGTTAATGGAATGGTTAGACGAAACCTGTAAGTCCAACAGCAAAACAAAAGTTATCATGGGTGCAGAACCCACAGGTCACTATTGGTTCACTTTAGCTGAATATCTAAAAGAAAACAATATAAAGTTTGTATTTGTTAATCCGATGCACGTAAAGCGTACAAAGGAGCTTGACGATAATCATCCAAGCAAGAATGACAGAAAAGACACAAAGGTCATAGCAAAGCTGGTAATCGAGGGTCGATACCTGATACCGTACATTCCTGAGGATATCTACGCAGAGCTTCGGGTTGCAAACGAAAGAAGAATGCGTATTACAAGAGAAATAGTTGCAATTAAAAACCGCATACAGAGATGGTTTGCAATATATTTCCCTGAATATACTCATGTGTTTGGCAGTTGGGAATGCGATAGCAGTATTGAGGTATTAAGAAATTGTCCGTTACCGGCAGATGTTATGAGTTTGGGTGCAGAAGACATAAATCAATTATGGAGAGAAAAGAAAATCCGTGCTGTTGGTATTAAAAGAGCGAATGCTTAATAGAAACAGCAAAAACAAGTGTTGGTGTTAAAAACGGAGCAAATGCAGCAAGGTTTGAAATGTCAATGCTGATAGAGGATTATCTGATTAAAAAGGAACAGGAAGCAAGGATTATTGAGATACTTAAAACTCTTTGTATTCAGGTTCCGAATAGTGAAAAATTGTTAAGTATTAAAGGTATAGGTATATTGACGGTTGCGAGCTTTTTCGGTGAGGTTGGTGATATTAGACGCTTTGAATCACCAAAACAAATACAAAAGCTTGCTGGATTAGCAATTGCCAATGATGATTCTGGCAAGCACAGAGGAAAAGCAGGGATAAGTAAGCGTGGCAGAAAATTACTAAGATATACACTGTTCCAAGCTGTTATATCACTTCTTATGCATTCGCCAGAATTTAGATACCTACACCATTACTATACAACAAGGTCAAATAATCCATTAAAAGGGAAACAATCAAAAATTGCTTTGTGCTGTAAGCTAATACGAGTCTTTTATGCCATACTAACAAAAGGTGTGGAATATGACAGCGAAAAGCTGTTGTATGACATTGTAAGACCAGAATTAGCTGCATAAGCAACATTAAGTAAAACAAGCTTAATAGGAAAAGCGTCCTCATAATTGAGCCTGTAATAGCTTACGAGATTAAAATTAACAAACAATGAGCAGGTAGTTGGTCACAGAATCACACCATCAGAGCAATGACTCGGTAATGGAGCAAAGACTGACACCACCTTATGGATAGGCGGAACGAAGGAATTTAGGGAAAATACCCTGTTAGATGTGGGAGGTTTTGCCGCTGTAAGAAATGTGGGATACCAAAGTGCCATTCAAAAAAACAACGACGCTTTTGTTTTTATACCCAGATTTCTTAAAAATCGTACTAAAAACAATCTGATGCAATGATTTTATCCATAAACCACTGTTTGAGATTTTAAAATCGTAAGAAAAACAGAGTAAATTAAAGAAAACCTAAGATTATATAGGGAGGGAGGTTTTTAATTATGCCACGAAAAGGTGAAAACATATATAAGCGGCAGGACGGTCGCTACGAGGGACGATATATCAAGAATATGGTTTAGACGGCAAGGCTAAATACAGATATATTTACGGAAAAACATATTCCGATGTTAAGGAGCGTCTTATACGATTAAAAGCTGAGCCTAAAAACGCAGGAAAAACAGTGTCCTCAAACTTGAAAATATCAGAGTGGTTTGATATATGGTATGATAGTCAGACACATATCAAGCAGTCTACAAAGAGCATCTATCAGTCATATGCAAACAAACATCTAAAACCCAAAATGGGGACGGTAAGACTGAAAAAACTCAGCAGAGATTTAATTCAGCAGTTTATTGACGAGCTTAGCATCGAGCTTTCACCAAAAACAGTACGAGCTGTGTATTCAATGCTGAAGCTGTGTTTGACAGCAGCATATGAAAAGCATCTTATTGGTAATGTTGTTGATAAAATATGTCTGCCTAAGACCGTATCTAAAGATGTAAAGGTATTAACAAAACAAGAACAGAAGCGACTTGAGCAAGTTATTGAAGCTGAAAACAAAGAAAACGATATTGGAATTTTAATATGCTTATACACCGGAATCCGTATCGGTGAGCTGTGCGCTCTAAAATGGGAAAATATCAATCTCGACAGAAAAATAATGACAATAGATAAAACAATGTATAGTGTACAGTCCAATGATGGAAAATGCAAGACGAAAATAATATTAAGCTCACCCAAAAGCGTCAATTCGGAGAGGGATATTCCAATAGCTGAGTTATTGTCTGAAAAATTATCAAAAATACAGAAATCGGAAGGCTTTGTAATCAACAGGAACGGAAAGTATATTGAACCCGCCGTATATAGCAGGAGATATAAAAAGCTTCTTGAAAAAGCCGGAATTGAATATATGATGTTTCATTCCACGCGTCATACATTTAGCGTTCGAGCTCGGGAGCTTGGAGTTGACGTTCAGACGCTCAGCGAAATTCTGGGGCATTCGTCAGTATCTACCACGCTGAATTTTTACGGGCATTCTCTGCCGGAGCATAAGCACAATCAAATGGAACGGATCGGCGGCTTGTTTTCGCAGTCAAAATAAGCCGTCAGAAAATTGAAAACATGAATTATATAGCGGACTTCAAGAAAAAAGTCATTAAATTATAAACTTAATGACTTTATTGTAGGCTAATTGCTGTGGAATATTTATAAAAATACTGCTCCCAAATAAGGCATAATGACGAAAAATAGGAAAAAAACAAAAATTATATGCTTATTTTATGAAAAATAGTTTATAATGGAAAGGAGAATCAATGCTTAAGGGGGAACTTGATATGCGTATTGCTATCTGCGATGATGAGAAAGACGCATTACAACAAACTATAAATATTGTAAACAATGTGTTTTATGAAATGAATATACAGTGTTATATAGATCAATTTACTAATGCCCTTGATTTGGTGCAGTGCAAAAAGCAATATGATGTAATCTTTTTGGATATAGAACTTAAAGAACACGACAAAAATGGTGTATGGGCAGCCAAAATGACAAAGCAGAAAAATCCTGAGAGTATTATTATATTTACAACAAACCATGAGGAGTATATTGATGACGTTATTGAAAAATATGCGTTTAGATACTGTTCTAAACCTATAGACGAATATCGTTTAAAAAAGAGTATGCAAGTTATTCTTGACCGTATGCAGGTAATAAAAGTAGAGATATACGAAGGCAGGGATAATATTGCGTTGCCGCTTTGTAATATTATATACATTACACCGGAAGGGAAACATTGCAAAATAGTGACAATTAAAGGGGAATACATAGCCACAAAATCTTTTAAGGAAATTAAAGAACATCTTACTGCAAAGGATTTTTGTGAATGTCATGGCAGTTACTATGTAAATCTTAACTATGTTGAAAAATATTCTAATACAGAGGTTTATTTGAAGTATAAATCGCACGAATACAAAGTACATATGTCAAGACGGCTTTATTCTATTTTCAAAGAACGAATGTTTATTGTGGGAGGCGAAAAAATATGATAGACAAAATAGATATGATTATAGCGATTGTATTATCATGTTTGGTATTCATATTTTATACGAATTCGACAATGCCGCAAAGAAAAAACTATATTATGTCTAATATAAGCATAATTTTAGGATATATACTTATTTATGCTGTTTCCTTATATAATATACAATACATAAACATTGCGGTGTCTGTTGCTGTTAACTTTTTTCTTATATATCTATGTTTTAAAACAAATATAAAAAATGCAATTATTCAGTCATTGCTTTTGGTGGCAATTATGATGATTTCAGAAGGCATTATATCTATGTTTACCGATATATGCTCTGAAGTCAATGGATTATCAGGAAAATCATTGGGAGTGAAAATGATTCATGCCGTAGTATCTAAGCTGATATATTTTACAGGAATAGTTATCGTTAAAATTTATAATCAAAAAGGTAAATCAAAAAAATGAAAATTATAGCGTTTTTTTTTAGCTTGTTGACTTTTCCTGTATTTACGATGTTTATTTATTAGTGGAATAATGCTGATATTT
>QTVU01000007.1 GCA_003460745.1 Firmicutes bacterium AM55-24TS
TTTTAACTTATCGTTCTTTTATATGTATAATTTAACCATTCCAATATTATTCCGCATTAATTTTATTGTATATTTTATCCAAAGTTATTATATTTCACAAACTTTTCAGCAATGTTACAATTCTGTAACATTGCATGCTATATGTTGTATATTAATTCATTTTTTCACTACATCTATGCTTACCTTACACCGTTCATTCCGAGCATATTATTCATTTTATTGGAATGTGCGTGACAAATTGCAAGTGCAAGAGCATCTGCGGCATCATCGGGTTTAGGTATAACATTCAATCCCAAAATCATTTTCACCATAGATTGTATTTGTTTTTTATCCGCACGTCCGTAACCTGTAACGGACTGCTTAACCTGAAGCGGTGTATATTCGCTTATCGGTACATTCTTGTTTGCCACTGCTACAAGCAATACACCTCTTGCCTGTGCAACGTTAATCGCGGTCTTTTGGTTTGAATTGAAGAACAATTCTTCTATCGCCACCGCGTCGGGTTTATACTTATCTATATACATCGTCATCTCCGTATATATCTTTTTTAAACGTTCGACAGTCGGCATTCCGGCAGGTGTCGTGATTGCGTTGTATTCAAGCGTTCTGAACTTGTTTCCGACATACTCAACCACTCCTATTCCGACTATTGCATATCCGGGGTCTATACCTATTATAATCATTTTATTTCTAACTCCTTTATTTTCGTCAATTTTGCTATTGAATATATATAAATATTGGTGTATAATATAAATCATCAATAAATGATATTTTATAATATTTTAGGAGGAATTGCAACCATGGCAAAAGAAAAAGTTGTTTTAGCCTACTCAGGCGGACTTGATACCTCAATCATTATTCCTTGGCTAAAGGAAAATTACGATTACGATGTAATCGCTGTATGTGGTGACGTCGGACAAGGTAAAGAAACAGACGGTCTTGAAGAAAGAGCAAAAAAGGCAGGCGCATCTAAGCTTTATATCGAAGACCTTAGAGATGATTATGTAAAGGATTATATATTCCCTACTTTAAAAGCAGGTGCTGTATATGAAGGCAAGTATCTTTTAGGTACTTCTCACGCAAGACCTATCATTGCAAAAAGACTTGTTGAAATCGCTCATAAGGAAGGTGCTGTTGCAATATGCCACGGTGCTACAGGTAAGGGTAACGACCAAGTACGTTTTGAACTTGGTATAAAGGCTCTTGACCCATCACTAAAGATAATCGCTCCTTGGAGAATTTGGGATATTAAATCTCGTGAAGACGCTGTTGACTATGCAGAGGCTCACAACATTGAAATCCCTGTTACAAAGAAAGATTTGTATTCTCGTGACAGAAACATTTGGCACATCAGCCACGAAGGTATGGATCTTGAAGATCCTGCAAACGAACCGCAGCTTGACAGCTTGTTAAAGCTTGGCGTTTCACCTGAAAAAGCTCCTAACGAGCCAAAGTACATAACAATCGGTTTTGAAAAGGGTGAACCTGTTTCACTTGACGGCAAAAAGTTAGACCCAAGACCGCTTGTTGAAGAACTTAACAAGCTTGGCGGTGCTTACGGTGTAGGTATTGCAGACATCGTTGAGGACAGACTTGTAGGTATGAAGTCAAGAGGCGTTTATGAAACTCCGGGCGGTACAATTCTTTATACTGCTATTCAGGAACTTGAATACCTTTGCCTTGACAGAGATACTCAGGCATTCAAGCGTCAGTCAGCTATTAAGTTTGCTGAACTTGTATATGACGGTAAATGGTTTACACCGCTTCGTGAATCAATGTCAGCTATGTTTGACGTTATGGACGAAACTGTTACAGGTGAAGTCAGACTTAAGCTTTACAAAGGCAGCGTAACTCCTGCAGGTGCTAAGTCACCATATTCACTATATAATGAAGATATTGCATCATTCGGTGACAGCCATGAGCTTTACAGCCACAAAGACAGTGAAGGTTTCATCAACCTATTCGGTCTACCGCTAAAGGTTCGTGCTATGATGAAGAAAAAGAACGGTTTGGATAAATAATAATCGTATATTATATTGAGGATACTTTTGGGTATCCTCTTTTCTTTTCCGAAAAATTCTTATAAATCGTTTACATTTTCATTTTTTTATTATATAATAAAAGTATATGAGTTAATAGACAAAGGAGAAAAAATATATGGCTAAATTATGGGGCGGTCGCTTTCAGAAAAGCACCGACAAAAAAGTTGACGATTTCAATTCATCAATACGTTTTGACAAACGTATGTACAAACAAGATATAAAAGGTTCTGTCGCACACGCTACAATGCTTGGCAGACAGAACATCATTCCAAAAGAGGACAGTGACAAAATCGTTGCCGAATTAAAGAATATTCTAAATGATATTGAGGACGGCAAAGTTGAATTTGAAATTGATGCAGAAGATATTCATATGAATATTGAAAAGATTTTAATTGAGCGTATCGGTGATGCAGGTAAAAGACTTCACACCGGCAGAAGCCGTAACGACCAAGTCGCTCTTGACATTCGTATGTATCTTATGGACGAAACTGCCGATATTGAAGAAATGCTTATACACACACTTAACGTACTTGTTGACCTTGCTTCAGACCACACTGAAACAATTATGCCGGGTTACACACACCTTCAAAAAGCACAACCTGTTACCTTTGCACATCACCTAATGGCTTACTTTGAAATGTTCAAACGCGACCTTTCAAGACTTCGCGATTGTAGAAAGCGTACAAACGTTATGCCTTTGGGCAGCGGTGCGCTTGCAGGTACTACCTACCCTCTTGACAGAGAATTTGTTGCAAGCGAACTTGGTTTTGACGCGGTTACAATGAACTCTCTTGACGGTGTTTCCGACAGAGATTTTGTTATTGAACTTGCAAACTGTCTTGCTCTTGTTATGATGCACCTTAGCCGTTTCTGTGAGGAACTTATTTTATGGTCAAGCAATGAATTTTCATTCGTTGAAATGGACGACGCTTTTTCAACAGGCTCATCTATTATGCCACAAAAGAAAAATCCCGATGTTGCGGAACTTATTCGCGGTAAGGCAGGTCGTGTTTACGGTCATCTTATGGGCTTGCTTACTACAATGAAAGGTATTCCGCTTGCATACAACAAAGATATGCAGGAAGACAAAGAGCCTATTTTTGACAGTATTGATACAGTTAAACTTTGCTTGCCTGTATTCTGCGATATGATTGCAACAATGACAGTTAAAAAGGATAATATGCTAAAAGGCTCAAAGGGTGGATTTACAAACGCAACTGACGTTGCCGATTATCTTGTAAAGAAAGGATTGCCTTTCAGAGAGGCACACGCAGTTGTCGGAAGAATGGTATTCTATTCAATTGAACACGATAAAGCACTTGATGACCTTACAATGGATGAATTTAAAGAATTTTCGGATATTATCGAGGATGATATTTATAATGCTATCAGCATGGAAACTTGCGTAAATGACAGAAAAGTCATAGGCGGTCCGGCAAAAGAAGTTGTCGAAAAAGCAATCGCTGACGCAAAAGAATTTTTAGCACAGCAATAAAAACAAAATGCAAGCTGTTAAATCAGCTTGCATTTTTTATTAATTTACTTTAAACGTACCGTAAATATCATTTATATAGACATCATAAATATCGTGATATGCGTGAGGTGATATAAATTCAAACCAATACATATTACCGTTTCTAAACTTACAATACTTATAATATTCCGTTATACCGTCATTAACCGTTACCGCAAAATAATCCGCTCCCGATGTTTTATACGTCACATTTCCTACGTGATTTTGAATATAGAAATTCAATTCGTTTCCTACCGAGGTATCTGCCGCCGACTTTGTTGCTATAATTTCTCTTGCCGAGCCGTCAGGTGCTTCCACAGAATAAAGTGTTTCAGCTTTTCCGTCATTGTATACTACAAAATGCGACGGATAACTGCACTTAAAACCATATGCACTGCTGTTATACATAGTATAACTTGGATGTGCTACAACACCTGTATCCTGTCTTGGCTGTTGAGGCGGTACATTAGCTTGTTGCGGCTCCTGTGTCACATATATAATTTGCGGTGTAACTTCCGGCATTTGTGTCGGTGTCGCAGTCGGCAACGGCATCGGTGTCGGCATAGGAGTTGATGTTGCTTTCGGTGCAAAAGGACTGCTCCCTGACATCACATTAAACATTATCAAGCCGGCTGATATGAATACAATCAATGTTGCAACTATAATAGCAACTATCAACGCAGTGTTATTGTTATTCTTTTTTGAATGTTTATTACCGTTTGTATTTTTAGAAAAATCATTTTTAATACCGTTTAACTGTTTTTGTGATTGCATATTGTTTCCGCAATTAGGACAAAAAGTCGCATCATCGGGTACTTTTGTTCCGCAATTATTACAATACATATCTTATCCCCCACTATCGAATAATTATTTAAACATATTATACCAAATTTCTTTGAATTTGTCCATATTTAATATTTATTTCTTATTATAAAATAGCAAATCCAATATATAACCAGAACGCCACACAAATTATACGCAATCACTTGTGCCGCATATTCCATATTCACTGTATACAATACTATAATCGCAATTCCGGCTATAACGGCATACACGCTAAATGTCAAACTCCTCGCCTTTGTCCAAATCATTATATTACGTTCGTCTTTTTCTGCAATCTCTTTCTCTATGAAGTTCTCTGTACTCTTAAAAATTCTGATATTCTTTACTATCATCACCAAACCGCAAGCACCGAATGCCGTTCCGAAAACAAGCATCGCTTCATTTTTTATTATTCCGATACTTGTTAAAACTACAAGTAATACACCGATAATTACATAAACAATTGCTATACCTAATCGCATTTTCAGCTTATTTTTAAATTTCATCACTATTCCTCCTCAAAAATAAATACATCTTCAATATTGGTTCCGAAATACCTTGATATTTTGTACGCCAGCTGAAGTGACGCGTTATATTTGCCGTTTTCAAGTGATATAATCGTTTGCCGTGTTACTTCAACCGCTTTTGCCAATTCATCCTGCGTTATTTTCTTTTGTTTTCGCAGTTCTTTTATTCTATTATTCAAATTACCACTCCTTTATGTATAGTTCGCTTTACATTTTTATTATATCATTATTTTGTAAAAAGTCAAGTACGCTTTACATTTTATCTTATAAAAAAAACAAGCGACTTTTTCATTGTCGCTTGTTTTCGCATTAGTCATCCAATTTCAATACAGACATAAACGCCTCTTGCGGTACTTCTACGCTACCGACTTGACGCATACGCTTTTTACCCTCTTTTTGTTTTTCAAGAAGTTTCTTTTTACGCGTAATATCACCGCCGTAACATTTTGCAAGCACGTCCTTACGCATTGCTCTAACAGTTTCACGAGCGATAATCTTTGAACCGACTGCCGCTTGAATAGGCACTTCAAAAAGCTGACGAGGAATTGCCTCTTTAAGTTTTTCAGCCATTTTTCTGCCGCGTGAATATGCACTGTCCTTATGAACAATAAACGAAAGTGCATCAACCATTTCACCGTTAAGCAGAATATCAAGTTTAACAAGATTACTGCGTGTATATCCGCAAAGTTCATAGTCAAATGACGCATAACCTTTAGTTCTTGATTTTAACGCGTCAAAGAAATCGTATATAATTTCATTAAGCGGAAGTTCATAGAATATCTCCGCTCTTGACGCGTCCATATACGTCATATCCTTATATATTCCGCGTCTTTCCTGACATAATTCCATTACATTGCCGACATAGTCTTTAGGTACCATAATCGTAGCCTTAACCATAGGTTCTTCCATATAATCAATCTCTGCAGGATCGGGAAGATTTGTAGGGTTATCCACCCACACCATTTCACCGTTCGTTTTATAAACCTTATATATAACGCTCGGTGCTGTTGTTACAAGGTCAAGATTATATTCTCTTTCAAGTCTTTCCTGTATAATCTCCATATGAAGAAGTCCCAAAAATCCGCATCTGAATCCAAAACCAAGTGCAACAGATGTTTCCGGTTCAAACATAAGTGCCGCATCATTAAGCTGTAGTTTAGACAATGCGTCCTTTAAATCTTCATACTGTGCACCGTCGGCAGGATAGATACCGCTGTACACCATAGGATTAACCTTTTTATATCCCGGCAACGGCTCTGCCGCCGCATTTTTAACAGTTGTAATCGTATCACCGACACGCGTATCTTGAATATTTTTAATGCTTGCCGCAATATATCCGACATCGCCTGCCGCCAATCCCTTATTAGGCACAAGTCCGGCAGGGTGCATAACGCCGACTTCAACAACGTCAAATTCAGCACCGGTCGCCATCATTCTTATTCTGTCACCAGGTTTAACTGTTCCCTCTTTAATTCTTACATAAACAATAACGCCTTTATAGCTGTCATAATAAGAGTCAAATATAAGTGCCTTTAGCGGTGCATTTTCATCACCTGTCGGTGACGGAATTTTTTCAACAATTTCTTCAAGTACAGATTCCACATTAAGACCTGTCTTTGCCGATACTTGAGGCGCGTCCTCCGCAGGTATTCCTATAACATCCTCGATTTCGTTTATTACCATCTCGGGTTGTGCAGACGGCAGGTCTATTTTGTTGATTACCGGTACAACTTCAAGGTCATGGTCGATTGCAAGATATGTGTTTGCAAGTGTTTGTGCCTCGATACCCTGTGACGCGTCAACAATAAGTATCGCTCCCTCACACGCCGCAAGCGAACGTGAAACTTCATAGTTAAAGTCAACGTGTCCCGGTGTGTCAATTAAGTTAAGAGTATAAATTTCTCCGTCATCACGCTTATACTTTAGTGTAACAGCGTGTGCCTTAATCGTGATACCTCTCTCACGTTCCAAATCCATATTATCAAGGAGCTGTTCCTCCATATCACGTTCCGAAACTTCTCCCGTAAGTTCAAGCAATCTGTCGGCAAGTGTTGACTTACCGTGATCTATATGTGCTACTATACAAAAATTTCTGATTTTACTCTGTCTTTCGTTTGACATATTTTCTCTCCTAAAATATTCGATAATTATTTTTTATTATATCACAAATCGCCTGTCTGTGCAACGATTATTTTGCATTAAGCACTGCCGCAATCGCTCTTGCAACATCTTTTCCGCCCTCTTTCGCCTGTGCAAGAGTATTTCCGTTACTTCCGACCTCTAAAATCAAACTTCCTTTAGTCATATGCTCGTTAAATCGTTCTTTTCTTAGATTAATAGGTCGCATAACTCCGGGATACATTATTTCAGCCGCATTTTGAATTTTAGCCGCAAACTTCAAATTTTCCTGCCAATTTTCGTGCCACAATCCCATACTGTTCGTACCGACAACAAGCATAACCTGTGCGGTCGATATTCCGTTTTCTTCACACGTAACCGCAAGTTTTGAGCCGTCCGAATAAATAAATGCGTCACGATGTACGTCAAGTACAATTTCTATTGACGGATTGTTTTTAAGCTGTGTTTCTATCGTTGACAACGCCCTTGTATAAGATCCTTGATACGACGGATAATCGTGATACGTTGTGTCGTGTACCGTCTTTATGCCGTTTTCTTCAAGCACCCTGCATATCTCGTCACCTACCGCAACCACGTTCATACTCTCGTCCGTATTTCTTTCTGTTTCACCGTTCATCTGGTCGCCGTCATAGCATTCCGTTGTATGCGTATGTACAACAAGAACTTTCGGTCCGTCTGTATCTGTGTTTATTGAAAACTCCTCTGCGCACAAGGCATTTACGTCCACATTATATGTTGTTGCATTGTTCAGCTTTAAATTATTCGCCGTACAAATTTGTGATTTGTCGGGCATTGTTACTTCTTCCTGTACTGTATCAGGTGTTTGCTCCGTTTGTTCTTCTCCCTGCTCCGTACTGTCTTCCGCAAATTCTTCACTTGTATTCTCCTGCTCCGCCTGTGAGGTTGTCCCGTCAAATACCGATGAATATTCACTTATTATTGTTTCCGGATTTTCAATATCAAACCCTAATATTTTCTTTGCAAAATCCTTTAAGCTGAATGTCTTTTCATTATTATTCGGCAGACCCTCGGCAAGTATATCTTCATATATTTCATTTTGATAATTAAACACATTCGCCGTTTTGGGAGGAATTAAGCTCACCGCCGTAATAATACCGCCTAAAAACAAAATACCCACTACGGCTATGATAAGTTTCTTTTTTGTTATAACAACAGTTTTAAATTTCATAATTTTATCCCTTTCATAGAGTGCTATTTTATAAATACGCAAGATTTTTTTAAATATGTCGAAAAAATTTTCAAAAAAAGCTTGCAATTACGCTTGAACTGTGGTATAATTTTGTAGTTATTACGGATAGTCCTCTGCCTCGGTCGGCACGAATGTCCCAGATTATTAAGGAGGATTTAATGATGAACACACAAGAAATCATTAACGCTTTGACAAAAGACCAAATCAGAACAGATTTACCTGAACTTGTAGTTGGTAACAACGTAAAGGTTTACCAAAGAATCGTCGAAGGTTCTCGTACAAGAACTCAGATGTTTGAAGGTACAATCATCAAAGTACAGGGCGGCGGTATCGCTCAAACTTTCACAGTAAGAAGAGTTTCTTACGGCGTAGGCGTTGAAAA
Source organism: Firmicutes bacterium AM55-24TS (assembly GCA_003460745.1). GTDB lineage: Bacteria > Bacillota > Clostridia > UBA1381 > UBA1381 > Hominilimicola > Hominilimicola fabiformis. The sequence continues at coordinate 8,636 of QTVU01000007.1, forward strand.
AACATGGCCTGTTAACTCACCTAACATTGAAAAGATTGAAGTTTCAAGAAAAGGTAAAGTTAGACGTGCAAGACTATTCTATCTTCGTGACAGAGTTGGTAAAGCAGCAAAAGTTAAGGAAAGAATCTAATTTCCTTATAATACGAAAAGGGGCATTTCGGTGTCCCCTTTTTTGTCTTTAAAAATTAACATTTTATTCATTGTAACTTGAATATAAATGTAGTATAATCATTTTATATAGTATGTCAGGAGGAAGAAAAAATGAGTGAACAAGAAGGAAAGAACGAAAACGTAACAAAAGCAACCGCTAAGGAAGATAAAAAGACAAGCCTTGCAAGAGAAATTTGGGAATGGGTATATACACTTGCTATCGCAATAGTAATTGCTATGCTTATCAAAGGCTTTATATTTGACATTGTACGTGTAGACGGTTCAAGTATGTTCCCTACACTTGTAGATAACGACAGACTTATAGTTACAAAACTCGGCTACACTCCGAAACAAGGTGATATTATCATTCTTGACAGTGAATACAAAAACCGTGAAGAATACCTTGACAGATTGGCTGAATCAAAAGACAAAGAAGAACTTTCTTCATTTGAAAAATTCTTTGCACAAGGCAGTATGCCTTCAAATCTTAAGAAAAAGTATTATGTTAAGAGAATAATCGCCATGCCGGGTCAAACAATAGACTTGGTTGACGGTAAAGTATATGTTGACGGCGAAATGCTTGACGAGCCTTATTATGACGGTTTGACAACTTCAATAGATCCTACCGTTGAATATCCTATCACCGTGGACGATGACTGTGTATTTGTTATGGGTGACAACAGAACCCGCAGTAAGGACAGCCGTTCATCAGAACTAGGTCAAGTTCCTTTCAAAGCAATTTTAGGTAAGTCACAAGTCAGAATATGGCCTTTATCGGATATAGGTCTTACTAAATAATTAACGAGGTACTTATGCAGAATTTACAATGGTATCCCGGTCATATGGCGAAAACACGCCGTTTGATTGAGGCAAATCTTAAATTAATTGACGTTGTTGTTGAAATATTGGACGCGCGTATTCCTTTTTCGGGACGTAATCCACATTTTGACGATATTATAAAAAACAAACCGAGACTGCTTGTTTTAAATAAAGCCGACCTTGCAGATAAAAACAGAACAAAACTGTGGATTGATTGGTATGCAGAGCAAGGTCTTAAGGTTATTCCGATAAGCTGTACGACAGGTATGGGCATTAATACGGTGCTTGCAGAGGCTCGCGCACTTATACAGGATAAAATTGACCGTGAAAGAGAAAGAGGTCGAAACCGAACTTTAAAAATAATGATGGTCGGTATTCCGAATGTAGGAAAATCAAGTCTTATAAACCGTCTTATCGGTAAGGCAAGCACAAAAACAGGCGACAAACCGGGTGTTACACGCGGTAAGCAGTGGCTTAGAATTAAAGGTGACGCGGAACTTCTTGATACTCCCGGTATTCTTCCGCCGAAATTCGAGGACCAAACAGTTGCCGTAAAACTTGCTTACACAGGCGCTATAAAAGACGAAATAATGAACACTGAACTTCTTGCCTATTCCCTATGCGATTATCTACGTGACAATTATCCGAACGAACTTTGTACACGATACAAACTTGATACGGTCGAGGGGCTTAAGGGATATGAAGTGTTGGAGAAAATCGGTAAAAAACGCGGCTTTGTTATTTCGGGCGGTGAAATTGATATGGAGCGTGCCGCAAATATGGTACTTGACGAACTGCGCGGTGCAAAAATCGGTCACATAACCCTTGAAACTCCGTCACAATTAAATGAACAGGAATAAACGAAAAAGAGGAACGCATCAAAAACGTTCCTCTTAAAATTTGTTTTCAAAAGAAAAACGCCCTTTTTCTTAAAGGACGCTTAATTTTCAAGCTACATTATTTAATGATAAACTTATCAAGTTCTTCCATAAACTTATCGCAGTCATCAGAATGTACTTCAACCTTAATAGGCTTAGACAAATCCAAGCTGAAGATACCCATGATAGATTTTGCATCAACGACATATCTACCTGATGTCAAGTCTACATCGAAGTCATACTTACTTACGATATTCACGAAATCTTTTACGTCATTAATAGAGCTTAGTAATAAATCAAATGTTTTCATAATTTTATTCCTCCTTATTTCATGCGTGAAGCCTATTTGTATATGTAATCTCTTACATTACCTATAATACAATTTTTTTCTGAAAAAGTCAATAGCTATTGCGTTTTTAAAAAAAATTTTATATAATAATACTAATGTCGTTAAGGTATTTTTAACGATATTGTCAAAAGATATACTTGAAAGGTTGAAAAGATGAAAAAAGCAGCATTTTATACACTTGGTTGCAAGGTTAATCAATATGAAACAGAGGCTATGGCGGAATTATTTGCCGATAGCGGCTATGAAATAAAAGAATTTACCGAAGTTGCGGACGTGTATGTTATAAACACCTGTTCCGTAACAAATATGGGTGACAGAAAATCACGTCAAATTATTCGTCGTGCAAAAAAACTTAATCCGAATGCAGTTATAGCCGTTACAGGCTGTTATGCTCAAACCGCACCTGACGAAGTTCTTGCCATTGAGGGTGTTAATCTTGTACTCGGCACAAAAGACAGAAAGAACATTGTTACGCTTGTTGAAGAACTTAACACCGAATCAAACATTAATCACGTTTCGGATATAATGAGTAACCACGAATTTGAAGAACTTCAAATAAAGCAATATTCAAACAGAACCCGTGCATTTATTAAAATTCAAGAAGGTTGCAATCAATTTTGTTCTTACTGCATTATCCCCTATGCCAGAGGTCCTGTTCGCAGCAGAGCAAAAGATGATGTTGTAAGAGAAATCAAGGAGCTTGCACACAACGGCTTTAAAGAGATTATCCTTGTCGGTATTCATGTTGCGTCATATGGTGTCGATCTCGGCAACACAACTCTTGAAAGTTTAATTATGGACGTTGACAAGATTGACGGCGTTGAGCGTATACGTCTTTCTTCTATTGAGCCAATGACTTTAAATCAGGAATTTATAGACAGTATTAAGGATTCTAAAAAGCTGTGTCACCACTTCCATATATCGCTCCAATCAGGTTGTGACGAAACATTAAAACGTATGAACAGAAAGTATACAACCGCTCAATTTAAAGGCATTGTGGACGGTTTAAGAGAGGCATTTGACGATGTTGCAATCACTACCGATATAATGGTCGGTTTTCCTGATGAAAGTGATGAAGAATTTAATAAAACAGTTGAATTTGTACGCAATATAAAATTTGCCGATGCCCATGTTTTCCAATATTCGCAACGCCGCGGAACACCAGCCGCAAAACGTCCAAACCAAATTTCACCTGACGTAAAAGAAAAGCGAAGTAAAATAATAATCGCCGAAACGCAGAAAACGCGTGATGAATTTATAAATCGTTTTATAGGCAAAACAATGCGTGTACTTTTTGAACAACCTGCAAAAGACGGACTTTTTGAGGGTAAAACAGATAATTACATTACAGTCCACGCACCGTCCGATATAGATTTAAACGACCAATTCAGAAATGTTCTTCTTGAAAGAAACGAAAACGGAATTGTTATCGGAAAAATAGTTGAATAGTAAAAGGCTGATGATTTTTGTCATCAGCCTTTATTTTATATCTCTGCAAATTCAAATACAACAGTTGAAAAATCTTTCATTTCATAATTTGCTCTGATACCGTGATACATCAGAAAATCACCGCTGTAAACTTTACCTGTAAATATATTTCTGTATTGTTTATTCGTATCAAGTCCCTGTAATTTAACTTTTTCACTCTTTGTTTGTGCAACCGCAAGCACTTTGCAAGCCATAACAAATATATGCTTTTTATCCTTTGAAACCACTTCCCAACTGCAATAATTCGTTTCATACGGATTTATCAATCTGTACAAGTCACCGTTACACATAAGGTCTTGTATTCTCTTTTCAAATTTAATCTGTGCTTTGATTTCTTCAAATTCTTCATCGGACATCTTTGTAACGTCAAGCTCATATCCGAATGTTCCGCAATATGCAACATCCGCCCTCGTTTTTAATGACGTGACACGTCCGCATTGATGATTTGGTGATGCGGTTACATGAGAAGATATGCTGTAAACAGGATAACACATTGAAGTCGAATACTGCATTTTAAGTCTTGCTATTGCGTCCGAATTGTCACTCGTCCATATTTGCGGCATATATGCAAGCACTCCTGCGTCAAATCTTCCGCCGCCTGCACTGCAACCCTCAAATAAAATATTAGGGAATTTTTCGGTTATTGCGGACATTATTTTATAATAACCCAGCGTGTATTCGTGGTTATATCCCAATCTTGGCATATCTGTAAGCTGTCTGTTCATATCCCACTTCACATACTCAATATTTGCATTTGCAAGTATATCGCTCACCGCATTTATGACATATTCGCAAACCTCATCTCTGCTCAAATCAAGCACCATTTGATTTCTTGACTGAACTCCCTCTCTTTCATCAATATGAATTGCCCAATCAGGATGTTCTCTGTACAAATCCGAATCGGGGCTTATCATTTCAGGCTCAAACCACAAACCGAATTTCATACCGATTTTATTTATTTTTTCCGCCAATCCGTCTATACCCGACGGTAATTTATCATAATTAACTTTCCAATCGCCCAGACTGCACGTATCGTTGTTCCTCTTTCCGAACCACCCGTCATCAAGCACGAATAGCTCAATACCCGCCTTATGAGCCTTTTCAGCCATTTGAAGTAACTTTTCTTCGGTAAAATCAAAGTATGTACCCTCCCAATTATTTATAAGGATAGGACGTTTTTTGTTTACCCATTTACTTCTCATCAAATTATTTCTGAAAACGTCGTGATACTCTCTTGTCATAGCACCGATACCGCTGTCGGAATAACAAATTATCGACTGCGGTGTACAAAAGCTTTCGTTCGGTTTTAAAATCCATTCAAACTGATGCGGATTAATTCCCTGTTGTACTCTTAAATTGCCGAATTGGTCTATTTTTGCAACTGTGGAATGATTACCGCTGTATACAAGTGAAAATCCGTAAACTTCGCCATGTGTTTCGTCCGTGCCGACCGAAGTAATCATTGAAAACGGATTTAACTGATGTCCGCTTCCGCCTCTTGCATTTTCAACTTCAGCTTTCATTCCCATTTCAAGCTTTGTTCTGTGCATTGCTCTCTCACGTCCCCACGAACCTGCAAAATGTATCATTTCATAGTCGTCCATAGGTAAATCAATACTTGCCGAATACGCACTCAAAAGCTTAATATCGCTGTCTGATTTATTTATAATTACAGTATGTCTGGCGATTATATTGTACTCGTCAAATACCGTATAATACAAATGCGCTTCCAAGTCGATAATTTCATCATATAATACAACTTCAAGCGTATCAGCTTTTTTATTCTTATTGAAAAGACAAGGCATACCGTCGGTTTGAACCGCACATTCGTTATGAATTATATAGTCTTTTACTGCCAGTCTTGAAACTGCATTTCCAAATTTATTTACAACCTGATATGCCGGATTTCTCAAGTCAGAATAGCCGTAAGACGGATATTCCTGCGGATAATTGTCAAGACAAAATCTGTTTGAAACAAACCCCCACTTTTCTTCCCATTCTTCTTTCATTTGCGAATAATCAATATCCGCTATCTTTTTTCCGAAATGAAAATTCAAAAGGTCTCCGTCCTCATTTTCAAACATTATATAACTTATATCTCTGCCGATAAGGTGCGTTGTTTTTCCGTTTCTGACAATCATTTTTATATCCTCCTGTGTTTTTTGTGATATTATAATATCACTTTATTTACGAAAACAGAATATCAAAGTGTTGACAGTATGTGTCTAAATGTGATATTCTACAAATAGGAGTTGAGTAAAATGAATTGTTTTATAAATACATATTACGCATATACAAAGTTTATTCCTACCGATATTTATCCCGTACAATACGGCGAAGAACAATGCAATAGAAATCATTCGTTCGGACCATGTGTACGAAGTAACTATCTGTTGCATTATATTTACAGCGGTAAAGGTATTTTTCAAACAGAAAATAACACATATCATCTTCATAAAGGGCAGATGTTCCTTATATCGCCAAATCAGCTTACATATTATAAAGCCGATGACAGCGACCCTTGGTTGTATCGATGGATTGAATTTAACGGAAGTATGTCGCAGTCAATTTTAAAGTCTGTCAGTCTTAATGAAAGCACACCGATTTATACCGATGATGAAAATAATTCGATCGGCAATGCACTCTGTAATATTATTTCGTCCGGAGAAATGTGTTTTGAATTGCTCATGCAAAAATTTTGGAATTTCATTTACTGCCTTACCAACGGCGAACAAATTAATACCGTCAGCAATGCCGAAGAATATATTCAAAAAGCAGAAACATTTATAAAAACAAATGTTCATAAAAAAATATCCGTTTCGGATGTCGCAAAATATATCGGAATTGACAGAAGTTATCTGACAAGACTTTTTAACGAATATAAAAAAACAAGTCCGCAAAACTATATTATTTCACTTAAAATGAATACCGCGGCATTGTATTTAAAAAACACAAACGCGTCCGTGACCGCAACTGCCCAAAGCGTGGGCTACTATGATACTCATATCTTTAACAAAACTTTCAAAAAACAATTCGGTGTTCCCCCTACCACCTGGCGTCGAAAACAAATTTGGGAACAATCTATTATTGGGAAATAAAAAAATCGGAATGGAGCGTAGTCCGTTTTGAACCATTTGTGCCACAGGCACTTTCTCGCAAAAAGGTGGCAGCGACTGTGAGCCGTCGTGAGTGCGTTTACAAGCGAACAGGTGAACCGAGCGGGCGTTTTTGCGACCAAGGAGGAATAACGCAGTGTTATGACTGATTTTTCTGCATAGAAAAATCGGAATGGAGCGTAGTCCATTCCGACGTGGTACTCCCGACCAGAGTCGAACTGGTGACTAACCCTTAGGAGAAGCCCCCGAGGGCATTTTTGACTCCCTACAAATCCCCGAAAATCCTTGATTTTACTGGCTTTTCTGGGATTTCACTGTTAGTAAATTCTCGTCCAAAACCTGCTAATTTTTCGTGGTTTTTTGCCTTCCTTTTAGCAGGGTATTAGCAAATGCAAAGAAATATGGGAAACATCATTGAGTTAATCTGTAGCCCATAAATCACAGGAAACGCATTTGAAGTTTACGCATTCTCTTATGCAAATCAATAATCTGTGTTCAAATATTATAATGGTTTTTCTTCTTGATTTCAAGATTTTTCAGGAATTACAAAAGGCAACCCTGACGGATTGCCTTTTTTGTATGACTAAATTGTTTTCGCTAAAGCCTTTAATAATGCTGCTGTTTCCGGATTTGATAACAGTTTTGTGAGCAAGGCGGCGTTTTCATCTGTACTGTTCTCAGCAGGCTTTTCTTTTTCAACTTCGCTCTCTTTTTGAACCTCTGCCATTGGGTCAAGGAGTTCAACCGAAGTTTCAAACTTGGGCATTGGAGCAGTTTTACCTTCTTCCGCATTTTTGAGACCTTTAGCGTTGTAGAACTGTTCCTCAAACTTCTGTGCGTTATATCGCCTGTCCTCGTCGATTATATGGCTGTAAACATCGGCAACCATATCCATTCGGGCGTGTCCTGAGTCGCCTTGAACCGATTTCATATCGCCGCCGTTCCATTTCAGCTTGTAGGTTATACTTGCGTGACGGAAGCTGTGAAATACCACATCGGGTAAGTCGTTGTCCTGTATCAGCTTTTTCAAAGCACGGTTGATTACCTGACCTTCCATCGGTCTGCCTGACGAATGGCAGAATACCAAGTCATAATCCAAATACTCATCACCGAAAAGCTCTTTCATTTCGTCAATCTGCTTTTTTCTCTCTAACAGCATTTGAGCTACGGTTGACGGCAAGAAGATTTTTCTCACACTTGTTTTAGTTTTTGGCGTTTTCAAAACAAGGGAGGTATTTGTATTTGACAGAGTTCTCGGAAAGACACGGATAATGTCCTTATTATCAAGCACCTCCATTACATCTCTGTTTACTCGCTGAAGCTCTTTATCTACAAAAATGGAAGCGTTGTTTTCTTTCAGGCTTTCCTCCGAAATATCAATGCAATCCCAAGTAAGACCGAGCATTTCACCCATACGGAGTGAACAGGCAAAGGATAAATTGATGGCTAATGCGAGAATATCATCATCGCACACTTCAAGAGCGTGCATAAGAGTTTCTGCTGTCCATATTTCTCGTTTCTGATGTTCCTCTTTCGGGAGCGTTGCATTGAGAACCGGGTTTCTTGTCATCAACTCCCATTTTACCGCCTGATTAAAGGCACTCCTTAAAAACTTATGGATTTCTCTTACGGTATGTACGGTCAGATACTCATTTTTAGGCTTTTTTATTCTGTACCACTTTGGTCTTAACTTTCAGAAGGCTTTGATAGAATTTATCCATAAGTCTCGGAGTCAGTTCATCAAGTTTCACATCGCCGATAAGCGGAATGATGTAATTATACATAAGCCCTTTCTTTGAACGGTAGGTTGACATTGCCCAGTTATTTACTCCGTACACGGAGCAGTATTCTTCAAGCAAATCCGCAACTGTCGTAGCATTAGGAATGATGAATGTACCGCTTTGCTGTTCAAACTCAATTTGAGTTTTTCTCTTTTTAGCGTCTGCGTTTGTATCAAAGGTTTCCCATTTTTGATGTTGGTTTCCGTCATCGTCTTTGTAGGTATAAACGACGGAATATCGATTCTTTCTCTTTACAATAGAAGCCATAGTCGTTCCTCCTTATTCATTATCCAGCCATTTATCAAAGCTGGTCTTTATTATGCGGTATCCGGTTTCGAGCATTACTGCCTGAAAACACCCCTGTTTGATGAGCTTATATACGGTCTGTCGGGTAATACCCAAGATTGACTGAACTTCCTCTACGGAATAGCTCTTTTTTGTATATGTACCGCCGTTTAATTCACGAACTCTATCCTCAATCGACATATCCCTCCACCTCCTCGATTTCCTTAACTTTAGTGTATTTACTTTGCGAAGCGTACCACTTATCAAAGCTTTCTCTTTTTATTCGGCGTTTACCGTCAACCCATATAAACTCAACAATGCCATCGTTCATAAGGTCATTTGCGGTGCTTCTCGGAATGCCGAGTACCTTTGCAACAGTAAGAGGAGAGAGCGTTTTGCCGTATTTCTTACCGGGTCTTTCGCCGTTTACTTTCTCATAATGGAATTGTCCTGCATACCAATCTTCAAAGCTATCCACATCAACTCTCATTTTGCCCAGTACCAAATAGGTCTTAAATCGGCACTGATTGATGAGTCGGTATGTAGCCGTCTTTCCAAGACCGAGTATTCTCATTACGTCGGGTACAGACATTGTCTTTTTGTCCTGATATGTAAGAACTGCCTTGACGATTTTCTTATTTTCTTCAACGCTTTTCTTTGAAGCTCTGTATTCGTTGCCGACTCGGTATGTTTTGAATAAGCCGCAATTCATCAGTTTCAGTGCTTCTTCTTCGGAAATGGAAAACAACCGAGATATTTCCTTGACAGAATAGGCTTGCCACTGTGCTTCCTCCTGAAGCTTTTCATCGCTGAACAATTCTGCCAAGCGTTCATTTTCCTCTCTGAGATTAAACTGCTCCACTCGGTCATTGAACATATTAACAAATGCCATCTTCAGAACCTCCTTTCTCGCCATTGAGCCAATTTTCAAAGCTCTTTTTAGATATTCGATATTGACCTCCGACACGAACGCTATGGAATTTCTTGCTTTTAAGCAGCTCATAGACGGTAGTTCTGCTCACTTTCAAGATGTGCTGTATATCATCTACCGTGTATGCTCGTATATCAGGTTCAGTCTGCCTGAATGTATTAGGAAGTCGAGTATCGCTCTTTTCAATTTTCTTTCGCATTACCGTTTACCCCCGATTTCTTATTTGCCACTCTGACTACCATATAGCAAGTGACTTGGCTATATGGTACTGAAAATCGGAGTTTTTGTTAATTATGCGATTGGTTTAATCGCATAATTGACAACCGGAGCTTTCGCTGTCCATATTATCAAGCCATCGGTCAAAGCTCTTCTTGGAAATTCTGTAATGTCCGCCGACCTTTACAAAATGGAAAACGCCTGAGTTGACGAGAGCATAAGCAGTGTTCTTTCCAATGCTGAGAATATCCATTATTTCTTCTACCGTATAAACTCTTTTCTCAAAGCCGGAACTATCATCAACAGCGTTGGGTAGTTTGTTCATTGCTTCAATCTTATCTTCAAACATTGTCAACACCTCCCTTAGCGTGATGATGGTTCTTTTTGAAAATCATATAGTCATAGCCGTATCCTACCTGACATTTATCGCACATCTCTTTATCTGCCTGAAAGGGGTCAAGTCTTTTTACAATGTTTTCAGGGATAGACTGAAACTCGCTTCTGCAACGAGGGCAAAGACTTAGTACAATGCCTTTACGCTCTGTCTTGGGTTTAACGGGAATACCGACTGCAAATTTCAATCCTCGCTTGATTTCGCTGATTTTATCTGCGTCGGTAATTCTTCCGACAAAATTATCAAGCTCTGTGGCTTTATCCACGGTGCGTAGCTGCTCAAGCATTACCATCGACGGCTCTTTTAAGCCACAATCCGTGTTTAGCTCAATATGAGTATTCATTGCCGTTTTCTTTTTAACAGCCGTTATAGCGGCTACAACGACCGTAGGACTGCTTTCATTTAAGCGATTTGTCTGAACCACAAGAACCGGTCTCATTCCCGATTGCACACTACCGTTTGTAACCCCCAAGTCGCAGTAATAAATATCGCCCCATCTGACATTCTTAAATTCTTTTTCTTTCATATGTAAATCCTCGCTTTCGATTATTCTGAGGTAATTCATATCCGGATTAGAATTAACCCCTTCACTTGTTTGAAATGGGAGAGCGTTTTTGGGGGGTGTTTTAGAAAAATTTCCTCAACTTTTTTATTGCACTGTTTACCGATTCCCTTACAGAAGTAAAATCGACTCCTTCTTCATCTGCGATTTTTTCAAGTGTTTTGTTGTAGAAGAAATACTTAAAAACTCTGCGTTTCTGTGTTTCGCTTAAGTAACACAAAACCTCCCGAAGTCGCTTAATATTGTCTTTCAGCATTATTTCTTCGATTGGGTCTGTATCGACTGCCAATTCCGGATGATGCACTTCAAATTCTCCGTCATTGATGTCAAATGCGTGTCCGAAAAGAAGCCTTCTCATTCTCTCTCTTGCTTCGTAGTTCTGATACTCCGTTATCACTTCGCCCTGAGCCATAGAAAGCAGAATGAACGGAGTGTACCGACGGATAACATCAGGGTATTTAACCCACAATTCTTCTTCCGCCAGTTCTGTTACAATCGCCCATTTCTCCGTGCCGGTGTAGCCGTGATATTCATACCGCAGGTTAATGAGCTTGCAGTCGTTCGCAAATAATAATTCCTGTTGTTCTAATGTAAGTTTTGTCATTGTCGTAATCTCCTTAAATTTGAATTTTTGAATTTGGTTGAAATCAAAAATTCGGAGATTACGGATACTTGGCGATATACGCCAGCCACTTATATGTCACGGTCTTGCTCCTTTCGGGAGCGACAAAAAAGCCGGACACCAAGAACATTAGGATATTTCTATCCCTTAATTCTCAGCGTCCGGCAATTTGATGACTCAAGAGCTTTCGCTCAAGGACTCGTGGCTCGGTACATCTGTCCGATATTTAATTGTTCGCTCTGTTACTACTTCTTGTTAATCTGTACTTGACTGTTCCCTTGCGTAGGGATAGGTCAACCTCTACTACTCTGTGGCAGTTCGGACATTTCAGTTCAATCACGCCTGTTGTCATTGTTACCTTGTCAAAAATACGCCAGCCACAGTTTTTGCACCTTACGATTATCTTTTGTTCCAACGATTTCATAGCTCGCTCACCTCCGGATAAACCGTAACCAAATCAAAAGGATTATCAAGATACTCCTTTTTCAAAAGTCCGAGCTGTTTCATTCGTATAGCAAGTGCTTTTTTGGAACACCCTAAAAAATCCGCAAGTGCATCAAATCTCTTATATACGCTCGGATAGTATATTTTGTTCAGACACTCAATCTTTTCTCCAAGACTGAACAGATACATTCCCTGCTTTATAAGGTTTTCGGGAAGAAGGATAGCAGCTCCAAGCGTATTTGCCTGCCATTCCTCCCAATCGGATATAGGCTTATTTCTCTCGGAATTTGCCTTGTAATAATGTACTCCGGCAGATTTCTGTGTCACACCGTAATCATTCGGGAACAACATCTTAAATATCTGATGGCTGCCCTCGTGCATTAAGGTGAAATTCTTTCTGCCTTTCAGCTTGCTGTCAAAGTTCAAGTCCTTTTCCACGAGAACGGTTTTTCCATCCAAAAAGAAAAAGGCTTCGTTATCATCATCTTCAAATACCTGAACACCCATTTCCGTAAATGAGGTCATTCCGAGAATACTACCGTCATAAGATAGGTGCTGGTATTCGACATTCAATCCGAGAACCTTCTCCAAGAGATGCTCCGGGTCAATTCTGTATATTTGTGTGTTACGGACATCGGGAAGTGCCATATATGCCTGAACATACTTGTCGGCAATCGCTTCGATGTCAAATCTCGATAAATGTTTCAAGTTACAAAACCTCCTACCATTAGGATTTTGCTTCTACAAACCACTTTCCGTTTTCTTCGTCGAACAGAAATGTGGGCTTGCCGCAAATCTGTACCGTGTAGCGGATACCGGTTCCTCCGACTTTGGTGGAAGCCGCACGGCATTTCTGAATTACACGGTCTATCTCATATTTTTCATCATTCTCAAACTTGATGAAGTTCGGACGAGCCGTTCCATCAGGTCTATGTGTTACATTTACTTCAACATAAACTTTTCTTCTTTCGGATTCCATTTTTATTCCTCGTAATTTCTCAAAGTCAAAACTAATCTTCCCAAGTGCTTGTATCCGTCGATGTTCTTATCCGACACCCTGTACTTGGGTCGGTCATCTCCGGCAGTATTGATGTAACAGGAAAGCCTTCCTTTCTTAAAGCGTTTTTTCCGGTCAAAGAAAAGAAACATTCCCTCATATATACCGTAGTCGGTAAAATGGTTTCCGCCGTCCGCACGAAAGATAACAATATCTTCGCTGCACCCCTGCAAAAAGCAGTCGGGCATCGTAACATAAGCCGTAACCTCTTTTTCGTCAATCACATTTAGACCTCCTTAACCAACCATACCTGTCGGCATAGTGATTTCGGCTTTTTCCGGTGGTAGCCGCAAGTTCTGACACAGAACCCCATTCCTTATGCTGTCCTTTCCGAAACGCCGTCTGATTTCTTCAACACACTTTTCCATTCGCTCCAATTTGTCCTGCTTTGCGGCGTCCATAAACATATCTATTTGACGGGGCGTGTCTTGTGGAATAAGATTTATGGCTTGTACTGTCACAGAACGGATAGGGTTATTCCACCCATATCTTTTTTCAAGCAACTGAAAAGCGGTCTTTGCAATAATCATCGGAGACTGTGTAGGAAGTGCAATCTTCGTCTGCCATTGCCTTGTATTGAGCGTGTTGTCTCTAATATGTATTGCGACACCTTCTGCACTCAGTCCGTGAACACGGAGCTTGTGTCCGATGTCTTGGGTTAATTCGAGAAACACGGGCCACACCTGCTCCGGTTTCTCTAAATCTGCTACTGTTGTTATACCGTGTCCTACACTTTTTATAGGAGAAACGAAATCTTTCTTGGCAACAAGGGAAAGGTCGTTGCCGTTGGCATAGTTCCATAAAACTACTCCGTTCTTTCCTAATCTTCTGCGTAAGAACTCAGGGTCGTTATTCGCTAAATCCCCGATGGTACGAATACAATAGCTGTCAAGCACTCGCTGGGTTGCCCGTCCTACACCGAGCAGGTCAGCGGCAGGAAGTCCCCAAATCTTTTCTTTGAATGTATCCTTTGGTATAACGGTTACTGCGTCCGGTTTCTTCATATCCGAGCCGAGCTTCGCAAATATCTTATTAAAGGAAACACCCACAGAAATCGTCAAGCCGAGTTCAAACTTCATCGTTTCACGAATTTCATTTGCCACCTTTTCCGGCGAACCGAAAAGGCTTTCTGTCCCGCTAATATCCAGCCAACACTCGTCCATACCATACGGTTCAACTTGGTCGGTATATCGCTCATAAACGCTTCTCGCAAGCTTTGAGTATTTGATATACTCCTCATAATGGGGCGGCACTACAACCAAGTCCTTGCACTTCTGTTTAGCCTGCCATACTGCGTCCCCGGTTTTCACATCAAAAGCCTTTGCTTTGTAGTTCTTTGCAAGCACGATACCGTGTCGTTCCTCCACAGAGCCGCAGACAGCAATCGGATATTTCTTCAATGCGGGGTCGAGCATACATTCGACGCTGGCATAGAAGTTGTTCATATCACAATGAAGTATGCTTCGTAACATTTTTTGAACCCCCCTTGACATTTTGGGAAGTTTAGTGTAAACTATGAGTAGTTCAACTTCCTGTTTCTTATTATACGCAGTTTAAGTGTACTTGTCAAGAGTAAATGAGAAGTTAAACTGTAAATATTCTTTTAAGGAGTGAAATCAAAGATGACATTCGGTGAAAAAGTCAAAGCAGAGAGGACTAAACTCGGTCTTAATCAGGATGAATTGGCTGAAAAAATAGGCGTAACCCGACGTGTAATTTGTTCTTATGAAAATGATAAATCCCGTCCGAGAGGAACGGAAAGATACAAGAAGCTGGCAGAAGCATTAAATGTAAATGTGAATTATCTGCTGTCTGAGGATGACGCTTTCATCGCCGATGTAGAGGATAAATACGGACGCAGAGGGGCAAGACAGGCTCAGGAGTTGCTTGCAGAAGTTACCGGTCTGTTTGCCGGCGGCGAAATGGCTGACGAAGATATGCGTGAAATGGTTGACGCTATTCAGGAAGCATATCTTATTGCAAAGAAGAACAATAAAAAATACACCCCGAAGAAATACCGCAAAGACGAGTAATCCTCACAGTGAACTAAGTCCAATATATGGGACACACAATAGTTTATAATTTATTATAGGGTAAATATCCGATATACTATAATATGGGAGGTGAGCCGGATTGGGGTATTACACTACGGCTGAAATTGTGAAAATCGTCAACAAGCTCATTGACCGTTGCGGTACTCGTGACCCGTACAAGGTCGCAAAAGAGCTTGGTATCAATATTATCTACCGAGATTTTGAAAAGCAGCGTGGAGCATACAAGGTCATTCTGAAGAACCGCTTTGTTTTCCTTAAAAACGGTATGCACCCGGTCGTGGAACAGATAGTGCTATGGCACGAAATCGGACACGATGTTCTCCACAGGCAAGAAGCGGTTGCTGTCGGCGGGTTCAAAGAGTTCAACATCTTTGATATGAGAGAGAACCGTATGGAGTATGAAGCAAATATCTTCGCTTCTCAGGCTTCGCTCCCGGACGACACCATTTTGGAATACATTGAAAACGGCTATGACATTCAGCAGATTGCACGGGCAATGTGTTCCGACATAAACCTAATTGCTCTGAAAGTAGATACGCTGATTGCACAAGGCTATCAACTTCGCAAACAGGAACACCAAAACGATTTTCTTAAATACAGTAAAAAAATATAAGACCGTCAAGTCTCGAATGAGATCTGACGGTCTAATTTTTATCAGTTTTTATTATATCCGAATTGTCTTGTGCAAAGGGTATCTTTCCACCATTTTTCACGACTCAGTATGTAATTATCATCCATTCGTGCGTTATAGTTTTCTAATACTGAATACTGAAAATTTGCTTTTATATAATCAAACCCTTTGGTGTCAACAATATGTTTAAGTTCAACATTCCCACCGTGTCCATTGTCTATATAGTTAGTCCACCTTTGAAGCAACATTCCATACTGAGCAGTTGCCGAGCCAACATACATTTTTCCGTTGCTGGTATCAGTTATAAGATAAACTGCTTTTTGATTTCTCAAAGCATCAAGCCAACCGCTGCGTTTATTCCGAATAATCGTTTCCAGTTGTGAAAAACTCAATCTTATGTTCTCATAACCCGGAAATTCGTCACCATCATAAGCAGTAGAAAGAATTTCTATTACTTCCAGTTCCTCCATCATAGACTCATAGGTTCTTCCCATGCCTTAACCCTGTATGCCATCCTGTTGTCCTCCTGCAAAAAATGAGTGAGGGGATTTCCATCCCTCACCCAGTAGCCCGCAGGATGGCAGGCTGTTTTAGAAGCTATAAAATTTTCCGCAGCTTCTTCCGCAGATGGTCTAACCTCGCATAGATGGCACCAGTCGTCAAATGCACAAGCGGGGCAATCTCCTTTGTGGAATACCCCTGCATTTTCAGCAGGACGATTTTCAAGGTACGCCCGTCCACCGTGACTAATACTTGATAGAGATTTTCGCTCTCAATCTCTTCCAGTAACTCCGCAACCGTACCCACTTCCGCCTGCCGCTCCCTGCCTGCCATGTCCTCAAGATATTCCGCAACGTCATTCGTCCATCGGTAAAACCGCCTGTTGGAATTGAAGTCTGCCCTGTCCGCCATGCGTATCTGCTCAATGGTCGCTTCATCAACGCCGCACTCACGCAGCAGCTTTTCCTCCGCTTCTTTCCAGATACGCCATTTCCTGTCCTCCCGTCCGTGGTTGTATGCCATTCTTACTTCCTCCAATCAGAATTGATTGAGAGGGCAGAGAAAAGCCCCCTCATCTTCCCAAAGGAAAAAACAAGGGGCTGAACGCCTTAAATTTTAATTTTCTATTATCTTTCTTAGTTTTATTAGGATTCTGGCTTTGCGTTTGTTTACAACGCTCTGGGTTATGCCCAACCTCGCCCCGACTTCACGCTCGGAAAGTCCGTCAAAAAAGATTGCCTGTATCAGCTCCTGTTCACTATCCGACAGCAAAGGCAGGGCGGCTTTCAGCCTGTCCACCATGACCGCATTGACAACGGTTTCTGCAATGTCCACCGCTTCATCAGTGATAAAGTCCAGAGGATTCCCCTCGCTGTCCGTAAATCCGTCGAGAGATAGCAGTCTATTCTTTGTATCTAATTTTTGCAGATAACGCCACCGTTCCTTGTCACGGTAGAAGTCTGTGTATTGCTCCCTCACGACTTCAAGCAGACAGCCTTGAATGGGGATAAACAGCTTGTCCATATAGGTCTGGTCGGATTCCCTGCAACGGCAGAACTCCGTGTAGGATAATTCCACATAGCCGCCACTTTCTCTGATATATACCTTTCTTGGTGCATATTTCACCATAAATACCTCCCATCTGAATTTTTGAAATGTAAAAAATCCAGATGGAGAGGCGGAGAACGACACCGCATATCAGAAACAGCCCTACGGCACTTTCCAACAAAAATCGACAAAAGAAAAACCGCAAAGGCTCTGTGACCTTTACGGTTATAGGAAATAGTAATTCTATTGTATGGAGATTGTACTTCTACTTTCAAGGTGAGAAGTACCGTTGCACTGGCAGAAATTTTTTTAACTGGTTTCCTGCCGTTCTCTGATATGCTATGTATTGATAAATTTTGCTTCGTATGAGCAGATAGATAACTGCCCGAAAAAAGGACATAAAAAAATCCCTCCAAATTTAAAAACAAATTCAGAGGGTAATTTAGGGTATAACAAAATAACCCACCCGAATATCGTTTTTTTTATTTGGTGAGTTTGTTCTTTCAAATACGAAACAAATGCTCATGTACGGTAAAGTATCACAAGAAAATTATGTCGAATTGACAGCCGCCTCCGCTATACCGAATAAGGAAATAAAGAGTCCTCAAATTTTGCGCTACTAAATGAAGACGAGCGGAAGTAATCTCCCGCTCGTCAGTAAACTTAACTATGCCATATCAATCCCGCTTCTTTCCCGCCACCGGCACTAAGAACAGCGCGGGCAACAGCAGGAAAGCGGTACAGACCAGCCCCCAGGGTATGGACACCTGCTGGGCTACCAGCCCCACAATAGGCCCGCCGATGATCTGCCCGAAAGAGTCCAGCTGTCCGCTGGTGGAAAAGACTGTGGCGCGCATTTTCTCATCCACATGGTCGTTCATCCAGGCGGCCAGCACAGGCTCCTTGATGGTGCGCATAAGCCCCGCCAGCAGGAACACCAACAACATGAACCAAAAGCTCCGCCCCACCGCGAAGAGAACCAGGCACAGGATATACCCGGCGCTGGTGGACATGACCACACTGGTTCGGCTGACAGTCCCTTTTTTCTCCATGCGGGCGATGAGCAACTGAGAAGCCAGAATACCTAAGCCGTTGCCGATAAGACTGATAACACCGAACCAAGTGACGCTGTTCAGCGGCCCGATAACGGGTATTACCGTGTCATCCAGAAAATGAGCGGTGGAGAGCCGGTCAAAGCCTTCACTGGCAAGTCCCCCGCATAGTGTGATTGCTAAGAGCGCCAGCAACACAGGTGCGCCTTTCACAAAGCCCAGGTTGAGCTTGAACAGGCAGACAAAGTCTTTAAGCAAGCCCTGTCGTTCCTCAATAGCAGGGGAGAAGTTGGTTTCTGGCATGATGCGAACCATCACCAGCCCCAACAACAAGCACAAACTGCCCCCCAAGATGACAGGCATTTGCAGGTTTATGTTTCCCAGCAGTGTGCCCAGCACCACGCCCAGAACGCCGCCGATTTGCCCCATTTGACTGCCCCGCAGGAACACCTTGTCTATGGGTTTGTCCTCTTCCTCCGAGGCAATCCACGCCTCCAGAGCGCCGGTGATGAAGGTATCACCGCAACCCCAGACAACCTGGCCAGCAGAACCGTCGCGAACCACGGTAGCGCACCCTCCATCAGAAAGCCCAGGCCGTAGAGGAACATTCCAATCAGCACCGAGCGCCGACGGCTATACAAATCCGCCACCACACCGGTGGGCATCTCGAACAGAAAGCAGGAGGTCTCCTGAACCGTCCCTACCAGGACAAGCTGGAAAGCATCCAGCTGCACCACCTCCAGGTGGTACACGATGGAAAGCACTGTGGACATAGAAACCGCCAGGGAACAGACAAATCGGAACAGCAGGTAGACAGAATATGCCTTTGAATTTTTAGCAAACATGAAGTTACATTCTCCTTTCAAATCTCATTTTATATGACTTTTGCAAGCTGTTAAGCTAACTTGTGGAACATATGCCGAACCTTATCTATACGGCTATTCGGGCGGCGGGGTTGGCAAATAAATTTACCAATAGCTGGCTGGTATCCTTTTAACTCTGTCAAGCAGACTCCCTGCCCATTTGTGAAATAAGTTAAATCGTTCCTGTATTCTTGAATACATCTAGCAGGGATTTCTCCTTTCAGAATGACCTCGTCATTCTTTATCTGAGTACTTACAATATCTGCACAATACCTTGGAGCATCATGATACGCCCGTGAGAGATATTCCTGCGGTGCATAAATTTCAAAGTGGAGATATGGCTCTAATAGTTCTGTCCCTGCTTTTTTTAAAGCCTGCTCCAATACGATAGGGGAAAGCAGCCGAAAGTCTGCGGGGGTACTTACAGGACTATAATACAATCCATATTCAAAACAGATTTTACAGTCTGTCACTTTCCATCCATACAGCCCCTGCTCG
Source organism: Firmicutes bacterium AM55-24TS (assembly GCA_003460745.1). Taxonomy (GTDB): domain Bacteria; phylum Bacillota; class Clostridia; order UBA1381; family UBA1381; genus Hominilimicola; species Hominilimicola fabiformis. The sequence continues at coordinate 28,374 of QTVU01000007.1, forward strand.
CAGCCATAAAGAACCCCCTCCATAACCGCATTTTGGAACGATTGATTTAAATATCCAAGTGAAACTCTGCTTTCATACTGCACTCCGCTTCCAATAGGGAGCGGCTCTATGGACAACCCGACAGAAGCCCAGAAAGGATTTGGCGGGACTTCTATGTGGATGGTATATTCTGCTTTTCTAAGCGGTCTTTCCAGATAAATAACCGAAGGCTCTTTCATAGCCACGCCCACATGATATTTTTCTTCTAATAGCGAACAAATAACTTCTAACTGTACTTTTCCCAAAAAAGATAACATAATCTCATGTGTAACAGTATCAATGTCAAAATGCAAAAGAGGGTCTGTATCAGCAATCTCTGCGAGGGCATTTAACAGGGCTTCCCTTTGCTCCGGCTTTTGCGGCTCTACCGTTGTCCGAAGTAATGGCATGGGATTATCAATCCATGTTTTGTGAGGCAGGAGTTTTTCATTTCCCAGAATGTCGTTCAGTTTCAAAGTATCATCAGCTAAAATAACAATTTCTCCCGGACAGGCATGGTCAGCCGGGACGATTTCACCATTTGACGGAATACACATTTCTGTAATCTTTATTTTTTTCTTTTTTGACAGCAGCAGGGTATCCCGTAAATGGAGCGTCCCATGATACAGGCGTAAATAAGAAAGCCGTTTTTTCCGCTCTGTATACTCAACCTTAAAAACATATCCACATAATTCAGACTGAATATCGTCTGTTTCTGTAATGAAAGTTTCTGTAACCGCTTCAATCAGTTTTTCTGTTCCTAAATTGTCTTTTGCACTCCCATGATAAACAGGAAACAAAGAGCAGCATCTGGTTCTTTTGCACTTTTCATATTGTAATTCCTGTATATCCAAAGAATCCTCTGCAACATATCGTTCTAATAGTTCATCGCTTCCGGAAATAATCATATCCCATTTGTCCAAATCAGAAATATCGGTCATGGATATTTGGGGCGACAGGGAAACCTCCTGCATGACAATCATATCACTGGTAAGTTTGTCTTTAATGCTTTGGTAAACACGCTGTAGGTCGATTCCATTTTGGTCTATCTTATTTATAAAGATAATTGTCGGAATGTTCATTTTCTGAAGCGCATGGAATAATATACGCGTCTGTGCCTGTACGCCGTCTTTTGCCGAAATGACTAAAACAGCTCCGTCAAGGACAGATAAAGCACGGTATGCTTCGGTTAAAAAATCCATATGGCCTGGCGTATCTATAATGTTGACTTTTACATCCTCCCACTGAAAAGATGTCACTGCTGTCTGGATAGTGATTCCCCTTTGACGCTCCAAATTCATTGTATCTGTCCTTGTTGTGCCTTCATCTACGCTCCCTAGTTCTGCAATTGCACCACTGGTATACAATAAACTTTCCGTTAATGTTGTCTTTCCTGCGTCAACGTGAGCCAGAATGCCTAAGTTAATTATTTTCATGTGATTTTCCTCCTATCAACACCCAAAAAAGGGCATAAAAATACCCAGTGATAAATACTCCTATCACTGGGTAAATAACTCCAATAGCCCCAAAACACTTATATGTTTTCGGGCATATAAAATTACATGATAAAAGTATTCTTAAACTGGGTACAAAAAACTAAGCCCCATATTAAAAGTGAAACGGGACTGCTACTTTTTGTTCCCACTATCAAATTGACAGTTTATTTAAGAATACCTTGCCGCATATTTATTAACTCCTTGTCTAATACTGAATCTAATTATATTCCTTAACCCTTTATTTGTCAAGCCTATATTTAAAGAACATAATAGAAAACTGTTCTGACAGATTTAGAGTATGTGATATTTTACACAATAATATCAAGCAATATGAAAGATACTAAAGTCAAGCGAAAGAAAAAATGTTATGGATTATTTGAAAACGGCAGATGAAATTGTTGATGTCTATTTTGTCACATATATAGAGTCTTGTGATAAGAATAATAATTCACATTCTACATCTTGGAGAAATAGATATATAGGTCAAGACGGTGTTATCTATATTCTTAAGAATGGAAACAGACAATTCTTTGTTTGGCATCCTGTTGACGATGATTTTAAACCAATTACTTCTTTGGGAATTATTAGTTCCCGTGATGATTATTATATTAAAAAGAACAATCTATTAGTAACAACTCAGAATTCCATTTACAAATTCAGGCTTATCAACAAGGAGGTGAACACTGATGATAAAACTTAACAAAATGGAACAAAATGAATATAACGCTTTTATTGTTGCTGTTGTTCCTTCATTATTACCCGGCACATACCACTTTAGAGACTTTTTCACAAATAGAGTTACATCTGCAAGAATCGGTCGTAAATTCTATGAAGATGTTGTCAATGGTATATATCCGCATATTTCTCTTGTTGGGACAAAGGCTTCAGAAGGTTATATTTGTTCTTGAGTAAATACCTGATTTCTCATAATGTACTTGATGGCTACTCAAACGAGCAGCCATCTTTTTAATATGCCGGAATACCGTATCCGTAGATAACAGAGCTTCCGACAGGGTATGTTTTGGTTCTGCAAGTGTCGCCTGAGTTGCCCTCAACGGTATAGACTGTACCGTTTTCGCATTTCTGAACAATACCGGTGTGGTCTGTCACACCGTCGCCCTCCCAGTCAAAGAAAATGATTGTACCGGGCGAAGGCTCATACGAACCGTCTGCCCACTGTCCTCGGTCTCTGAACCATTGTACACCGTTTACACAGCCGGCATACTTTGGAATAATACCGGCGTCGATATATCCGCACTCGTTAGCACACCAAGAGACGAAGCAGGCACACCATTCTACACGGGAGTCAAATCCGTACCAAGACCAGTAAGGCTGACCGCCTACATTACCCACCTGTGACAAGGCAACCGTTACGATTTGGTCGTCGCTGTATCCGATACCGTAAAGCACCTGAGACCATAGTTGATTGTTTTCGTCCTTTAGCAGCTCGGCAAGATACTCTTTCTGCTCCTGATTAAATCCGTACATAGCCGCCATTTCATCAACGGTCTTGTGCGATACCGTGATATACAGGAAAGTTTCTGTTACTGTGGTTTCGGTCTGTACGATGTTGCCGTGTCCGTCGTCGCTTTCTTCGATTTCGGTATGGGTTTTCGTTTCCGTTCGGGAAGAAATATCGTTCATTTCCCAAAAAATATCCGACAGTAGCTGCTTCTTGGTTTCATCAACCGTAGCAACCTCCATCGGATTGTCGGGGTCGGTATTCACTTTAACAGAATAGACCGCAAGAACATCTTTCCAAACAGCTCTGCTTCCGCTCATTTCAAGCACATCATAGCTTACAGAGTTCTTTTCCTGTTCCAATCGGTCATCATATTCCTGATTGATTTCCTGAACGACTGTCTGCATTGACATTCCCGTGCCGGAATCCTCTCCCGAAAAGAAGATACCGAACACAGAACCTGCAATCAAGGCTACAAGACATAGCACAATAATTACTACCACCGCAACCCAACCGCCGGCAGCGATAGCGGCAATAAGACCTTTTACCGCCGCTATGATTGCTTTTACTGCGGCAATGGTGGCTTTGGCTGCGGCTTTAATCGTAGCGGCTGTTGCTTTGGCTGTGGCTTTTGCCGCCTGTGCCGCTTTCTGCGAAGCCTTAACTGTCGCCTGAGCTGTTTTCTGTGCCGCTTTTGCCGCTTGCTGACTGGTTTTTATCGCAGTCTTTGCAGTCTGCTCAGCCGTCTTAACCGATTTCTGTGCGGTCTTTGTTGCTTCTTTTCCGGCAAACTTAATGGTTTTCTTTCCGGAGGAAGTGGCAGACTGCTTTATGGTCTTTTCCGCCTTATCGACAGTCTTAATCGCAGAGCTTGTGTTTTGCGAAGCCTGTTTTCTCAAAGACTGCTCGGCTCGCTGCTGCTTGAAACGCTGAATACCGTCCTTTGCGGTGCGGATATTCTCTTTTGTGGTTTCAAGTCCCTTTCGTCCCGCCTTGTCAAACGCATAGGCACCATCGTGAAACACCTCGTCAATACCGCTTTCCAGTTTATCGGAAGCGTATTCCTCGGCAGAACTGCTGTTGGCATTTACCGACCGCTCCGCCTTTTCTTTTGTTGCGATATACGCCTGCTTCATTCGTTGGGTTGCGACGGCAGCCTTATCTATTGTTCGTATCGTACCTTTTGCATTGTCTTTCGTTTTAATATCAGCCATACAATCCCTCCTTCCTATGCAGGCTGAACTACCTGTTGTATTATTCGTTTATTAGCTTCGCCACTACAACAAGTCTGCCGTTTGTCCGGGAATACTCACAGGTGGAAAGGGTCAGGAGCTTGTCGCCGTATTCGGCGGTTATGCCGGTTTCGTAAAGCGACAGTTTCTTGCACTTCTCAACATAGGCAGTGAAATCCTCGGCGGTGTCCGCATTGACGAACTGATAATATTTGAAGCTGTCGGGACTATCCGTATATACTACGGTTTTGAACACGGCAATTACTTCATAGGTCTGTCTATCGGTCAGCGTATCAAAGGATACTGTTTTGTGCTTTTCCCAAAAGCTCTTGTCCTTGAATTTCATAAGACCGGCGAACATAGAGCCGTCGTTCATATGATGACCGTAGATAATGATATTGTCGCTTGGCAGTTCCATATCGCAGTTTTCCTGAACATAAGGACAGCCGTAGTCGGTGTATGCCTTATCAAAGCCGTGCTTCAGATAGAAGTTCGGGTTGTCCTTTGACTGCATAACGGGATAATTGATTTTTGTGTCCTCAACCTTAATCCAGCCGACCATATCGTTATTTTGCAGATAAAGCTCCTGATACTCCGGGATAAAGGTCTTTTCTTCGGAGTAGTTCATCAGCTCTGTGGTTTCTTCAGGCTCGGTCTCCACAACCTCAATCAGATTGTCGTACATCTCAGCCTGCTTTGCAGAGTCGCAATAGTGCTTGATGAGAAAACCTGAACTGACGGCAAATACAATGCTGAAAGCACAGATTATGGCAATATAGATTTTGTTTTTCATAGGTGTTTCCTTTCTCATTTACAGAATAGGGCAAGGGTTATGCACCCTCGCCCGGTTTGGTTGTCATCAGCTTATACAGCTTCGTATTCTTCGGGAACTTATTTGCAAACGGCACAAGCGAACTGCCGACCTTAATCAATCCGTGTCCTGCGTCAACATTCGTGATATACGAAAGCTGGAGGTCAGAAATGTTAAGGAGCTTTGCAAGCTCAATTCTGTCGGTTGACGCCTGATTGAGCATAATCAAAAACTCGCTGTTTGCAAGCATAGTTCTCGCTGTATGGCTCTGCAAAAGGTCGTCCACATTCTGTGTAATGCCGGTGGCATAAGCGCCGTACTTTCTTACACGCTTCCAAAGCGTAAACAGGAAGTTTGCAGAATACTCGTGCTGGAACAGGAGGTAGATTTCATCAATGAAGATAAAGGTCTGCTTACCTTTAGCACGGTTCTGTGTAATACGGTTCAGAATAGAGTCGAGGACGACAAGCATACCGATAGGCATAAGCTGCTTGCCGAGGTCAAGAATGTCATAACAGATAAGTCGGTTATCCGTATCAACATTGGTTGGCTTTGCAAAGGTATTCAAAGAACCGTGAGTAAACAGCTCGATAGCAAGGGCGATTTCCTTTGCTTCCGGCTCGTCCTGTTTCAAAAGCTCCGCACGAAAATCCTGCAAGGTAGGAACAGTACCGGTATATCCTCTCTGCTGATAGTCTCGGTAAACACTTGCCGTACAACGGTCGATGATAGATTTCTGCTTTGCTCCGAGGTTTGTACCGCCGATAAGCTGTTCGCAAAGGGACATAATGAACTCGGATTTCAGGATAACCGGGTTTGCTCCGTCGCCGTATTCCTTGTTCATATCCATCGCATTGATATGGCTCGGAGAAGTAGCGGAAATATTGATTATTTCGCCGCCGAGAGCTTTTACAAGCTGCGAATACTCTCGCTCAGGGTCTATGATAATAACATCTGCATTGGAGGAAAGAATGATATTTTCAATTTCACCCTTTGCCGCAAAGGATTTTCCGCCGCCGGATACGCCGAGAATAAAAGAGTTGCCGTTGAGTAGCTGTCTGCGGTCGGCAATAATCATATTTTTACTGATGACATTCTGACCGTAGTAAATGCCGTTTTCGTGGTAAATGTCCTGAACCCTGAAGGGAATAAAGACCGCAAGGCTTTCTGTGGTAAGGGTTCTGAATGCGTCAATCTTGCGTGTTCCAAAGGGCATAGCCGTATTCAGTCCGTCCATCTGCTGATACTTGAGAACGGCAAACTGGCACAAATGCTTTCTTGCCGTAGTAAGCAGAGCTTCGGTGTCGTTATCAAGCTGTTCTTTGGAGTCCGCAGTATGAACCATAGTGAGTACAGCGAACATCATTCGCTGATCACGAGTGGTAAGGTCATCAAGGAACTCCTTCATTTCCTTTTTCTGCTGTTCCATATCATACGGAACGGTAGCGGAAAAGTTATTGTTCTGATTCTGCTTTCTCTGCCAGTTGGTTATATTCGTCTCAACCCCAAGCAGTCTGCTCTCTGCTTCTCGCACCGCTTCATCGGTAGGAACAGGTACGATGTCAATGGACATCATCAGGTTGCGGTTCAGGTCGGTAAGCTCGGCTACCATACTGTCCTTGATATAGGAAGCGTACTCACGAAGAAAAAGGACTCTCCCGTAACGGTTTCCCATTTTGAAGTAGTCCTTTTCAAATTCCATTGTATCGGGGCAAACATAATCCTTGAAATCGTGTCCCTTCTTTCTCGTTTCCTTAATATTGAAGTGGTAGGCGGTTTCCTCCCCGACACGGAAGAAATCGTGGACAATTCTCAGTCTCTCATCGGTTTCAAGCTCCACACATTTGCTTCCGAGTCTTGCAAAGTGGGCAATCAGGTCAGCACCGACACGGGCAAAATAGGTTCGTGCGTCCTCCACGCTCTTTTTATTGATGGAGATAGTAACATATTTATCCTGAACGATGGCATTTGCCCCGGTTGCCTTGTCGAGAAGCATTTTGTTATATTCCTCTCGGTAAACATCAAGCTCATCGCCGGTTTCGGGGATAAGAATGGTTTTCTCAAAGTCAAGACGGTTAAGCCGTCTGTTGTTGATAGTCAGCTTTGTAGTAGCTCCGCTGTCAAGAGAGTTGAGAAGCTCGGAGTATTCAAGGAACATTGCTTCCTTATCCTCACGGCTCGCTACGGCATAGTTAATATCCGTGAACTTGAAGCTTTTGGAATACTTGTCCTTGCCTACACGGAAAATGCCGTCATCATAAATAGCGGTAATGGGAATACAATCCTGTACGCCCTTTGGTACTACGAACTTTTCTTTGTCCTGCTTTAACAGGTTTGTAAGAGTTTTAATCATTGTTCTTATAAGCCTCCTTCTGTTTTTGTTCGATTGTCGGTTTCATCAATTCGTAATAGGTGTTGGTGGAATGAAAGACCAGCTTTTTCGGCATAAGGAACTCGGACTTTATCCACGCCCATATAAATTTCTCAGCCGTCATTCCGTTGTATTTCACAAAGCCGAGAGCCGCAAAAGGGGCAGCTCCCAAAATGCACACCCACGATACAGTTTCTGTTCCGAGGTACGGTTTTAGGAGGAAGTAAAGTCCTACCGCTACCGCACAGGCGAGGACAGAAAAAATGAACTGTCTGAGCGACAGTCCAAAAAACATTGACTCTGTGTAATTTCGTATCTCTCGGTTAATTTTGACTTCCATCAAAAGCTCCTTTCTCTGCGATATGCTTGTTTTGCGTGACGGATTTCATCAGAGCAGACGCAGGTGTCCGCAAGGCAAATCACATTGCCGTTTTTCTTTCCTCCGTAATACACACAATATTTGCAGTCGCAGTCGGCAGGCGTATAGCCCTGCCATCTATCGTTATTATTCTTGTTTTTCTTCATCAGAGAACCTCCCGTTATAAGCCCATCATTTCACGGATAATTCGGTCGCTCATCTTAACCGCACCGACAAGCACAAGCATATTGAATACCAGTTCGCCGATATATGCCCATACCTGAGTAACGGCTGCTGCGTCAGGGTTCACTACCGGCGGCGTAGAAGCAAATAGGGAGAAGATGATACAAGCAAGTACAATTACTGCTCCCTCAAGCAAAACGGCACAGTAGCTCTTTATAAAGCTCTTACCCACATTCTGCGACGGTTCTCCGGCAAATGTGGAAAGCGGTATCGGAGCGAGAGCAGTGTACATATACAGCTTGAAAAATCGTCCGTACACCGTCATTATCATAATGAACGACAAGACCGTGATAAACAGTCCGCCGATAAGAGTAACCGCCCACAATGGGATACTTTCAAAAAATCCGCAGCTTTCAATGGTTGTTACCATTTCAGCAGGTAAAGTTGTTTGATTGGGCGTACCGAATCCCGCAGATGTCATAATGGTTGAAATCGTACCTTGTACGATGTCGAACAGGGCAAGCATAAGCTCCAGCCCGTAGGTAATCACACCTTTGGCAATGGCAAAGCGGATAAACAGCTTTAATGCGTGTTCCGGTTTCTTTACATCGGTAAAACTTCCGCAGGTGCGAACCACACCGACAACAAAAAACAGAACAAGCAGGGCAAGACCGATAGCCTGAACTGCTCCGTTGATATTCACCATTACCGACCAAATACTGCCGCCTTTGAACTGTTGCGGCGAAGTGGTTAGCAACTGCCATATTTCCGAAAGCTTGCTGTTCCAAGTTTCAAGGGCATTTTCGAGGTTCTGAACTACCCAGTTATCACTCATCTGTTTGCACCTCCTTTAAGATTAGGGCATACCTGAAATGCCAGGTATGCCCCGTTTGATAACTGTGTTCTCTTAACCGGTAATAAGGGTAAGGATTTCCTTTGCAAAGGTAATGATGATACCGCCTGCAAGAGTCAGGAAACCGTTGGCTCTCTGAGACGGGTCGTGAGACTTCAAAGAGAGACCGACCTGAACGATACCGAAGCCAAGCAGGATAAGACCGATGGCACGGATAAGACCGAAGATGAAATCGGACAGATTGTTGACTACGGTAATCGGGTCGCTGGCGGCAAAAGCGGTAACGCTCATACCGCAAACAAGAGTTGCTGCTGCGATTACGGCGCAGTAAGCACGGAAGCCTTTCTGAACCTTTCCGGTCATAGGCAGCTTCTGAGTAGTTTTCTTTTCGTTGTTCTTCTTAAAAATGTTCATTGTGTTTTCCTCCGTTAAAATAAGTTTTTATTCACTTCAAAATCCTCATCGGACAGAAGTTCGTAATTGGTTTCTCCGTAGCTTTCCTCCGGAAGTTCTTCCGGGTCAATAGAAAGAACGGAAATTGATGAGTGCTTGATGGTCACTTCGCCGTGTTTATATGCAGAAGCCTTTCCATCGGTTGTAAGTGCCACATTCGGGTGCTTCAAGATGTCGTACTTGAAGTCCATAACGGGGCGTTCTCCACGAATAAACAGAATTGCATATTGGTTATCAAGCATACGAACCTCATCAGGAGTAAGAAGCTCTCGACCGCTAATCTGATAATTTGTGGAGTAGTTGCCGCTTCGACCGGTACTTTTTCCGAAAGTGTTGGTATCAATGGTTTCCTTGCCGAGAAGCTCGGACACATATTTGTGGGTGCTTTGCTCGTTGCCGCCGAGATATAAAAACTCGTCGCAGTTACCTACAATGCTTTCCCATTGCTTTTCAAACAAGGCTTTAAGCTGTGCCAAGTTCTGCAAGATAATACTTACCGATACCCCACGGGAACGCATAACCGAAAGAATTTTGTCGAAGTCATCAGGGAGTGAAACATTCGCAAACTCGTCCATCAAAAAATGAACGGGAACGGGAAGCGAGCCGCCGTGAATATGGTCGGCAGCATAAAACAACTGCTGAAAAAGCTGTGTGTAAAGGATAGATACCAAGAAGTTAAAGCTGGAATCGTTATCCGGTATCAAAGCGAACAGAGCGACCTTTTTCTCTCCGAGTGACGGGAGGTCAAGCTCGTCTGTGGTGGTTAAAGAAGCAAGACTTTCAAGGTTGAACTTTTCCAGTCTTGCCGCAAGGGTTATCTGTATGGACTTTAAGGTTTTCGCCGCACCTGAATGATAGGAACGGTAATACTTCAAAGCAATGTGGTCGGGATTCGACATCTCCAATTCCGCAAACAGTTCATCAAGAGGAGAAGGTCTTGTGTCCTCCTCGTCCTCAATCGCACCGGCTCTGAGCATTTCCATTATCATTGCAAAGTTCTGTTCATCTTCGGGTGCTTCATAATGAAGATAAAATACAAGTGCAAGCAAAAGCATTGAAGCCGAGGTATCCCAAAAGGGGTCTTGTGATTGACTTCCTTTCGGAGTGGTACTCTTAAAAAGGTTCGTCACGAGCTTTTGCACATCGTTGTCATTCTGCAAATAGACAAACGGGTTATAGCAATGGCTTTTCTCCATTGAAATCAAATCGAGAACACGGACTTCATAGCCTTTGCTTTCAAGCAGCTTTCCGGTATCTCGGAGAATTTCGCCCTTTGGGTCAAGAATGACAAATGATGTGTTGCACTGCATAAGATTCGGCTTGCAGTAAAACCTTGTCTTACCGGCTCCCGAACCGCCGCACACAAGGGTGTTTAAGTTTCTTCGGTGTTTCTTCGCATTGAGTCCGATACAGACATTTTGCGTCATCAGCTTATTTGCAGAAGCCGGAGACTGTCTGTATTTTTTGTTTACGGCTCTTGCATTGCCCCATTTTGCAGAACCGTGTTCTTCACGCCTTCGGTAATTCTTCTGTGTTGAGAAGTAAATCCCAATACCCATTGCATAGCAGAGAAGCAAAACGAGGACAGTTTTTAGGCTGTCCTCGCATAGCTCAATATGAAATGGTTCGTTGAACGCTGTTAATAGGCTCGGCAGTATTTCCGGCAATCCTCCTTTTACAGAGGGTGCAATCAGAAGTGCCAGCCATACGACCGGGATAATACCGATGACGGAAAGAATAATAGCAGACTGCCTCTCGTTATCTCGATTCACAGGAGCGTTCCTTTTCGATAACTTTGAACTTTTTCTTTGGGGCAGTTCCGACCTTGATGATAAGGTCGTCCACCGCATCGGTAGATTTGCCCTCGTTCATCAAATCTGTTTTCTCGTCGTTGAGAGAACGGATAATAATGCCGTGTTCATAATCGTCCAATGCGATATGATACATTTCTTCCTTCGCCATAGTCTCACCTTATCTTTCGTAGTCTTTGCTTCGTTCCTGCTTTTTCTTGTAAAGCTCATCGGAAACACGGGAGTGAATATCCGCCATTGCGTTTCTCGTTTTGGAAAGCTCATAGCGAATGTCCTTCGGCTCTTTGCCGGCGAGCTTTTCAGGGATACGGTTGATAGCAAAATTCTGTGTATCGACGCCGTACTTTTTGCAAAGCATATAGCCGATACATACTGCCTGAAAGCCCATATCCGCTCTGCTGTAACTGTCGCTGTTGATAGAGAGCTGTGCGTGGCCAAGCTCCTGTGCTACGCACTGAGCGACCGCTACGCTGTCTCCCACATCACGCTTTACATACAAGGTCTGTTCCTCGTTGTTATAAAACGCCGCCATATTGGGATACGGAAGCTCATTTGTTGCTTCCACTTCAACCGGGGAAGAATCCAGCATAACGGTAATGAGTGCTTTCGGGTCACGGTTGACAGTCGGTGCAGGCGGTCTTTTGCCGTTGGTCTGCGAAACATCAAAGACCTTTTTCACATTGTAGGAAATGCCGGTCGTACCGTCTTTCTTTGCATACTCGACAGGTTCAAGAATGGAAATGCTTTTCGCACCTTTCTGAATTTTCACATTATCTTTGCTCCAGTCATCAAAGTTTTTAAGCTGGCTTGCTTCGGGAAGCTGCTTGAAAATCAGAAGTGCGTTGACCGCAGAGTATCTGTCAAGACGGCTCTGCGTATCAAGGAAGGCTTTGAACTTTTCCGGGTCGGAAACAATCGCCTTTGCGGTGTCGTCCGCCATCTGATATACGGCTTCTTTTTCAGCCTTCATCTTCTCGGCATATTCCTCTTTGGAAAGTCGTTTGCTCTGCTGTCCTGCCTTAGCAGGGGTAAAATTGTTTGTCATTGTGATTACCTCTCTTTCACATTTTTGCTTTTAGGTTTCGGCTGCTGGTGTACGGTCTGTGCCGGGGCGTTCTTGACTTCCGGCTTTGATACCTCCGGCTCTTTGCGTTCTGCTTCTTTCTGCTGCTTGGACTGTGCCTTATATCGGTCAAGCTTTGCTTTTACCGACGGCTTTCTCTGTCTGTCGCTTACAGTACCCTTATCAGTTTGCATATCTACCGGCTCGGAGTCGTGCCTTGACGGAGGGTTTTTGTCCGTTTTGGCGACTGTGGGGTTTGACTGGGAATACCCCTCTTTCTGAATAGGTTTTCTGACGGCTTCCTCAGTGATGATTTCGTTTTTGGTTTTCGTCGGCTTGTCTTTCTCCAAAGCTTCACGCTTTTCGACAGCCTTCTGAGACTCGGTGACAATCGCAGCCTTATCAACTTTACCGAGTTCAAATCTCTCAACGATTCTCTGAATTTTGGAAGCGTCCTCTGCACGGGCAATAATATCAATCGGGACATTATCGCCCTTTGTGTTTTTATCCCTGAGTACGCAGTAGAGAACGCCGTAGCGTTTTGCCTGCTCGGTAAACTTCTTCAAGTCCTTGTTGGGGATAGAAAACACCTTCAGCTCCTTGCCCGACTTAATCATATTAGTAAGTCGAGCCTTGCCTTTTGTTTTCTGTTCCTGTTTGAGAACAGAGACTAAAAGAACGGCAATATTCTTTGCTGCCGCTCCGCTTAATTTTGCGGCTACTTCAAAGCCTTCAAGCGATAGCCTGACGACCTGTTCTGCCGCATCACCTCCGTTTGTCATTACGGTTCTGCTCCTTTCGTTCTTGTTTTTCTTCGTAAACTCTTACCGTTTCAAGGTTGGCTTCAATAACCTTTGACCTTTCGGCTATGTCATCACAAAGACCGACCTCTTTGCGGAGAGTCCACAGCTTGCTCGTGATTGCCGTAATCTGCTCTTTGACATTTGATAGCTCATCGTCACTCAAATTTCTTCTTAACTGTTTTCGCAGGTGCGTTCTATCGTCAGTCAAGGATTTGATTTGCGACAACACGGACTCTTTATATGAGAAAAGCTGCTCGTCGGTAGAAATGTTCTCCCGTCCAAGCAGCCTTGTCTCCTGAGTGATTTTGTCGAGCTTCAGCAAATCTTCTTTCAAAAGATAGTGAAGCCTTGCGGTATTCTGTTTTTTGTACTTCGGCAGATAACCCAGCTTATAGCAGTAATGCAGATACAGCCCATACAGTCCGCCGACCTTTTTGACTTTGTGTTCTCTTGTGGGCATTCGGTACTGCCTGACTCTTACCGTTTCCTTTGCAAAAGGAACGATAAGAACCTTTTGATTTTCCGTCAGCCTACGCTTGATTGCGTCCTCGGTATAATTCTCTCCGAGTGATTTAAGTCGTATCGGCTTCTTGTATCCTTTCGGGACAATCGTCCAATACTTTCGACTGTCGCTGAGACAATGTTCATAGCCCATCTGAGTCAGGATATAATCAAAGGTCTTTAAGTTGGTGCTGTGTGCAATCGCTTCATCAATGGCGTCACGGGTCATTGAATATCGGCTCGGCATACCGGCTTGTTCCTGCTTGTAGTAATAAGAGGATTGCTTACTGCGGTTTGGGTTCGGATTGTAATACAGTCCGTACTTTTCACAAAGGCAGTCGGCAACCAAACGAAACTTGAACCACGCTTTTTCGTCGCCCCATAACCGCTTGCCGTCCACAAAGGAAACGGAGTTTATTACATAATGACAGTGCAGGTGTTTCGTGTTCAGATGAGTAGTAACCACCACCTGAAATCTTTTGCCCCACACTTCGTTTGCAAATTCCATTCCGATTTTCTGTGCAAGCTCCGGGGATATGTCCTGTTCCTTAAAGCTCAGGTATCCGTGATAGGCTTGAATGCCGTCGTCTTTGCCGTATGCTTTTTTTACAGATATAAACTGGTCTCTTGCGGTCGCAGGGTTGCAGTTGATACCCTCTACGAAAAACTCACGCTCGGTTTTTTCTTCGTCCTTTGCATAGCTGAGAACATCACGGAGAGCCTGATACTGTTCCTCGGTGTAAATGTCTGCCGCCGTCTTTTCGGGATTGGCGGCATAGTCGATTACCTGACCGAGCCTTGATGTGACCGACCACAATTTACTTACTGCCATTTCATATCGCTCTTATCGGGTCTTAAAAAAGTACGCTCCACATCAGCCTGAAACTTGTGCCAACGCTCGGCTTCCTTTTTGAGCTGCGGTGCGTCCACAAATCCGAGGGTGTTTGCTTTCGCCGCAAGCTGATTGATGTTGTTGCCGATAGCGGAAAGCTCACGCATAACATCGTAAAATCTTTCATCGGGCTTTTCTCTCGGCTCGTATCCTCTGAGAAGCAAACGGATAAGTCCGCCTTCGGAAAGACACGCCCGCTTTGCTTTTTTCTGCAAATCCTGAGCTTCTGCCTTGTTCATCAGAATGTGCTTTTCAATGTTTCTCTTGCTCATTTTTATCGCTGTCCTTTCTGTAAATATAGTGTCTGTCCCGGTTTATCTGAAACAGGCACATTGTTGTTACTCCGAAAAAGCCGCCGATGAGTAACCCGGCGGCGACCAATACTATCTCCCGCAAAGCTTATGCTCCTTTCTTGCTTGGGGTATTAGGGGCAACCCCTAACGAGTGTACCGTTTTGGACATTCCTGTCCATAAATGGTCTGCTCGCTAAGATTATGCAGACACTCAGGGTTGCCCCATAGATTGACTCTTATCTCTCCATATCCTTTGAGACAGGCTTATACGGCTTTGCTTCAATACCGTCCAAGGACTTATAAAATCTCTCCGGGTATTTGAACTTTTCCTCGTACTTACGAGCCAGTTCTTTCGGCATACTGAGGAACTTTTCCGACTCAATCGGTGCGTATGCAATGAAGAACTTGCCGGCAATAATGTCGAGCATTTCACGGTTGCTGTCGTCTTTCACATAACATTTTTCAATCTTCCAACCATCCTTGCCGCCGTGTTCATCAGCCATATACGCTTCCAGTCGCACACATTTATCCGAGCCGTCAAGGGAAGAAGCATAGATAGAATATCCTCCCATACCCTCAATGAAAGCCTTATTGTTACTGCTGACAACATAGGTTCTTTGTTCCTCTGTGTAAGGCTTGTCAAAGCTGTCATCCGTAAAAACAATATATCCGGTCGTGTGGTTTCTTTCTTTTTCTGCCTGCCGGAAATGAGCTTTCAACTGCGGATAACTCATCTCAACATTCTCAGGCTCGGAATAAACTGCCCTGTTCAACGGCAAGCCGTTCATCTTTCCTTCATCGTTGCAGATGATGGCAACTTCGTCCTCAAAGGGCATATATTCTTCAATATCTCCCTCCACAAGAGACTGCATTGCTTCAAGCGTATCCTCGATTTCAATGAGCTTCGGATACCTGCCCGGCTCAACAAGAATGACGGAAATCTTCTCAGGTGCTTCTACCTTTTCAAAGGTATCCTCGTTAATATTCAAGGCGAGGGAGCTTCCGTTTTCCCAACTCATATGAATCTGTCCGGCGTCGTCAACGAATTTAACCGTTCCTTTCAGACCGTAGGGCATTTGACTTTCGCCAGCCATTTCAGTGAGTACAATCTGCGTTCCCTCCGGGTACATTTCTCTGATTTCTTTTAGTTTCATCGTGCAAAACTCCTTTCGGTTTTATCTTTTATTCCCAAGCGTTTACAAAGAAAGTCGTTGACATCTTTCCCATATTGGGGAGGGTCGTCAACGACTTCATACTTATCTGAAAGAATCGTCTGCAACGCTTTGGTCGCTTTTCTTCCGGCAATATCATTGTCCAAATGAAGAACAATTCGCCTGATTGTTTTGTCCTTTTCAAGCAGCCTGCCGAGTGTAACAGGCACTTTCGAGTCCTCGATTTTCTGCTTTGGGGAATACACTCCCGCAAGAGAAACAAGGTTAAACTGTCGCCAGTCTTTGCCCTCCAGCTTCATCAAAGTTGCATAGGAAAGCAGGTCAATGGCACACTCAAAAAGATGAACCTCTCCGGTGTTCTCGGCAGTCAGGCGGAAAGAATATTGCTTTTTGCTTCCGGTGCAGTCGCCCATAATTCTTGATTGATTTGTTGCTCTGTATGCGGCGTATTTAGGTTCTTTGTTCTCGTCATAGCCGATAAAAACAGCATTATGATATGGGAGCGACTCGATGATTAGCTTCTGTTCCAAGCAGTAGTTGATAATTTCATAATCAATCCCACGCCCGAAAAGATAATCAAATACCACATCGGTAGTGGGGCTTTTTTCAGGCAGAAGCAAAGGCTGGTTCTCATAACTTTTGATGTTTTCACAAGTCGGAAAGCTGACTGAACCGTTTCCCATAATGGTCTGAACCGCCTCCACAAAATCCATTCCACGGACTTTGATAAGGTAATCGAGGGCAGATTTGCCCCCGATACCTCTCGACCACCACATCCATTTGCCGTTGGAAATCTTCAAGCTGTCGTGGGTTCTTGTGGTGTAGGTGTTACTTGAAAATTTAACAAGCTCGCCCGGTTCATACTCTCTAAGATAGGTTAATAAATCCATTCGTTTGGCTTCGGTTATGACTTCCGGTGCAATATACGGCATAATTATCACCGCCGTTCTACATCAGCAAATCGGCAACCGCTTTCTGTATCGGTTCGTTGATACTGAGCTTTGCAATGATAATGAGTATCTTATCAACAGGGCAGCCGATGTCATTCCAAACAGTCCAAGCACCTCCCGCAAGGTCGTCGTTTTCATACAAAGCAATGATTTCTTCCGGCGAAAACACCGTTTCAATGCTCTGTCGAACCAACTCTCCGTAGAAAGAAAGCTTTGCATTTCTAAGGGCAAATTCTGCTTCCTTTGCGGGCGGTTTGCTTCTTTTCAATTCGAGATATGCTTTATCAAGTCTCCTGACCACAACCATCATCATTGCGTCAAAAGGGTTAATGATTGCTTTTCTGCAAGGGCAGTTTTCTCTTTCCTTATCGGGTGTCATTTTATCGTTCATAGGTTTTCTCCTTTCGTGTGTTCGGCACTTCGCCCTCATCGGGTTCGCCGCCGACAATTTCGTTTTCTCGCTTATCCATATTGAGCAAGATATTCAGCTCGTCCAAGCGGGCAAGCTTTGTCTTTAGTTCTTCCTCTTGGATAAACGGTTTTTGGACTTCTTTCTTTGCGGTTTCCAACTGATTTGTGGTGTTCTCAAGGTCATTTTCCGCAAGCGACAAGCTCTCGGCAAATCTCTCAATGCCGTTATCAAGACGGATAATATTGCCGTGTGCGTCATCACCGAGAGGAACATTTCTGCTTGTCGCACCTTTCAGTCGAACCTCATAATTTCGCTCTGCGGTATTAAAAAGCAGTTCCGTTTCAAACCCTCGGTACTTGCCGAGAGGAATAGGGTCGGGGCTGTTCATCTGCTTGCAGGCTTCAATGATTGCTTTACCGGCGTCGGCTTTTTCGGAATAAAAAACACCCTTAACCTCCATACCGACAAATCGGTCGTCCGTTGGTTTCGGGTGCTGTTTCGCAGTTTCTACATCTTGCTTCAATCCTTCAATACGGTTTTCCAAAGCTGTAATTCGCTGCGGATAATATTTGATTATCTTATCTTCCAAAGCGTATTTTTCAGATAGAAAGTTGGATTTTAAGAGCTTCAGCTTTTGAACTTGAATGTCCAAATCCATCTTCTCCTTAATATACGGGTTGCCGGTGGCAAGCATTTTAATCTCTGCATAGGAAAGGGCGGTTTCATCAATATCCTCGGCAGAACGCACCGGGGATTTGCTCGTCATAATCTGACTGGCGAACTTTTGCTTTCCCTCTACAAGCTGATAGAGATATGCGTCAAAGGTCTGCTCCGTTACATAGCGGTAAATATCTACATCAGGATTTGAGTTACCCTGACGGATAATTCGACCGGAACGCTGCTCCAAGTCTGACGGTCTCCACGGGCAATCCACATCGTGAAGTGCGAT
This sequence comes from Firmicutes bacterium AM55-24TS, assembly GCA_003460745.1. GTDB lineage: Bacteria > Bacillota > Clostridia > UBA1381 > UBA1381 > Hominilimicola > Hominilimicola fabiformis. Next base: position 46,457 of record QTVU01000007.1, read on the forward strand.
AAGTCTGTCCTGAACATTCGTGCCGGCTCCCATCTTTTGCGTAGAGCCGAGAAGCACTCTGACCTCGCCTTTACGGGTCTTTTGGAACAGTTCTTTTTTCTTCACATCGGTATCTGCTTCGTGGATAAAGCGGACTTCGCTTTCGGGGACACCACGCTCTATGAGCTTCTTTCTGATGTCGTTATATACCGAGAATGTTCCGTCATTCTTTGGAGTTGAGAGGTCGCAGAACACAAGCTGTGCCGATTTTTTATCGGCTGTTTCCTCCCAAATACGGTAGATGTTATCGACGCAGGCGTTGATTTTACTGCCCTCAAAATCAGGCAGCATATCGTTAAGCATACGCTGGTCAAGTGCTAACTTCCTGCCGTCGTTTGTAATTTTAAGCATATTATCTACACTCGAATCTACACCGCCGCCACGGACTTTCTCGGCTCGTTCCGCAAGGGAAGCAACCATCTCTTTCTGCATTTCCGAAGGCTTGACCGCAACATTGTGGAAGTGTGCTTCCGGCACAGGCAGTTCCAGCATATCCGCCGTCTTGATGTCGGCGACCTCCTTAAACATCGCCATAAGCTCCGGTAGGTTGTAGAATTTCGCAAAGCGGGTTTTCGCTCTGTAACCCGTTCCCTCCGGGGTAAGCTCAACGGCTGTTACAGTCTCTCCAAAGGTACTTGCCCACGAGTCGAAGTGCTGCAAGTTGTTTTTGACAAGCGTGTTGTACTGCAAGTATCGCTGAATGGTATATAGCTCCACCATACTGTTTGAGATAGGAGTACCGGTTGCAAATACCGTTCCTCGACCGCCTGTAAGCTCGTCAAGGTATCGGCACTTCATAAACAGGTCGGAGGATTTCTGTGCTTCCGTTTGAGCGATACCGCCCACATTACGCATTTTGGTGTAAAGATAGAGGTTCTTGTAATAATGACTCTCGTCAATAAAAAGCCTGTCCACACCGAGTTCTTCAAAGGTAACAACATCGTCCTTTCGGCTTTGGTCGTTGAGCTTTTCCAGCTTTTGTTTCACGGACTTTTTAGACTTTTCAAGCTGTTTAATGGAGAAGTTTTCTCCACGGTTTCGCTTCAAATCCATAATACCGTCTGTCAGTTCTTCAAGCTGCTGCTCAAGAATTGCCCTCTGTCTTTCAATGGACATCGGGATTTTCTCAAACTGAGAATGACCGATGATTACGGCGTCATAATCTCCCGTGGCAATTCGACCGCAGAACTTTTTGCGGTTCTTTGTCTCAAAATCTCGCTTTGTCGCTACGAGAATATTCGCCGCCGGATAGAGTTGTAAGAACTCCGCCGCCCATTGCTCGGTTAAGTGATTTGGCACTACGAACAGCGACTTATTGCAAAGTCCCAGTCGTTTGGACTCCATAGCGGCGGCTACCATTTCAAAGGTCTTGCCCGCACCGACTGCGTGTGCTAACAGCGTATTACCGCCGTACAGAATGTGTGCAACCGCATTTTTCTGATGTTCACGGAGTTCGATTTCCGGGTTCATACCGTTGAAAACAATGTGGCTTCCGTCGTACTCACGGGGTCTTATACTGTTGAACTTTTCGTTATACATCTTCGTGAGTTTTTCTCGGCGGGCAGGGTCAGCCATATCCAGTCCTGAAAGCCCTGCTTTATGAGTTCCTGCTTTGCCTGTGCGATTGCCGTCTCTTTTTTATTGAGAACGGCTTTCTTTCTGCCTTCCTCATCTTCGATATAGTCAAAGATTCGGACATCTTTCAGGTTCAGTGTTTCCTCAATTATCTTATATGCGTTGATGCGGGAAGTACCGTATGTGCTGTACGCTTTTACATTGGAACGGTCGTAGCTCTTTCCCTCAATGTTCCATTCGCCGGTAAACTGAGAGTAGTGAACCTTGATATTCCATTGTGCATAGCGTGGGGTGTCGAGAAACTCAAACATAAACTGTTGGAATATTTCGGGCGGTATCCAAGTCGCACCGAGCCTTACGGAAATCTCGCTTGCCGTCAAATCCTTTGGCTGCACCTTTTCAAGTGCCTGCACATTGACGGTGTAATCTTCGGGATACAGTGCCGCAGACCTTTTGGCTGTCGCCAGCTTCTCACGAACATTGCCCGACAGATATTCGTCTGCCATCAGATACTTCGGCTCATAGGAATTACCGTACTCATAAAGGGGATTTAAGAAGATTACACCCTTTAAGTCAGCGAATAATTCCTCCTCACTTTTGCCGGACAACTCCATCATATATTCCATATCAATGGCTGCTTTTTCGCCCATAGAGACAGCGAGAGCCTCGTCTGCGGTGTCAACCTCCGTTACCGGCTTGTGCGGTTTAATCGTCCTTTTGAAGAACATATCCGCCTTGCGTTCCAGTTCGCCATCTTCATTGATAACCTCAAGAGCGGAGAGCAGAGCATAGGAGCTGTCGTCGGAAAAGGCAGAAGTATTGGCACGGCTGTTAATCAGTCCGTACTTCTTTGTAAAGCTGTCATACAGTGTGTTCAGCTTATCCTGTGCCTGTTTGATTTCGCTGTCCGGGTAATCCTCGGTTTGCAGTTCAATCAAGTTACGGACGCAATCTCTTATCCCAATCATACCCTTAATGCGGTTCTCAGCGGTTGCAGATACCTCCACCGGGGACATACGGGAGTTCTCACGGAAATAGATTTTATCGTCTAAAACAGTGTAAGAGAAGTTCCTTACCATAGGGTCTGCCGGGATAGAATTATCTTCTTCCTCCAGTTCGTCGGCAACCTCGTATTCGGAGATTTCTCCGTGAATGTTTGAGACTGCTTCGTTCAAAAGCTCCGAAAGGTCGGCATTTTCAAACGGTTCACAGGTTGCTTCCGGTCCGAAGCGACCGCTTACCATTTTCATTTCGCCGAGTATCATTTCCGGGTGCTGAACAAAATATGAGTTCATCCTTATACCGTTTTCGTCGGTGTCAAGATGAACCCAATCCGGCTCAATATCTATGAGTCTGTCTCGCTTTTGCAGAAACAGAATATCGGATACGACCTCTGTCCCGGCATTACCTTTGAAGGTGTCGTTCGGAAGTCTGATTGCTCCGAGAAGCTCCGCCCTCTGTGCGATATATTTACGCACATTGGAGTTTTCCTTGTCCATAGTTCCTTTGCTTGTCACAAGAGCCATCACACCGCCGGGGCGTAACTTATCAAGCGATTTTGCAAAGAAATAATCGTGGATTAAGAAATTGTACTTGTCGTATCGTTTATCGGAGACTTTGAAATCTCCGAAAGGCACATTGCCGATAATGCCGTCAAAGAAGCTGTCGGGGACATTTACTTCCTCAAAGCCCTGTGCCGCAATGGAAGATTTCTGATAAAGCTGCTGAGCGATACCGGCTGAAATGGTATCAAGCTCAACACCGTAAACCTTTGCGTTTTCCATTGACTTGGGCAGCATACCGATGAAATTACCGATACCGCAGGACGGCTCAAGCAGGTTGCCCTCCTGAAATCCCATCTGTTCCAACACCTTGTAAATGGCGGTAGATACTTCGGGCGGAGTGTAAAATGCAGTCAGTGTGCTTTCTCTTGCCGACGCATATTCCTCCGGCGTCAGGATGTTTTTCAGCATTGCATACTCTGTATGCCAAGCTCCTGCTCGTTCGTCGAAGGCTTCGGGAATACCGCCCCAACCGACATATCTCGACAAGATTTTCTGCTCGTCAGGTGTTGCAAAACGGTTTTCGTTTTGACAATCTCTCAGGACTTTTATTGCTGCATAGTTTCGGTGGAAGCGTTCTTTCTTGTTCACTTCTTCAACCTGATTATTGGCAAGGTCAAAGTTGTGTCGTTCGGACATAGGAATATCCGGGTGGAGGTCAAAGCTCTTTACTTTTGACTTTTTCTTTTGCTCCCAAGCGGGGACAATCGGTTCAGGCTCTTTGTCGTAACCGTTGCCGATACGAACACCCTCGTTATACATTTCCTCATCGCTGTCAAAACCGTTTTGAGTAGCAACGATTTCTCTGTAATCCTCAATCGGTACATTCCCGATATTTGTTGCCACCATATCAGCTCTTTCAGTGTTTTCAATAAGAGCTTCCATTGTGGCAGAGGTACAGTCGGTCAAATCCGGTGTCCTGTGAAATTCTCGGTCTGCGTCCACAAACCATTCCGTACCTACATCGGCAAGCTCCTGATTTGCAATGCTACCGAGATAATCAAAGAAATCCTCTGCCGAGTCATACTCCCGTGCGACTTGCTGTATCTCGTCAAAAGAAAGAGTATTTGTAACATACTGACCTCCGGCATTGCTGTCGGGGTTATAGTACATCCAAGTTACACTTTCATTGTCCCGGTCAATAAAGAAGGCGTCGTCATAACCGGTTTTCGGACTGAAATCCGGTACGGTTTCAGTATCGTTTTGAGCTTTATTTTCGCCTGTAACGGTTTTTTCTTCCGCCGGTAATACACTGACCTTCAAGTGGTCGTTCATCGGATTTTCACGCACTTTGCGGTCAAATTCTTCCCTTGAAAGTTCCTTGTTGAATAAGGGCATATCGAAGTCATAGAGCATTACACGGTTTTCATCAAAGGACAAAATCTCATACTGAGAAGCCCCAATATACACGCTGTCGCCGAGATGATATTCATACTGCGCTTCCGGCTCGTCCTCTTTGTTTTCAGGTTCAGGCGGTGCGGTAGAAAGTATCTCACGGTTTTTTCTCTGCTCTGCAAGCTCGGCTCGCCGTTCTTCCTGCTTTTCAAGCCATTCAGGGTACTTTTCTTTTTCCTTTGGGTTTAGGTATCTGTCCATACGGATAAGGTCTCCGATACGCTTTTCCACCTGAGACCAAGAAAGAGTAATGTGCGGCTTGTCGCTTCCGATACCTTTTGAAATTGTGATACCTTTTCCGTCGTGCTGTTCGTCAATGCCTGCACCGATGATGACCGGATAAGAGCCGCCCCAACCGTATTCGTTTTTCAAGAAGTCGGCGTTCTCTTTTGCGGAAATGCTCTTTTCAAACTGCTCATAGATACGCATTTTACCCTCGGAAACTCCGCTTCCACGGGTCAATACAGCGTCTATGATTTCCTGAGAAAAAGTAAAGGCAGAGGTTTTTTGTTCCTCTGCCTGATTTCCCATAATGAGAGTCAACTGACCGTCCATAGACGGAATCGGTTTCATTGTATCGGTCAATTCTCCCAAAAGTCTCATTGCTTCAAAATGCTGTGCGATAACGCCCCAGTCGTAGAAACTCTGAGCGGTTCTGTTTTCGTATTCACCCTCCCACAAGTGGAGGACATTCTGAAATGTTTTGTATCCCACAAGCCTGCCGTCGTTTAAGGTAAGCCGGGTGTAGTCGTTATTGAAGATACCCTTGATATATTCGGTACGGGTCGCATTGTCCGTATTTCTCTCATAGAAGTCTTTGATTTCTTCCTTTGAAGCGGACAAATGCGGGGTAGTACCGAGTATCTCTCGGATAGTATCATCGCCACCGAAAAACGGCAGGCTCTTGTCCTCGTGGTTTCTGTCGTAATACTCTAAGCGAATATTACCTGATTCTTCACGATTTCCTGTGCCGAGTTCCTGATGTTGTTCATCAGGCGAACCCACTTCATCATATCTTCCGCTTTCATCTGCTCCGTCAGCCCGGCTTTCTGTGCCATCTGCTTCACGAGAGTTTCCTCCAGTTCGCTGGCTCTCTGCTGAACCTCCGCCAAGTGACTGTTCAGAATCCCTTTCGTCAGAAGATTGTAGTACAGGATTTTGTGATGTTCCTTCAGATAAGTTCTCCTCATCTGCGACCATCTGCCGAGAGTCACTTCCGTCTGCTCCGGCAGTTTCAGGTTCGGAAGATTGTAATCTCCCACCATCGTGTATGTGATTTCGCTCATCGCTTTGACTCCTTTCGTCTTTGATGTCTTTATTGTATTCGGATTGCTCCTGTTCATCAATTATGCGATTTTCCTTGCTGAGCGTGCTGATTGTTCTGCTGACAGGGAGCAACGCCATTTCTGCAATGTCGCTTGTAGCAATACCCACCGCATTGAGAACTTCCTGTGAATTAAAACTTGAAATACCGGCAAAGTCATCGGGAGAATAGACCTTGTCTGCGTTCAGTCCCAATCGTGCCATAACCATATATGATACGCTGTTTCTGACAAGCTCCAAATACAAGGCATTTGCTTCGTCGGCAGACAAATACTCAATATCGCTTCCTGCACCCAAACTCATAAAGTCGGAGATATAGTCTGCGATGTTATCCTCAACGGCATTGGCAATGCTCTCTTTGACGACATTTTCAATACTCGTTGTATCGTTTACCGCACCGAAAGTATTTTCAAGTGTTTCAATAACTTCTGCTTCATATTCGGGTCTCATCTCCCAAATCGGAACAGGGCGGGAATGTCGACTTTCGTGGGTGTCCGATATATCAAAGTAATGAATCAGCCTTTGACGGCTTCTGTCTGTGTCCTCAAATACGGCAATACCCTTTGCTCCTCGGTTTACCCAGCGACCGAAAGTACCGTTCCATCGTTCGATTTCAAGCACGGCTGTTGCGTCGGGTCTTTGGGCATAAATGAGAAGCTGTTCATCAAATCGGAGCCTGAAATTTCTGCCTGCTGTTTTCAGAAACGATTGCCAGTTTACCGGATTGTCTGTAACTGCAAAACAGGTTCTTTCATACAGCTCTGAAATCAGGTCAAATTTTCTTGCCACCTCGTCTGCACCTCCTTATCGTGTTTTTTCTTTGTCCTTTGCGGATTTCGTGTTTTCTTTTGCGGCTGGTTCTACGGTATGACCGTTTCTCTCGCAAAGCTCGGCAAATTCGCAGATATGGTAGAGATTTGTGCCGACCTCCAAATGGTAGTCGTCGATATATCTGCAAGTTCTCTCCATTGTTTTGCCGTCGCCGAGCTTGATTGAGATTTTTTCTCCGTCCGCAATGCGAAACTGCTCCTGATAGTGCGGGTTGATAAATCGGATACCTCGCTCAGCGTTTTTCAAGTGGGCATTTAGCCACTCTTTCTGATAGCAATAGCAGTACAGATTGTACTCGCCCCTGTTGGGGTTAAATCTCATAAGATAGCTGTACTTTCCCGTATCAAGACGGATGCCGTAGTGGTTGCAGTCATCATTAAAGGAGCTGTCGGGAGTGGAATAACAGTAAGAGGACATAGCCTTTCTGCCGGACAAAACATCGCCGTCACGCAATCCGTTTATGACTTCATCAAATTCAGCCTTAAATTCATCGGTTTTCAAGTCTTTTCTGAAATCGTTCCAAGTCGTCCAAAACTCGTTCCCGTTAGAACCGAAGTCGGCTCTCAAATATCCGATAAGACCGGTCTGCATAGAGAGCTGCTGACTTTGGCTGAAGGTGTATTTACGCTCTGCTTCGGTCAATACTCTGTAATCCATTTTCATCACCTCGCTTGTTCGTTTGTTTGTCTTTGCTTTGGAATAGGAAAACCATAAACTCCGGCAATGTCATCGCCGAGCCTTTTGGTAACTCGTGTGATGTCGGCTCTTGTGGCTTTTCCGTTATAGATTTTATCTTGCAGATTTTCAATCTGCGTATCGGTAACACCGTCTTTGAATACACGGTAAAGATAATGGTTTGTACCGTCGTGATGAACGGCGTCGGCACGAAGGTCGCCGTACTTATCCACATACCATTCGTTGTAATCGGTATCGGAATAAAGGCAGTCCTTAATGTTGCCGGAATCAATCATCTTGTAGCCCGACACTCTGCCGTTCCATCTGCCGAGGTCGCCGATAACAATAATCGGCTGTGAAAGCTGAATATTGAGATTTACTCGTTCATCATAAAGATTTTCGGCATTGGATTTTACCATAATGTCGTAAAGCTCATCATCGGAATATCCGGGATACAGTTCCTCCAAAGACTCTCGCCAATCATCAAGGTCAAGGCTAATGTCGCTCCAAATGATATGGCGGTCATTCTGTTCCTGCCTGCTCATCAGTGCCACCTCCCAAATAAGAGAACAGCTTATTGGCTTTGGTCTGCTTCTGAAACTCGATAATCAGACTCATATCCGGAATAGTGATACCCGGAATTTTCAAAATGCTCTCCATGTCGAGCTGCTGCAATTTCTTTTCGGTATTGCAGCCTGCGTCAAACAGTTTCGTCAGAAGCTTTGTCTTTTGCTGAAAAGTGAAATTTTCCTTCATTGCTTTGTCCTCCTTATCGTTCTTTGTCTTTATTTCGCTTCTTGTTTGAAAGCTCTTGTGCCTTTTCCTTTGCCCATTCAGGCAGACGCTCAGGCTTTATTTCGCCCATAACATCCATTCTTTCATATCGGGTTGATTTGCCGGTGTGAAGATTGGTACAAAACACGGCACTTCCACGGCTGTTTGCCGACGCACCGAAACCACCTGTAACATAGTAGAGCTGTCTGTCGGCTCTCTGAAATTCAGGCTTTAATACCTTGGGGTCAATGGCTATGATTTTGCCGTTGATGTCTTTGGAATAGTGGTCGGGGATACAGTCGGCTTCTGTTATGAGTGTGATTGGAATATCCAGTTTTTCGACCTGTTCCTTGAAAAGCTCCGCTTCATTTGCCACACGGCTTCCGAAAAGGTGTACGATTTCGATATAGTCATCGCTTACCATACATTCCGAACACAGTTCAAACAGGTCGTTTCGCTCTGCAAAGCCGCACATAAATTTATCGCCGTTTGTACTTTGCTCATTGGAAGCCAAGATAACTTCCTTTTCGCCCACATTGACCGAGCAAAGAACAGTGTATTCACCGATTTTTCTTTTTCCCTCGTTCATATCCACACCTCAGCTTACTTCAATCACAATTCTGATGTTTCCGCAGTCGCAGCCACTGCACTGCCTTGACAGTTCGGGAAATAGGGATTGCACTCTCTGTCTTGCTCTGCGGATAGTCTCAAAGCACGGCAAGCCGTAGCCTTTATAGTTGTTGACTATATCCTCAAGCGGTAAATCTCCGACTCTCATATAGCTGTATCGGTTGTAATAGCAAAGGATAAGCTGCATATCGTCATACCTCGTTTCGGGGCATTCTCTGAGTATTGCAAGCACCTTGCTGTCAACCGTCTTTTGCTTATTCATAATGCACCTCCGTAAAAGAACGGTGGGCGAAGTTTTCACTCCGCCCACACAAGCGTTCCTTATTTCTTTCTGTTCTTAATCTGCAAGAAGATAAAGCCGCTGATAATAAAGGCGACTAATACAACTGCTACGATTGTTTTAGCGTCCATTACTCATTGTCCTCCTTCTTCTTTTTTCTGTACGCAACAACGGCTGTGCCGACAATACCGAGGGCAGAAAGTCCCGCAAGTGCCGTCCACAAGCCCACATTGCTGTTATCTCCGGTCTTTGGTGTATCTCTCAGCTCATTGTGCATTTCCACAACGGTAGTAGAACCGACCTTTACGGTTGCAATCTTATCCGCAGGAAGCACATAGGAAGCAGAAACACTATCCTGAACCTCGGAAATGGTGTAATCGCCGATACGAAGTCCCTCGATAATGATTTCGCCGTTCTTATCGGTCGTGAAGCTTCGGTCGTAACCGTTTACTCCTGTAACTCTGAAAGTGAAGCCTTCAACCTTACCGTCAGAGGAAGTTTTAACGATTTTCAGGTTTCCTTTCATAGCTGTGTTAATAAAGCCGACGCCGGCTTTGTTTTCTACCTCGTAGGTGGTTTCATCTTTTTCAATGAAAACAGAGTACACACCCTTATCAAGCTCAAAGCCATCCGGTGCTTTGGTTTCTCTTACAAGGTATTTTCCGTAAAGAAGTTCCTTCATCTCGTAAATACCGGTAGAGGTTTCGGAGAGAGTTCCGATAAGCTCGTCGGCGTCATCCAGTTTACCGTCGCCGTTTACATCTTTGTAAACCTCAAAGGTCGCTCCTGTCAGCTTGTTGTCCGGGTAATCTTCATCGACCTTAGTCAACTTGATATTGCCGTGAACATACTCATTGACGATTTCGACCTCAATGACCTGAGCGACCTCGGAGATTTTAACTTCATAAGAAGTTTCATCAAGCACGAAGCCCTCCGGCTGCTCGATTTCTCTTACAAGCCAGTTGCCATACGGTACTTTCTCAAAAGAAAAGCTACCGTCTTTTTGGGAGGTAGCAGTCATCAAAGCATTTTCTTTTGTAAATTCGGTTTCATCAGCCTTAAACAGACCGATTACAGCACCTCCCAGTGCTTCGCCGTTTTCGGTAATCTTCTTACCGGAAACAGAACCGTAAATGAGCTTGTTTTCAATCGGCTTGCCGTCATTGACCGCAATCTCAACATTTGCGGTATCCTGACCGGCATAGCTGAAAGTGAACGGATACTTGGCGTCGGTAAGGATATAATGCTCATCGGTGGCAAGTTCCTTTACATAGTAGCTTCCGAAAGGAAGGTCGGTTTTGATAACAGCCTTGCCGTTCTCGGAAAGTGAGATAATCTCAATCAGTCCGTCTGCCGGAATAGAAGTACCGCTTGCAGAAACAAGTTCTTCTGCGGCGAAAAGTCCGAAGCTGATATTCTTCATTTCATCGCCGTTGCCGATATTGAAGATGTCGTTCTTTTCAATAGTCTTTTCAAGACTTACCGCTACTTTCTGCCTGTCGTTTACAAAGCTTGTGGCGGTTTCGGTTACAGACACTTCCTGACCGGCATAAGTCAGCTCAACATCGTGAGCTTCTTTGTTGATGACCATACCCTCCGGTGCAGTAATTTCAACCACCGTATATTTTCCGAGATAAAGCTCCTTACTCTTGGCAAGTCCGTTTTCATCTGTGGTAACAGTATCTACTACCTCGCCCTTTGCATAACGGAGTGTACCGTCGGGAGTGATAATATCTTCTGCTGCGCTAATCTCATAAACTGCACCTGCAAGACCTTTCACTTCATAGACAGGCTGATAAATCACATCGGCGTTTTCCACGCCGGAGATATTTACCCCTGAAAACACCTCGCCGGTCTTTTCAATGCTGACTGTACCTTTCTGTGCCATATTAGGCTTATCGACCTTAATCACGGTAATACCACCCTCATCGGAAGAATGTTCCTCTGCCACATCAAAGTACACCGGTGTGCTGTCAAGCACATATCCGTAAGGAGCCTGAACTTCTACAAGAGAATATCCCTTGCCGTATTCCAGTTTTTCCGGTGTCACAAGCTGTCCGTTTGCGTCGGTGTAGAAAGTATCAATCGTTGTCGGAGTAGGATAAGTGAAGGTCATTGTTACCTGATTGCCGTCAGGGTCAAAGATTTTGAAGCCTGCACCGGCATAAGGAATGTTTTTACCGCTTTCTGCGTCCACCTTGACAACCTTGATATAGCTTTCAAAGTTTGCGTTGTTGATAAGATAGCGGTAGGTCTGTCCGTCCTGAGCAATGAACACATCAAAGTTCTTCATCAGCTCACGACCTTCCCAACCGGAGGTCTGATGAACGGTATATACGCCGTAAGGCATATCCTTTGTCTGCCCGAAACCGTTTTCATCACAGACAATGACATCTCTTTCATCTTCTTCTGCTGCGTCAAAACTGCCGGAAGATTTGAGATAGATTTCAAAGGTTGCTCCGTTTTCCGGTGTTTCAATCTGAGTTTCGCCGTCATCGGTGTGCTTGATAATGGCGATATTGCCTTTCATAACCTGTTCGGTAACATCATTTGCTGTCTGATTGTGTTCCACCGTATAAAGCTGCGGTTCAGCACCGACCTTGTGAACAGTCGTATCAAGCAGATAACCCTCGGACGGCGTGATTTCACGGATTGTCCAGTCATTATCACAGACATATTCCTTTGTGGTAAACTGCCCGTTCTTATCCGTCACATACTTGTCCACAAGGGTTTCGCCTTTATAGATACCGTAAACTGCTCCGGCAAGGGTAGCGTCGCCCTGCGGTGTGCCTTCCTCTCGGTCGCTCTTTGTTACGGTTACGCTGAACTTTTTGAGAATGTTCGTGAAGTTTCTTGTGGTTACTTCTTTCCAGTTAATCGGTGCGGTCTGATTTGCAGGCACAACATAACGGATTGCGGTATCCACTTCCTCAATGGTGTATGGGGTAGTGCCGCTGATAAGCACATCATCAAAAGAAGCAACACCGTTCTTATCTGTCACGGCATACTCATCGACAGCAATACCGGAAAGAGATGTGCCGTAAAGATGGAAGGTAACGCCCTCAACCAAGTTATCCTCAGAAGATTTGATGACCTGAAGATTACCTCTTTTGAGAACATTATTGAAATTGACCTTTGACACCTGACCGGCAACAACAGTTACTCTGTGAACCTCCTGCGGAACATATTTGTCGATAGACTGTTCTGTTACCGTGTAAACACCGGGCATAAGGTTATCCAGTTGGAATTTACCGCCGTTTGCGGTTGTTACAGTCTGATTGACACCGTTACCGCTTATGGTAAACTGAATGCCGTCAACCTTTCCGTCATCACTTGTCTTTACAATCTGACAAGAGCCGTAGCTTACCTTCATTTTGACAAAGCCGCTGACAGGGTCACTGACCTCCTGAGCATAAGTGACCACATCCTGAATGCCGTTTCCGTTCTGATGGATACCGTCAGACCATACGACAACACCTCTGCGGACACCGTTCTTTTTTGCGGCTGTGATGGTAAATTCCTTGCTCGGAGCTTTCTCCATCGAAACAGTCAATTTGTTTCCGCTGACAGAGAAAGAAACCCCGTCAATGTTTGCCGAGAAGTTGTAATTGCCAAGCACACCGTTTGTATCGGTGAGAGTAGCAACATACTTGCTTCCGTTCCATTCAAGCTCGTTTACCTTTGCAGAACCGCTTGACCTTGTGCAGAAGCTCGGCACTTTGGTGTGATTCTGAACACTTGTTACCATACTGTTGTAGTACGACAAGATTTTACTGCGGAGTGGGTGTGCAGTGCTTACACATTCAAGCACGGCATTGTATCCGCTGGTAGAAACGTGATTAAAGCCTGCGTCTCTTTCTCCGACAATCGTTTCCCAAATCAAAATCTGAGTGGCATAAGCGTGTGCGATGCAGTTTGCGTCGCTTTCATTCTGCGACTTCCAGCTTGTCGAAATACCTCCACGGTAGCCGTACTGCAAGATACGACCGATAAGCAGGCGAATGTCATCGCCGGAAATCGTTCCGTTCGGGCTGATGTTATTAAAGAAGTTCTCGTCCTTTTCGGTGAGAGTATCTCCAGTCCGCTGACCTGTACCCGGTTCAATACAGTAGGCAATATTGCCCGAATACGAACCCATTGCACGAAGTCCTGTATATTTTGTGGACAAGCCTTTCCAACCGTTCATATAGTTGAGATTGCCGTGTCCCCATTCGCCGTTGTTATTGGTATCTCCGCTTCGGGGATAATCGACGAGGTACACATCGGCTTTTTCTCCTACGGCTGCAAAGGCTGTCGTTGCCCCAATGCCCGTAAAAGCAGTAAGGCTCATAACCGCCGCCAACATAAGCGAGACGGCTTTCTTGAATTTTGTTTTAACCATTGCGTTTTCCTCCTTGAAATGCAAAAACGCACCGATTTTACTCAGTGCGTCCGCTTAAAATTATTTTGTTTTAGCAGTAGCCGATATAGATGTTGTAATCCGTATCGGATAGCTTTTCTGTCCATATCCACACAGCGGTAAAACCCTCGCTGTTCTTGTATCGGTTCAGTCTGCTTTCAATATCAGACTTGATACCGCTTCGGTTAGGATTTGCGGATATGGGGTTGTCCCAACATTCTGTCGCCGTGATGTCAAGAGAAAGCCCTATGCTTACCGCATACTCTTTTGCGTAACTAACATAAGGGCTGACATCGAATGTCTGCTTGTGCGGCTCTGTCGGTTTCGGTTCTGCCGGCTTTTCAGTCGGTTTTTCAACCGGCTTTTGTTCGGCAGTTGTCTGTTCTTTTGGCTGTTCCGTTTGTTTTTCGGGTTCAGCCTGCGTGGTTGTCTGCTTCGGTGGCTCTGCCTTTGGCTTTTCGGTTGCAGGAGTATCAGCCGTTTTTTCTTCCGCCGGTTTTGTCTGAACAGTCGCAACCGTCTGCCTTTCAGCGGTTGATTGGCTTTCTTCTGCCGTAATCGGTGTTTCTTCCTGAACTGTCGTGCTTTCCGGTTCTTCTGCCGTTTCTTCCTGAGAATCTGTTTCGGTATTACCAGCCGGAAAAGAAGTCTCTGTTTTCGTAATCTCCTGTGCAGCTTCTTTGGCTGTGTTACCGTTACAACCTACGAGGAAAATCATCAGGCAGGCAAGAACACAAGGTATCAGCCTGTTTTTCATATCCATCGCTCCTTTCTGCCTTAATCGTAATCAAAACCGGTCAAAACATCAAAGGTGCGATTGGCTGAACTTTTTATCGTAGCAGACATTTTGCTTTTGCTCCAAATGTGCGAACCCTTTTATAGACAGCTATATGTTATTAGAGATAGATATACTCAAGGGAGATAGAGTATATTTTTCAGCAGGTTAATAGCCGGTATATATAGGGGTTAGAGTGTGAGAAAGGGGGAAGGCTATCGGCTGTCACGGTCGGCTCTGCTTCGCAGAAACTTGTTGTAATGCTCCAATGCCTTGCACACAAAATCCTCCGTTTGGCTTATGGGAATATTCTTCGGGATAAGCTGTCGAACCCTATCGCCCCTCAAAACAATTTTCTCCCTTTGGTTTGGTTTTTCCTCCGACATAATCGCTTGGATTGCTTCGGTTGTGAGCTTGCCCTCCTCAAAGAACTTTCGCATACGGATTGTTTGGTCGTGGGACGGGGTTGCGTCGTTCAGGTCGATTTCATCAACCACATCACGCTGACTGTCCTCATCGAGAAAAGACAATTCAACCGCCGGTCGCATTTTAATTCGCCCCTCATCAACATATTCCAAAAGTTCGGGAACAAGGTTTGTAAGGCGAATATATCTGCGAACTTGGGTTTGACTGTCACCCGACTGCTCTCCAATTAGTTGTGCTGTTTCTTTTCCGCTTGACTTCCAACCCACTGGGTCGGAAGTTAGGTCTGTTCTTTTGCCTTGTCTGCTCAATGCTTCCAAACGCATTTTGTAGGCATAGGCTTTTTCCGAGGGAAGTATCTGCGACCTTTGGTAGTTGCTCTCAACCATTAAAATCGTGGCTTCGTCTCGGTTCAGTTCAACGACCTCACAACGGAGAGTATCAAACCCGGCAAGCTCACAGGCTCGCTTTCGTCTGTGTCCCGATATGAGTTCGTATCTGCCGTCCTCTTTCTGCCTTACCGTCGCCGGAGTGATTACCCCTCGTTCCTTAATACTCTCAATGAGCTGTGCCATATCCTCGTCATCACGCACCTTAAAAGGGTGGTCGGGGAAATCGTCAATCTCAGTCAAGGGAATATCTCGGATTTTTGAAAGTTTTTCTTCATCTCTCTGTTCCTGCGTCGAGAATAAGTCATCGAGCTTCGTGAGAGTGAAGTCGCTCTTTCTTCCTGCCATCGGCTAACACCTCCTTTGTAAATTCGGTGTACGCTTTTGACACCGTGCTGCCCGGTTCGTAGGCAAAAATGCTCTTGCCTTTGGAAGAAGTCTCTGCGGCTTTTACGGCAATCGGGATATATGTTCGATACATCTTGATTTGACTACCGAAGTTCTCTCTCAGAGCTTCTACCGTGCTTTTGGCGAGGTTGGTACGGCTATCCACCAAAGTGAGAAGCATACCGTCAATCTTTAAGCCCGGATTGATACGCTTCTTAACTCGTGAAATGGTCTGAACAAGCTGCGTCATACCTTTTGCCGGTAAATACTGAGCCTGAACAGGAATTATTACGCTGTCTGCCGCAGATAGAGCATTGATTGTTACCATTCCGAGGGAAGGCATACAATCTATTAAGATATAGTCGTATTTCTCCTTCACTTCGCTGAGATAGTTTCTCAATGCCGTCTCTCTGCTCATTGCGTTGACAAGGTTAAACTCCATTGCTGAAAGCTCAAGGTTTGCCGGAATAAGGTCAACACCTTCGTCGTGGTGCAGAATACCGACCGTAGGGTCATTCATCGTTTCATTTATGACATCTGTGAGTTTCGTTGCAAGCGTGATACCCAAGTTGTCTGTATCCTGCCAACCGAGACAAGTGGTTAAGTCGCCCTGTGGGTCTGCGTCTATGAGCAGCACTTTCTTTCCCTGCATTGCAAGACCGACGCCGAGGTTTACCGTAGTGGTCGTCTTTCCAACTCCGCCTTTTTGATTGCATATCGCAATCGTTTTGCAGTTCGACACTTTGTGTGTCCTCCTTTCGTGAAATTCATAGCCATCGCAGTATGGCTATGTACTTGACCGGCTCATTTCCTAACCGGTCGGGCAATATTTGTTCTCAACACCCCTTGCCGAGCAATAAGCTCACGGGAAGTCACTAAGGAACAGACTGCTAATCTGTATCATAGGAATTTCACCTCTGCCGGGTACTCCGCCAGCTCCGTAGAGAAGTATCATTATCCTTCTGACTGTCATCGCCGTAACAGGGGCAACCTGTTACCTATACCGGGAGTTCTCGCTGTTCTGCAATGCAGAAGTCACGGCGTACCCGATAAGGTGGCTAAAATCATCAGAATTAAAGTCTTAGTGAATGGTTTATTCAGTTGTCAAAATACAAGTGAAAGGGCTGACCTTTTCGTGGCTCGGAATTAACCCCTTCACTTGTTTGAAATGGGAGAGCGTTTTTGGGGGGTGTTTTTTCAAAATTTCTTGAAAATTTTTTTGCTAACAAAAAAAGCCACCTACTTTCCTCTTAATTGAGGTCAATAGACGGCGGGTAGAAATATTCATAATTTTGGTGTATAATAGGAAATTAAGAGAAAGACAAATTTGAATTTTTTGTGGAGGTGTTTATATGATATTCCTAAAGGTATTGGCTGTAGTTCTGGGATTGGCATTCCTTCTGTTTGGATACTTCATTTACTTTAAAAAGAAATACAATCTTATCAACGGTTTTGAGGCGGATTTCAAAGCCGGTCGGAAGAAAGAAGAATACGCAAAGAAAGTGGGAATGATAGAGTTTGTTGTTGGTATAGTTCTGCTTATCACAGGTGTTGCACTTATTCTGTTTGCCTAATAAATTCCAGTTTGTCTAACTTACTCTAAATTAGCAAAGACCGCTTACAAAAGTGTAGGCGGTCTTTATTCGTGTTCAGATATATTTGATTTTGAACTTTCTTTTCTTGGCTGAAAGCACCTTGCAAATAATATCATCTGCTGCGTCCGTGTATCTGCCTTGTGCTATCAGGCTGTTCTTCAAACGGATAAGTGATTGCAGCACTTCGCTGTATTCGTCCTTGGAAAGGTATAAATGATATTTTTGTTCTTTCAAAACAACCACCTCCTGTTACCGCAATTATATAATAAGAAATGGCATAGAAGTAGTGTGCGATTGTCGCTTGACCACCCCTAAATGAACGAATTAACAGGGTAACGAACGCCTTATTCATTAGCAGGAATTTTGCTCGAATTTTTCTGCCATTAGCAGAGAGGGCATTTTCATTAGCAAAATAGCGAAAATCCTGCTAATTTTTATTAGCAAGTCGTTCACCTGAAAGGCGGACGACATTCGTCCTAATTTCCATTAGCTGACGGAGATTTTGCTAATGAAAATCTGTGAATTTTACGATTTTTCACTTTTTCCGTAAAAATGAAAAAACGCCGGAAACCCTTGATTTTACTGGGTTTTCCGGCGGAGTTTTTGGCGTTCCCGAGGTGATTCGAACACCCGACCTACCGCTTAGGAGGCGGTCGCTCTATCCAGCTGAGCTACGGAAACATCTTTAAAATCTATTCAATTTTAGTCTTAAACTTACTCAATGTCAATCGCCTTTGCCCGAAAGGCGGTCGTTATAACATATTCTTAGGAGGGGTTTATTATATCCACTTAACTACGAGAGCAAAACACTATTAACATACCAATATATTATATAATATTTCAAAGCCGATTTCAAGTATTTTCTTATTTCTTTCTTGCAATCACGACAAATCTTTCATTTGACGTATGATACGCACACGTTGAAAGTGTTATAAGACTATCGCCGTACACTGTATTTACGCCTGTATCATAAAACGAACGTGACTTTGCCTGAGTGACATATTCATTAAATCGCTTCTCCGACTCTATATCCGCATAATCGTAATACTTAAATTCATTACTTGCACCGACTTTAGTCGTAAACGCGGACACAATCTCATATTCGCCCTTATCGTACAAAGTATCATACATTATATTTTTATGATCGTCATAAAAGCTTTTATCCTCATAATCGGCAAGTGACGCAAACATTGTACCGTTCTTCATATTATGTGCATAAATAATTTTATTCACCGATTCGTCATTCGACTGATAATCGAGAAAAGGTATACCGCTGAATTGATATTCCTTATTAAAATTCTTATGCAAATAAAATTCATTGTCGC
Source organism: Firmicutes bacterium AM55-24TS (assembly GCA_003460745.1). Lineage (GTDB taxonomy): Bacteria > Bacillota > Clostridia > UBA1381 > UBA1381 > Hominilimicola > Hominilimicola fabiformis. The sequence goes on from QTVU01000007.1 coordinate 64,834, forward strand.
TATACTTTACCACAGGATAATCGACAGGTGTATCGGGAATTTTTATCCACCCTACCATATCATTATTCTGCTGATATAACGAGTAATAACATTCAAGCATACCGTTATCTGCACGTTTATCAATATAACCGTCCGTTGCGTCTGCACGTTCCGTTTTCTCAACCACTTTTTTCAATTCATCAAAACCACTTTCAGCCTTATGTGAATCATAAAAATATTTTCCGAGATAACCGCAGCACCCTACAAATATCAAAATTAAAAGGACCTGTATGACAGTAAGTCGTTTTTTCACTATCATACACGCCCTTTCACTTTAGTTTAGTTGTTTTTTCTCTTTTTAATTTCGATAAACACAAAAGCACCTGCCGCAAGAATACCAACTGAAACCAATGCTACGATAGGAGTGTTATCCCCTGTCTTAGGATTGTTCTTTGACGGTTTAGCCGTTGTTTTCGGTGTGGCTGTCGGCTTAGTTGTAGCTTTTGTCGATGAACTTGCTGTTGAGGTTGCTTTCGGTTTTGCGGTCGCAGTTGCAGTATACGGTGTGAATTTAGTTTCAGATTCAACCTTTATCTTTTCACCGTCTGTCAAATTTATAAGATATTCCTCAACCCCATTTGCAGATGAATTTTTATCCTTTAATGCGATTGTTGATTTTAATTCACCGTTTTCTGTGTAAACATGAACTTTTCCGTTACCTGTCATAGTATATCTGCCCGGGTCAATATCTTCACCGCAAATATATTCGCCCTGTGCCAATGTAACAACACCGTTTTATCCTCTTTTACAGACGGATTAGTTGTTTCCTTCGCTGTTACTTCCGTTGTCGGTGCAGTTGTTTCTTTTGCAACTTCTTCTGTAGCCTTTGGTGTCTCGGCAGTCTCTGTTTTTTTCACGCTTGAAACAATGCTCCAATCAAGTTTTTCAGCATATTGTGCCGCATCAGAATTTTTCAAGGACTTATTTACCGATACCGTTACATTTATAATTTTGTTTTCAGTATTCGCAGAACTGTTCATTGTTCCCAACGGAATATCTTTATATGTACCGTTATCCGTTTTAGAGTCGTCATTCGCATACGAATAAATAAGCTTATTGTTTGAATCCGTTACTTTTATATTATAATAATTCAAAGCGTTGTATTCGTCAGGTGACGGTGTTTTCAACGCCTCAGGTTTTACATCGTTTGACGTTTTTTCCGACATAGACAATCTCAATTTAAAATCTACCGGATCACCCTCTGCACTTTCGCTTGATATTGTAAGAGTCTGAACAACAGACGACTGTTTAGACAAATCGTCAAGTTTTGTCATCAACGGCTTTATCGATCTCACAGTTTCGCCCAACTGATCGGGTGCATATTCATATGTAACAGGGGTTGACTTACTGTCATTATTTTTTATAGATACGCTTGAATTTGGTGACGCAAATACAGATACAGACATACATATTGTCATAACTGCCGCAATCATACCCGAAAGCACTTTTTTCATAATTCTCGCTCCTTATATTTACTTTAATATTTTCTTCATACTACATATAGTATATCACATTCTTTTTTAATTGTCACTACTGTAATTGTTAATTTATTGTTACGAATATTGTTATATTCCGCATTTTATGGTATAATCAATTAAAATGAGGAGGTATAAAATGAGTTCAGATTCAAATTACGAAAAACTTTCCGATGAATTACAAAACAAAATAAATACAGAACTTTTTGACGGCAACGGTTTTAAGGATAACGCAATCCGCCGTATTGACAAGGAACACGACAGAGCCACTCTTTGGCGGCCTGCGTTTGTGCGTGACGTTGAAAAAATTATGCACAGTCCGTATTACAACCGCTATGCCGACAAAACACAGGTATTTTCTTTCTATAAAAACGATGATATTTCGCACCGTGCTCTGCACGTTCAGCTTGTTTCAAGAATTGCGCGAAATATAGGCAGAATGCTTGGTCTTGACCTTGATTTAATAGAGGCTGTCGCACTCGGTCATGACATAGGCCACACACCATTCGGTCACGCGGGCGAAAAATTTTTAAACGAATCATATCATACAAACACGGGACGATATTTCAATCACAACGTACACAGTGTGCGTGTGCTTGATAAAATATTTAACCTCAACATCAGCCTTCAAACACTTGACGGAATACTTTGTCACAACGGTGAGTTTGAGTTCAAAGAATACCGTCCGTCAAAGCTTAATAATTTCAAAGATTTTGACGCAAAGGTTGAAGAATGTTATATTGACCAATCCGCAATAGACCGACTTGTACCGTCTACGCTTGAGGGTTGTGTTGTCAGAATTTCAGATATGATTGCTTATATCGGAAAAGACCGCCAAGACGCTATAAAAACCAAGCTGATTGACAGTGAAAGTGTTTTCGCCGAAAGTGAAATAGGCAAATACAATGCGGCTATTATAAATAATCTTATTGTAAATATCGTTGAAAACAGTTACGGCAAAGATTTTATACAGCTTGATGAAAAGCACTATCAAGCACTAAAAAACAGTAAAAAAGACAATTTCCGTGTTATATATCAAAACAGCAAAATTTCTGACGTATATGACAAAACTATTGAACCGATGTTTGAGGAAATATACAATAAGTTGCTTTATGATTTAAAAAATGACATAAAATCATCGCCGATATTCAAACATCATATTGAATTAATCGACTATTCAAACAGATTTTCGGGATACGAATATACAAAAAACAGTGATTTTAATGATATTGTGACGGATTACATTGCAAGTATGACAGACGACTATTTTATCGACTTATATGAGTATTTATTTAACAAACAAGCACCCGTAAAATATATATCATACTTCGATAATGTTTAAAAATCAGAGATATTTTTAAAAAGATTTTATTTTTCTATTGAATTTTTACAATTAATAGTGTATAATATATTTAACATTGTTTGAATACAATGTTACGTTCATATACAATAACGCCACCGATAATAAAAATCGGTGCGTTATTGTTTTATCTTATTTTTTTCCAAGTTCTTTTGACTTATTCATACAGCCTACCATTGCGTCAATGATACTGTTTCTGAAACCGTCTTTTTCAAGTATTGCAACTGCGTCTATTGTAGTTCCGGCAGGTGAGCAAACCATATCTTTCAATTCCCCCGGATGTTTGCCTGTTTCAAGTACCATCTTTGCACTTCCAAGTACTGCTTGTGCGGCGAATGTATATGCCTGACTTCTCGGCATACCGCCTATAACAGCTGCGTCTGCCATTGCCTCAATCATCATAAACACATAAGCAGGTGACGAACCGCTGACAGCCGTTACGGCGTCCATAAGATTTTCCGATACGACTTCACCTTTACCAAAGCTGTTAAACACGTTTACAACTACATCTGTTTCTTCTTTTGTAACATTGCTGTTCGGTGTCAATGCCGCCATTCCCTCGCCGACTAAAGCTGGTGTATTAGGCATTACACGCACAAGTTTAATATTATGTTCAAAAGCCTTTTCAATCGTTTCTATCGCCTGTCCTGCTACTATTGAAACGATTACTGTATTATCTGAAACACTGTTTTTGATTTCATCAATCACACCGTATAAAAACTGCGGTTTTACACACAAAAACAATACATCAGCTTTATCTGCCGTTTCTTTATTGTCCGATGTCACTTTAACACCGTATTTTTCATTAATATTCTTTAATGCCTGCTCATTTTTATCCGAAACAATTACATTTTCAGGGCTTGCTATATCAGAATTAATAATTCCGCCGATTATAGCACCGCCCATATTTCCGCTGCCTATAAATCCAAAAATCATAATATCCTCCTGTATTTAAAAATTTTTATAAAAATACCGGACGAAATATTTCGTCCGGTACTAAAACACGCAATTAAACCGGATATGTCTTATTTTCCATATCCACTAAATCTGCATCAATTTTATATTTCTGAGCACGTCTGTATTCAAAGAATTTAACGGCAACTTGACCAAACAATGCATATGACAATACATCTTCAGGCTGTTCAATCCATTCTGCACATTCTTTCTTCATCTGTTCAAGCTCAGGCTTTAATAGGTCAGCCGGACGACAAGTAATTCTCTTTTCGTCGCCGATAATCTTCTTAACGATTTCGTCAGAGATTTCAGCAGGGCACTTACCATATTCGCCTCTTACAAGACCCTTTGATTCCTTAGAAACCATTTTGTATCTTTCACCCATAAGCACGTTAAGTACTGCCTGTGTACCGACAATCTGTGATGACGGTGTAACAAGCGGAGGATAACCGAAGTCTGCACGAACACGAGGTACTTCTTTAAGCACTTCATCATATGCGTCTTCTCTGCCCTGTTGCTTAAGCTGTGATACAAGGTTTGAAAGCATACCGCCCGGAACTTGATACTTAAGAGTATTAACGTCAACACCCATAACCTTAGTGTTCATAAGACCGCTCTTAATGTATTCTTCTCTTAGCGGCTTGAAGTAGTCGCAGATTTCGATAAGCTTATCCAAATCGTAACCTGTATCGTACTCTGTACCTTGAAGAGCCGCAACCATAGGCTCTGTAGGCGGTTGTGATGTACCCATAGCCAACGGTGACATAGCACAGTCGATTACGTCTACACCTGCCTCAATAGCCTTTAGGTAAACCATTGAAGCCTCACCGCTTGTGTAGTGAGTATGAAGTTGAATAGGAATCTTAACTTCTTCTTTCATCATCTTTACAAGGTCATATGTTACATATGGTCTTAAAAGACCTGCCATATCCTTGATACAGATTGAGTCTGCACCCATTTCTTCAAGCTGCTTAGCCATTTTAACGAACTTTTCGTTTGTATGGAATTCACTTGTTGTGTAACAAACTGTAGCCTGTACATGACCTTTTTCTTTCTTACAAGCCTTGATAGCACATTCAAGGTTTCTGACGTCGTTAAGAGCGTCAAAAATTCTTAGTATATCAACACCGTTTGCGATTGACTTTTGAACGAAATATTCAACTATATCATCAGCATAGTGTCTGTAACCAAGTATGTTTTGTCCTCTGAAAAGCATTTGGATAGGGGTCTTTTTAGCTCTATCCTTAATCTTTCTCAATCTTTCCCAAGGATCCTCGTTAAGGAATCTTAGGCAGGCATCGAATGTAGCTCCTCCCCATGCCTCAAGCGAATGATAACCGATGTTATCAAGCTTTTCTACAATAGGAAGAATCTGCTCTGTTGTCATTCTTGTAGCAATAAGTGACTGGTGAGCATCTCTTAGGACTGTTTCTGTAATTTCTACAGCTTTCTTTCCCTTTGCCATTTATATTTCACTCCTTTATTATCTGTTTAATTAAAGATTTCCGAACATTGCAAGGAATACACCTGCCGCAACGGCAGAACCGATAACTCCGGCAACGTTAGGACCCATAGCGTGCATCAAAAGGAAGTTTGAAGGATTTTCCTTCTGTCCTACTGTTTGAGATACACGGGCAGCCATAGGAACGGCTGAAACGCCGGCACTTCCGATAAGCGGATTAACCTTACCTTTTGTTACCCAGCACATAATATCACCCAAGAACAAGCCGCCTACTGTTGAGAAACAGAATGCGATAAGTCCAAGTACGATAATACCGATTGTCTGTGCTGATAGGAAGCTTGACGCTGTTGCAGTAGCACCTACTGTAACACCAAGGAACAAAGTTATGATATTCATAAGTTCGTTCTGTGCCATCTTTGTAAGTCTTTCAACAACGCCTGATTCTTTCATAAGGTTACCAAGCATTAGACAACCTACAAGTGACACTGCGTCAGGGATTATAAGTGCAACGATAATTGTAACGATGATTGGGAACAAGATTTTTTCTGTTTTTGAAACAGGTCTTAATTGTTCCATAACAATCATTCTGTCTTTTTTACGAGTCATAAGTTTCATAATAGGCGGTTGAATTACAGGAATCAATGCCATATATGAATATGCCGCAACGGCGATTGCCGGCAGTAGCGCCGGTGCAAGTGATTTTGTAACGTAAATAGCCGTAGGGCCGTCGGCACCGCCGATAATACCTATTGACGCAGCTTCTTTGATACCGAAATTGATTGACGGTACAAGAGCGCTTAGAACAAGAGCACCTACGAATGTAAAGAATACACCGAACTGTGCAGCCGCACCAAGAAGAATACTCTTTGGATTGGCAATTAGCGGACCGAAGTCTGTCATACAACCGATACCAACGAAAATAAGCGGAGGATAAATACCAAGCTTAACTCCGAGATACAATAGGTCAAGCAGACCGCCATGCTGACAGATATATCCGACATTAATATATTTTCCGTCCGTCATATACTCCGGATTCGTAAAAAATTCCGTGTGCATCATAATAGCACTTGAATCCTTAATCATCGGTAAGTTTGACAAAAGCATACCGAACGCAATCGGAAGTAGCAATAACGGCTCGAATTTTTTTACTATTGCAAGATACAGAAGTACGCAAGCTATCGCAATCATTATAATTGTCTTAACGGCGTCAATGCCACCGCTTGAAATAAGTGCATAAAGACCTGTATTCTGCAAAAAGTTTGCAAAACTTTCTAACACTTTATTGTCACCACTTTCTATAATTTAGTCGTGACTGTATTAGTTTACTGAAACTATTACGTCACCGCTGTTTACACTGTCACCTGCTGATACGCTGATACCTGCAACTGTTCCGTCTACACCGGCGAAAATTTCGTTTTCCATCTTCATTGCCTCAAGTACGGCAACAAGTGTTCCGGCCTCAACTTTATCACCAACGTTTACCTTTACAGATACGATTGTACCAGGCATTGGAGCAGTTACTTGCTTAGCACCTGCAACAGGAGCAGCTTTCGGTGCAGCCTTTGGAGCCGGTGCAGCTTTTGGTGCAGGAGCGGCTGTTTGAACAGGAGCCGGTGCAGGAGTTGATACTCCGCCTACTTCTTCTACGTCAACTTCGTATGATTTTCCATTTACTGAAATATTAAATTTTCTCATTTAGGTTTTGCCTCCTTTAGAATCTATTATTAATTGTTTCGGTTACACCCGCCTTATTCCAAGCAGGCATTTTATTGTCTGTTCTTCTGTATGACTTAATTCTTAGGTTATACGTTGAAGTATTTAGACTTGCGGCAACTGCGGCTGTCAATACTGCGATAAGTTCTTCTTCGTCTGTATCGTCTGCCGTTTCTTCCTCTACAGGTGCGGCTTGAGCCGGTGCTGCAGCAGGAGCTGCCTGTGTTTTAGGCTTTTTATAGAATATAACCTTGAAAAGCGAAAGCACTATCATAAGTATGATAAGTACGGCGAAAACTATTGCCAAACCTATAACTGTTGTTTGTCCTCCCATTGCCAACGCTTCACTTAATGACAGGTTCTGACCTGTCAATAATGCTTCTGAATACATACTAAAAATCTCCTTTCACAATTAAACAGGAAGATTTCCATGCTTTTTAGCCGGTCTTGAATCACGCTTTGATGCAAGCATTTCAAGTGCGGCGATTATTCTCGGTCTTGTTGAATCAGGTTCGATTACATCGTCAACATAACCACGCTTTGCAGCCTCGTAAGGTGATGCAAACTTATTTCTGTATTCCTGAATCTTTTCATTTCTTGTAGTAACAGGATCAGAGCTTTCCTTAATATCATTCTTGAAAATGATGTTAGCTGCACCTTCAGGACCCATAACAGCGATTTCTGCCGTCGGCCATGCCATTACTATATCAGCACCAAGATGTTTTGAATTCATTGCTATGTATGCACCGCCGTAAGCTTTTCTCAAGATTACGTTAATCTTTGGAACTGTAGCCTCTGAGAATGCGTAAAGCAACTTAGCACCGTGTCTGATAATACCGTTTTGTTCCTGTTCAACGCCAGGGAAATAACCCGGTACGTCTGTAAGAGTAACAAGAGGAATATTAAAGCTGTCGCAGAAACGTACAAATCTTGCTGCTTTGTCTGATGAGTTAACATCAAGTGAACCTGCCATAACCTTAGGCTGATTTGCAACGATACCGATAACCTGTCCGTTCATTCTTGCAAAACCTATTACAATATTCTTTGCAAAGCCTTCCTGTACTTCAAAGAAGTCGCCGTTATCAACAAGTTCGGCGATAACTTCCTTAACGTCATAAGCCTTACCCGAATCGTCAGGAACGATTGTTGTAAGTTTTTCTGAAAGACGATTAATTTCGTCATTTGTAGGTTCGTAAGGAGCCTCTTCAAGATTGTTTGCAGGTAAGTATGAAAGCAACTTTCTGATTTTTGCGATACATTCTTCGTCATTTGCCGCCTTAAAGTGTGCAACACCCGACTTTGAAGTATGTGTATCAGCGCCGCCAAGTTCTTCGCTTGTTACATTTTCACCTGTAACAGAACTGATTACCTGTGGACCTGTTATAAACATCTGACTTGTCTTTTCAACCATAAAGATAAAGTCTGTAATAGCCGGTGAATAAACAGCACCGCCTGCACATGGTCCCATAATTACAGAAATCTGAGGAATTACACCGCTGTTTACAGTGTTTCTGAAGAATATATCTCCGAAACCTGAAAGAGCGTCTATACCTTCTTGAATTCTTGCACCGCCCGAATCGTTCATTCCGATTATCGGAGCACCCATCTTTGCCGCCATATCCATGACTTTGCAAATTTTCTTTGCGTGCATTTCTCCCAGTGAGCCACCGATTACTGTAAAGTCTTGAGCGTAAACGTAAACAAGACGTCCGTCAACCGTACCGTAACCTGTAACAACTCCTTCACCCGGAGCCTCAACACAATCCATACCGAACTCGGTACATCTGTGAGTTACAAAAGCATCAATTTCAACGAAACTGCCTTCATCCAAAAGAGCATTAATTCTCTCTCTTGCTGTCAGCTTTCCGGAATCATGCTGCTTTTTGATTTTTACTTCTCCGCCGCCGTTATTTATTACACTTCTGCGGTATTGAAGTTCAGTCAATTTATCAACTGTTCCCATGTTTTAACCTCCATTGTTTGTAGATTAGAGATAAATTTTAAAAAAATATACCTAAAGTATATTATACCTTAACCGCAATTTTTTTTCAATCATTTTTATTTCTTTTTTCACAAGTTAGCTTTCAAAAAATATCGACAAATATCCCCTTAAATTTGTATATGATACACAAAAGAGGCTGTTGACAAAATGTCAACAGCCTCTTTTTAAGAATTCATCAAATAATTTACTTCGTGACTTGTCAGATGCCGCCATCTTCCAAGCGGAAGATTACCGAGTTCCACGTTGCCTATCTTAATTCTCTGCAAGCCGACAACCGTACAGCCGATTGCCGCAAACATTTTACGAACCTGTCTGTTTTTACCCTCGTGAATTGTTATTTTAATATATGTGTGTCCGTCTACCGCATCAAGTATTTCAGCCTCCGCCGGTGATGTTTTGAAATCATCTATATAAACACCGTTTCTCAGCTTATTGATACCGCTTATCGTTATACCGCCCTTTATCGTTGCGATATAAGTCTTATCGGTATGGAACTTAGGGTGCGTGACTTTGTATGTGAAGTCGCCGTCATTTGTAAGCAAAAGCAATCCCTCGGTTTCATAGTCAAGTCGTCCGACAGGAAAAATTCTTACGTCACCCAAATCTTCTTTTATAAGGTCAACAACAGTCGGTCGGTCAAATTGGTCTTTTGCGGTTGAAACATATCCGACAGGCTTATTAAGCATTATATAATACTTCTTGTTTTTAAGCTTTATCGGCTTATCGTCAACGGATACATTGTCTGCACCGATTTCGATTTTTACGCCTTGTTCCGTTATTTTCTTGCCGTTTACCTTAACTCTGCCCTCTTGTATCATAGTTTCTGCGGCACGTCTTGACGCAACACCGCTCATTGCTATATATTTTTGTAATCTTACTATCTCTCCCATTTTTTCTCCTTTCATTTATACCAACAATATTTTCGCAACTCTTATAAAACTGCTGAAAAAACTGTTTTTCAATCTTATATTGCTTACTCCGTAAATATCGTTTTCCGAAATAATATCAACTTCACCGACGCTCACTCCGTCACACACAATTTCAAGCCACCCCACTTTTTCGCCTTGATTTATCGGTGCTTGTAAGTCATTTGATATATGCGATATAACTTCTACCTGCGTTTTCTGATGTTCTTTAAACGGTATTGTAAAGTCACTCGCCGCAACCATTGAATAATCTTTTCCGTCAATATTCGTAACCTTTACAGTATCGCCCTGCTCTATAAGTTTTTTCGGATAATGTTCCGAAAATGCGTAATCAAGCATTTCCGTGTGGTCATTCCAATCGTTCGGATCATTCAAAGTCACCGCTATAAACTCCATTCCGTCCCTCTGCGCAGACGATACAAGACATCTGCCCGTTGACTTTGTAAAGCCTGTTTTTATGCCGTTTGCTCCCTCATACAGACTTAGCATTTTATTGTGGTTTGAAAAATAAAGTATTTCATCTGAATTTAATGCCTGTACTTGCGCAGTCTGCGTTGCGACTATTTCCCGAAACTGCGGCAGCGTCATTGCATATCTTGCAATAAGTGCAAGGTTGTAAACCGTTGTGTAATGTTCCGGATTGTCAAGTCCGCTCGGATTCATAAAATGCGTATTACCAAGTCCGAGTTCTTCCGCTTTTTCATTCATCAGCTCCGCAAATGATTCCTCACTTCCCGCCACATGTTCGGCTATCGCTACCGCCGCGTCATTTCCGGAATTAAGCATTAAACCGTAAAGCAAATCTTTCATATAGTATTGATTTCCCTCAGATATGTATGCCGCCGAACCCTCTTGATTTGCCGCCGTCGCACTCACATCAACAATTTCGTCCATATTACAACGTTCAATAGCAACAATGGCTGTCATTATTTTAGTTGTGCTTGCCATTGCATGTTTTTGGTTCATATTTTTTGAAAATACAACATCACCCGTCAACGCATTTATAACGCACGCACACTCGGCAGATTCCACCATTGCAAAAGCACTTAACTGTGAAAAAGTAATTATAGTCATAATAACAAGTGCCAAAATTTTTTTCATTAAAAAACATCTCCACAAAAAATATTTATTTTAATTGACAAAACTCTTTTTTATTGGTATAATAAATCACGTTAATGCGAGGGTGGCGGAATAGGCAGACGCGCACGTTTGAGGGGCGTGTGGTTTAACCGTGCCGGTTCAAGTCCGGTCCCTCGCACCATTTTTTAGATTAATTAATAATATATATTCTATCATATAAAATTATATTTATCAACAGCGAAAAAACTTTTTAAAAAAACTGTTGACAAAAGTTAGATTATATGGTATCATATCATTTGTCAGTTATCGTTGCGGATTTGTGTAAAGGTAGCACTAACGACTCTGACTCGTTCTGTCCGGGTTCGAATCCTGGATCCGCAGCCACAAAAAAAGTTATCCTTTATGGATAACTTTTTTTATTTTTATTCAAATACACATCCGCCCATATTTTCTGACGGACAGCCCTCTATTACTTCTGCAACAGCGCTTGAATGTGTTATTAAAATAATTTTCGCACACGCACATTCGCCTATTTTATCATATAAACGTCCCGCACTGTATGTACCCGAATAGGCCGTATATGTACTGTTTGCGATGTAACCGACTGTACCGATATACGGCAGTTGTGCTCTTATCGCCTCGTCATCATATTTGTTATCATATTCCTTTTTCAATTTTATTACCGCTCCGACTTTGAACGGCTTCGTTCCGTAATAATGAGCAAGTCCCGTTATTGTGACTAAAACCGAATTTTTCATTTCTTTCATCTCCTTTCAACTTTTTATACTTTTTCTATTCAATATCTATAACCGGATCTATATTCACCATTGAATTACATCTATTGCAATAAAATCCATGACTTGTACTTATATCTTTCGCATCAGTAACATAATAGCCTTTTTTACACTTTGCACAAATAACTTTTTCTCCATTTCTTAAACGTTCTGCAATAGGTTCTGCAATAGTCAATTTTTTATTTTGTTCTTTCATTTCTCCCATCTCCTTTTCTACTTAAATTATACATTCACCTATGTCCAAAAAACTGTACAAAAAAAACTCTGACCGCCATTTTTTGACTGTCAGAGTTTATATTATTTATTCTTCAAATATAGCCTTTGCAAAATCATCGCTGTTAAATTCCTGCAAGTCGTCGATACCTTCACCGACGCCGACAAATTTAACCGGAACATTCTGTTCCTTTGCTATTGATATTACAATACCGCCTTTTGCCGTACCGTCAAGCTTTGTAAGGATAATTCCCGTAATATCCGCCGCCTCGGAGAATAATTTCGCCTGACTTACCGCATTTTGACCTGTTGTCGCGTCAAGGACAAGCAATGTTTCTCTTGCCGAATCAGGCAGTTCACGTTCAATTACACGGTTAATCTTCGCAAGCTCCGCCATAAGATTTTTCTTATTATGAAGTCTGCCGGCTGTATCACATATAAGAATATCAGCACCACGCGCCTTTGCCGCCGTACAGGCGTCAAACACAACTGCCGCCGGATCACTGTTTTCTTGGTGCTTGATTATATCACAACCGCTTCTCTGCGCCCATATGTCAAGCTGGTCTATTGCCGCCGCTCTGAATGTGTCAGCCGCCGCAAGAAGTACCTTTTTACCCATCGACTTATAATGTGATGCGATTTTTCCGATACTTGTTGTTTTTCCGACACCGTTTACGCCAATCACCAAAATAACAGACGGTGTTGTTGACGTATTCACCGTTGTATCAAGCGCACTGAGTATTTCGCTTATTATGCTCTTTAATTCCTCTTTTACAAGGTTTCCGTCTGTGATATGCTTGTGTTTAACATTATCACGAAGTTTTTCAATAATGTATGTTGAAGTTTCTACACCTATATCTGCCATAATAAGTGCCTCTTCAAGATTTTCAAAAAGTTCGTCGTCAACTTTTACGAACACACTGAATACATTATTAACTTGTTTTGCGATTGATTCACGGGTTTTTGTCAAACCGTTTTTTAACTTATCAAAGAATCCCATATACTACTCCTAACTGACCATATCTCTGCGACATCATCTATATGAAGTGACAACAACTTAGAAACGCCTTTTTCCTGCATTGTTACGCCGTATAAAATATTTGCCGCCTCCATTGTACCACGTCTGTGAGTGATAACAATGAATTGTGTCTGTTCAATATAATTTTTTAAATATGTTGCAAATCTCGAAACGTTTACATCGTCAAGTGCCGCGTCAATCTCGTCCAAAATACAGAACGGAGCCGGTTTTACTCGAAGTATTGCAAACAGAAGTGCAATAGCAATAAACGACTTTTCACCGCCCGAATACAGATTGATATTCTGCGAACCTTTACCCGGAAGCTGTGCGATAATTTCAATACCGCTTTCAAGAACATTGCTTGGGTCAGACAAAGTCAATTCACCTTTGCCGCCGCCGAAAAGTTCACTGAATACCAGACTGAAACTCTCATTAATTTCCTGAAACTGCTTCCCGAAATGCTCTTTCATCAATTCTTCCATTGACTCTATTATTCCGTTAAGTTCGTTTTTCGACTTTTCAAGATCGCTCTTTTGCTCTGTCAAGAACACAAACCTCTCCTCTACCGCTTTATATTCTTCGATAGAATCGACGTTTACACTGCCGAGTGATTTTATCTGCGACTTCAATTCCGACAATCTTGCAAACGATTCTTTCTCGTTTTCCACCTCTGTTTTAATTTCACACGCACTGTTATAAGTCAGTTCGTAGTCCTCCCACAATCTGCCTATAATATTTTCAATATCGTTATTGAGTTTTTCACGTCTGTTTTCAAGTCTTGAAAGTTCCTGTTGCAAGTTCAGCAATTTATCCGTTAAATCCTTATTTGAATTTTGGATATTTTGAAGTGACGTTGAAATATCGCTTTTCTTCTTCTGAATACTCTCGATATAATTATTTATATCCGCCGTACTCTTTGCAATTTCTTCCGTCAGCTTATTTTTGTCCTCAATCTGCTGTTTTAAACTTTCGTTTTCGGCACATATTCTTGTTTTATCCTGCTCTTTTTGTGCTATATCTTTTACGGAATTTGCAATATCATTCTTCTTTGTTTCAATATCTTTTTCGATAACTTTAATGTCCCTTTGCATATCTGCAAGTTTCATCGTGTTATCCATCAAACTTTGTGACTTCTCGTCTTTTTCCTCTGAAATTCGATTAAATTCTTCATTCAGTTTTTCTGCTTTGCTCTGTAAGTCATTACTTTCTTTTTCAAGATTTCTGACATTCTGCAAAAGCTCGGCAATATCATCCGAAGATTCCGACAGCTGCTTTTCAATCTGTTCAAGCTCTGCTTTATAGTTTTTCTCCGTATTACTTCCCGATTCAATCTTTTCTTCAAGATGTTTTTGCGTATTTTCCAGACGAAGTATCTCGTCCTCATACTCTCTCACAAGCGGAACATATGACGACAACTGATTATTTATAGTTCTCATATCATTTTCAATCTGCTGTTTTTTGTCGCCAACCTCTTTTATTTTAACTGACAAATCATTTAATTCCGATGTAAGTGTTTTTATTTCAGTAGCTCTCGACAAAAATCCGCTTTGCTTATTTACGCTGCCGCCCGACATCGAACCGCCTGCGTTCAATATTTCTCCCTCAAGTGTTACAACTCTGAATTTATACCCGAAATGTCGGCTCATAGCAATGGCATTATCCACATTATCAACCACAACAACTCTGCCGAGCAAACTTTTTATAATACCGTCGTACTTACTGTTATACTTTATAAGTTTACTTCCAAGTCCGATAAAGCCTTTTTGCTTACTTATTTCGCCAACATTATCAAGTTCTCTTCCTTTTACAGCCGACACCGGCAAAAATGTTGCACGACCTGCATTATTTCTGCGAAGATAATTAATCGCCGTCTTTGCGTCCTCTTCGCTCTCTACTATAATATTCTGCAACGCTCCGCCAAGTGCGATTTCAATAGCCGTAACGTATTCCTTTTTTACGTCCACAAGTCCCGATACAGTACCGTAAATTCTGATTTTTTTCAGTTCTTCGGCTTTAAGCACCGCCTTTACGCTCTTTGAATATCCGGCATAATCGTTTTCCATACCCTCAAGAATTTTCTTCTTTGAAGATTTTGAATTATACTCGACATTCATATTGTTAAGACTTGATGTAAGTTTATCGTTTTCGGATTTTAACTTATTTATGTTTTCGTTATGGCGGTTTATGGTTTCTTTCATTTTGCCGCACTTTTCAGACTTTTCCGATATTTCCTTTTTGCAGTTTTCTATCTCCTGTTTTGTGTTTGAAACGCCCTCGTTAAAGGTCTTTATTTCGGTTTCAACCACTTCTCGTCGTTCTATAAAACTGCTCCTCAAATTTTCAACACCGTTTATTTGTGCACGCTTTGTCGCAATCAAATTCTGCTTTTCGATAATATCGCCCTGCAGACTGTCGATTTCTTTTGAAAGAGTATCTTTCTGCTTTGCAATTTCATCCTGTTCCTCTTTCATAGAATCGAACGCAGTAAGCATTTCTTCAGCATCTTTATTCTTTTCTTCAATCTCTGCCTTTTGCTTTTCTATACTGTTTTCGCGTTCAATATTTTTATCTTTTATGCTTTGAATTTCGTTATCAATTCTTTTAAGCATAAGCTCATTATTCTTTATGTTGTTTTCAAATAAAGAAATATGATTTTTGGTTTCCATATTCTTTGACTCAGCCTCACGAAGAAGTTTGTTCTGTTCCGCTATTTCGGTATCGGCTTGTTCACTTTCATTATAAAGCGATGTGATTTTTTGTTCTGTTTCCGATTCCGTTGCTCTGAGCTCGGCAAGTTCTTCTTCAACACTGTTATAAAGCCTGTCTGCCTCTTTGGCGGCAAGTCGGTTTTTGTCTATCGTTATAATGCTTAAATTTACGTCAAGTCCTTTATATTCTTCATAGTATGTCAAATACTTTCTCGCTTTTTCCGACTGACGTTTAAGAGGTCCTCGCTGACCTTCAAGTTCAGTCGTTATATCGGAAATTCTTACAAGGTTTTCTTCAACACCCTTTAGCTTTCGTTCCGCCTCTTCACGTCTGTACTTGTATTTTGATATACCTGCCGCCTCCTCAAACAGACTTCTTCTGTCCTCGGCTTTGGTTGACAATATCTGCGACACATTACCCTGTCCGATAATAGAATAACCGTCACGTCCAAGACCCGTATCCATAAACAGCTCATGTATATCTTTCAAACGACAGTTTGAGCGATTAATCTGATACACACTTTCACCGCTTCTGAACAGTCGTCTTGTTACAACAACTTCATCATAATTTATATCAAACAAATGACTGCTGTTATCAAGTACAAGACTCACTTCCGCAAAATTGACAGGCTTTCTCGTTTCTGTACCTGCAAAAATGACATCTTGCATATTAGAACCTCTGAGAGATTTTGCACTCATTTCACCGATAACCCAACGAATAGCGTCGGAAATATTACTTTTTCCGCTGCCGTTAGGACCTACGACCGCCGTTGAGCCTTCAACAAATTCAAGAATTGTTTTATCGGCAAATGATTTAAAACCTTGCAGTTCAAGTCTTTTTAATAGCAAGTACATCTCACCTCTCTTTTTTCCAAATTTTCATCTGTACATATCTTTACATCAATATTTTTCTCTTGTTTTAATTTAATTATATTGCAACGCTTATTACCGACTGCTTTTGAAACTTCTCTCGGATTTACATAAACATCTGCTCTTTTACAGCCGTCTTTCAATTTACCGCATATAATGTCATAATAAATACTGCTTTCGACAAGTTCACGAAATGAGCTGTGTACAGGTCCTGCAACAACAGAACCGTTCTCGCTTATTTCATCGGTTGACTGTAAACCGACTCTTATAACAGTTATATTATTCTTTTCAAATTTCAATAAAAGCTGTTTTGCAAGATTAACTGCCTCGTCAACCGACTGCGGTTGATATTTACCCGTAAGATACATTTTTTCAAGGAATGTGTCCTTTATGGTAAGCGTCGGATATATGCGTACAATATCAGGTTTCAGCTTTATTATTTCGTCTGCCGTATAAAGCGATTTTTCATCGGTATCACCCGGCAAGCCTGTCATCATCTGAAGTCCGAGTGTAAACGAATATTCCTTTATCAGCCTTACCGCATTAATAACATCTTTTCTTGTGTGTCCCCTGTTTGATGATTTCAAAACACTGTCGTCCATAGACTGTACACCGAGTTCAATCGTTGTAACTCCGTATTTAAGCAGATTATCAAGTATTTCTTTATCTATATAATCGGGTCTGGTTGAAAGACGTATTCCGTCAATATCTCCTTTTTTAAGATATTCATTCGCGGCGGCTAAAAGTTCGCTTTGTTCGTTAATCGGTATACCGGTAAAACTGCCGCCAAAAAACGCCGCCTCGATACGTCTGTTTTTACTCGGCAATGTTTTAAGATATTCACCTATGATATTATGAACATCATCAGCCGTGACTTCTTTTTGTGTCCCCGTTATACGTTTTTGATTGCAAAAAACACAATCAAACGGACAACCTCTGTGCGGTACAAATATCGGTATATTATACGTTTTCATAGTCACTGTACTTTTCCCATTGATTTAAGCAAAGTATGTGCCGCATTTTGTTCAGCCTCTTTTTTGCTGTGACCTGTTCCTTTATTTTTAGGAACATCATCGACAAGCACTTCAACTTCAAACACTTTGTTGTGATCCAAACCGGATTCGCCGATTGTTCTGTATGTGACTTTGCCCTGTGTACCTTTTTGAAGTGCCTCTTGCAGCATTGTTTTATAGTCGGCATATCCGTGACCTGTCACAACTTCGTTAATCGAATCACGCATAAGGTCGATTACCCATTTTCTTGCCGTTTCCATACCGCCGTCAAGATAAATTGCCGCCAAAACTGCCTCAAATGCGTCTGAAACGATAGACGCTCTCTGACGTCCGCCTGTCATTTCTTCACCCTTACCAAGCAATATAAATTTGCTAAGCGAAATTTTCTTAGATATTTCGTTAAGCGACTGTTCGCAGACAAGCGTTGCACGATATTTTGAAAGCCAGCCCTCGTCAACATTCGGCAAACGTCTGAATATATAGTCACTGATTATAACACTCAAAACAGAATCGCCCAAAAATTCAAGACGTTCGTTATTTTCTTTTTTACACTCATTCGCATATGAGCTGTGTGTAAGTGCCGTTTCTAAAAGATTGACATTTTTAAATGTGTAACCGATTTTCTCTTGTACGTTTTTCATAACAGCTTTCCTTTCTCTGTACATACACTGCTCTAAAGAGTGAACCGTTCACCGCTTAGAGCAATCCACATAACAGTAGAGGGTGCCTTAAAAAGACATCCTCTATTGTTTAAGTTTATTTAATTAATCTTCGTACTTTTTCATTACGATAGTTGCATTATGACCGCCAAATCCAAGTGAATTTGACATTGCAACTTTAACTTCCTGTTCTCTGCCCTTATTCGGAACTATATCCAAATCACAAGCAGGGTCAGGTGTATTGTAATTGATTGTTGCAGGAATGTAACCGTCCTTGATAGCCAATGCACAAACGATTGCCTCGACACCGCCTGCCGCACCCAAAAGGTGACCTGTCATTGACTTTGTTGAGCTTACTGCAACGTTCTTAGCAGCGTCGCCAAGAGCCTCTTTTATAGCTTGTGTTTCAAATTCGTCATTGTACTTTGTTGATGTACCGTGAGCGTTGATGTATGTTACATCTTCAGGCTTTAAACCTGCGTCTTCGATTGCAAGTGACATAGCCTTTGCACCGCCGACACCGCCCGGAATAGGGCTTGTGATGTGGTAAGCATCATCAGTTGCACCGTAGCCGACAAGTTCACAATAAATGTGAGCTCCTCTCTTCTTTGCGTGTTCAAGTTCTTCTATAACTATAAAGCCTGCACCTTCACTTAGAACAAATCCGTCACGTTCTGCGTCAAACGGTCTTGACGCTGTTTTAGGATCGTCATTTCTTGTTGACATAGCTTTCATATTACAGAAGCCTGCAAATGCAAGCGGACTTACAGCCGCCTCTGCACCGCCTGCGATGATAACATCGTTAGCACCGTGCTGAATGTGTCTTAAAGCGTCACCGATAGCGTTTGTACCCGAAGCACAAGCTGTAACGATATTTTCATTTACACCTCTTGCTCCGTACTTAATAGCAATCTGTGCAGCGCCCATATTACCTATCATCATAGGAATAAAGAACGGACTTACACGTCCCGGACCTCTGTCAAGAAGTGACTTATGCTGTTCCTCAAGAGTATGGATACCGCCGATACCCGAACCTGTTATAACTCCGACTTTCCAAGGGTCTTCGTCTTCCATATTAAGACCCGAATCCTTAACAGCCTCATCAGCCGCTACCATTGCAAGCTGAGTATATCTGTCCATTTTACGAGCGTCTTTCTTCTCGATAAAATCAGTCGGCTCAAAATTCTTAACTTCACCGGCAATCTGTGTCTTAAAATCAGTTGCGTCAAAAAGTGTTACTTTATCAATACCGCATTTACCTGCTTTGATACCGTTCCAAAATTCTTCAACGTTATTTCCTATAGGGGTTACAGCACCTAAGCCTGTTACAACAACTCTTCTCATTTAGTTACCTCCTATTGTTTATCCTTATCTATATAATAAAATTAATTTCTTTTTTCAAAAAAATTTCATGCCTTGCACCAAGAGTATTGATACAAGGCACGACTTCGTATCTTACGCATGACTCTTAATATATTCAACTGCGTCGCCTACTGTGCTGATCTTTTCAGCATCTTCATCAGGGATTTCGATATCAAATTCTGTTTCAAGACCCATGATAAGTTCAACAACGTCCAATGAGTCTGCACCCAAATCGTCAACGAATGATGCTTCCAAAGTTACTTCATCTGCATCAACACTTAGTTGGTCAACGATAACGTTCTTTACTCTTTCAAATTCCATTATTCACTTGCACCCCCTTTCAGTAATGTCTATATAAATTCTAAACGAATTATATACATATTATATTACATAACAAGTCCGCCGTCAACATTTATTACTTGACCTGTAACGTATTTTGACATATCAGATGCCAAAAATGCAACAACATCTGCAATATTTTCAGTTTCTCCGAATTCCCCAAGCGGAATTGAGTCAAGATATTTCTTCTTTACATCGTCAGACAATACGTCTGTCATAGCAGAACGGATAAAGCCCGGTGCTACTGCGTTACATCTGATACCTCTTGATGCAAATTCCTTTGCTGTTGTCTTTGTAAGACCGATAAGACCTGCTTTTGAGGCAACATAGTTTGCCTGACCCGGATTACCCATAACACCTACGATTGACGCCATATTGATTATAGCACCGCTTCTTTGTTTCATCATAGGTCTTGCAACTGCCTTGATACAATTAAATGCACCCTTTAGATTTATATCCATAACAAGATCCCAATCGTCCTCTGACATTCTAATCATAAGACCGTCTCTTGTAATGCCTGCGTTATTAACAAATATGTCGATATGACCGAATTTATCCATAGTTTCCGATACAAGTTTCTGAACATCTTCGGTATTTCTTACATCACCTTTAACAACTATACATTCTACGCCAAGCTTTTTAACTTCTTCACAAGTTTCGTCTGCATAATCCGATGAAGGAATATCGTTTATAACGATATTTGCACCGTGTGACGCAAGTTTTAGGGCGATTGATTTACCTATACCTCTGCCTGAGCCTGTAATTACCGCTGTTTTACCTTTTAACATTTCTTTATCTCCTCTCTGTTATGCGTTAAGACCTTCAAGAGTCTTTTCAAGTGAAGCCATATCCTCTACGTTAAACACCTTTACATCTCTTGAAACTTTCTTTATAAATCCGCTAAGTGCCTTACCCGGTCCGACTTCAACGAATGTATCAACTCCGTCTGCTATCATTCTTCTGATAGTTTCTTCCCATTTAACAGATGAAGATACTTGCTTGATTAAAAGCGGTTTAATATCTTCCTTTGAAGAAACGTAATCAGCAGTTACGTTTGTGATTACAGGAATTTGCATATCCTTAACTTCTACATTTTCAAGTTCTTTTGCAAGTTTTTCGCCTGCGCCTATAAGCATAGCACAATGGAACGGAGCTGAAACAGGAAGTTTTAAAGCACGTTTTGCACCCTTTTCCTTTGCCAATTCACAACACTTATCCACTGCCGCAACTTCACCCGATACAACGATTTGACCAGGACAGTTAAAGTTTGCAGGTGAACAAATACCGACTTTTGACGCCTCTTCGCAGCAAGCGATAACGTCCTCTGCGGAAAGTGCGATAATAGCCGCCATAGCACCTTTTCCTACAGGCACTTCCTCCTGCATATACTTACCGCGTTTTTTTACAAGTCTTACACCGTCGGCAAATTCCATTGAACCCGACGCAATGTGTGCAGTATATTCACCAAGGCTAAGTCCGGCAACAATGTCAGGCTTAATACCTTTTGCTTGCAATACTCTAAGTGCCGCAACGCTCATTGTAACGATTGTCGGCTGCGTGTTCTCTGTAATCATAAGAGTTTCACTGTCGCCGTTCCAAATCATATCCTTTATATCAAAGCCAAGTGCCTCACTTGCCTCGTCAAATGTCTTATCGGCAATCGGAAAGTTTTCGGCAAGTTCCTTACCCATTCCGACAGCTTGTGCGCCTTGTCCTGCAAATACAAATGCTAATTTACCCATTATATTTATTTTCCTTTCTTAATTTATCTAATAAGAAATTCTTATTTAAGTTTAGAAGTAATTGTTTCAATAACTGCCTCTGTACCGTCAAAATAACTCTTGATTATGTCTGCACAAGGTTGAATTTCGTGTACCATAGCGGCTGATTGACCTGCCATAAGTGAACCGGTTTGTGTGTCACCTTCTTCAAATGCACGTCTTAGACCGCCAACGCCAAGTGCTTCTATTTCTTCAAATGACGCACCTTGCTTTTCAAGTTTGTCATATTCACGAGTAAGTTTGTTTTTAAGCGCTCTTACAGGCGCACCTGTTGATCTGCCCGTAACAACCGCATCTCTGTCTTTTGCCTTTATAACGGCTTGCTTATAGTTATCGTGTGCGATACACTCTGTTGAGCAGATAAATCTTGTACCGACTTGAATACCGTCTGCGCCAAGTGCAAATGCCGCAACAGCACCTCTGCTGTCAGCTATACCGCCTGCCGCTACAACCGGAATACTTACCGCGTCAACAACCTGCGGTACAAGTACCATTGTTGTAAGCTCACCGATATGTCCACCTGCCTCTGTACCCTCTGCGATAATTGCGTCTGCACCGTCTTTTTCCATCTTCTTTGCCATTGCAACACTTGCAACAACCGGCATAATCTTAATTCCTGCCTCTTTAAGTGACGGTATGTATTTACCCGGATTACCGGCACCTGTTGCAACTACTGCCGGCTTTTCTTCTATAATAACCTGCATAACTTCTTCAACGAACGGTGACATCATCATTACGTTTACGCCAAAAGGCTTATCTGTCAGTGACTTTGCCTTTTGAATTTGTGCTCTTACAACGTCCGCCGGTGCATTTCCTGCCGCGATAAGTCCGATACCGCCGCCGTTTGAAACAGCTGCCGCAAGTTCGGCTGTAGCTACCCACGCCATACCGCCTTGAATAATAGGATATTCAATACCAAGCAATTCACATAATCTTGTCTTCATTTCTCTTCTCCCTTTCTTATTTAACGTATTTGTTTTACCACTCAATAAGTGCCGCACCCCATGTAAGTCCGCCGCCGAAGCCTACAAGTACAACCTTGTCGCCCTTTTTAATTCTGCCTTGCTGAACCGCCTCTGTAAGTGCAACAGGGATACAAGACGCTGATGTGTTACCGTACTTTTCAAGGTTCAAAAATACCTTTTCATCAGTGATACCCATTCTCTTTACGGCACTTTCAACAATTCTGTAGTTAGCCTGGTGAGGTACAACAAGTGCAATATCGTCCCAAGTCAATCCTGCACTGTTTACAACTCTTGCGCTTGCGTCTGCCATTGCTTTGACGGCAAACTTCATAACAGCTTGTCCTGCCATCCAAATAGTATCTTTTCTGTGGCTTATTCTCTTTTCTGTTTCTTCATCATCATTTCTGTATGCAAGACTTGTTATAGCGTGACCGCTTGAACCGTCTGCACCGATGTCTGTTGCGATAATACCCTGTTCTTCACTTGCAGACACAACTGCCGCACCTGCCGCGTCACCGAACAATACGCAAGTTGCTCTGTCCTTATAATCTGTAGCCTTGCTTAATGTGTCGGCACATACTACAACGATATGCTTGTATGTTCCTGCTTTTATAAACTGTTCTGCGATAGTAAGACCTGTAACAAATCCCGAACAAGCCGCATTATAGTCAAATGCCGCCGCATTTACCGCGCCAAGATTGCTTTGTACAACACAAGCACAAGCCGGTGTGAAGTAATCAGGTGTAACTGTTGCAAGCATTATAAGGTCAATATCCTCAGGTGTAAGTCCTGCATTTTCAATAGCACGCTTAGCGGCGATTGTTGCCATATCCGTTGTATATTCGTTGTCGGCTGAAATATGTCTTTCCTTTATGCCTGTACGTCTTGTTATCCATTCGTCATTTGTATCAACAATGCTTTCCATATACGCATTGTCATATACCTTTTCCGGAACATATCCGCCTACACCTGTTATCTTTGCATTAATCATTACTCTTTTCCTCCATACAGTTTATATTATTAACTATTTCTTCTATTAAGTTTGTTTCAACAAATTTCTTTGCCTGTCTGATTGCAGAAAATACTGCTTTACCGTCTGACGAGCCGTGTCCTTTTATAACAGGTCGTTTTGTACCTAAAAGCGGTGCACCGCCGTATTCACGGTAATCCATAGACTGTTTAAACTCATTTAAGCCGCCCATTACAAATATTGCACCGAGCTTTGTAAACAAGTTTTTCATAAATATATTTTTAACTTTCGTACTTACGACGTGTCCCATACCCTCAACGGTTTTAAGTATTACGTTTCCGACAAAACCGTCACAGGTAATTACGTCAGCCGTACCTTCCATAACATCTCTGCCCTCAATATTGCCGATAAAGTTTATAGGTGCTTTTTTCAAAAGCGGGAATGTTTCCTTTGTAAGTTCATCGCCCTTGCCTTCTTCTTCACCGTTTGACATAAGTCCGACAGTCGGACTTTCAATTCCGAGTACATTCTTCATATATATACTGCCCATAATACCGAACTGAACAAGATTTTCAGGTTTGCAGTTTGTATTTGCACCAGCGTCTATAAGCATTTTCGGTCCTTTTGCACTCGGCAGAAGCGTTGCAAGTGCAGGTCTTAAAATCCCCTTTATTCTTCCGACAATAAGCAATCCCGACGCTAAGAGCGCACCTGTATTACCCATCGAAAGCATTGCATCACCCTCGCCTTTTTTCAGCATATTTGCCGCAACGACCACCGATGCATTTTTCTTGCTTCTTACCGCCTTTGCCGGTTCTTCGTGGTTTGTTATCACTTCATCAGCATTCGCTATACTGATTTTATCATTTGGGTAGTCATATGCCGAAAGTTCCTTTTCGACAACCTCTTTTTTGCCGACAAGAACTATTTCCACATCAAGTTCCTTTACCGCTCTTACAGCCGCCTCGACAGGCGCCATAGGAGCATTGTCACCACCCATTGCATCTACTATAATCTTCATCTTTCCTCCGACTATTTCACATCAGTCATAACAAGGCTGAATTTTCCTCTGAATACTTCGTTCATATTTGCCTTTATGACAACACGAACGATATATCCTCCGTCTTTTACTCTCATAACGTCCGACTTGGCAATCAGTCTTTCCCCTGCGTGTGCCTCGTGCATATATTTCACATTTGCGATTTTTACCAACGCCGCCTTCGCGTCAATAACGCTTAGCGCCAAATTTTCCGCAAAAGCATATATACACTGTCCTTTTATTATGTCAGTACCGTCAAAGGTCATCGTATCATCGGTTTTAAGCACCGATATTCCGTCATGATACAAGTTAAGGT
This sequence comes from Firmicutes bacterium AM55-24TS, assembly GCA_003460745.1. Lineage (GTDB taxonomy): Bacteria > Bacillota > Clostridia > UBA1381 > UBA1381 > Hominilimicola > Hominilimicola fabiformis. Next base: position 89,892 of record QTVU01000007.1, read on the forward strand.
CAAGCACTTCGCCAACCGCCGTATCTGCCACCAAACCTTCTTCCGCCACCGACTTTATTCTCTCACGATATTCTGCTATACCAAGTTCCGCTCTGTCAAAACGAATAGTGGACACGCTCACGTTACAAGCCTGTGCAAGTTCTTCGTCTTTCAAAAACGGATTTTGTTTTATTTTTCTGAGCAAATACTCATGACGTTTCTTTTTCAATATTGTTCTTGTCACTTTCAAGCGTTCCTTTCTATGTTTTTCGACATTTTATTAATTATTGTTAGTAGTAGGTACTAAATCAATAACCTCAATGATTATATACTATCGTTAATAACTTTGCAATATTTTCTTGCAAATAAACTTAAACATTGTACAATATGTTTAAATATATTGTTCTAATATGTTCATAATTACCCAATAGATACAAAATATTGTGCTGTGCAGTCTGTTTAACACCTGCTACTAACACCATATTGTATCTGTAAATCATCATTTTTTTATGATTATAAACGCAAAAACAGACAAAACAATAATGTTTTGTCTGTTTTTATATTGTATTTTATAGGATTATATAGGGTTATTTGTCTGAATTGTCACATTTCTTGTAACAGAAGTCACAATTATTTTCAAGCGGTGCTTCACCCTTTTTGCTTCTGTAATCGTTGATTGCCGACTGAATAGCCTCTTCAGCAAGAACAGAGCAGTGAATTTTTTCTTTCGGAAGTCCGTCAAGAGCCTCCATAACCGCTTTATTTGTAAGAGCAAGTGCCTCGTCAACAGTCTTACCCTTAACCATTTCAGTTGCCATTGAACTTGTTGCAATAGCCGCACCGCAACCGAATGTCTTGAACTTAACGTCTTTTATAACATCGTCTTGAATATCCATATATATCTTCATAATATCACCGCACTTTGCATTGCCGACTTCACCGACTGCATTTGCGTTGTCTATCTGACCTACATTTCTTGGATTTGAGAAATGGTCCATAACTTTTTCACTGTACATAATTAATTATCTCCTTTCTCTACGCCCTCATATAAAGGTGACATATCTCTTAATCTTTGTATAATCGGAGGAAGTACCTCTACTACGTAATCAACGTCCTCCTCTGTTGTTTCATCGCCTACACTGAGTCTTAGCGAACCGTGAGCAATTTCGTGAGGTAAACCTATTGCAATAAGAACGTGTGACGGATCAAGCGAGCCTGACGCACAAGCACTTCCGCTTGACGCCGCAACACCTTTCATATCAAGCATCATCAATATTGATTCGCCCTCAACATATTGGAATGAGAAGTTTACGTTGTTGCAAAGTCTGCCCTCGTCCTCAGGACCGTTAAGACGGCAATAAGGAATATTCTTTCTGATACCCTCAATCAATCTGTTACGCATTTTCTTTGCGTGTTCGATATTTTCATCAAGGTTTTCCGTTGCAAGCTCAAGTGCCTTTGCAAGGCCTGCTATGCCTGCAAGATTTTCCGTTGCTGCTCTCTTTCCTCTTTCCTGTCCTCCGCCGTGAATAAGGTTGTCTATTCTTATACCGTTTCTGATGTACAACATTCCGACACCCTTAGGACCATGGAACTTATGTGCAGAAAGTGAAAGCAAGTCAACGCCTAAATCCTGCAAATCTATCTTCATATGTCCGATAGCCTGTACTGCGTCCGTATGGAAAATAACTCTGTGTTTCTTTGCAATTTCCGCAATTTCCTTGATTGGCTCAACCGTTCCGATTTCATTGTTAGCCGTCATTATTGAAATAAGTATTGTATTGTCCTTTATAGCGTCCTCAACAGCTTTCGGACTTACAAAGCCGTATTCGTCAACATCAAGATAAGTAACTTCAAAGCCATGCTTTTCAAGATATTCGCAAGTGCTTAAAATTGCGTGATGTTCGATTTTGCTTGTTATAATGTGGTTGCCCTTTGACTTGTTTGCAAGTGCAATACCTTTTATCGCCCAGTTGTCAGCCTCACAACCGGAACCCGTAAAATAAATTTCGTTTACGTTTTTTGCATTAAGGCTTTTCGCAACGCTCTCTCTAAGCTTATAAAGTGCCTGTTCGGCATCTCTGCCTATTTTATAGAATTTCGATGACGCATTGCCGTATATATCTGTATAATATGGCATCATTGCATTAAGAACTTCTTTTTTAAGGCTTGTAGTAGCATTGTTGTCCATGTATACTGAATTCATTAAAATCATCTCCTGTATTAAAGTTGAACATTTGAATAACTGTTCAAACATATTTTACTTTATATTTCCTACTTTGTCAATAGGGTTTTGTAGATTTTCTTTCTTTATTCTATACAAAAT
>QTVU01000070.1 GCA_003460745.1 Firmicutes bacterium AM55-24TS
ACTTGGCAGTCTCAGAAAGGAAATCTTGCCATAGGTTATTATAATCTTCCGCAAAGTAGGCATAGGATGGATGCAATAGTAAAATATGATGTAGAAAATGGAGTATTTGATTTCATTTATAAAACTCGAAATAAACATGAGCGTATTATTGGATATAAAGATGATTTTATAATATGCCTGAGTTATAATAATTTATATCGTATTAATGTAAACACGCACAAAGAGGAAAGGTTCGCTAAAATCAATGTATCCGATGCGATATTTGAAATTTGTGGAAACAAGATCCTTGTATGGAATGATAATAAATACTATGGGGCTTATGATATAAATTAAAAAAAGTTCATTACAGCTATACATACTATGTAGACGGAAATCAAAAGAGTAAGACAGAAAGCGTTGCAGGTACTAACAAGGGTACAACAAACTACACTTATGATGGATTAAACAGACTTGTCAGCGAACAAGCTCCCAATAAGACCTACACCTATCAGTATGACAGCTATGGCAACAGAAGCAGTCTAAGCGTTACGGGCGGAGAAGCATGAGCCGTAAGGTGACGGCTCATGCAACCCATATAAAACAATAACAATTCAAAGCTCGTTTCTGTCATGGACGAAAACGGCAACATTACAATGAACATACGGTATATAAAGACCGCGGAACAAACCCATAGTGGCGATATGCCGAATGAGCGAAATCCACAAATACATATTTATGTTTTAGAAATTTAACAGAAAGGAAGTTGACAATGAATTTACGATTTAAGAAAAAAGTTTCGGCAATTTTTTTGGGAATATCTATTTTGATGAATTTCTCAAATTATTATGCTACAGATATGACGTCAGAAGCAATAAATAATAATCAAGAATATTCTGCGACAGAAGATTATGAACAAATGCTTATCTCAAATAGTAAAGATTCAGAAGATATTGACTTTGAAGCTGAGCAGAATTCAAACAGATATATTATAAAATATATAGATCCTCAAGGTGACAAGCTTGTGGATTCTGATAAGATTGTTATTGATGACAGTTTTGAGGTTATAACAATTAATGATGAAACAACTGTTGAAGATATGCAAAATTCTAATGATAATATAGAATATATTCAACCGGATTATCGGTTATATCTATGCGAAAAAAAATTATCTGATGATACGAGTGCGAAGGGTGATGTTGATCAAGTAGATTCTGATACTGATGATACGTCTGTTGACATTGCACATGGAGAGGATAAGACTGAAAATATAAATATCATTATGATTGATTCGGAAGGAATGGAGTCAGAAATCACCGAGCAGCCTATTGTCAATAAAAATCCTGTTGTTGCTGTAATCGACACAGGTATATATATAGAACACGAGGCATTGGAAGACAGCATTTGGACTAATTCCAATGAAAGAGAAAATAATAAAGATGAGGATGGCAATGGCTTTGTAGATGATACAAACGGCTGGGATTTTGTAAACAATACTCCTATTCATTACAATGAAAAGCAGATTGTAGATTATTCTCACGGAACACATATTGCCGGTATAATTTCAGGAAACAATGAGAATATTCAAGGAATAAATTCTTCAGCCCAAATAATGCCCTTAAAAGCATTTGAAAACGGTGTGGCATTTACAAGTGATGTGATTAGAGCTATTAACTATGCGGAAGATATGGGAGCGGATATTGTAAACTGTAGTTTTGGTAGCAACGAGCGTAATGCAGCATTGGAATATGCGATATCCAATACAGCTATGATATTTGTATGCGCTGCCGGAAACAATGCAGCTAACATTGATGATACCCCGTTTTATCCGGCATCATATGATTGCGAAAATATAATAAGTGTAGCGGCTATGGACGGTAATAATCTTGCATTTTTTTCAAACTACGGAAAAGATATTGATATAGCTGTAAACGGCGCAAGTGCAAAGTCGAGTACACCGGAAAATGAATATGGAAACAGTTGTGGAACTTCAGTTTCAGCGGCATATGTCAGTGGCGTTATGGCTGATATTATTGCTGAGAATGGTAATTCCGATATTAAAACATTGTTTAATATCTTAAAAGATATGGCTGTAGAGAGCAATTCTGATGATCCGAGACTAAGTGGAATGGCTGTTTTAGAATTAAATTATACGAGCAGTTTAATGTCAGAGGAATATGAAACAGAGTTATATACTGACTCAGACGATACGTATACCACATTAAATATCAGTCAAATTAGTGCCGGCGGATATCATTCAGCTATAAATGTAAATAATGATGCATTTATCTTTGGTGAAAGTAATGCAGTAAATGGTGATTTCTATTGGGGAGACGAGGATTTTGCCGCACCGGGACATAAAATGTTTGAGTCTGGCTATCCAACAGGAGACCCCAATAGTTTTGATCCCAGTAGTTTTATTGTCAAAAAAGTAAGTACGCGTGGCGACCATACTTTAATATTATTGGCAAACGGAATAGTGTGTTCGTTAGGCGCCAACCAATATGGTCAATTAGGAGTGGGTTATGTTAATGGAGGCATTACAGATGGTTATGACCCAACCTTAAAAGTATTAGGATTGACAAATATAGTTGATATTGCAGCGGGACATCAATTTTCTATGGCTCTTGACTCAAGTGGAAGAGTGTATACATGGGGAAATAATAAAGATGGACAATTAGGGATTAATTCAACATATCCGTTCTATACAACAGCACAACTGGTGGAAGGACTGCCTAAAATAAAGGAAATAAGTGCAGGGCATTATCATGCGTTGGTAAAATCAGTAGATGGAGATATATATGGTTGGGGACGCTCTTATAACGGTGCATTGGGAGAACAATCATTGGATGCGTGCATATCCCCAGTAAAACTTGATGTAGATAATGTGGATAAAGCTATTGCGGGATTGGATAATAGTTTTTTTATAAAATCAGATAAAACTGTATATGCGTGTGGAGCGAATACATACGGACAATTAGGTGATGGTACATTAAATACAAGAACAGATATTTTTAAAGTTGGGATTGATAATGTAGTTGATGTATCGGCAAGTTTTTCAACAATCTTTTTGACCGAAGATGGCACTGCATATGGTTGTGGAGCTAATGGCTTTGGACAACTGGGAATAGGAAGTACAGCAACGGCAGTCAGAAATATTGTAAAAATACCCGGAACATATACAGCTGTTTCAACTGGAGGAAGCCATACATTGTTTTTGGGAGATGAGGGGATTTATTCAGCAGGAAGAAATCAGCATAAACAATGTGGTTTTGAAGACGCAGATGGTATTTATTTGACACCAACATTAATATCGTCATTTTCAAAAGATGCCTTTAAGGTCACAAATGTATATGTAGACAATACTAACAACAAACTGGTTGTAGAAGGAACGAGCAATTTATATAGTAGCATTGATGCAAGAATAATTATAGGTTATACATATCTTTATGCAAACTCTACGGTTGATAATAACGGTATATATCATCTGGAATATGATATATCATCACTTTCAAAAGGAAGATATTCATTTATATTTGAAATGTATCATGAGTATCCGTATAAGCTGCGACATAGTTTTTCTTATAACCCTTTAAGCGATAATGTTGCAGCTGAATACAGTTTCAATATTGAAAAAGATAAACAATATATATTAGGGGTGAATGTAGAAAATATAGAGAACATAAAAGATAAAACCTTTACTGTGACCGTTGATAGTGAATTTCTGACATTGGATGATGTGTGTGCCCAAACCACAAAAAAGGATGTTAGTGTAGGTGGTGTTGACGAAACAGATATTAACATTTTATCTGTTTCGGCTTCACAGATAAAATTTAAAACCAATAAGTCTCAAGCAAACATATCGGGGATAATAAATATGCTTAGATTTAATGCAGTAGCGAATGGATCTACAACTTTAAAAATAACGGCAGAATAAGTGTGCAATGTCATTACAGTTTGATATGATTGATGTTACACGGATATAGATATACTAAAAAATATATGCATTAATTAAACGCGGTTGATATTGACAGCCGCGTTTTTGTATACGAAAACCACATTCAGAAAAGCTTAATCGGTGAAGAAAATAGTCCTTATATGGATATAATAAAAAGAGAACCGCCAGTCATAAAAAAGCACATAAGGAGGATTTATCTATTAATAAAGAAAACATAGACACAAATAGTTTAGCATATACAAATGGAATTTCACTAGTACCATTAGTGTTTGTGCCAAAATACCTTGAGATAAGAGAAATATATCCGTAAACCAAGCGATATTAAAAGAATAGAACAAGTTTACATCAATGAACCTGATTGTGTTGTGAAAACAATTCTTGTCACAAACGAAAATGTAAAAGCAATTGCTTCAAACGATGCTGATAAAAGCGTTTTTGAAAAGTATGATTATGATATTCAAATAAAAAATGATGGTACACTTGATGAATTACAGCAAGTGGCAACAGATTTTGTACAAGACCTATGGAAAAAGGAAATAAAAAATGTCTATGAAAAACCAAAATTTGTTCCGACTATGCTTAATGGTGATATTGTTATGCTTAATGATTTTTTCAAGGTAAAAGAAACAATTGATTTTGCAAATAAGGAAAATCTTGATGTAGTCATACAAGACTCAACAGTTTCTACTTTCCCTGAAGCAGTTGTTTTACTAACGCAAAAAGGTTACAAATGCAAAACTTGTTGATATAGAAAAAACACTCGGTGCTATGGCAAATGCAGCAAAACTTTTACGTGAATCATTAGACAGTAATTCGAGATATGAAAACGCTATAAATGACGATGAAAAGTATATGGATGCATTGGAAGATGCAGTGAGTAACGCATATGATATGTGGCTTGAATAAAGAACAATACAAAAGAATACAGGGCATAGTTCCTGTATTTTTTTATTGTATTTATAATTTTTTTGTGGTAAAATAGAGAGGTGCAAAACACAGGAAATAAAAATTAAATAAATCATAAATAAAGCCAAGCGAAGCAACAAAAGTGAATAATAGTTAAAAAAGGGCATAGCAAACAAACCTAACGGCGAGGATCAAAAATATTTGGTTTTAAAAAATTGTCAGGCAAGTCGTTTTAAAGTTTTCACACTGCGATAAGAAGCTGCCTTCTTAGTGATAACGGCAGCGATTGCAATAGATAATAGCGAAATGTGAGCAATTGTATTAAGATTTTTAACAGAATTGCCGCTACGAACAAAAACTCTTTCGCAGCCCGCCTGCTTAAAGCGCGAATTGTATCTTTCAGCTTCCGTTCTGAGAGCATAAACGGATTTAAAAGCTATTGAACATCTATCAATAGAAAGCCTGTAATCATCAGGTATAGTTACGTATTTAGTGCAGCCGCGATTTTTCTTGTCATTATTCCAACATTTGTGATTACAAGGGCAACAGTCGATAAAGCAATCGCCATTGTATGTGTCATGCACAGTGTTGTAAATAACCTTAACATCATAGGTTTTGTCAGCTAAAAATGAACACTCAGCCAGAGGAAGAAAAGAATTTGCTTTTTTGAGAATTTCGAGTGTTACAGAGCTGTCGGAAACATTGGCACCGGTTGTTAATTCACAAATGGGTAAGCCCGATATACAGTCGACAAGAATATGATTTTTGTAACCCCAATAGAATTCATAATTCTTTTCGTTGTGTTGATTTGAAGCGGTTTGAACACCAAGCCTGCAATCATTATCAGTCTTAGGAGGAAAGGCTTTAGAAAATTTATTTTTTTTAAAGGACTTGGGATTGTTGTTTGAAACATTAGCCTTAACGGGAGTAGCATCCAAAGCGATAAAAGATAAATCAATCAAAGATAAATCAGCAGCTTTCAACATCAGTGATTGCATAATGGTTTGAAACATATCGTTATCAAATTCACGGATAAAACGTGTGAATTTTGCATAAGAAGGTAATTCACGAGAAATGTCAAAGCCACAGTAATGGGCAATAATTAAGTTGTTTGACAGATAATCGTGTAAGTCTGAAATATGAGAGAAGCCCTCGCATTTCATAACGATAAAGGCACAAATCATAGAATGATTGCTATAACTCGCGCGACCAAATTTTGAGTTTTGAGTCGGAATACAGCTTAAATCTAAATTAATGAATAGTTCATCGTAAAATTTAGCTTTTGGTTGTGAAGTAAAAAGACTGACGTCTTTTAAAATTTCTTGACGATAGATAAAAACCACTCTCCTTTGTGAGATTTTGATTTCAACTATATTATACCAAATAAGAGTGTTTTTTTTCTATACATTAAATATTAATTTATAGTGACAAAACGGATTTGTCACATCCGTAAAATCGCATAAACTCTATATTTTTGGAGTTTTGCACGTGGCTAGTGGTATCAACGTATGAGGAGGTTATATTATGCCACTTATGAATTGTCCAGAATGTGGCAAGGAAGTTTCAGATACAGCAAATAGCTGTCCTAACTGTGGTTATCTGATTCATAATAAAAAATCTTTTTTACAGTTTTTGAGTAATCGTATTAATTGTGTTATAAGTATTGTCGTCAATATTGTTTTATCAATTATAGGAATTTTTATGTTTAGCAAGGGAAAGTCAGAAATGCTTTTCTGGGTAAAAATGAAAACTGAATTGGGTGTGGAGGATGCAATGCACTGTATTAGAAATATCCAGAAATATGCTATTATGAAAAATGTGGGGATAGCATTTATATGTGTTGGGATAATATTAACAATTTTTGTGATAATTTACAAAGTACTGAATGTTACCAAAAATAAAAACATTATGGAATAAGAAATTTTGTATATTATTTATTATTGGGGAGCTAACTATATAAAAATCAAGTGTTTTTTTGAAAAAAATATAAAAATTTAGTTAGCTGAGAATGAACATTGAAAACATATAAATAATTGTGGATTTTGTGGCATGCTAAATAAACCCTCTGCGGAAGGTAATTCGCAAAAGGTGATTTATGTTAGGTTATACCAAAAGTTCTGGATTGAATGGTTGTTCTGTGCTTAAGAGATGATAGAAAACTCTTAAGAGTTTTCTGATACAATGACCTTGAGCACATATGCGACCTTTGCCTTCATTTAACTTTTTTGTGTAATAGGCATAGAAAACTTTGTTGTTACTGATAACAGGTAAAATAATCTGATACAAAGTTTTTCTAAGATATTTAGAGCCTTTCTTTGTAATGGCTGTATCCACAACACTTGTTCCGTAAAACCTGGTACGAGATATGAATTCAAAGACTCATCTAACTAATCATTACTAAGAAACAAGGAGTGGTAAGAACCTCCCTAAAGTAGTCAAAGCCGCAGGATTAAAAAACAAATCCACATCACATGTTTATATAATACCAATGTATCAAACCGTAATCAACCACGGATTAAAAGGTTGATAGAAAGGAGAAAGGTATAATGTAAATGACCGTTAGATGAGTCTTTTTACATTATACTAGGAATATACATGTCTAAATATTGTCCAAAGTGTAGGCAAAATTTTTCTGACTCATTTGATGAATGTGTGTACTGCAATAGTCCACTTGTTAATGGGCAGATTGAAATAGAGGATGCATCTACAACAGAAACACATACAATGTCAGATTCAGAAATATTAGAAAAGTACAAAGAATATAGAAAAAGCATAGAAAACCAAATTGGTCATGAATTATCAGATGCAGAGTTTCTAATTAGACTAAAAGAGGCTCATCATGATAGATTAGTGTTTAAGGCAGAAAAACATAATAAGATTTCAACAGTAGAGAAAAATGTGCCTAAATGCCCAACTTGTCAAAGCACAGACATCAAGAAGGTATCAACAGCTTCAAAAGCTGGTTCAGTATTCATGTGGGGGTTATTATCACAAAAAGTAAAGAAGCAATGGCATTGTAATAATTGTGGTTATGAATGGTAAAAGCTATGAAGAAATATCATATTATTGTATTAATTATAACAACAGTAGTATTATCTGTCATTGTTCCAGTCATTATCAATGAATGCTATAAGCCTAATGTTGGATATATAACATTATGGGGAGCACAGGATGTACTGGCATATTTTGGTGAAATATTAGGCGCTCTTGGTTCAATATTCATAGGAGTCATTGCATTAGCACAGAGTAAACAAGCAAATAAAATCAGTGACCGATTACTACAATTAGAAGAAAAGAAGAATACTCCATACTTATTTATTGATATAACGAAAAGTAGTGTTGAAACATTTAATAATCATGAAATAGACATATCAATATACCTAAAAAACACAACTGATAATGTTATTAGCATACTGGGTGTTAATGATTTGAAAATGTTTCCATCTCTACTTGAAAAGAGTGCATTTTATGTTCCATTTAGCACTGAATGGACAAAACATTATTCTGTTTTGCCAAGCCAGAGTAGACAAATAAATTTTTTTGGTGAAGTTCCAAAGAAAGATGAACCCTTAAACAACTTTGAAGAACATTATATTAATGACACTTTTCTTCAAATGACTTGTGAGCTTACATTAAGATTGGGATATGTTAATTCCAGTGACGAGTTTGAGCAAATATATGAGTTTTTCTTAATGATTCCAAAACATATTGATAAACATACAGTTGCACACTTTGAAAGTATTGAAAGTAGTATCATAAAAATAGATACTATTGAAAATGTGTGATTATGAGGCTGCCTCACCTCCCAAGTGTGGTAGCCTTTCTAAAATTCAAATCTAATAAATTGCACGACAACTTAGTGTAAAAATGAATACCCATTAGTGAATAATGAATAAAACATGAAGAAACGAATAAATATTCATGTTAGTTTAATCTAATAGGCAGTAGGAACACTTTTCCGAAAAGGGAGAAAAAATATAAGAAACTTGCAAGAAAATGTCGTTTTGACTATATTTACTATGATTATAATTTCAAACGTTCTTCAAATTACAGAGAGTGTTGTTTCAGATATAATAAACCACCATACAGATGTCGTTATTGCAATAAGAAACTTCAAAAAGAGCTTGTTACAATCGACCATTTTATTCCGGTAGATGCGGTAAAGAAATCGAAAATGGCACAAAGATTATTGAAAAGTAATGGATGCGATAATGTTAACGATGTTAAAAATCTTGTAGCTTCTTGTAGTAGATGTAATAGAAAGAAATCTAACCTAATGGGATTGTGGTATATAAGAGGAAAATTAGGTGCTTGTAAATGGTACTGGTATATTACTTATATTTTGAGAGTCTATTTCAAGTATTGTGTAAACCTTCATTATGGTGTAGGATAGAAATACACTAAATGGAGGTTTTTAATTATGCCACGAAGAAAAAGCACACCGGAAGAAATTGCACGAAAGGAACGCACAAAAGCACTTATGAAAGAATTGGACATCAAGAATATGGACGATATTCAAGATTTGTTCAAATCTTTTGTTGCGGCTGCCTTAGAGGGTGGTCTTGAAGCTGAACTTGACGAAGAATTAGGTTATTCCAAGTACGATTATCGCAACAAAGAAACCAATAACATTCGCAATGGTTACAGCAAAAAGACCATGAAAACCAGTTTTGGAGGCATGGATATAGATATTCCTCGTGACCGCAATGGTGACTTTGAGCCTAAGCTTATTCAAAAACATCAAACAACATTGTCGGGAGATATTGAAGAAAAAATCATATCAATGTACGCCAAAGGAATGACTGAAAATGATATAGCAACGCACATTGAAGAAATTGAAGCTATCTTTCCGCAAACAGAAATACAGCAATGACTTATCTATACAACCAATACGATAGAAGGATTCAATCGCCAGCTCCGAAAAGTGACTAAAAACAAAGGAATCTTTCCTACGGATGATAGCTTGTTTAAGATGCTGTACCTTGCAATGATGGACATCACGAAAAAATGGACCGGTCGCCGTCGTGATTGGGGCGAGATTCATTCTCAGTTGGAGATATTTTTCGCTGATAGAATCAGCTATTGACAATTGCTGATTTTTTTGATAACGTAAAAGCGGACGGAATTAAATTCCGTCCACTTAAATAAATTTTTCTACACCATTTTGGAGAGGGAGGTGCGGACATATTCTTGGACTCCGAAAGGGGTAAAGATAAATGTATACCAAAGAACAGAAAGAGCGAGCACTAAAGGAATTTGAACGAGTAGGTTCAGTACAGGCAGTAGTAACTCTTCTTGGTTACCCATCAAGACATACCTTGTATGACTGGTACAGAAATAAAATAGCAGATATTGCTGATTATCACGGTTCGCT
>QTVU01000071.1 GCA_003460745.1 Firmicutes bacterium AM55-24TS
AAATTCCGATTGAGATTTCACCTGTTTTAAGAAATTTAATAACTGTTATATTTTATTATTAAATTCTTCGCACCCCCTTGAAAACACTGGATTTGTCGCAGGTGAGCTTTCCCTTATTATTTCCCTTGTGTTATATCGTCCCATCAGTGTTTATGCACTCTGATAAGGGCAAATACAAGGGCAAGAAAAATCTATAAGACAGTATAACACAAAATAAAAGTGACATGGTGAACTGATTGAAATGCTTCTTAATTTTTGCTACTACTGATTGATTAAATGATAAGGAGATGGGATACGATGAGAACAATATTTGCAGAATACAATCCACAGTGCAACAGCATTGATGTATATACTAATACGGGCTATATACTCCGTATTGATTGTTGGGAAGCAGAAAAAAATTTAAGAACCACACCTGGATCTGATTGTGCTTTGACATCGCTTGCAATCGATGAGCCATTAGAATATGCAAGGTTATATCTTGATGGGAATTTACAGATGTGGGTAGATGCTGAAGATTCATTAGAGTTATGATTATTCCAATCAAAATCTACTAGAATTTATTAAAAATTAGCTTCATAATTTTAAAAGGACAGCCCTATTGCTATGAGGCTGTCCTTAAAAATACAATAGATAAACCTAGATTATTCTTGCTACTATCTGATTGTTAAATTTTCTGTATTCCATATTGCAAATCTCCCTTTTCGCAATATTTTATTAGTATGAATGCCAGAATCGCTGAAAAAACACGTGCCAATACCGTACTCCACCATATCATAATCTGTCCACCAAATAAAGGTGGTAAAACAAGCATAAATATCAGCATCAATACTGGTTCAATGAATGTAAGAATGTATGACAATCCACTTTTTTCAGTAGCATAAAATCCAGCTGTCGCTATTCTGGTAATCGCAACAAATGGTAATGACACTAAAAATATAGGTACAATTTTAGAAATCTCAATACTTACTTCATAAGAAGCTCCGAAAACCCCTCCAATATTTGCTCTGTTTACATACATGATAATTCCACCACAAACAGCAAGAATTATTGCAAAAATGTATGCCATTCTCTGAACTCCTCTCAGGCTTTCTTGATCCTTCTCACCATAAAAACGGCTCATTAAAGGTTGACTTCCATCACCTACGCCCTGCAATATGAGATATATGATACAGATAATATAGGATACACATGCATAAGTTGCAATAGCTTTTTCTCCCCCATAAGAAGCGGAGAATCGGTTTATAAACACCAATGAAATATTAGGAGTCAATGCTAGCCCAAATGGTGCAAGACCTACTCTGAATATAGCGCCACACATTTCTTTTACATTTTTTAAGGATACATACACATAAAACTTTTTATTATATAATGCGTATATGATTGCAATTGCTGCAGTCACACCCTGTCCGGCTATTGTAGCTGTGGCTGCACCTTTCATGCCCATTTCATATATCCATACAAAGATAAAATCCAGAACAATATTGGTTATGAATCCACCAACCATCGCAAACATTGACCAGAAAGAGTTTCCATAATTTCTAATGAATGGCATCATTCCAGTTCCAAGAATCTGCAATATTGCTCCAAGTGCTATAATTTTGATATAATCTGTCGCATTTGTTAATATAATTCCATCTGCTCCAAGCAATCCTAAAATTTTAGACGAAAAGGAGTAAATAATTATGGTACTGATAACACTTACTATTACAAGAAGCCACCAGCTTGTAGCAATAAATTCTTCTGCCCGTTTTCCTTTCTTTTCTGCTGCATTAATTGAGTAATAAACAGCTCCTCCCATACCAATTCCTGTTCCAAGAGCCTGAATCAAAGCCTCAATCGGATATGCAATATTAATAGCCGAAAGTCCAGCATCTCCTATGGTATTGCCTACAAAATATCCATCCACTATCGCATATATTCCTGATAATGCAAATGCTATAATAGATGGAATAACATATTTAAAAAATAATGATTTATGATTCATTTTTCTTACAATCTCCTTCCTTGAAAAGTCTGATAAACAGCTCTGTATTATCATTAAGACTTTCTATATTCTCTAATCCCATTTTTTCGATTACATATATTTCTTTTGAGTGCAGTTTTTCTATGATATCTTTCGTATATTCCATTCCTGATTCTGTGAGGCATATCAGCTTATTTCTCTTGTCTGAATCATCAGATACCATATTGATGTATCCTTTTTTCTGAAAATCTTTTAGTATCGTATTTACCGTTTGCTTAGGTATATTCCATTTTTCACTTATCATTTTCTGCGTGCATCTTCCATTACTTTCATAAAATGAATGCAAAGCAAAAACTCCATTTGAAGACAGTCCCTGATCCTTTGACCATTCCTCATACATTGCTGTACATTCTTTCCATAAAGCATAATATCGTTGCAACTGTATTATCATATTATTATCTTTTCTCATCTTTTTCTCCTTAAATTAGTACGAATCCGGACTTTTGTATTATAGCCCGAGTTCGTACTAATTGTCAAGATTTATTTATATACTTTTTCTTTATATAAACAATCAATAGTCCCTTACTAAGTCCAGCGGTGTGATGTCAAGAAAATAAATGATTTAAAAATCATACATTTTTGATATATACCGCAAAGACAAAAAACACCCACCTAAGCCCTGTCGACCAGATTTTTTAAATGAGCAGGGCGTAGTTCATCAGCAAGCAGATGGAATCTACTTTGCTGGACAGTATAGGCGGTTGTCTTTCAGCAGTCGAAAGACTAAACGCACAAATTTACGGGCAGTTAATGCGAGTGCACGTTTGTGTTGGCATCTGTTTACCTCTTTGTATTTGAGGTGGTAGAAGTCGCTGTATTCCTTGTCGCATCTTACAAGAGAAAATGCGGCTTCACACAGATAATACTTTAAAAATCGGTTGCCTGATGGAATGAGCCTTGTAACTTCGGCTTCAAATCCACCGGACTGGTGTTGTTTCCAGGCAAGCCCCGCATATTTAGCAAGCGATGCCTGATTATCAAAACGATTGATATCTCCGATTTCAGCCATGATACCGGCTGAATATACAGGCCCAATACCTGGAATGGATATCAATACATTTGGCAAGAGTTCCATCAGGGCTATGATAGCTTTATCGAACTCTTTGATTTGAGATTCCAATGCCTTCATAGAGGTTATGGATATTGAAAGCACCTGATTAACAGAGTCATTTACCGTCTTGGGTAAACGGTAAGAACTGCGGGCAGCTTTCTGAATGGCTTTGGCTACTGCATCAGGATCAGGAAAGCGATTCTTTCCTTTTTCAATGATGAAGTCAGTAAGCTCATGTAAGTCCATATTTGCCAGTGCTTCTGCGGATTCAAATTCATCGTAGACAGCAAGGGCAGTAGTGCTGAAGGCATCGCTGAATACCTTCTCCTGCGTCATAGTAGAATACTTCTTGAACAGCACATTCATGAATCGCTGCTTTTCTTTGACAAGATTCTGAACAGCGAAGAAACGTGCCCGTGTGAGGTTTTGGAGAGCTTTATAACGGTAGTCTCCCATATATACCTCTTTGTTGATTCTACCGAAACGCAGGCAGTCAGCAATAACAAAAGAGTCCACATAATCATTCTTTGGCAAGTCATTGTAAGTATCGTGAAACTTCTTGACTTGCTTAGGATTGAGGACATGAATCTTTCTGTTAAACGGTGCCAGAGTGGCATCTTCCCTTAAGAAGTACACGAGATTGTCTCCGTAAACTGAGGTTGCTTCAAGACCGATCAGAACCGTGTCAAGGGAATGTGAAGTTAAAGCAGAATAGATTTTTTTTACCAACAGGGTAGAACCTTCATGAGAGTTAGCAACAGAAAAGTTGCTGTGTTTATCTCCATTTGGAAGCATTAAGTAAACGACATTGGATTTGCTGCTTACATCGATACCGACGTAAAGTGTGTTCATTGTAATCACCTTCTTTCGTTGTAGATTAAAGTGTTCAATCGGCTTGGTAAAACCCATGATCATGGAGCATCGACACCCTCGCATATAAGAATCCAGCTTAAGATGGACAGATGCGAAACCACACTGCTAGATGGTTATCCATGAACTTAAGCAAACAGCCAGCCGGTTTGAAGCTAACTTCCATGTCAGGGGAACAGACTTAGTATGAAGCAACCATTACTGGTTCAACAGGAGTGAAAAGAACTATTACCTGATTGACACTGGGACAATTATATCATGGGCTTTACTAAGCCTATTGAACAAATATTTATTTAGTAACTTATTAACCAAAATATATGTATTTATGTATCTAAAAGATATTATACGAGGACAGGAAGATTATGAAATTTCCCTGTCCTCTTTTAATAATATCCTCGTTCTTCCATCCAGTCTTTCACATAACATCTGATTCCAATATAAATAATATGCGACAGTAATAGCAATACAATAAGATTTATCGGATTAGCGTTTTTAATCCATTCTCCAAAGTAAATTACAACAGCTGTACTCGTTATCGCTACCACGATACTGATGATATCCCAACAATATTTCCGGTAGATTTTTCCTACCTGATAACCAATCCCGATTATCAGCCACCCGGTTATTACGAATAAAATTGCCATGACAGTACCGGCAATCAGCCAGTACACAATCCCGGAAAGAATACTGTTAGGTATTCCACTGCTTAACTGTCCGAAAGAGTCTGCACCTGTCACAAACTCCCGAAATAAACTTCCCATTCCTTTTCCTAACGCACCGAAAAAGACGATACAGTCGTTAAGGAAAACCGGCGAAAGAATCGCAGTAAACAGTGTTGTTGTTATGCTGTACCATGCCAGTAGAAACAAGATACTTTCATAACCAATCGTCATATTTTTATATTTCTTTTCTAACTGGCTTTTACGGCTATCGCATTTTTCTTTTGCTTTCCGGTAAGCAGTACGGTCACATTTTTCACATTTCTCATAAGGCACTTTTTTCTCAACAGCTACCTCTACCGTCTTTTGGTGTGTCTGTGCATAAAGTTTTTCCTGCTCTGCTTTTTCATACTTAAATTTCCATGCCACGGCTTCTGCGTCGGCTCTTTTCCTGCTGTCTGTCTCGCTGGTCAATCGTTCCTCTGTTTGCCTTTATCTTGTCCGCAATGCTTCGATATTCTCGGCTCTGTTTTCGCTGTTCAATTTCTCGTTCAAGGTCAGCGATTCGCTTAGCTGCCTGTTTAGTTCCTGGATTGTCTGGTCTTTCTGATCCAGTTCGTCCTGCATCTGTTCGGTCATCAGCAGAAGTTCTTCCACCTGCCCGACGTTCTCTAAGTTTCTGCATTCGCTCATCGATCTCCCTCGCTTTCTCTATCTGCTGTTTAAGGTCAGCAATTCGCTGTTCTGTTTCTGCAATAAGCTGTTCTCGTTGTTCAGCTTCTGCGTTAATTCCTGCCATTGCTGATTCTCGTTTTCCAACTGTTCGATTCTGGTTTTCTGTTGCTCGATCTGTGAGAGCAGTTCTTCTGTATCTGGCAAAAGATTTAGCAGCCTGGATAATTCGCTGTTTAAGCTTTTTAAACTCTGGTTCTGCTCCTGAAAAGACAGGAGCTGCCTGTCCCGTTCCTGCAATTCCTGTACCATCTCTGCCATAAGATTCTGCTGTTCCTCGATCTGGTTTATCATTGTCTCCATCATGGGAATGACTTCCCGGCTTTCTTCTAATGTCACGCAATCGCTCCTTCCATTGTGTTAATGCACTGGATACTTTTCCAAAAGAAATCTGTATTTTATCCAGCAGTGCATTTTGTCTTTTTATGATCTGGTTTTCCTCTACTTTCCATGAAGTAGAGGATGTCTGTCCGTTTTGAAATTTCTCGTCAATTTTTCTGGCATCTGCGCCCTCATGGATCGTCGGTATCTCTAATTTTCCCTGCCTTGCATAAGAACGATGGTCAATGTGATTTTCCGTTTTCAAATGTGCATTACAGACGTTTGCCCATTCGCTCCGCCATAGCTCACAATTTTTCGGATTGTTCCACCCGGTAGCATCGGTTAATACACGTTTCCACTGTTTGCGGTTCCTTGTCCCGACTTTCTGGACTCCATTTTCATCAAGTACGGGGATTCGGATTCCATGACGGTCAGGGTTCTTTTTATCCTGCCACCAGTCCGGATGGGATTCATCCACCACAATATTTCCATTTTCATCTCTGACAAACTCCCAATCCTTGATTTCTTTGTTCCCCCATGAGTGGTCTGGATTGAATGGTCGCATCGTCACAAGTAAATGCACATGGGGATTTCCATCTCCTTTATCGTGGATACTCCAGTCCGCACACATTCCCTTATCTACAAAGGTCTTTTGAATATATTCAGTTGTATAATCAATCTGTTCCTGTCGGCTCCATTCTTTCGGAAGCGAAAATTCAAATGACCTGCCGAGTTGTGCATCCGAGGTCTTCTCAATCTTCAAAACTTCATTCCATAAACGCTGTTTCTGAAAAGTAAGTTTAAATTTTCCCAGTGCAGCATCTTTGTTATCTGCTCTTTTATATCGGGCAGATTTCTGAAACCGTCTGATATTTTCAGCAGGTACGTTCAGCCATTCCTGTGGTGCATTTTCACACATCAACAGGCTGGTATAAACGACTTCTTTTTTGGCAGTGTAGTAGCTGATCCTGCCTGTTTCTTCATTTTTCATCACATCACCATTGAGATACGCAGATGCTGATATGATGGATTTCCCTTTGCTGCGTCCAACAATCTTTACTGTATAATGAAAAATCGCCATGCTCCGTTTCCCCCTTTCTGCCGTATCCGGCTTTGATTTCCGGCAGGTAACGTTTTCCCAAAAAGAAAATGGTATCTGCCGGAACGCCCTCTGCGTAAGAGTGCCCTGTGCATAACAGCCTGCATGGAATGCGCCCCTCTGGCGAAGAGTGCCTCCTGCGGCATGAGCAGGTCTGGCTGAAAGCCCCGCCGACGGAACGAGCCCGGCAAGCATAAGCGCAGACCGGTTGCCACCTGTGGCAAACTTATACGGACGACCTCTGGTTGTCCATAAGTGCGCCCTTCATTCAAAGGCAATGAAGGGAATGGAAAAACCACTCCCTCCGCCATTACACTTCCTCCATATCTGTAAGTGGCTCTTTCTGCATCGCCTTTGAGAAAAACTTTCCGTTTGTTTCCTGCCTTTTTAAGAAGCCTATCAACTTTGGTAAATCTTCCTCCTCAATCGGACAGCCAAGAACCGATTCCACCGCACCGCCAATCTGACAGAGCCTGTGGGTTCGTTTTTTACTTTCCTCGGCTTTCTTTCTCTTTTCCAGTTCCTTTCGCTGTGCAATGAGCTTTTTGGTAGCTTCGATGCTTTCCTGTTCCTTTTTCTCTAATGCACGTATTCTTTCTTCATAAGTCTTTGTTGATTTCGCCATATCGTCTTCATCCTTTCTCTTATAATCAAATCTTGCTCTGCTAAGATTTGGCACACGATTCTGGTCAGCTCTGTTGACATAATTCCAATCAGAATCGTGGTGCATCCTTGCGGAGCATTATCTTGTCGATGTTTTTCCGACAAGATAAACATTAGTTCCCGGTTGCATATCAGGAGAAGCACATGGTATAATCCTCTTGCGTGTAGGTATATCATGGCTTCGGTCTGATAGAACCTTTGGCGGTTTCGTAGGAAGCCGCCTTTTTAAGTTGCCACATTTCTTGTGACAGTTTTTACATTTCCTTTATCCCTCAGATCTCGCCCCTCGTTGGCTTCCATGAACTTTTCCAGAATGTCAGTTTTAATAAGGACTTTTCTTCCGACTTTTAATACCGGAAGTTTCTTCCATTCAACCAGCTTTCTCAAAGTGTTTCTGCCAATTCCTGTATAGTCGGCTGCTTCCTCGATGGATAATGCAATCTTTCTTTCCGTCATCTTGTCACCTCCTTATGAATTGCATTATGCAATTTTTGTTGTGCTGTTAGTATAGCGGTTTTATATTGTGTTGTCAAGCGTTATGAAATTTTAAAAATAATTATTATATTGCATATTGCAATTATGTGAGGTACATGCTATAATTCATACATACCGAAAAAGGAGGCAATCAGCATGAAAGATAAAGAACTACGCAAGCTGATAGGCAGCAGGGCAAAACAGCGTCGTCTGGAATTAAATCTGACACAGCCTTATGTTGCAGAGAAGATGGGAGTTACCGCTTCCACAATCCTGCGTTATGAGAATGGTTCGATTGACAATACCAAAAAGATGGTGCTGGAAGGTCTTTCGGAAGCACTTCATGTATCTATTGAATGGCTCAGAGGGGAAACCGATGAATACGAAACCGATATTACGGATAAGAAAGAATTACAGATTCGTGATGCAATGGGCGATATTCTCAAACAGTTACCTCTCGACCTTAGTAAAAAGGAAGATGCTTTTTCCAAAGATTTACTGCTGTTGATGTTAAAGCAATATAACCTGTTTCTGGAATCATTCCAGTTTGCCTGCAAGAATTACAAGGGCAACACGAATGAAGCTGATATTGCAAAAGTAATGGGGTTTGAATCGAATGATGAATATAACGAGATTATGTTTCTCCGGGAGATCACCCACACTGTTAATGCCTTTAACGACATGGCAGATATCGTAAGGCTTTATTCCAAGAAACCGGAAATGGCAGAACAAAGGCTTGAAAATCTTTTATCAGAAGTTTTGTATGAGGATTCCGATTCGGTATAGAACGACAACCGGAGTTATGATATACTTACACGCAAGAAGCATTTCATCAGTTCCGATTGTCTGATATCGAAAGGAGACACACGATTATGGCAAAAGGATCTGTAAGAAAAAAAGGAAAGAAATGGTACTACCGCTTCTATGTAGAAGATGCAAGCGGCAATCTGGTTCAGAAAGAATACGCTGGAACAGAAAGTAAAAGTGAAACGGAAAAACTGCTCCGTCAGGCAATGGATGATTACGAAAGCAAGAAATTTGTCGCAAAGACAGATAATCTTACTGTAGGAGAACTTCTTGATATGTGGGCGGAAGAAGAACTGAAAGTCGGAACACTCAGCAATGGTACAGTGGAAAATTATCTTGGTGCAATCCGTTGTATCAAGAAACATCCGATTGCAGAACGCAAATTAAAAACCGTTACTGCTGAACATTTACAGGCATTTCTCGATCTGCTTACATTCGGTGGGGAATTTCCAGATGGAAAAGTGAGAAAAGGATACAGTAAAGATTACATCCATTCCTTTTCAGCAGTATTACAACAGGCTTTCCGGTTTGCAGTATTTCCAAAACAGTTGATTACTTTTAATCCTATGCAGTATATTAAGCTGAAAAAACAGGCAGAGGATGTGGATTTATTCTCAGATGATGAGGTAGAAGAAGGCATACAGCCTATTTCCCATGAAGATTATGAGAGACTGATAGAATACCTCAAAGTAAAGAATCCACCTGCAATCCTGCCAATCCAGATCGCATACTATGCGGGACTTCGTATCGGTGAAGTTTGCGGATTGACATGGCAGGACATCAATCTTGAAGAACAATGCCTGACCATTAAAAGAAGTATCCGCTATGATGGCACAAAACATAAAAACATCATCGGACCGACCAAGCGAAAGAAAGTAAGGATTGTTGATTTTGGCGATACTCTGACTGAAATACTGAAAACCGCCAGAAAAAAACAGCTTAAAAGCCGGATGCAGTATGGTGAACTTTACCACCGCAATTTCTACAAGGAAGCACAGGACAAAAACAGAGTGTATTATGAATATTATCATCTGGACGGAACCGAAGAAATCCCGGTAGATTACAAGGAAATCTCCTTTGTCTGCCTGAGACCGGACGGATGTCTGGAACTGCCAAGCACACTCAGCATTGCCTGCCGATCAGTTGCAAAAAGGCTGGACGGATTTGAGAATTTCCATTTCCACCAGTTGCGACACACCTACACAAGCAACCTCCTCTCAAACGGAGCTGCCCCAAAAGATGTGCAGGAACTGTTAGGGCACTCTGATGTCAGTACCACAATGAATGTCTACGCCCACTCTACAAGAAAGGCAAAGCGGAACTCCGCCAGACTTCTTGATAAAGTGGCAGGCAACGACTAAATAAAAAATTCCCTTATTTCCCTTGCTGATTCCGCATAAGGTCAAAAATAAGGGAAAATACATATCATTTCACTATTTAAGGGGCTGGAAAGCCCGTAAAATAAGGAAAGTTCAAGAAATCTCTCCACAAATTCCGATTT
>QTVU01000072.1 GCA_003460745.1 Firmicutes bacterium AM55-24TS
GCCCATTATATATATTTACATCAAATTTATAAAATATACAAGCCTATATGTTAAATTTATATCATTTAATGATTAATTCTTCCTTTTTGCACAAAAAAGCAGCCTATTTATATCAGTTTTATATATAATTTTTTTAAACAAAATGAACTGCTGTGAAAATTCACAGCAGTTCATAATTATCTTATTCTATTTCTTCGTTGTCAACTTCTTCGCCGTCGATAGTGATATTAATATCTTTATACATACTCATACCTGTACCGGCAGGAATAAGTTTACCGATGATAACATTTTCCTTTAGACCAAGAAGCGGGTCAACCTTACCCTTAATAGCTGCATCTGTAAGAACCTTTGTAGTTTCCTGGAATGATGCGGCTGAAAGGAATGATTCGGTTGCAAGAGAAGCCTTAGTAATACCAAGAAGTACAGGAGATGCAGTTGCAAATTCAGTACCGCCCTTTTCCTTAACTCTCTCGTTTGCCTCTTCAAGTTCAAACTTATCAACAAGTGAACCGATAAGAAGATCAGTTTCGCCTGCCTCTTCAACTCTAACCTTACGCAGCATTTGACGTGTGATAACTTCGACGTGCTTATCGTTGATGTCAACACCCTGCATACGGTATGTTCTCTGAACTTCACGCGCGATATAAACCTGAACGGCATGAGGACCTCTGATATGAAGAATATCATTAGGGTTTACAGAACCCATTGTAAGTTCGTCACCCGCCTCAATAACGTCACCGTCATGAACTTTAATACTTGAACCGTATGGAATTGTGTAAGTCTTAGCTTCACCTGTCTGGTCATTGGCAACTGTAACTTCTCTCTTACGCTTTGATTCTGTTACAGTAATTGTACCGCCGATTTCTGAGATTATAGCAAGACCCTTCGGACGTCTTGCCTCGAAAAGTTCCTCGACACGAGGAAGACCCTGTGTAATATCGCTGCCTGACGCAACACCGCCGGCGTGGAAAGTACGCATTGTAAGCTGTGTACCCGGTTCACCGATTGACTGTGCGGCAATAATACCAACTGCCTCACCGACATTAACAAGTTCACCTGTAGCAAGGTTTGTACCGTAACATTTAGCACAAACACCGATTTTTGACTTACAAGTAAGTACGCTTCTGATATATACTTTTTCGATACCGGCATTAACAATATTATTAGCCTGTACGTCTGTTATAAGTTCGCCGTTCTTTGCAAGAACTTCACCTGTTTCAGGGTGAATAACATCCTGCATAGCTGTACGGCCGACGATACGGTCATATAGCGGTTCGATACTTTCTTTACCGTCAGTGATTTCAGTTACCCATTCACCTTCATCAGTACCGCAGTCGATTTCACGAACGATAACGTCCTGTGATACGTCAACAAGACGACGAGTAAGGTAACCTGAGTCGGCTGTTCTAAGAGCTGTATCTGTAAGACCTTTACGCGCGCCGTGTGATGAAATGAAGTATTCAAGTACGTTAAGACCTTCTCGGAAGTTAGCACGGATAGGAATTTCGACTGTTCTACCCTGTGTATCCGCCATAAGTCCACGCATAGCTGCAAGCTGACGAATTTGGTTAACGCTACCACGGGCACCTGAGTCAGCCATCATAAAGATTGGGTTGAACTCACCAAGGTGTTCCATCATGGCGTCTGTGACATCAGATGAAGCCTTTGCCCAAATTTTAATTGTCTGTTGATAACGTTCTTCATTTGTAAGAAGACCCATCTGATACTTCTGCATAATTCCTTCGACTTGCTTTTCAGCGTCAGCAGGATAACTTTTTTCTTTTCAGGAACTTCGATATCTGATACGGCAACAGTTATAGCACCTCTTGTAGAATACTTATAACCTGTGGCCTTAATCTTATCAAGCACTTCGGCTGTTTCTGAAGTACCGCAAACTCTGATACACTTATCAATAATTTTACCAAGCTGTTTCTTACCTACAACAAAGTCGATTTCAAGGTCAAATTCATTTTCAGGATTTGATCTGTCAATATAACCGATATGCTGAGGAATATTATTATTGAATATAATTCTACCGACAGTTGTACCGATAAGTTTTGACTTTTCTACTCCGTTAATCTTCTTTGTAACTTCAACAAGAATTCTTTCGTGTAGAGTTACTTCGTGATTATAATAAGCAAGAAGTGCCTCATCAAATGTAGTATACTTCTTTATTACAAGTTTCTTAGCCTCACCTATTAATTTCTTTAGTGAAATTTGAAGTGATTTATTTGGTAATACCAAAGTTACAGGATTCGCGTGAATTTCTGTTTCATTCATTGCAACTTCCGGCAACTCCCTCATATATTTAAGAGCCTCTCTTACATCAGTAAAGCTTTTGATTGGTTCTTCTTCATTGTATATAACAACGTTTTCTTCCTGTTCCATATCAGAAAGTCTTTCGATTAATACATTGATTTTCGGTTCATCATCAAGAATTGTATCAATAATTCTGTCATAATGTTCCTTTTGAATTGTCAGGTAGTAAGAACCCAAAATCATATCCTGTGTAGGAACCGTTACAGGGTGTCCGTCCTGCGGTTTAAGCAAGTTATTTGCTGAAAGCATTAGGAAACGTGCCTCGGCCTGTGCCTCCGGTGAAAGAGGAACGTGGATAGCCATCTGGTCACCGTCGAAGTCGGCGTTATAAGCCGTACATACAAGCGGATGAAGTTTTAGAGCACGTCCTTCAACAAGTTTTGGCTCAAATGCTTGAATACCAAGTCTGTGAAGTGTAGGCGCACGGTTTAGAAGTACAGGATGCTCCTTAATTACGTCCTCAAGAACGTCCCAAACTTCCGGCTTTGTTCTCTCAACCATTCTCTTTGCACTCTTTATATTATGTGCAAGTCCGCGAGATACAAGTTCTTTCATTACGAAAGGCTTAAACAATTCGATAGCCATTTCTTTTGGCACACCGCACTGATAAATCTTCATTTCCGGACCTACAACGATAACGCTACGACCTGAGTAGTCAACACGCTTACCAAGCAAGTTTTGACGGAAACGTCCCTGCTTACCTTTAAGCATATCCGAAAGTGATTTTAGCGGTCTGTTACCCGGTCCTGTTACAGTTCTTCCGCGACGACCGTTATTGATAAGTGCGTCAACAGCCTCTTGTAACATACGTTTTTCGTTTCTGATAATAATATCAGGAGCGCCAAGTTCAAGAAGTCTTTTTAAACGATTGTTTCTGTTTATAACTCGTCTGTAAAGGTCGTTAAGGTCAGACGTTGCAAAACGTCCGCCGTCAAGCTGTACCATAGGTCTAAGTTCCGGCGGAATTACCGGAATAACAGTCATAATCATCCATTCAGGTCTGTTACCCGAAAGTCTGAATGCTTCTACAATTTCAAGTCTTTTAATAATTCTTGCTTTCTTTTGTCCTTGTGTAGCATCAAGCTCTTCCTTTAATTCTCTTGAAAGTTCTTCAAGATCAATTCTTTCAAGCAAAGTCTTGATAGCCTCTGCACCCATACCTGCTTTGAACTTATCGCCGTACTTTTCATATGCCTCACGATATTCAGCCTCTGAAAGAATCTGATTTTGCATAAGGTTTGAAGTACCCGGATCAGTTACAATATATGATGCAAAGTAAAGTACCTTTTCAAGCTGTCTTGGAGAAAGGTCAATGATAAGTCCCATTGATGACGGAACACCTTTGAAATACCAAATATGTGAAACAGGAGTTGCAAGAGCAATATGTCCCATTCTTTCACGTCTTACTTTTGCTTTTGTTACTTCAACTCCGCAGCGTTCGCAGACCTTTCCTTTAAATCTGATTTTCTTATATTTACCACAGTGACACTCCCAATCCTTTGTAGGACCGAAAATCTTTTCACAGAATAATCCGTCCTTTTCAGGCTTAAGAGTACGGTAGTTTATGGTTTCAGGCTTTAAAACTTCACCGTGTGACCAACTTAGTATTGTCTCGGGAGAAGCTAAACCGATTTTAATTGCCTCAAAGCTGTTAAATTCTAACATCTAAAAACCTCCATAGTCTATTCACACGTCATGATTATATTTCGTCGTCATCGCCGAAATCAATATCATCAGAATCATCATCGCCGAAATCATCTTCGTCTGAATCATCCAAAACCATACTTGCATCATTAAGATCATCTTCATCAAAAGTATCTGTAATTCCGTCCTTGTCCTCCATTGTTTGTACAAGTTCTTCGCTTACAACACCTTCGTCCTCATCTTCAAATGATGCGTCAAGGTCGATTTCTTCCATATTATGATTAAGAATCTTAATATCAAGTGCAAGTGACTGAAGTTCCTTAACAAGTACCTTAAATGATTCAGGAATACCTGACTTAGGAATATTTTCACCCTTAACAATTGCCTCATATGTCTTAACACGACCGACAATATCGTCAGATTTAACTGTCAATATTTCCTGCAATGTATAAGCGGCACCGTAAGCCTCCAAAGCCCAAACTTCCATTTCACCGAAACGCTGACCGCCGAACTGAGCTTTACCGCCCAAAGGCTGTTGAGTAACAAGTGAGTAAGGACCTGTTGAACGTGCGTGAATCTTATCATCAACAAGATGGTGAAGTTTCAAGTAATACATGACGCCGACTGTAACAGGGTTATCAAACTTTTCACCCGTACGTCCGTCATATACGACTGACTTAAAGTCAGGTCTTAAACCTGCTTCTTTAAATGCAAGTTTTATATCTTCGTCCTGTGCACCGTCAAATACAGGAGTTGCAAGTTTAATAAATCTTCCTTCTCTTGCCTTTGACTTAGCGTCAATTATATTTTGTCTGAAATTATCGTCAATAATTGTATTTTCAAGCTGTTCACGAGTCTTTAAGCTTAGACATCTGTATGCGTAACCCAAGTGCATTTCAAGCACCTGACCGATATTCATACGAGAAGGCACGCCCAAAGGGTTAAGAACGATTTGTAGTGGTGTACCGTCTTCAAGGAATGGCATATCTTCCTGCGGCAATACTCTTGAAACGACACCCTTATTACCATGACGGCCTGCCATCTTATCGCCGACAGAAATCTTTCTCTTTTGAGCGATAACACAACGTACAACTTCATTTACGCCCGGTGACAATTCATCGCCGTTTTCTCTTGTGAACTTCTTAACATCTATAATTATACCCTGTTCACCGTGTGGAACACGAAGTGATGTATCTCTTACTTCTCTTGCCTTTTCACCGAAAATTGCACGAAGAAGTCTTTCTTCTGCTGTAAGCTCTGTTTCACCCTTTGGTGTAACTTTACCGACAAGAATATCACCTGCGTGTACTTCCGCACCGATTCTGATAATACCCTGTTCGTCAAGGTCCTTTAGAGTATCTTCCGATACGTTAGGAATATCTCTTGTAATTTCTTCAGGGCCAAGTTTTGTATCACGTGCTTCACATTCATATTCTTCAACGTGAATTGATGTGAACACATCATTTTTAACAAGTTCTTCACTGATAAGAACAGCGTCCTCGTAGTTATAACCTTCCCAAGTCATAAATCCGATAAGAATATTCTTACCAAGTGCAAGTTCACCGTTATCCATAGCAGGACCGTCGGCGATTATGTCGTTTCTCTTAACTCTTTCGCCCTCTTTAACGATAGGTCTGTAGTTGATACAACAGCTTTGGTTTGAACGTGCAAACTTAATAAGTTTGTGCGTATGTCTGATACCGCTGTCACCCTTAATTACGATTTGGTCTGCGGCAACTTTTTCAACTACACCGTCTTCCTTTGTAAGTACGGCACTACCGGAGTCTTTAGCTATCTTATGTTCGATACCTGTACCGACGATAGGAGAATCCGTTGTCAAAAGAGGCACTGCCTGACACTGCATGTTAGAACCCATAAGTGCTCTGTTAGCGTCATCGTTTTCAAGGAATGGGATACAAGCCGTAACAACCGATACAAGCTGTCTCGGTGAAATATCCATATAGTCAATTCTTGAACCCGGTACTTCCAAGATTTCATCTCTGTAACGGGCAGAAACCTTTTTATCTATAAAACGTCCTTCCTCATCAAGAGGTTCGTTCGCCTGTGCGATTACAAATTCATCTTCGGTATCGGCTGTCATATAAACGATTTCATCTGTTACACGACCTGTTTCCTTATCAACTTTTCTGTAAGGTGCCTCAATAAATCCGTATTGATTAATCTTTGCAAATGTTGCAAGTGATGTAATCAAACCGATGTTAGGACCTTCAGGAGTTTCGATAGGACACATTCTGCCGTAGTGAGAATAGTGAATATCACGAACTTCAAATCCGGCTCTTTCTCTTGAAAGACCGCCCGGACCAAGTGCTGAAATTCTTCTCTTATGACGAAGTTCGGCAAGAGGGTTGTTCTGGTCCATGAACTGTGACAACTGTGATGAACCGAAAAATTCGTTTATTGTCGCGATTATCGGTCTTATATTAATTAATGATGTAGGTGTTATAATTTCAAGTTCCTGTGTTGACATTCTTTCTCTTACTGTTCTTTCCATACGAGCAAGACCAATTCTGAATTGGTTTTGAAGAAGTTCACCGACACAACGAACACGTCTGTTTCCAAGGTGGTCGATATCATCCACATTACCTATGCCGTTAGCAAGATTTAGACAATAGTTTACAGACGCAAACATATCGTCGATAATTATATGCTTAGGAGCAAGTTCATCAATTCTTGCCCATAGCTGTTCCTTAATTTCATCTTCTGTTTCGGCATTTTCAAGTATTTCTTCAATAATTGCTTTTCTAACCTTTTTAACAGGAAAATCTTCAACTTCAAAGTCAACATACTCGTCAAGGTAAACCATATTGTTAGAGAATACTCTTACCTTTTTACCTTCAACAAGCAATTCAACCTGATTTACACCTGCTCTTTCGATTTGCATAGCCAAATCCGCACTTATTGCATCACCCTCATTAGCGATTATTTCGCCTGTTCTCGGGTCTGCAACAGGTTCTGCAAGTGTTCTGCCTTTAATTCTTGCCGAAATAGCAAGCTTTTTATTAAATTTATATCTTCCGACCTTGGCAAGATCATATCTTCTCGGATCAAAGAACATATTCATTATAAGTGATTCTGCATTTTCTACGTTAAGAGGTTCACCCGGACGAAGTCTTTTATAAATTTCAAGAAGTCCTTCTTCTCTTGATTCCGTAGTATCTTTTTCAAATGTTGCAAGAAGTCTTATATCCTCACCGAATACGTCAAGTATTTCGGCATTTGAACCAAGTCCCATTGCTCTTAAAAGAACTGTTACCGGCAGTTTTCTTGTTCTGTCTATTCTTACCGAGAAAACATCGTTTGAATCTGTTTCATATTCAAGCCATGCACCTCTGTAAGGAATAACTGTTGAACTGTAAAGCGGTTTACCTGTCTTATCACGTTCAAATTCGTAATAAATACCCGGTGAACGTACAAGCTGGCTGACAATTACACGTTCAGCACCGTTAATAACGAATGTTCCCTGCTCTGTCATTAGAGGGAAATCACCCATAAATATTTCCTGTTCCTTAATTTCGCCTGTTTCAGTGTTGATAAGTCTTACGCTTACTCTCAAAGGAGCGGCATACTTTGTATCCCTTTCCTTACATTCTTCAACGCTGTACTTTGAATTGTAATCTAATCTGTAATCAAAAAATTCAAGTACAAGCTTACCGGCGTGATCTGTTATAGGAGAAATATCGTGGAATATTTCCTTCAGACCTTCTTCAAGAAACCACTTATAGGAGTCTTTCTGTACCTCTATAAGATTAGGCATATCCAAAACTTCTTTAATTTTTGAATAGCTTAGACGCACATTTTTTCCTACTTCTACTTCATGCACCATTTTCTTAAATCACCTCATCATCATAATAGTAGTTTAAGTATTTTTCCTTTTATCCTAAATTTCTCTCCAAAAAATTGGGGTTGCATTTTGTATATATTCGTGCTATAATACATACAATGATAATGTGAAATTTATTGGATAGTATCCCGATTTTAAGTACAATGATAATGTGAAATTTATTGGATAGTATCCCGATTTTAAGTCTAAGATACAGTTTATTATATTATCACAAATAATACGGTATGTCAAGAGGCATACCGTATTATTTTAGAATTTTTTTCATAAATCTTTGCATTTTGACCCAAACTGATATATAATATATAAATAAGGCTGGCGACAGTTTTTCATCAGCCCAAATAACTTATATGGAGAGATTTTTAGTTATGCTTAAATTTAGTTGTAATATTGATTATATCCCCGTATCGGTGGATTTTATAGAAAATTATATGCCTGAGGCAAACGGTGCTTATGTTAAAGTATACCTGCTTGCACTGTCTCTTGCGGTTTACGGATATGAAATGTCCGCAAGCAGTATTGCAAGTCAGCTTAATTTGCTTGAAAGCGATGTTATAAATGCATTTGACTATTGGAATAAAAAAGGTGCTTTAAAATATGATAAAGACAGTGGAAATATCAGTTTTTCCGCTAAAGAAGAAAATATAAACGTAAGCATTTCCACAAGACAAACCGAGCCTATTCAAAATACAGAAAGCAGTCCAAGTAAAAAGAGTATAGACCAAGTTTCAAATGCTATGACTCAAAATAAAGAACTTGCCGATTTATGCTTACTTGCACAGGAAATACTCGGTAAAACACTTACAAACAGTGAAATTGAAACACTTTATTATTTTTATGATGAACTTCAACTTTCACCGGAAGTGATAACAATATTGCTTGAATATTGTGTTTCAAACGGTAAAAAAAATATGAACTATATCGAAAAAGTAGCTATATCGTGGAATAAAAACGGTATATTTACTATAGACGCTGCCGATAAATTCATAACAGCCGAAAAAGAGAAAAACGGCTACGCATATAAAATCAGAAAGCTTTTCGGTATTGAAAACAGAAACCTTTCAAAAACAGAAGAAAATTATCTAAAAACGTGGCACGATAAATTTTTGATGGATGAAGATATGGTTGAACTTGCATATGAGTATTGCATTATGCAGACAACAAAACTCTCGTTTCCATATATCAACTCAATTTTAAAACGTTGGCACGAACTTAATATTCATAATATTGCCGACGCAAAGAAAGACCACGAAGATTTTAAAACAAAAAATAAATCTCAAAAAGATTTGAGCGTTTATGATGATAATAATATTAATTATGATGAACTTGAAGAAATAATGCGTGATAAGATGTAAAGGAGATTGAAATTCAATCTCCTTTTTTAATGTTTTTGTATTGACAAACTCTTTTTTGTATAATATAATAATATAGTTACTAAAACACAGATGAAATATGTGTGTAACGCATTTTATACAGTATTGTAATAATGCTGACGTAGCTCAGTAGGCAGAGCACTTCATTGGTAATGAAGAGGTCGGCGGTTCGACTCCGCTCGTTAGCTCCAAGGAATTGTCCCCGAATTTGGCTATATAGCTTTGTTTGGGGGCTTTTTGTTTTCAATATTATTTCAAATTTGTATTATTGTTGACTGTAAGATTAATCATATGTTATAATTTTTAGTGGATTAGCAATTTAATCCCTTGTAGTATTAGAGTGACCGGGCGGTTGTTCTGACTTACGGGAAAAGAACAAATATAATGAGTGAATTTACATTTGCCTTAGTAATTGTATTTTTGCTTGTGTATATGATAAAAAAATAAAGCCGCCCATTCTGATACAATAGGCGACTTTGGTAGATTAATTTCATCTACATAAAAAACCATAAAATTTAGCAGAACAACCGTTAAGTCACTCTTTTATCTACTTATATTTTATCAAAAATATTAATCAATGTCAATATTATTTTATTTCAAATTACCT
>QTVU01000073.1 GCA_003460745.1 Firmicutes bacterium AM55-24TS
TATAATACAAAACGAATCAAGCAGTCACTGGGCTATATGAGTCCGGCAGAGTACAGACATAGTCTTGGATTAACAGCATAAAATAGTCCAAGAATATGTCCGCACCTCCCTCTCATATATTGCTCTTGCTCACGGTTGCTGCGGACATAGCCGGTAGATTCTTGTATCGGATTAACCAGATTGTAACGTCTTATATCTGTATACATATGTATCATATTGTTAAGGTCAAAGAAAACAGCAATTATAGTCGGAAGGATAAATATTACACCAATCAGTATGTACAGATATATTTTGAAAGGGAACAGAAAATCATCAACTTTAATCATTGAAAGTTTAAATTTTAGTTTATCAACATTTTTGTATCTTGATGCTATTTCACTTTGCGTGCATTTCTTTATTATTTTGCCAAGCCTTCCGCGAATTTTTGATTTTTTATCGGTGGTATTTTTTGTAAGCATAAATTTCATAAGCATACCGATTGCGTAAATATCCGTTCGATTGTCGGATTGAGTTCCGACTCCGCCTTGTTCGGGTGCCATAAAAATCGGCGTACCGGCAAAAACAGTATCTTTTGGTGTGTTGATTTTGTTCAATCTCGAATTGCCGAAGTCAATAAGATAAAATTTGTCCTCTATTTGCGAATACATCACATTATTCGGAGAAATATCTCTGTGAATTAAGTTATCGTTGTGAATCGGTTTTAATATGTTGCATAGTGCGGTTGCCATTTTGATAACAAACTTTTTGCCGAAACAGGTACCTTTACTAAGCATTGATTCTATTGTGTAGCCCTGTATACATTCTTCATATAATATGTATTTATCGTTTTCGGGACTGTAAAATAATTCTTTGATTTTAGGTACACCGTCATAATCCTTTTCTTGAATTATTTTGTATATTTCAAATTGTGGTCTGTCAAGTATTTTCTTAATGTATAGTTTGTCATCTTCTGTACATTTTACTCTGAATGTAGTAAGATTGTCGTTTAACGGACATATAATTCTGTATTTTATCATAAATATTCCCCCCTATATACTAAGTATACCATTAATTTCTTCATATATCAACAAGATATTTGTACAAAACACACAAACAAATTAACCCTGCCAGGAACTGCAAAAGCGATTGCAAGAGATTATAATGAAATTATCAAATTGATACGGGGAGTGTCAAACTCTAAGATTAACACTGACAGTCCGATACATTTGTGTCGCATTTTGATAAAATATAGAATAATATAATCTGGTAGGAGTGTGAAAAGTGTGGCAAAAAAAATGTCAGAATTGAAAACAGAGGAGCTGACTGAAATATTAAAACAAACAACAGATATAGATGTTTTTTTAGATGACAATGAGTTACTTCCGAATGTATCTTTAGCAGAATATATTAATGAACTTGTGGAAGAAAAAAAGACTAAAATTGCGGATGTTGCAAGAAAGGCACATATGAGTTCGTCATATTTGTATAAATTGGGTGAGGGAAAACGTAAGTCACCGACGCGAAATAAAGCCTTGCAGATTTGTTTCGGACTTGGACTGGATATAGATGAAAGTAATGAACTTTTGAAATTAGCGGGCGTAGGTGTGCTTTATTCAAAAATTGCACGCGACAGCATTATTATGTTTTGTCTGGAAAAAAAACACAGCATTTTAAAGTGTGAAGAATTGCTTGAAAAATACAAGGAACTGTCAATTATTAATGAGAAGTAATTATATGGGGTGAAATTATATGGACATTTTTAAAGTAATTAAATGTGACGGTAAAGATTGCGGAAACGACGTGTTTGTGTGGAAATTTCCGGGTGAGGATTTTAATACACTATCACAACTGATTGTACATGAGTCACAAGAGGCAATATTTTTTAAAGACGGACAAGCGCTTGATACGTTCGGACCGGGAAGATATACATTACATTCGCAGAATATACCGCTTATTCGCAGATTGGTTAATTTACCGTTTAACGGTGAATCGCCGTTCCATTGTGAAGTATATTTTATAAATAAAACCGTATCAATGAATATTCGTTGGGGTACACCGACGCCGCTTCAAATTGAAGACGCAAAATATCGTATTATGATACCTGTAAGAATGTTCGGACAATTTGCGATACAGGTTGCGGAGAGTAAAAAGCTGTTGATTAAATTAGTAGGAACGACTCGTGAATTTAATCAGAAAACTTTATCCGATTGTTTTAAGGGGATTTTGCTTACAAACATAAGAGATTATGTTGCCAAAATGTTTGTGCAGAAAGAAATTTCAATTCTTGAAATACAATCATATTTGAAAGAAATATCAAACACAATAGCCGATGATTTGAGAGCGGAATTTACGGAATACGGATTGGAACTTGTCAATTTCAACGTAAATGAAATATCCGTTCCCGAAAACGACCCCGCGTATTTGGAACTTCGTAAGGCGAAGTCCGAAAGAGCAAAGATGGATATACTCGGATATAATTATCAGCAGGAAAGAATGTTCAACGTTCTTGACAGAGCTGCGTCAAACGAGGGTACTTCGTCAGCCGTGATGGGTGCCGGAATGGGACTCGGGATGGGTTTGAATGTCGGAAATGCAGTAGGCGGAGCAATGAATGAGGCAATCAACGACAATATAAAACCTCAAAATAATGAGCAGGAAAAACCGGAACAACCGCATGAGGATAACGGTATTGTTTGTGAAAACTGCGGTGCAAAGTTGCCGGAGGGAGCAAAATTCTGTTTAGGTTGCGGTCAGAAGATAGTTCCGAAAGGTAAAAAAATCTGCCCATCGTGCAATGCCGAATTGCCCGAAGAGGCAAAGTTCTGTTTTGTGTGCGGTGAAAAACTTGAAAAGACTTGTTCAAAATGTGGCGCTGTAATTCAACCGGGAGCAAAATTCTGCCTTGAATGCGGTGAAAAGGTACAGTAGGAGATGAAATGATATAATGGAAAATGTAATTTGTCCAAATTGCGGTTTTCAGTTTCCGCTTGATAAATCAAGAGATTTTTGCTTTTGTTTAAAATGCGGTACTAAAATAGAAGTGCCGAAATATGAAGAAATTCAACCGGAAGTACAAAAGGTAAAACCGACAGAACAACCGGAAGTAAAAAATGAAACACCGAAGAATGAACCGAAAAGTAAGGTTGACAGTGCTTTGGAAGAGGTTGAATTTTATTACGATACAAGTTTTAATAAAAAGGAATATGCAGATACGGAAAATCAACCTACATATTATTTGAAAGCACAGGATTTACTTATTGACTTGTCTACGGAATTTGAAACAGATTGGCGTATATGGTGGGAAGTATCAAAGCCCATTGATTACAAGTGTACGGAATTTACGGAGGAGTGCCGTCCGTATACGGTAAATGATATGTATTTTCAAAGGGCGGTTGACTATGCACCGATTGAACAGAAGAAAGAGCTTATAAAACTCGGTGATGAATATAAAGAGAGAAAAGAAAAGTTTTTCAAAAAGTTTGATGAGCAGGCTGAAAAAAGAAAAGCGGAAGAAAAGGAACGGCTTGAAAAAGAAAAGGCAGAAGAACAACGGCGATTAGAAAAAGAGAAAGCAGAAAAAGAAAAGGCAGAGAAAGAACGATTAGAAAAAGAAAAAGCAGAAAAAGAAAAGGCGTAGAAGAGCGATTAAGAGAAAGAGAAAGTAGAAAGAACGATTAGAAAAAGAAAAAGCAGAAAAAGAAAAGGCGTAGAAGAGCGATTAAGAGAAAGAGAAAGTCGAAAAGCGAGGCGGAAAAGAAAAAGGCAGAGGAAAAAAAGCAAAAGAAAGAGCAAGAAGAAAAACAAAAAGAAGAGGGGACAAAGCAAATCGCTGTGTTAAATCCTCAATTATATGTTGAACTTGTAGGTAAAAATTATGATAAAGTTGACGGCGGATATTTCACAACCAACAATGCAAACGGTGAAAAAATTATTGTTGCATTGCGTGTTGTTTCAAAAATTATGTATCTAATCGGTTTTCGTGAGGCTGCGAGTAATAATGCGTTATATTGCGATCAATCAATGACTGTGAAATTTAATACACAAGGCGATATTGTTGACTTCGGAAACAGACCGATTATGTTTTTGCCGGATAACGGTAAGCTAAATATTTCTTATGTTTATACGGGTGACTTGAGCATTAATGATTATAAGCTGGACATAAATGCGGACTACGTTGACCAACTTATGAAAAATTCAAAAAAAGCATTTATAAAAAGTAAGATTTTCAAATAGGGGTGATTTTAAATGAGTGAAAGAGTTTGCCCACACTGCGGAGCACCGTTAGAGGGTGTGTCAATTTATGATGATACAATTTGCGATTACTGCGGAAGTGAAGTAAAAGGAGAGAAAAGAGAAGAAACTCAGACACAAACTCAAAGAGTAAGAGAAAAATCTAAATATAGAATAAATTGGGTAGATACTTATGTAACAGACAGTAATTATACAAATCGACAGAGATGTGTTGCAATTCCAAAAGGTGAAAAAAGAGCGTTAAAATTTAAAGTATATTTCGATGCAGTAAGAGAAGATGCGATTGAAAATGCAAGGTTGGCTTTCTTTTCATTTAAAACACGAAAGATTGTAGCAGAAGATATGATAAAACAGAATTAAAAAAGGGAGATACTACCATTACATATCAAAAGCCGATTGGTTCTTTTGATGAAGGTGAATATTGGGTGGGATTAACTCTTGATGGAGGAACTGATTTTTTCATGTTTAAACTCATAATTGGAAATGCACCACGTATTAAAGAATACATAAATACAGCAGGAAACAGAGAAGTTTGTGCACAAAGGGCATTAAATATGTGCAGAACAAGAAAGTTATCTGCAGCAGGAATGATTCC
Organism: Firmicutes bacterium AM55-24TS; assembly: GCA_003460745.1. Classification (GTDB taxonomy): domain Bacteria; phylum Bacillota; class Clostridia; order UBA1381; family UBA1381; genus Hominilimicola; species Hominilimicola fabiformis. The sequence goes on from QTVU01000073.1 coordinate 4,826, forward strand.
TGTTCAGTCAAATATTATGAGTATACCATACGGAGCAAAATATAAAGAATTGCTTGGAATACCTGAGGGTGTGGAAACGTATATGATTTTTGAAACATCTTTAAGAAAAGCAAAAAAAGGATTGGCAATTTGCAGTGACGGAATTTATTTAAAAGCCGATTCCAAAAGAGTACATTTAAGCTGGTATGACTTTTTATTGATGCAAATCAGCACTACGGATGGTGGTTTTAAATTATCGGAGTATTGGTTTGTGAATTGGTCGGGAGGATCAGAGTTAATGGCAGAAATGCTTTCCGATATACAAAGAAGAATTATAGATGATATATATTTTAAATAATATAAAAATCGAATAAGAAAGGAATTAATAATATGAAGAAAAATTTGATTATATCTTCCGGTATAGTATTTATAATGCTTATTTTATCTACATTGACATTGTTTACGCATACTATAAAAACACCGGCGTTTGTTATAGGATACATATTTTTAGACATTGCGATTGTATTGCAGATAATTCCTTGGGGAGTTTTGAAATTTAAAAACAATTTGGAATTTTTAAGAGTGCCTTATATCATTGCTTACGGAGTATATCTAATTATTCAGTTTATATTGTTTAAGACGGTTATCAGAATGACGCCAATGATTACAATGAGTGTTGTTCTTTTATGCTTGATGGGTATTGCTCAGCTTATATTGTATGGTGCGTTTGGCAGTATAGAAAAAAATCAGACAAGCGGAGAATATAGTTTCTATACCGAAAGTCAACGCCATATAAATTTGATTTTGGTAAGCGTCAATGACGACGGTTTAAAAACTGAATTAAAAAAGGCAGTTGACAATATTAAATACGGTAATCGAAAAAGCAGTGTAAACAGTATGGAGCTTGAGGACAAGATTGAGGGTACTATTGAGGAAATCGGCAGATATGTTGAATCCAATGAAGTTGTCGAGGCGAAAAAACTTGTTTCTAAATTGAATTTATTTATTGAAAAAAGAAATGTAATGTGTTAGCGGAAGGAGAGAAAAAATAATGAATTTTGATATCAGTGCAATGAAATTACGTGCAAAGAGTTTGGTAAAACAGTGTGGTATGACGCCGGCACTTATAGAGGCAATGTTATGGGGGTTGAGAGTGATTGCTGTTATGTGTGGATCTTTGAGTACACAGAATGGGTCAATAGGAGGCTATATCATATCGGGTGTTACAACGTTGCTTTTGATATTTTTGCCTGTGGGAAGTGAATGGTATACTTTAAATGTGGCAAGAGAAGAAACGCCGGAGTTTCAATCGGTTTTTGACGGCATCACAAAAATGCCGATTAAGGTGCTTTTAATTACGATAATAAGAAGTATTATGTGCTATGTATTTGCTATATTTTTAATTGTTCCGATAATATTCCCGATATATTGGTTCAGACCTGTTTTCTACATAGCAAAGGACAAACCGGGAATGTCGTTTATAAAAGTTATGGCTGAAAGTATTAAATTGATGAAAGGCAATAAAATGGCTTGGTTTAAACTTGATTTGTCATTCATCGGTTGGTATATATTAAATACAGTTACACTTGGTTTTGCAGGTTTTTATTCGTTGCCGATTATGAAAACAACGTATGCGGAATTTTATGACTTTATCAAGGGTAAGAATGAAATGTTCTGATTTTCGGAAAGGGGAATTTATTATGAAAAAAATAATTACATTAATTTTAGTAGGTTGTATGGCACTTTCAATAGGCGGGTGTGCAACAGAACAAGATGAACCAAAGTCATCATCTTTTATTGACTCAAATAATATGGATGAAACAAACAAAATAATAGCGGTAAAAAGCGGATATATTTATTCATTTTCTGATGAAGTACCTGTAGGTCCTGCGATTGATAGTTTTTTACATACAAACACTTGGAAATACTTTAAGAGTGAAGATAATATGGACGTTGTACAATGTACCGGAAATTGCATGTATAATGATAAAAAAGTTGAGGCGAAAATTCAGTTTGTGGTAAATGATGACGATTCGTTTGAAGTCAACTCTTTATCATTAAACGATATTGATCAAGAGTTGACTAATATATTAGCTTTTCTTGGAAAAGCATATGAGTATGCCGGAGTTACTGTTGATTTGGATGATATTACGGACGAAATTGACGGCGGTGCACAAAATAGCGCACCTCAAAACAGTACGGCACAAACATCTGCTACAACCGCTGAAAACGGCGACATTGGTATTATAGATACTGATGATTATAATTTGGACGAGTATTATATATCGGACACAATTCTTGATAAGCTTAGTCAAGACGAAGTCAGAACACTTTTAAATGCAATGTACGCACATTACGGCTATACATTCACCACCGAACAATATGCACAGTTCTTTAGCTCAAAACCGTGGTATTCTTCAAGAGGTACATCAATGTCGGATTGTGAAAGTATGTTCAACGATTACGAAAGAAAGAACAAAGAAACTATAACCGCTTATGAATCAAGAAAAGGCTGGAGATAAATAACACCGTAGAGTCAACCGTAAAGGTTGGCTCTTTTTTTGTATGCGATGGCAATACAGCTTATCCTTATTTATATACTGTATAAATGGGGTGGTTTCAGTGAAAGGGAAAATTAAAATCAATGATGAATTAAAAGCAAGTTACAGACGTGGGATTGTAAAGGAACTGTATTCAAGAAAAATGATAACGGAGCAGCAGTACAAGAGATTGCTTATGAAATAAGTGACAACGGGGAGGTGTCGGCGGTGCTTAAAGTGGCGGCATATGCGCGTGTTTCGACTGACAAGGATGATCAGATAAATTCACTTACAAATCAGCGTGAGTATTTTGAAAGCTACATAAAGTCAAAGGACGATTGGGAGTTTGTCGAAGTATATTTTGACGAGGGTATCACAGGCACTCAAACCAAGAAACGAAAAGGTTTTAACCGTATGATTAACGATTGTAAAAACAAAAAAATAGACTTGATTTTAACAAAGGAAGTCAGCCGTTTTGCAAGAAATACTGTTGACACGTTGAATTACACTCGTATGTTAAAGGAATATGATGTAGGTATATTTTTCATCAACGATAATATTGATACACGTCAAAATGACGGCGAGTTTCGTTTGGCGATTATGGCATCTGTTGCACAGGAAGAAAGCCGAAAAATTTCAGAACGTGTGAAATGGGGACAAAGACGTGCTATGGAAAACGGTGTTGTGTTCGGAAATAACAGTATTGTCGGATTTGATATTAATGACGGTGTATTGTCTGTTAATGAAAGTGAGGCAGAAGTTGTCAAATTAATTTTTCATAAGTACGTAAATGAGGGTAAAGGTACTCATATTGTTGCACGGGAACTTTACGAAGATGGCATAAAACCGCCTAAATCAAGTAAAGATTTTTGGAGCAGTACGATGATTTTAAATATCTTACGTAATGAAAAGTATGTAGGTGATTTACTGCAAAAAAAGTATGTCACGAAAGATTATCTTACACATCATAAAGTTATAAACGAAAGTGAGGACAAAATATATATTGAAAATCATCACGCGGGGATAATCAGCCGTAAAATGTGGAATATGGCACAGGCTGAATTGCAAAGGCGAAGTGTGGATAAAAGCACTAAGAAAAAGTATTCCAACAGATATTGGTGCAGCGGCAAGATAATTTGTTCCGAATGTGGTTCAAGGTTTGTGATACGTAAATCAAAAAAGAAAAGCGGTATCTACATAACGTGGGCTTGCCATGAAAGAGCGGCTCACGGGAATAAAAAACTTGATAAAAATAATAATCAAGTCGGCTGCGATATGCGTACCGTAAATAACAAGTCGCTTTTGACTTGTATGAAGTTTATAACCGAACAGCTTGATGTGGATATTAATAATATTGCCGACGATATATTGACCAAGATTAATAACTCGGTTGATATGCCGGAGGATAATACGCAAAATCTGATGCTTAAGATACAGGATATACAAAATAAAAAAATGCGTATGCTGGACAGTTATTATAGCGGTGACATAAACAAAGACGAAATGACTGCTCTTAAAGATAAGTATGATAAAGAGATTGAGAAAATCAATGCTATTTTGCAGAAACAACAGAACAACCAAACCGCTATACAGGAAAGACAGAACAATATAGATGAGTTGCGTGATATAATAATCAATGCAGTTTGCTCCGAAAATGTGTATGGAGAGATTGTCGATAAAATTATTGTGTATGATGATTATATGCTTGTGAAACTGAAATATATAGATTTTGCTTTTAAAATTAAATACTCAACTCACGGTTATATGGAAAAGTATACGACAGTTATTGAAAGTTATGAGATTGTTTCTTTTTGAGGAGGTAGATGATGTTTATTGATTATAGTAATATTAATGAGTTAATTGAATATATGACCTGTTTTACTATCCCGAAAATCAATAGCCATATCACTAATGCCGTAGGGACGGCATTTTTTATTGAAAGTTCTTCGCGTTTAAGGTAGTCGCGATATGCGATATGGTTATCTTCGAGTGCTTTTTGAAAATTAGGTTGTATTTGTCCGCCGAACACCAAAGCGGACGGGTTTATTTCACTCAGAAAATCATCAATAATCATCGGTTCTTTTGCGTAAGGCGAGTTAATTGTATTGCCGTCGAAGGTTACGGGTACAGGCAAAATTACTATATCTGCACTCAAAACCAAATCTTTATCAGTTTCACATTCAAGTGTTTCAAGCTGTATATCTTTATCAAAGCCGTATAGAAAAACGTGATACCCTTCAGCTTTCAAAAGCTTTGCAACAGTAAGCTGTCTTAAATCACCGCCTATAACAGAAACATTTTCAAACATAGTGTATCCTCCTCGTATAATATCTTTATAGATATATTTTTATATTCAAAATATCAATCGGTTTGGTAAACCTATGATATAATTGACTTGGTGTCAATCAGGTAATAGTTCTTTG
>QTVU01000074.1 GCA_003460745.1 Firmicutes bacterium AM55-24TS
CACGTGAAACATATGTATAATTTTCAAAAAGTTATACCATAATATATATGATATATTTAACGGAGGATTAAAATGAACAGTTTATTTAGAAAAATAAAAGATTATGTGATATTCTCTCCTACTGCTCAAGAAAATGATTTTAAGTTAAAAAATAAAAGTAACGATATAGAATACGATGTGCGAAATGAAAAAACCGAAACAACAGCAAATGATACTGTATCAAAAAGCTATGAAGAAAACCTTTCGTACGTACGAAACAGATTTAACGTACCTATTAATAACGATATAGTAATACGCGAGCTTGTTTTAAAAGAGGGACGCAAAGCATTTATCGTATTTATCGACGGTATGGTAAGTACAGATATGGTTGATTTGGCGATAATAAAGACATTGCTTGAAATCCCCTATTTTTCAGATGACAAGATATACAGTTATGAAACTGAAATAATAGACAGATTTATTGCACATTCGCAGGCAATAACTACAAACAGTATGGATACTATATTTGAAGAAGTTAATTTTGGTGGTTGTGCTGTGTTTGTAGACGGTTTTTCAAAAGGTTTTTCACTTGATGTTCGTGAATGGGGTACGCGAAGTATCGGTAAACCTGAAAATGAACAGTCTATTTACGGACCGCAAGAGGCATTTGCAGAAATGCTTAGAAATAATACTGCTCTTGTCAGAAAAATAATTAAAAGTGAAAAACTTATTGCGGAAGGCATTAAAATAGGAAGTGTCAGTAAAACAAGAGGTGTAATTTTGTATATTTCCGATATTGCTAACAATGATATGGTTGACGAAGTGAGAAGAAGGCTTAACAGTATCAATTTACAGTACGTAATTGCAATCGAAGAAGTTGCAATGATGCTTGAAGATAAGACTTTTTCACTTACAAGTCACATTTTTGCAACGGAACGACCGGACAGAGCAGCAAGAGCATTGACCGAAGGTCGTGTTGTACTGATTTTAAATGGCAGTCCGAGAGCATTGATAATGCCGACAAACGCTTTTGAACTTACTCACGCAGTTTCTGATGATTACTTGCGTGTACCGTATGCAAATATGTCACGAATAATCAGAATGTTAGCAATGTTCTTCTCTATTCTGCTTCCCGGATTATACCTTGCTATAACGTTGTTTCATCAAGAAATCATACCGACTTATTTGTTATATTCAATCAGTGCGGCAAGAGAAAACGTACCTTTTCCAAGTATAGTGGAATTTTTGTTAATGGATATATCGTTTGAAATGATAAGAGAGGCAGGAATACGAATGCCAAACCCTATAGGCTCAACACTGGGTATTGTCGGAGGTTTGATTTTAGGACAAGCCGCAGTCAGTGCAAAAATAGTAAGTCCTATTATGATTATAATTATCGCTATAACAGGTATCGGTTCATTTGCAACATCTGATTATTCACTTAGTTGGGGTTATCGAATTTTAAAACTTGTTTTTATAGCTTTGGCAGCTGTAATGGGGTTTTACGGAATTGCAATAGGTATTTTTATATATAGCTTGTATGTTGCAAAGCAAACAAGTTTTGGAATACCATATTTATCCCCTATTCCAAAGGTTAATAACAGAAGTATGACTAATTCTATATTTGAAAATCCTATTTGGAAGAAAGAATATCGTCCGGATTTTCTAAAAACTAAAAAAAATACAGAAGAACCGAAGATAAGCCGTAATTGGAAAATTAAAAAGAATACACGATAAATGTTCACGTGAAACATTAGAAGGAGTAGTTATGATAGACAGAAAGAAAATGACGACACTGCTCATTAATGTAATATCGGTAAAAATGCTCTTGACATTTCCTAAAGTAATGATTATAAACAGCGGAAATGCGGCATGGATAGAGTGTATATACAATACGTTGATTGTAATAGGACTGTTTTGGATTACAACAAAACTATACAGAAGTAATAAAAATATAATACAGTTTGCTGAAATGATAGGTAAAAAGTGGCTTAAAATAATAGTCGGAGTTGTTGTTTTTGTAGTTTTATTGATAAATTATTCGTCAATTATAAGAATTTTCCCCGAAACAGTCAAAATAGTACTATTGCAGGACTTCAAAATAGAATTTATAATACCGATTTTTATGCTTGCTATAGGAATAGGTGCATATATAGGTCTTGAACCGATAGCAAGAGTAAATAATATGTTTATGCCGCTTGCCGGAATAGTGTTGCTGTTGTCGTTGATACTTTTGATACCGTATTTCAATATAAATAACATATTTCCGATACTCGGCAATGGCATTTATAGTATAACGGTCAAAGGAATAAATACAATTTCACTGTTTTCGGATATATTGTTGTTGAACATTATGCTTCCCTATTGTGAGAATACGTCAGAAGCAAAAAAGAGTGGTTGGAGAGCAATTTATATAAGTGCAACTATTGGAGTAGTTATTTTACTGTCATATTGCTTAATTTATCCTTATCCGGTTTCAAGAGAATTTATGATTCCCGTGTATCAACTGTCGAGAGTGATATATTTGGGTAATTTTTTCAGCAGATTTGAGGTAATATTCCAATTTATATGGTCAATTCTTGTGCTTATATATTCATCAATCTACGTATATGCATTATGTTATGTGTGGCAGATAACATTTGACCTTAAATATTATAAACCACTTATACTTCCTGTTGTGATAATAAGCGGAATTGTGGCTGTATTGCCGAGTTCTGTTGTGGATTTGGTTAAATCTGAACGGTTGGAAAACATAATAGTATACCCCGTGGCATTTTTATTGCCTATTTTGTTCGGATTTTATTCAAAAAAGATATATAACAAACGAACTGTAAATGAGGAGAGTGGTGAAAGTGAGTAGAATACGAATAATTATAACTATTATAGTAGTTGTTTTAACAACACTCCTCACAGGCTGTACAGGAAAAGAGCCGAATGAAATCGCATATGTGGTTGCACTTGGTATAGACAGTACAGATGACGATAATTATAAAATAACAATTCAGTATGCGAACACCACTCAAATAAGCGGAGGAGCGTCGGAATCCGGCGGAAAAGCAGGCAGTGAAATAGTTGACAACGTAACTATTGAGGCACCTAATATATACGCCGGTGTCGGCTTGGCGAATAATATAGTAAGTAAAAGCTTTTCTATGTCACATGCAAAATTGATAGTATTTTCAAAAGAAATAGCCGAAAAGGGCGTTAAAGATATGATAGAAACACTTGTGAGAAGTGAAGAAATCAGACCTGATGTGTTCATAGCGGTGGCAAATACGACCGCAAATGACTATTTGACATCGGTAAATCCTGAAATGGAGGTAAACCCTGCACAATATTATCAGCTAATATACCAAAAAAATCAGCTTGTAGGTATTCCTGACGGTCAATTAAGAGAGTTTTTTACGGGTTTATATACAGATAACTATGATAGTATATTGCCTGTTGCGGGTGTAATTGAGGGAGCAGGCGGTAACAGTCAAAATGATGATAAAGGACAGTCAAAAGACGGTCAAAATGAAGGCTCGGAGGGTAGTTCGGAGAGCTTGGACAGTTTTGAAAGTAAAAGTTCAGATGATAAAGATGAAAATGAGAAAGAAAAAGATGCAGAAAAAAACACAAGTAAGTATGAATATGATATAAAAAACTATGTTGGCGGTGAGACAGCTATTGAAAAGAAAAATAAAGCTGAAGCAATAGGTGCGGCTGTGTTTGAAAAGGATAAAATGGTCGGTGAACTTGGTGAAGTTGAAACTGAAATATGTAAGATATTAAAAGGTGACTATACCTATAGTTATCTTACTTATTATAATAATGATACTCCCGATATTCCGATAACCGTAAAAACAACCCAACAGAAAAAGCCAAAATACAAAATTGATACTGATAAAAAGACCGTTGATATAGAGTTGTATATAGAAAGTGACCTTTATTCCCTGCCGGCAGACTATAATGTAGAAAATAAAATCGAAGATTTTGAAAGAGATGTAGCAAATTATACGAGCAGTGCTTGTACAGAATTTATAAATAACTTTACAAAAAAGTATAATAGTGACATTTTAAAATTAAATGAAAAGGTAAAATACAAGTTTTTAACAAATAATCAATATAATTGGTTCAAAAAAAACGTCGGCTGGAGCGAATACAAATTCTCTGTGTGTACCAACTTTAAAGTCAGAAGAACAGGATTGATTGTGAGGGAATAAAATGGTAAGAAATGTATTGGTTATAATGGTAATTTTAGTATGTACTACTTCAGTAGTCAGCTACGGAGTATATAATTTAAAGGATAATAATAAATTAGGCGGTATAAGTTTGTTTGTTCTTGCGCTTGTAACGGTTGTCGGCTCAATGTATTTTTTGGTAAGATAACACTTGAAAAAATCATATCATAAGTGTATAATATTTCAGAGGTGATTTTGTGGATAAGAGCAAGACGTGCTTTTTTACGGGACACAGAAAAATAGCACAATCAAAAATTGAAATTGTAAAGGCACAACTTGCCGAGAATATAGAAAAAATGATTACCGAATACGGTGTTAATACGTTTATAGACGGCGGTGCACTTGGTTTTGATACAATAGCCGCAGAAACTGTAATTGAAATGCGTGAGAAATATCAGAATATAAAACTTGTTATGTACCTTCCCTGTTACGGTCAGAGTAAAATGTGGAAAGAGAGCGAACAATTCAGATATAGAATGGTACTTTCAAAAGCCGATAAGATAATTTACATTACCGAAAGCGTGTATACGGACGATTGTATGAAATTGAGAAATTTGAAGATGATTAAAGATTCATCATTTTGTATTGCATTTTGCCTTATGCAGAAAAGCGGAACAGGTTTTACGCTTCGTAATGCGGAAAATGTGGGTATTCAAATTGTAAATATAGCTGATGAAATATATTAAAAAAGAGGCTCGAAAGCCTCTTTTTTTGTAGTAAAAATGACAATTTATTGCTGTCTTATAGTGTACTGATTAAATCATTCATGCTGTACATTCCGGCAGGTTTGTCACTCATAAACTTTGCAGCCTTAATTGCACCGACTGCAAAAACTTCTTTACTGTGAGCGCTGTGCTTTAATTCGATAACTTCATCAGTTCCTGCAAAGATAACTTCATGGTCACCTACAATAGTACCGCCGCGAACTGCGTGAATACCTATTTCGGTAGGCTTTCTCTTTCTGCGAACTGCGTGTCTGTCATAGACATATTCAGCCGGATAAAAAAGTGTTTCGTCAATAGCGTCAGCGATAGCAAGAGCAGTACCTGACGGAGCGTCAATTTTTTGATTGTGATGACGTTCAACAATTTCAATATCGAAGTTTCCTTCAAGCAGTTTTGTAGCTTTCTTTGCAAGAGCAATGATAAGATTGATACCAAGACTCATATTTGCAGAGAAAAATACAGGAATTTCTTTAGATGCCTCTGTAAATTCCTTTTTCTGCTCATCAGTATAACCTGTTGTAGCAAGAATAACAGGTAATTTTCTCTTTTTGCAGTAGTTTAGTACAGTTGTAAGAGCAGATGGGTGTGAAAAGTCGATTATAACATCGGCGTCGCCTGTAAATTCATCTGGATTTGTGAAAACAGGATAAGTATTTTCAATAGAATCATTTACGTCAAAGCCTGCAACAATCTCACATTCATTGTCCTCACTGACAAGACGGGTAATAACCTGCCCCATTTTACCGTTACAACCGTTCATAATAATTTTCGTCATTAGTCCGTTGCTCCTTTATGCAAGTTTCATACCGAAATCAGTCATAGATTTTTTTAGTTTTTCAAGGTTTGCACTGTCCATATCAACAAGAGGCATACGCAAGTTGCCTGCGTTGAAGCCTAACAAATTCATAGCAGTCTTAATCGGAACAGGGTTAACCTCGATAAATAGGTTGTTGATAAGGTCAAGCATTTTTAATTGTAAATCTCTTGACTTATCCACTTCTCCGTTAAAGTAGTATTCACATATGTTGTGAGTTTCCTTAGGAAGAATGTTTGCAACAACAGATATAACACCCTTACCGCCAAGCGAAAGTGTAGGAACAATCATATCGTCGTTACCCGAATAAATGTATAAATCAGGTACTTCTGCGGCAACCTTAGCCATATAACTGATGTTTCCGCTTGCCTCTTTGATAGCAACTATGTTTTCAACCTTTGCAAGTTCCTTTAGAGTGTCGATAGCAAAGCTCATACCTGTTCTTGACGGAACGTTGTAAAGGATAACAGGGATTTTGATTGCATTGGCAATAGCCGTAAAGTGAGCAATAAGTCCCTTTTGAGTAGTCTTGTTGTAATACGGAGTAACAGAAAGAATTCCGTCAACGCCGTATTCTTCAGCTTTCTTTGAAAGCTCGATTGCGTGAGCAGTATCATTTGAACCTGTACCGGCAATGACAGTAATTCTGCCTGCCGCTTTTTCAACAGTGTACTTGATAGCTGCAAGATGTTCTTCGTCAGGCATAGTAGATGCCTCACCTGTTGTACCGCAAATTATAATTGCGTCTGTATTGTTTTCAATATGATATTCAATTAATTTTCCAAGTTCATCATAATTTGTCTTTAATCCGTCAAACGGCGTAATAATGGCAACGCCGGAACCTGTAAAAGGTAATGTCTTAGACATATTAAATCAATTCCTTTCAATAAAATTTAAAATTAATCCATATAACCCTTAGCTGTAAGTAGTTCAGCAAGAAGAACCGCACCGCCTGCAGCACCTCTTAGAGTATTGTGGCTCATAGAAACCATCTTATAATCGTATTGTGTTGATTCTCTCAAACGTCCACATGAAATAGCCATACCGCCGTCGATTTCACGGGCAGTCTTAATTTGAGGCTGATCAGGAGCGTCCTTTTCAGTGTAAACGTGAATAAACTGCTTTGGAGCGTGAGGTAGGTTAAGTTCCTGAGGAACACCTTTGTATTCTGCCCACATTTTTTCGATTTCTTCTACAGACGGCTTGTTTGCACTGTCTTTGAATGAGAAGAATATAGCGGCTGTGTGACCGTTTGATACAGGAACTCTGTATGTTTGGCATTCGATTTGCAATTCGGTTGAAGGAACGATTTCTTTACCTTCAATTTTACCAAGTACCTTGTTAGGCTCAACTTCTGACTTCATTTCTTCTCCGCCGATGTATGGGATTAGGTTGTCAACCATTTCCGGCCATGTCTCAAAAGTCTTACCTGCACCTGAAATAGCTTGATAAGTTGTTACAAGAGCGTGGTCGATTGGGTACTTCATATTAACAACAGCCATTGCAGGCAAATATGATTGTAGAGAGCAATTTGACTTAACTGCGATAAAACCTCTCTTTGTACCAAGTCTTTCACGCTGAGCAGGAATAATTTCAATGTGCTGAGGGTTGATTTCCGGAATAATCATCGGAACGTCAGGAGTATGACGGTGAGCAGAGTTGTTTGAAACAACAGGGCATTCAGCCTTAGCATATCTTTCTTCAAGAGCTTTGATTTCGTCTTTTTTCATATCAACTGCACAGAATACGAAATCTACCTTTTCTGCAATTTTTTCAACGTCGTTTGTAGCGTCCATAACAACCATATCTGCTACTGATGCAGGAATTTCTTCATCCATAGCCCATTTAGCACCTACGGCGTCTTTATAAGCCTTGCCGGCGCTTCTCGGAGATGCTGCAAGCACTTCGATTGTATACCATGGGTGGTCGTTAAGAAGTGTAATAAAACGCTGTCCAACCATACCTGTTGCACCTATAATACCTACTTTGTAATTGTCTTTCATTTTGACTCTCCTTTGTTTTTTATAAAATAAAAAGCAGTAGTCAGAAACTACTGCTATGTTTGCATATAACAAAAACAGCGATAGCTCCCCACCTTACGATGACAGTCATACCGCTGTTAACGATATGCCCAGAATGAATATCCGCAATAATATTCAAACTTCGGCACTGTGTCCTTTCCGTATACATCAAAGATAATTGCATATCTCCGCATACATACTGATACACAAGCGCACCTCTACCTTGCTTATATATTATTATACTACCACTATTAATAGTATGTGTCAATAGGAAAAATATTATTTTTTTATTACATTATTTAAACGTTGCAAATTCCTGTGCCCAATAAATACCGTATGATCCTCCTCGTGCAAGTCCTACGCCTATATATTCAAAATCGGGATTTAATATATTTTTGCGGTGTCCCGGTGAATTCATCCAAGAATCCATAACATTTTGCGGTGAAGATTGACCTGCGGCTATATTCTCCCCTGCCGAAGAATATGTTATTCCTGCGGCTTTCATTCTGTCAAACGGAGTTTGTCCGTCAGGAGTATTGTGTGCAAAGAAGTTTCTGTCTATCATATCTTCACAGTGACTTTCGGCAAGAGCGGCAAGCGAATCGTCCCATTTTAACGGTGCAACATTATATTTTGCACGTTCTTCGTTTACGAGATTCAGAACTTCATATCCCCAATCATCAAAATCACTTTCATTATCGGTTTCAATATAAACTGTATGCGTGTCACCGTCCCAAAATACCTCTGCACCGGCTGATTCCGATACAGCCCTTAACGGTACAAGGGTGTAATCATTGTAGATTATAGGGGGCGTATTAAGCTCGACAGACGTATCATTGACATACATCGTATTTTCGTTTATAAACAAAGTTATGGTTAAGTCGTCTTTTTGAGCCGTTACACGCTGTTCGTCGCCAAACCACTGTACAACCATATCAAGATTTTCAAATATCGCTCTGAACGGTACAAGCGTTGAATCGTTTTGTATTATTGGTGACTGCTCAAATATTAATTCATCTTCGTTTAGATATACCGTTATATCATCATCGGCAAAAACCGTCGGTGATATAATCATCAGTGATAAAAAAAGTGCTGCTATTTTTTTCATATCATATCCCTCCTCACCGCTAATTATATAGCCACGTGCAAAACTCTAAAAACATAGAGTTTATGCAATTTTACGGATGTGGCAAATCCGTTTTGTCACTATAAATTTAATATTTAATGTATAGAAAAAACCACTCTGATTTGGTATAATATAGTTAAAAATAAAGTCCCACAAAGGAGAGTGTTTTTTATCTATCGTCAAGAAATTTTAAAAGACATCAGTCTTTTCACTTCACAACCAAAAGCTAAATTTTACGATGAACTATTCATTAATTTAGATTTAAGCTGTATTCC
>QTVU01000075.1 GCA_003460745.1 Firmicutes bacterium AM55-24TS
AATGAAAGTTTATATATAAAATAAAAGAATTTGTGAATTACAGAGGGGGGTGTAAATTAAATTCACAAATTGATGTAGCAATGGATCGGAAAGTAATTGATTAAATGAAAGGAAGAAAAAATGAAAAGTACAAGTTTAAAGAAAATACTTGCACTTTTGATTACGTTTTCTTTATCAATGTCAACATTGCCAACTTACGCATCATTTGAGAATAAAGATAACGAACAGGAAGTGCTAAGTGGAGAGTCACAAACACCAGAGCCGGTAAATGAAGAGCTAATAGCTGATATTGAAAATGTTGAATATCCAATTGAGACACAAAATCCTGCTTTAGTAGAAAATGAAGATGAAGATGAAGTCGAAAATAAAAGTGATAAAATTTTGGCTGAACAAGATGATGTTGAATCTTCTGAAAAACCATATGAATATGTAACATATGATGAGCTGCCGAGAAATATGAATGATGGTATTGCATTAGTGGATGCATACAGTGATCCAAAGAGTCTATATAAGTTAGATATGTTAGAAAGTAACAGATACAATCCTAAAGTATCAGGTGATGTTTCAATCAGTAATGTATCAGGAGATGTTAATTACACATATAATCTCGCATCTATACCGGGTAAAAATGGTTCAGTTATGGACTTGACTTTGGAATATAATCAATCTAAGAGTTCATTTGTATATACGTCAACAGATAGGACGGATGCTAAAGATTATTATTCTGAGCCTTATTTAATATATGAATCAGATGGCAATATAGGAGCAGGATGGGAGTTTTCAGGATTAAAAAGAGTATATTCCGGAAGTTATAAGTTGCGTGACGGAAGAATAGTAAGAAATGCATATTCTTATGATTATAACTACTTCAGCATAGGAAATAATCAAATTAATTATATAGACGGTACAGTCGAAGGACTTACAAGTGATGGATATTTAGCTTATACAGAAGATAAGTACGGTAATAGAATAAGTTATACATATGAAACAGGAGATGATGGCAGTTGCATTCCTTCAGTAAGACTGAAAAAAATTACTGATGGAGAAAACAGAAGTATAAATATTTCATATTACAAAAATTATATTCTTGTAACAAAGCCTGATAATTCAATGATAAAAATCAATACCTCATATGTAACAGCAAATCATGTAGGACAAATGACAGGGTTTGATATGTCTTTTGACGGTAAAGTGGTTACAAGCATTGAAGATGTTACAGATGGCTATCCTATTGCAGATTTTACGTATGAGCCGAAAGAAATAAGATACATTATTGGTCCGGGTGGATATGATATACAAATTGATGATCAAGCTGTATATATGCCAATGACATATGCCAATACAGAATATTCAGGTATTCACCAAATGGATTATACAGTTGTTTCAAATAAAGATAGTGATCCTTATTTGTATGCACCTTCTTCGAGAACATGGCATATAGCAACAGATAAGTATTATACAGGTGATGATAAAACTGCACCAAAGACATCATATTCATATGAATACGAAAATGAAAGGGATTTAATTACTACAGAAGTAACGGATAATAATAAGGTTACAAAGACAAAAATGGGTGAAATTGAGTACAGTCAAGAAGTATATACTCGAAATGGCACAAATGATGTTTTAAAAAGCAAAGTTTTAAATACGTTTAATTCACATCATAGTGAACGTCCCAAAACGTCTGTAACTACCGTATACAATTCTGCCGGTAATACAATAACAACAGAAACGAATAATGAATATGATTACTATGGCAAAATTACTTCTTCTGTACAAAAAGTCGAGGTGTTACAAAATCAACAACTAAAAATACGTATTATACTGACAGCTATAAATCACTTGAAACATCAACTGTTACAAAAAGTGACGGATCACTTATTAAAACAGAGTATACTGTAAACAGCTTAGGTGATGTCAGTGTAGAAAAAGCATATGATAAAGATAATGCTATATTGAAAAATAAGAGTTATATCTATACAGACAATAATTTGACACAAGAAACTATTCATAACGGATATTCATTAGCAATGTTGGAGCGTAAAAGATATGAGTATACAGGTCCATATCTTACACGAGAATATGCCGTAGACAGTTCCAATAATGTTATTTCAGAAGTCAAGTATGAATATAATACAGATACAGGTCAAGTAATAAAAACAAGTAATTTAAGGACTTCAGAAGAAATTGAATATGATGCATTGGGACGTGTTACAAAAGAGAAACATGCTGATGGTACATACAAGCAAATATCATATGACAGTGGTGAAAGAGCAGTAAGTGTAAGAAATGAAAATAACTATATAAATAAATATTATTATGATTCATCAGCTAATTTGACTAATATATCGGAAATAAATAATTCAAACACATTATCTGATTTGCGAAACATTACTTATGACAAAATGGGTAATGCAATAACGGTTAAAGATGCTTTGAATAATCAAACAGAAATAACCTATGATGCTTTTGGCAGACAAACTTCTGTTAAAGCTCCTACAACTGCTAATACTCAAAAAGCAAAATACTATGAAGTATTTCTTGAAGGAAATACAAAATACTCGGTGTATTTAACTATGAATGAAACCGGTAGAATAAATATTAGCTATTATGATGTATTTGGCAGACTTGTCAAGACCGCTATGGTCAAAAATTATTATTCATTTGATGAAAGTGATTTTGATAATATAACACAAATGCCATCAAATGCTGAATTAGTTATTACATCAAGATATGTGTATGATGAATGGGATAGAGTTATTGAACAATATGACGGCGAAAATCGACCAACGTATTATACTTATGATGTCTTAGGCAATGTAATAAATATGAAACAAGGTATAGACGAAGAAGATACAAAACAAATAAGTATTGACTATCAATATGATAAAGCAGGGCGATTAATAAAAACAACTCAGGGAACACACATAACAAGTTATTTATATGATACAGCCGGAAGATTAATTCAGGAAACTGACCCTATGGGATATACGGAAAATTATACATATGATACAGCCGGAAATATTATGACAGCAAAAGATAAAAACGGTGATACAACTGCGAACACATATAACAACAGAGGCTTATTGTTAAGAACATCAAAAAATGGAGAATACATAAACTATACATATAGCAACACAGGAGCTTTATTGACATCAAAAGATAAAAATGGTACAATTAGTTATCAATATAACTATGACGGCACTTTGTATAAAAAGACATATCCTGATGGTAAGTCAATAACATATAACTCGTATAACGCAAATAAAGCATTAACATCAATGACTGATTATTTAGGTAACACAACTCAATACGGTTATGATAAACGAGGTAATATAATCAGTATATCAGAAAAATATGCAGATGCACAGACAACAGCAGTAACGAGATACTCATATTTTACAGATGGTAGCTTAAATCAAATAATATATCCTTTGAGCAGTAGCATGAAAACAAGATATAGCTATGATTATGCCGGAAGAGTAATGCTTGTAGTGAATAGCTTAACTTCATCAACCAATTATTCACAACATAATTATACCTATGACAATTCAGGTAATATAACTAAGAAAGTCGATAATATTCAGGGAGCAAGTAAGACATCTACCTATATGTATGATAATTTGAATAGGTTATTGAAAGAAACAATAGGTGGCAGTTGGAATAGCTATCATTATGATGAATATAATAATTTGATTTCATCGGTTGGTTGGGAAGATACATATTATTTTTATGACGCGAATAACCGATTGACATCAATAGAAGATTACGGTGCAAAAAAAGAAACTGCAACAGGTACAAAATTTGATGATTGGACTACTTATCTTACCTATGATAAAAATGGAAATTTAAAGCTTATGGGGACAGATGCTTGCACAGAACCATATGAACCAAGCAATTATAAGTCTTATGCATATAATGAATGGGGTCAGCTAATTGAATTTAATGACAGTTTTGGAGAAACAGCAAGTTATACTTATTATTCAGACGGATTAAGAGCAAGTAAAACAATAGGTGACAATACAACTAAGTATTACTATGATGGTGATAATGTTATTAATGAAACGTTAAATAATAACAATTATGCAACAAATGTAATGGGAGTGAACGGATATGTGTCAAGGAGACAAAATGGCACAACCGGTTATTTGTTTAAAGATGCACATGGCGATGTACTTTCTATTTACACAAGTACAAGCAATAAAGTCGCTGATTATACATATGATGCGTGGGGAGAAATACGAACCCAAAATGAATCAAGTTCTTTTGAAAATAACCCACTACGTTACTATGGTCAATATTACGATTACGAAAGTAATATGACATATCTAAGAGCAAGATATTACGATAGCAGTATAAGACGTTTTATAAGTGAAGATCCGGCTAAGGACGGCTCGAATTGGTATGCCTATTGTGGCAATAATCCAGTGATGATGTTTGATCCGAGTGGATTAGCGATTTATGTACCTGAAAATCAAAGTATAATCATAGATTATTTAAACATTTTAACAAGGGATGAATTATATATTGACTCAAATGGATATGTAAAAATTAAAAATTATGGAATGAATACTGATGATAGAAGTGCAGGAACAGAATTAATATATCAACTTATAAACAATTCTAACATTTGTACAATTAAAGTTTCAAACAAAAATGATACAACTTATGCTGATATAGATTTGGCTTCTATGTCAGGAGTTGGTACTGATACAACAATTAACTTCATTGCAGATTATGAAAAACAAGATAAAGTATTTGTATATGATAAAAATGCTAATGTTGTTGAACAAAAGCAGCCAGTTCAAATTGCATTGGCACATGAATTAATACATTCATTAAGGGGCATGAAAGGTAGTAGAAAAAAAGCAGGTATGGGAACTAATAAAATGCCTGGAGCAAACAATGAGTATTGGAGACAAGAGGAATTTGATACAGTTGGTATTGACCATATAAGAGATGATGGAAGTTATGCTGATGCTGCAAATTGGTATTTTACCGAAAATACCATAAGAAGGGAACAAGGTTTTTATTGGAGGGCGAAATATGCGTAAAAAGATAATAATTTTTTGTGTGATAATCTGCATACTAAGCATAAGCTGTATATCAATTTTAACATATTCCAAACCAATTAAAATAGAAAACATTGATAAATCAAAAAGAATATGTGATGAATTATATATTACATCATCAAACAAATACATGAGCAGGGAAGACTTTTTAGGAATGATTCTTTCAGTTATAGGTTTAAATGAAAATATTTTTGATATGTATTGCTACGGTATGGATAGAGAAGGCTTTGCAACTGATGATTTGAAAACAGGAAATCAATATCAAATAACTAATGATATAAGTGAAGCGGAATTTGATAAAATATACAGATATGACACACTATGTTATATTGCTTGTGATGTGAATATATTACAAACATATAAAAAAACATATGAGTATCGAGGAAAGAATTATATTACAATAAAAGATGCAATTGCTATGATTGAGGCGTGTTTAGAAGATACAGAAACGGAAAAAGGAAAATTTTTTGAAAATTCCGAAGAATATCAACGATTATTTGAAAATGCTCAAAAAAATATTGTCAACAAAAATGATATGATATATTGGATACCGATTGACAGAAAAGCTACATGTGATGAAATATACACGCTTTTAAATAGATTACTTAATCAAAAACGTTACAAATATTTGAGTGATGCTGCTTATAATGAATCAAAAGCACAAATAGACTATGACCGTTCTATAACATATAAAGAATATCTTGAACAAACTCAATAAAATAACTTGACTTCATTTCTAACCTCTGATATACTAAAATTAAAGTATGAAGTGACAATAACATAATAAGTGAAATATGAGCAGACAAGAATCTGAATTGGTTTTTGTCTGCTTTTTTACGTTTAAAAGAAAGGAGTGAATAAAAATGCTTATAAGTATATTATTTGTTAGTATTATTATTGTGTATGGATTTATAGGGCTAAAAAAGGGTGGTATCAAAAGTATAGGAGGCTTAATATCAATGATATTGTCTTTTATACTTTCACGCTGTTTAGCTATTCCGGTAACGCAATATGTATGTAATGAATCAGGCATTAGTGATAAAATCAGTAGTTTTATTCAGAGCATCAATGGTTCAGTGTTTCTAAACGGAAATGCTTTTAACTTAGGTTTTGTTAATTTATCCGATCCTGCAAACCAAATGATTAATTCGGTAAATAATGTTGTTAATTTATCTGCTGAAAAATTATTATCTTCATTCGTAATGATACTGTTATTTTCATTATTTATGTTCATATTCGGATTGATAATACACTTAATATCAAGTGCAGTAAAAATAGTTCCTTTAGGTGAAAAACTTGATAAGGCAATTGGTTTTATAAGTGGTGTTGTTAAAGGCTTAATAATGGCAATTATCGTATATTTCATACTTTATACAGTCAATATGATTCCTAATGTTCATATACCGCTTGATAATATAGTCTTAAATAATGTAATGCAAATGATAGGGGGATTCTGATATGGATATTAAAGAATGTTATGAGATCTTGGGAATTACTAAGAAAGCAACAGATGAGCAGGTAAAAAAAGCATATAGAGAGAAATCCAAACAATTTCATCCTGATTTACATAGAGATGACAAAGATGCAACTGCTAAATTTGCAAAAGTATCGGAAGCGTATAGGCTTATATTAGAAAATCGTGAAAAGAAACACAAGTCTATATTTAACTTTGGTACTATATTCAGTGATGCCGGAAGTAAGACGAATACAGAAAAGAAGAAAGAAACAACAAAATCAGAAAAGCCTGAGTCTGAGCAGAAAGGTATTCGTGGTTCTGACGTATATACCACAGTAGAAATTGCTTTTGAGGAATCCATTCTCGGCTGCCGAAAGGAGATAACTGTTCAGCATGAAGAAATATGTCCTTGCAGTAAGGAAGAAAATCGTACTGATAATTGTACCATTTGTAATAATACCGGTAAGGTATTAAAAAAATTCATATATGATATAAGTATTCCGAGAGGCATATTCAGTGGACAGGTATTAAAAATAAAAGGCAAAGGCAATGTCGGAATCAATGGTGGAGAAAACGGTGATTTGGTTATCAATATTCAAGTAAAACAGAAGAAAGGTTTTGTGAGGACCGGTCAAGACGTTGTTTACTATATGACTATCTCATTTCCACAAGCTGTTTTGGGAGCAGTGATTAATGTGCCGACAGCTTATGGTACAGTGAATTGCGAAATACCGGCAGGAATCAAACCGGGAGAACAATTATGCCTTGCAGGCAAAGGTGTAATTGATGAAGAAACAGGAGAAGTAGGGTGTCAGTACGTGAATATTACGATTGATATTCCGAAAATTGAAAAGACGGAAGATATAGAAATTCTGTTAAGGCAAGTACAGGATAAACTTTATGATAAACCTGTGAATGCCAATATATAATCTCATTTGCAAGAGAGCAACTGACAAGAGAGCAACTGTTATGTTGTTCTCTTTTTTTGATTGATTTAATATTTTACCGCCATTTACTTATGAAAAGGTAGAAAAACGAAATAAAATAGGGACTATATTAATAGAACACATTATAATTACAACAATCAAAGGAGAAAAACAAATGAGAAAACCAAAAATTGAAAATAAATATAATATAAGACCGGAAGATTTGAATAAAGCTGAAGTGATAGACCGAGATAGAATTACAAGAGCACCGTTTTGGAGAAATGACTTGATTAAGGCTTGGTGCTTGAGTGGAACAACCGCCAAAAATGCATCTGATAATTGTATAGCCGGTGAATATTGGATTTGCTTTTATGATGTAGATGCTCCGACAGCAAAAGCCGGAAAGGTAACAAGCGAGTGCAGTTCATATGGTGGCGAATGTACATACAAATTCAAAGACTTCTATAAAATGAAAGATATTGATAATGATACTGATTTAAGACTACAAGAACTTTTCTTGGAACAGATTAATTGGCTAATAGACAGTCGCATTATTAAAATCACTAAAAAGGTAGCTGTGAGGTGAAATTTATGAAAAAGCAACTCATCTTAACACAACAGCAGCAACAATTAGTTGAAGATAATCATAAACTTATATATTTTTACTTATATAGAAATTCTTTGAGTGTTGATGAATTTTATGACGTAGCCGCTATCGGACTCTGTAAAGCTGCTATTACATATAATGGTCAAACAAAGTTTTCAACATATGCGTATGCTTGTATTAAATGTGAAATATTCAATGAATTACACAGACAAAAATCTGCAAGAAAAATTCCAATGGATAAACAATTTTCATATGATACAAAAACTATGGACGGTTATGGTGAAGAAAAATGGTCTTATCTTAGCGATAATAAACATTTTGAAGATACGGTAGAATTAAAAATGCTTATTGAATCGTATATAAACAAATTGAAAAAAGAACAAAATAGAAGAGTTTTGAAATTATATTGTAAAGGTTATAATGGCTCTGACATTGTAAAAATTACCGGAGTTAACCGAACCACAGTAGGAAAGCAAATAGCAGATATGAAAAAATACTTGCAATCAGTGTAAAATGTGATATAATAAAAATACCCACTTGTAATTCATTTCGTAATTACTTATATTTTGGCATCTATTAAGTAGATGCCTTATTTCTTTTAAGGAGAGTACAACATATGAAAATCATGTCATATAACATAAATTGCTTTAAAGGTAAGAAAGGTCCATTAACGAATATGAGTGAGAATATACA
>QTVU01000076.1 GCA_003460745.1 Firmicutes bacterium AM55-24TS
AGTTCTATTTATTTGCTTTATGATTAAAAAACGAATAACCCCTGTAAGGGACGGAAACTGTGACAAATACCACATTGCCTTCTCTAAATCTTGTAGATTAAAAAATGAATAACCCCTGTAAGGGACGGAAACGTTACAGATTTTTATTAAATTATATATTGTCGGGACATTAAAAAACGAATAACCCCTGTAAGGGACGACAAGGCAATTTCACAAATACCTTGAACGAATTTGCGTTCAAGGTAATTTTTTATAAAAAATTAGAAATAAAATGCAGAAAAATGTTTAAAAGTAGAAAAAAGTGGTATATATAAAATGGTGATTAAATTTACAAACAGTAAAAGGGTACGGTGAAATGAATGTTATCAAAGTTTGAAATAACCTTAAAAGACAGCGAAAATGACATAAACAGAAATATGGGGTCACTTTTTCACGGTGCGTTAATGGAAATGGTAAGCAGAGATTACGGCGATTATTTACACGAAAATCATTTAAAACCGTTTTCACAAAGCATATTTAAACGTGACGATGAATTTAAGTGGATTGTAAATTGCTTGGACAGGGAGAGCAGTGAGATATTTAACGATATTCTGATGAATCGGCTTGACAAAGTGGAGATTAAAAATAAAAACAAGACATATGAAGTTATATCGAAAAATATGCAGACCATAACGTACAAAAATTTGATAGACAGTACATATTTCTCGGACAGTGCAAGAATATTTAAGGTGAATTTTTTATCACCCACAAGTTTCAAAATTGATGAAAAATATACATTGTTCCCAAACATTGAGGCGATATATAAGAATTTAATCAGAAAATTCGATTCGTTTTCGACCGAGTTCAGTATATATGATGAAGATATGTTAGAAAGTCTTATAGATAGTACGGAAATTATCGGTTACAATTTAAGAAGCACGGTATATCATTTGGAGTCAATAAAAATTCCGTCATATATCGGAAATATTTGTATCAAAATACACGGCACACAGCAAATGACGCAAATAGTTAAGCTGTTACTGACATTTGCGGAGTATTCGGGAACAGGAATAAAAACCGCCTTGGGAATGGGTGCGGTTAAGACAGATGAGGTGAGAAAAATTGCAAAAAAGTAAATTGAAAGTTATCGCAGGCGCTTTATTACACGATATAGGAAAACCGGCATATCGCGGAGATAAAAGTAAAAATCACAGTATTTCGGGATATGAATTTTTGAAGGATACCGTCGGAATAAAAGATACGGAAATTTTGGAACAAGTAAAGTATCATCACAAGAATATGATACAAAATTCTTCGATTGCCGATAATTCTCTTGCTTATATAACATACATTGCGGACAATATTGCGTCGGGTGCGGACAGAAGAAAAGTGGACGAAAATCAAGGCTTTGATATGGATATGCAGTTGGAATCCGTATTCAATATTTTGAACGGAAACAATCAGCATTACAAATACAAACCGCAAACTATGGAAAACGGAATTAATTATCCGATTGAAAATGAAATATCTTTTTCAAAAGAGATATATAAGAAAATATGTGATGATATTGCAGACTGTTTAAAGGGGATAGATGAAAATAATTCGGAATATATAAATTCATTGCTTGAAGTGATGGAGGCGGATTGTTCGTTTGTTCCGTCATCAACGAGTAAAAACGAAATCGCAGATATTTCATTATACGACCATTGCAAAATCACCGCGGCAGTCGGCAGCTGTATTATAGATTATTTGGAACAAGAGGGTATAACAAATTATAAAGATGAGTTATACAACAACAGCAAACAGTTTTATTCTAAAAAAGCGTTTTTGATGTATTCGTTTGATATATCGGGTATTCAGGATTTTATTTACACGATAAGTGCAAAGGGGTCTTTGAAATTATTGCGTTCAAGGTCTTTTTATCTTGAAATGTTATGCGAACATTTGATTGATACGATTTTAAAACGACTTGAATATTCAAGAGCAAATCTGATATATTCGGGCGGCGGTCACGGATATGTTTTGCTTGCAAATACAAGTAAAAATAAATCTGCTTTAGATGAAATTAACAACGAAATAAATCATTGGTTTATCGATAATTTTAAAACAGCTTTGTATGTTGCAGACGCATATACAGAATGCAGTGCAGATGATTTAATGAACAGTAACGGTACATATGAAGATATTTTCCGAAATGTGTCTAAAATTTTATCGGACAAAAAGGGAAACAGATACACAGCCGAGCAGATTTTGACTATGAACAATAATCATCATCAAGACGGTGAAAGAGAGTGCAGAATATGCAAGCGTTCCGATACCTATATTGAAAATGATGTTTGCGGAATGTGTCAGAAACTTATTGATATGTCTGATGATATTTTGGAAAAGGATTTCTTTGTTGTTTTAAACACCGACAGCGGTTTGCCGTTGCCGTTCGGACAATCTCTTATTGCAACAAGTGCGGATACGTTAAAAACAAAGTGGATAACAGATGAATTATACGAACGCAGTTACAGCAAAAATAAGATGTATACAGGACGTAATTTATCAACGAAATTATGGGTAGGTGACTATCATACAGATAAGGAATTTAAGAAACTTGCTCAAAAGTCGGAGGGCATTGAACGAGTAGGTATAATCAGAGGCGACGTGGATAATTTGGGTAAAGCATTTGTAAGCGGTTTTGATAAAGAACGTGTATCATTGTCAAGAACTGCAGTGTTTTCACGAAAACTATCAATATTCTTCAAGAAACACATCAATAAATTGTTAGAAGAAAATGATATAAACGGTCTGATTGTATATTCGGGCGGTGACGATATATTCCTTGTTTGTGCATGGTCGGACGCTATTAAGGCGGCAATGATTTTGAATGAGGCATTGCATAAATTCACGCAAAATACGCTTACAATTTCGGTAGGTATCGGAATATACAATCCGTCATACCCCGTTGCGTCAATGGCGTATGAAAGCGGTGACCTTGAAAGTAAATCAAAGTCAAGCGGCAGAAATAAAATAACACTTCTCAGTGTAAATAACACAGAGAATGAAAAGTATACATTTGAATGGGATGAACTTAAAAATAAAGTTATCGGTGAAAAGAAAAAATGTCTTGAGGAGTATTTCGTCGATCAAGCGGAGCATGGTAAAAATTTATTGTACAATTTACTGAATTATTTGAGAAATACAACCGACAAAATAAATATTGCACGGTATGCATATTTGTTGGCAAGGATAGAGCCTGAACGTGACGCTGATGAACGTATAAAAGAAAAATATAAAGCATTTTCAAGACAAATGTATAATTGGGCGATAAATAAAGAAGACAGATTACAGCTTATTATGGCAATTTATCTGTATGTATATGAAACGAGAGAGAAAAGTGAGGAGTGATAGATAATGGGATATGTAGAAGATGCGGAAAAGGTATTTAAAGACTGGTATTCGACAAGAGATAAAAAAATAACAACTTCAAAAATAAGAGGATTATTATCCGGAATGTCTGATATATATAATGATGTTGTCAGAGTGGAAGGCGAGGAGTTGCCTCAAGATATTGTTGACCGTATTCAGTATTTGAAAGTACAGTTTGTATATGAATATGGCAGAGATGATAAAAAAGACGGATCGGTAAGAAGATTTATAAATGAATCCAAAATTCTAAATAAAATAGACCAAATCGGAACGAGTAAGAAGAAATTTATTGAGATGGAACGATATATGGAAGCATTGGTGGCTTATCACAGATTTTACGGCGGAAAGGATGAATAAAAATGATTAGTAAAATAGAAATAACATCAGAATTAGAAGTGTTGACAGGTATGCACATCGGCGGTACAAATGAATTTGCCGCAATCGGTGCAATAGATTCGCCTGTTGTTCGTGACGTAATAAGCCGTTTGCCGATGATTCCGGGTTCTACATTGAAAGGTAAAATGAGAACTCTTATGTCGCGTCAGTACAGCGAAAATTATATGCCGGTAGAAGTTAAGAATGATCCCGAGATTGTACAGAGATTATTCGGTTCGGCGGATAAAAAAGAATACAGAAATGCGAGATTACAATTTTCGGACAGTCTTTTAAGTAACATCGATGAAGTAAAGAGCAGAGGTGTCAGCAGACCGACTGAAGTTAAGTTTGAAAATACAATCAAGCGTTTGACGTCTGAAGCAAATCCAAGACAAATCGAAAGAGTTATTCCGGGGTGCAAATTCAATATTTCGATTATCTATAATATTAACAGTGACGCACAGCTTAATGAAATGCAGATTGAGGAAGATTTCAAGGCAATTAAAAACGGTTTAAAATTGCTTGAATATGATTATATAGGCGGTCACGGTACAAGAGGATACGGAAAAATTAAATTTAATAATGTTGAAGTAAACAATGTTTTCGGTGATGTGGCTGACGATGTGATGGATAAGTGCAAGGGGATTTTGGAGGAATAGTATATGAGGTACACAATTTATAAATTGTCGTTCCCCAACGGTATACATATCGGAACAGGAAATTTATCAAGTACGGAAAAAGTTATTCATTCCGATACTCTGTTTTCGGCTATGTGCATTGAGGCGCTTAATATGGGCGGAGAAGAAGAACTTAACCGGTTTGTGCAAATGGCTAAGGATAATCAATTAAGAATTTCGGACGCAATGCCGTATATCGGAGATACAATGTATTTGCCGAAACCGATGATAAGGATTGAGGGAACGGACAAGGATTCGGCATTGAAAAAAGAATTTAAAAAACTTGCATATATTCCTGTTCAGTATATGGAAACATACCTTTCCGGAAATGCCGAACCGACAAGCTTAAATAATGATTTTTCAAGTTTCGGAGAAGATACTCTTTATCAAAAGGTTGCATTGAAGAATAATGATGAGGACAATGACTTGTATTCCGTAAGAGTGTATAAGTTTAATGAAAATTGCGGGTTGTATGTTGTTTTTGCAACAGAAACAGAGGACGCAGAAGATTTGATTTTTGATATAATGGATTCGTTGCAGTATTCTGGGATAGGCGGTAAAAGAACAGCGGGATACGGTCGGTTTGAATGCAGAATAGCAGATATTCCGTCAAGTCTGGAAAAAATGCTTGAAGCTGATAACTGCGAGAATTATATGACTATATCAATGTGTATGCCGTCTGATGACGAACTTAGCAGTGTGCTTGACGGTGCGGTGTATAAACTGACAAAACGCGGCGGATTTGTGCAGTCAAGCACATATTCCGATACACAACTGAAAAAACGTGATTTTTATATGTTTGCGTCTGGGGCGGTTTTTAAAAAGAAATTTGACGGTGATGTGTTTGATGTGGCAATATTAAAAGCACATCCGATATATAAATACGGTAAACCGATTTTGTTGGGATTATAGGAGAGGAAAAATGGAAAGTTATTTAAAACATTATAAAATGAAACTCAAAACTTTAGCACCTCTTTATATAGGCTCGGGTAAAGAGGTTACAAAGAAACAATACATATTTGCAAATAATAAGATATATGTGATTGATGTACCGAAATTCTTGAAATTTATCGCGGATAAAAATTTGACGGACAAGTATATGACTTTTTTGCAAAATGATGATCCGAGAATTAAACTTAAGGATTTTCTTGAAAAACACGGCATACGAAATTATGATGATATTACGGCTTATGTATTAAAGGGTGTAGAAAATATTGATGATAAACGTAGTTTGAAAAATGTGTCGTTGTGCGTTAAAAATGCGTATAACGAACCGTATATTCCGGGCAGCAGTATCAAAGGTATGCTCAGAACGGTGATTTTGTGGAATATGATTTATGATACACCGGAAAATAGCAGAAAACTGCAAGAAATAAAAAAAGACGCAAAGCACGAGGCGAAAACGTCGGACGGAAGAAGTATCAAAAGAAATTTAGGGAGAATATCGGATATTTTGGAAAAGAATTATTTGACTAAAAATATCGAAGAAAAAGACGTAAGTATAATGCGTGGATTGATTGTCGGGGACAGTAAACCTGTTTCGCTTGACAATATTGTGCTGTGTCAAAAAATCGATGTAAGTCCGAACGGAAAAGAAAAGACAATAAATACAATGCGTGAGTGCATACGCCCAAATGTTGATATTGAATTTGATTTGACAATCGACAGCAGTGTACTTGGATTTGACATTGAAACACTGTTAAAATATATAGAAAATTATTCAAATTATTATTATCGGCTGATGATGTGTCAGTTTAAAAATGTTGAAGAAATTGATAATTCTATGTTTTTAGGCGGCGGAGCAGGGTATTTTTCAAAAACGGTGTCTTATATTCTTTTTTACGAAGAAAAAGAGTATGACGGCATTGATTTTACCCGTGATTTGTTGAAAAAGACAACTCCGTATAAACACAAACACGAAAAAGACAGAGATATTTCACCGCATATGCAAAAGTGCACAAGATGTAACGGTAAAATGTATGAAATGGGGAAGTGCCGGATTGAATTGGCATAGACTTTTCTGTGATGCCGGAAAGGAACAATTATGAGTTATATATACATTAATGAACAAGGTTCGGAAATTACCGTAGATGGTGGTCGGTGTGTTGTAACAAAACCTGACGGTATGCGTAGAATTATACCGATTGAAACAATAGAATATGTTTCATTATTTGGAAATATAAAAATAACCGTTCCGGCAATGCAGATGTTTATGAAGAACAAAATACCGGTTACATTGTATTCAAAAACAGGCAATTATTTCGGCAGAATAATGTCGAATGAAAACTGTAATATAATCCGTCAGAGAAAGCAATTTAAACTGAGCGGAGAAACGGAATTCAGTTTGGAATTATCTAAGCGAATAATAAATGCGAAAGTACATAATCAAAGAGTGGTTTTAATGAGATATGCACCGACAGAGAAAAAAGAAGAAGTGCGACATATAATAGAGCAAATGAAACTTGCCGTAAAAAATATAGATAAATGTACTTCCGTTTCGCAGATTATGGGATATGAAGGTATAGCTGCACGTCATTATTTTATGGGATTGTCAAAATGTATCCTTCCTGAATTTAAGTTTTGCGGTCGTAGCAGACGACCGCCTAAAGATGAATTTAATTCGATGATTAGTTTGGGATATGCAATGCTGATGAACGAAATATACGGTGCTGTTGAGGGTAAAGGTTTAAATGTGTACGCAGGATTTTTACATCAAGACAGGGAAAGACATCCGACAGTGGCAAGCGATATGATGGAAGAATGGCGAAGCGTCCTTATAGATTCAATGGTTATGAGCCTTATAAACGGGTATGAAGTTGAAAAGAGCGGCTTTAGGAGAGAAGAAAACGGTGTATTTCTTGATGATAAAACATTTAAAATATTTTTGAAGAAATATGAAACAAAACTAAGAACAAGTACCGGATATTTGAATTATGGAGATGAGAAAGTAAGTTTCAGAAAAGCCTTGTGGTTACAAGCCTCTAAGCTTGCCAAAGCCATAGATGAAGAAGATTGCACATTGTATGAACCTATCTATATAAGATAGATATTTATATAGGAGTGATGAATTTATGGATTATGTATTTGAAACAAGCGAAGAGATGATTGAAAGACGTTATTTTGTTGTTATATGTTACGATATATACGATAATAAGCGACGTCGGAATTTTGTTAAGTTTGCATCACGATATGCTTTGCGTGTTCAACGTTCTGTTTTTGAAGGTGAATTGAGTAAAAATAAGTATGAAGATTTGATTTCAAAAGTTGTATATCATATTGCAGACGAGGATAATGTAAGAGTTTACAGGATAAGCGGTAATGGTGAGGTGAAAACATGGGGAAATGTTGATATTCCCGAAGTTGAAGAAGTTATAATTATATAAAAAATAAGTAACTATAAAATACTTGAAAATACAGTATTATTATGCTATAATATTAATATGTTATTCATAACTTTAACCATTTAATGTATATTTTCAGCCGCAAAGCTGAAAAGTAAGGTAAAACCTACGTTTTTCGCAGGTGTGAATAATCTAAATCAGTAGTTTCCAATCAAAAATAATTTTGCCCCGCAAAACGCGTTTTGAGCCCAGTAGCCATGCGGGTTTTAGGGGGTAGATTAAAAAATGAATAACCCCTGTAAGGGACGGAAACATTATTGTTTAAGCCGTATATATTTACTGTTTTGAGCTTAAAAAATGAATAACCCCTGTAAGGGACGGAAACACAAAAATGCTAATCCTATATATCCACACCTAACAACTTAAAAAATGAATAACCCCTGTAAGGGACGGAAACTTGATAGCGGGTGTGTCATAAACCATTTACAACCGTAATTAAAAAATGAATAACCCCT
>QTVU01000077.1 GCA_003460745.1 Firmicutes bacterium AM55-24TS
AAATAAATGTATTATTATGACTTTAATCGAATATAATGATATAATATAATAAAATATATGCTGACAGGAGGATAAAAAATGAAAAAAGCAAAGAAATTTATAAGCTTGTTTATTACAATTTGTCTGCTTATGACATTTGTACCGATGCAGATGGTATATGCTGACAGTGCATTTAGCGGCGGAAACGGAACGATGGACGATCCGTATCTTATCACAAGTGCCAACGATTTTAAACAACTTGCAACAGAAGTAAACGGGGGAAATAATTACAGCAATACATATTTTAAAATTCCTGAAACTGTTACGGAAACTATTGAACTTTCAACAGATGACGGATATGTTCCGATAGGTAACGATACAAATCAGTTTGAGGGAACATTTGACGGCGGAAACCATACAATAAACCTTAATCTTACAGGTGAAAGACTTGTGGGTTTGTTTGGAGAAGGAGGAGAAAATTCTAACCTGTGCAATATAAGGACAACCGGCTCAGTATCAATGACAGGTTACTATGCAGGCGGTATTGTTGCAAATATGTACGGTAACGTTGTGAACTGCCATAACGAAGCCTCGGTAACGGGTTATTATCATGTTGGCGGTATTGTAGGAATTTCCGATAACAGCAAATACATAATAAACTGTTCAAACAGCGGTGCGATAGTCGGTAATATGAATGTCGGAGGTATTGTCGGTAATATCAGTACTTTGAAAGTGATAAACTGTCTAAATACCGGAACGGTACAAGGAAGTAGTTGCGGAGGTATTGCGGGATATTCAGGCTTATATAGCAAGATATATAACTGCATAAATAACGGCTTGGTAACAAAAAAATCTGACGGTAATTATATCGGCGGTCTTTTTGGCGAAAAAAACGGAAATAATGATGCTTTTGGAAATTGTTATTACAACGGAACAATAAACAGCGAGATTGGTGATTTCGGACGTCTGACTAACAATTCAGAACATTATACAGTAAGAGATTTTGCCAAAACAAGCGAAGAAATAGTATCGGAAGATGTTCTTATGAGCCTTAATTTGTATGCAAGAGCAAATAAGCCTAATGATACACAGCTACTTTATTGGAAGGCAGAGAACGGTATCCCGGTATTAACTGAGGAAGAACCGGTTTTCCCGTATACAATCACAAATAATCAACCAAATTATATCACGGTTGCAGCGAACGCAATGGCAGATACAAGTGTAGAGATTAAAACGGATAAAATTCCGGCTTATTTGAAACTTACCAAAATAACTGTAAATGATAATGAGATTAAAGCAAATTCAGACGGCAAATATATATTTACTATGCCCAAAAATGATGTTACGGTGGATGCTGATTTTGAGTTTATGCTTGAAAAAGATTCTTATGATAACTATATTGTTTCAACAGATGAGGAACTTTTGATTTTATCAAAGGCAGTAAATGACGGGTATGAGGCAGGAAACGTCGTTCTCACAGCAGATGTTACAGCCTCAACGGAAAACGGTTTTGAACCGATAGGTACAAATGACAATCCGTATAAAGGTAATTTTAACGGTAAAGGTCACACTGTAACGCTCGACATCACAAGCGGCACGAAATATAACAGTACTGTAGCAACTGGCTTGTTTGGAATTACATCAGATGCATACATAGGAAACCTTGTAATTAAAGGAAGTGTAGACGGCGGAGATGATACATCTTCATATACCGGCGCACTTGTCGGCATAATGAAATCTAAGCGTGACTTGTATAATGTATACAGTGAAGTATCGGTAAGCGGCAGTGGTTTTGTCGGCGGTTTTATCGGATACGCTCAGGGTGGTGTTACTTTTCGCAACGCAGTAAATAACGGTACTGTTGTACAGAAAAATACTGCTGATGATAAAAAATCGGTCGGTACATTTGTAGGTATCGGTAATTATAATTATGATACTGCTTATTATAATTCGGATAAAAACAGCGGAGTATTTTGTGCCGGTTATGACAATGATGAAAATAAAGTAACAACCAATATAGGTTCGGATATATCAAAGACAACGGAAGAACTTTTCTCCGACAGTACAATGGATGCATTAAATGTAAATGCGCAACGCAGAGAGTATATGTACTGGGACTTTGTAACGGAAAATGAAATTCAAACTGCAAAAATCGTAGAAAAATGCCCTGTGCCTGACATATATGACGAGGATATTATTCAAACGTCCGCTGATTATTCAAGAGCCGGAAAGACGATTGAAGTAGAAGTAGATTTGTATAATGATTACAGCAACCTAATAAATTCAGTAAAGGAAATAAAGGTTACAGATTCAAAAGGAAAAAGTGTCAAAGTTACAAAAACGAGCGATAACACATATGAATTTACAATGCCGAAAAGTCAGGTAAATATACAGGCAATATGTGATTATAATTTAACAACGGATTCCGAGGGTGTGTATTACATCTCTGATGCAGATGATTTGGTTGCGTTTGCAAGAATCGTAGAGGCAGGCCAGACAGACGCAAATGCAAAGGTAGTGGCTAAAAGTATTAACTACAGTGATTATAGCGGTTATTGGGCTTATTCAAATGTTGGATTGATAGGCAAAAACGCACCGTATACAGGTACATTTGACGGAAACGGTGCAGAGATTACGGCAGACTGTATATTGTTTGCCGAAACAGATGGTGCCGTTATTAAAAATGTTAATATAAATTCCCATGTTTATAACGAAAAATCAGCCGGTATTGTACAAGTTGCAAATAATACCAGTATAGATAACTGTGATGTATATATATCATTGAATTATGGCATATGCGGTGGTATCGCAGCCGAGGCTTATAATTCAACAATTACAAACTGCTGTGTAACCGCAACAGGTTATATATATGAATTTGGCGGTATTGTTTACTCAACATCGGGTAATACGGTTATCGCAAACTGTGTATTAAGAAACAGCAGTGTTAATGTGGAAAGTCTTTACGGAGGTATTGTCGGTGAGGCATGCGGTAAAACCGAAATATATAACTGTGCCAATAGTGATATATTCAATTCACGCCGTTCAGGAGGTATAGTTTCGTATGCAGAAATGTCAGGACTTACTCTTGAAAATAATATGTATTATAAAGAAAATGACTGTTATGATGTGTACTATGATATTGAAAAAGATGAGTGTATTTCCAAAATGGTAGATAAAGATTCTACGGTAAGCGAACAAGATGCGGATGGATTGTATATTCCGGCTAAGTTGAATGAATATGTCAGAGCAAACCCTAACCAAGTGAAAGGTACAACACTTAAAACGTGGGGCATTGACTATAATAATGAACCTTGTTTTGCAAATAATAAAAATCCGGAGCTTTATTTAATAAAACAGAGTGGCGTTAAGGCTGACACTCTTATTAACGGGGACTATGCCCGCGGAGCATTACCGGGGGACAAGGTAACCGTTTGCGGTATTGCAGACGGTGCAGTAGTAGCCGTTACAGATGTAAACGGAAATGATATTAAGCTTACAACAAACGAAAACGGTTATGAATTTACAATGCCGAAATGTGATGTAACGGTATCTGCTGTGTTGGATACAGGTATCAGTGAAACAACAGTAATAGACGGCAAGACATACGTTGTTGTAAAAAACGCATCCGACTTTGTTAAAGCGGTAAAATCTATCGCAGACGGTAACAGCGAATTAAACGTATATATAGCCGAGAATATAAATCTTACGGCAGAGGAATTGGCTGAATATCCGATATATACTGATGAAATGAAACAAAGTTATAATGGTATATTTGACGGTGCAGGCCATACCATTACATTTGACGGATTAAAACAATCAATGTTGTACTATATCGGTTCGGAAGGTATTATAAAAAATATTACTGTTGACGGCACAATATCTTCTATAAAAAGTGACAGCAGTGATGAAACAAGTGTAACAGCGTCAATAGCATCGGGTATTGCCATGGCAAATAACGGTCAAATCGTAAATTGTATCAATAAAGCCGACATAAGCGGTATAAAAGCCTCGGGTATAACTATATTAAATAACGGTATTGTATATAACTGTATGAACAAGGGTGATATAACAGGCCTGAAACTTGCCGGAGCAATAACATGTTCAAATAGTTCAATGGTAATAATTGCTTCAAATGAGGGTAAAATAATCAATCAGAATGAAAATTCGAGTTGGAATAATATGACAGGCAACGATGATGACAACGGTTTATTAGTACAGGATTTTTCATCTGAAACCGACAGTTCTAATAAGATAGAATTTGCGGCAACAGCCAATGCTATAGCAGAACAAATACAATTGAGCGATAATTTAGAATTTAAAATATCGGAAGATGCTTTAAAGTGGTCTGTTTCAAAAACAGAATTAGTATTTGCAGACGATGAAAACATACCGTATTATATGTTTTTAAATAATGGTGTAGAACAACCGTACAAGCAGGGTGAAACCGTTGAATTTACAGTTGATACATCAAGCTTTGAAGAAGATTTGGTAATATCTAATATAACATTAGAGGGTCAAGCCGGTAATTTAAAAATTAAAGTATCACCGGTTGAGGGGAAAAAAGATACATTCACATTTACTATGCCGAACGTAATGTGCAGACTTGTGGTAAAGACAGAGGTTAAAGGTATAGAAAAAGACAAGGACGGATATTGTCTTGTCGGTACACTTGATGACCTTAATAAAGTAAAGCAAACTATCGACTTAGGTAACAATGATATTAATATTAAACTTACAAATAATATTGTAGGATATGACGGAAATCCTATCGGCGAATACAATGGTACATTTGACGGCAACGGTCATTCAATAACGCTTGCAATGAATGATGAATCAAATGATTACCAACATTATGGCTTGTTTGAAAAACTTGATACTGATGCTGTTGTGAAAAATCTTACAATTAATGGCAGTATTAAAGTAAATGCAAATTATGTTGGTGCTGTTGCGGGTTTATGTGACGGTGCGATTATAAATTGCGTGAATAATGCGACTGTAACAAATGCATTAAAAGATGGTGTAACAGGCGGTTTTATTGGTCAAAATATGTTACAGAAATCACCGATACTAATCAGTAATTGTGCGAATAACGGTGAAGTGAACGGATATAATGTAGGTGGTATTATAGGTTACTCCGCCGGCTATACATATAATTTCTCAAAAATAACTGATTGTGTAAACAACGGTAAAGTTAATGCAGAAAATAATGGTGCCGGTATAATCGTTGTCGGTAGCCACTGTATGGTAACGAATTGTGTAAATAATGCGAATATTAATGCAAATAAAAACGCCGGCGGTATTATAGGAGTTGTTCAGTACGGCACGAAGGCTGAGATTATCAACTGTGCAAATAACGGCAGCGTTGTATCAAAAGAAACCGCAGCAGGTATTGCCACGACGTATGGAGCTATAACCGTGAAAAATTGCTTAAACAGCGGAAATGTCAGCGGTTCGTTAGCCTCATATGCAATAGCTTATTGCAATAATTACTATGATGACAGTATCAATGATTTTATGATTTTAAATTCATTCTATGTGCAGACAACCGATGTAAACACTGAAATCGAATCATCTAATATTGTAATTAAAAATGATTTATCAAAGGCAGTTTCTGAAAGCGATATTTCGTCAGGGTATGTTGCGGCTATGCTGAATAACGGTGTTACTGACGGATTGAATTACTGGGATGTGAAAAACAGTAAAGTGGTATTTGCAGATGATGAAAGTGAGCTTTATTATGCAATAGAGATAACCCCAAATATTACGGGTGGTACTGTAACCGCAGATAAGCAATTTGCAAAAGCAGGCGAAATGGTTACTTTAACAGTTACACCTGAAACAGAAGGCAAGTCGGCAATAATCACCGGTGTTGAGTTAGATGAAAACAATTCATTTGTAATGCCTGACAGAGGGGTAAAGATTAATGCAGTATTCGGAGATACTTTCACAGGCACTGAAAAAAATGATGTAATTGAACTTGAGAAAAATGTTGAAATGGATGAAATCAAACTTGCGGATTATGTTAAGTTTGAAAATGACACAATATCAAGAGATTTTACATTTACTCTTGCAGATGGAAATGTACTTCCGGACGGCTAAAACTTTCTTATGCAAGAATATCGGGTACTCCGAAAAAAGCAGGAACATATACTGTTGTGTTTGATGTGACAGATAATGGTGCGGATATGATTTCATCTATGGCACTTGAACCAAATAAAGCATTGAGCAATGCACAGCTTACATTGACTTTCAGGATTGCAAAAATAGATGAAATCGAGCCGATAGGTAAGTATAAAGATAAGATTGATATAAAAGAAAAAATAACAGATGAAAATGTTGTATTAACTATAACACCAACTGATGGCACAATAGATAAAATTGCAACATCAAAACTATATGTAGCCGAATATGACGGTGAAGGACAATTAATAGGCATAAAACTTGGTGAAAACCAAAATGTTGACGGTAAGCTTATTATAACAGCAGAATCA
This sequence comes from Firmicutes bacterium AM55-24TS, assembly GCA_003460745.1. GTDB lineage: Bacteria > Bacillota > Clostridia > UBA1381 > UBA1381 > Hominilimicola > Hominilimicola fabiformis. Next base: position 6,471 of record QTVU01000077.1, read on the forward strand.
CCGAAAACAGATAATTTCAAATTAATGCTTTGGGATAAAACAAATAATCCTATAATTAATGCAATATCAGATATACACTGATATGTAAAATGGATGCTATCTTGTATTTTACAGATAGCATCCATTTTTCATATTGAATTTATTTGCTTTTATATTTTTTTCTTAAATTTTCTGTATGGTGAGGAATAAGTAGACTGTTATGAGGCACAGTTGCACTCTTAGGCTATGACAAATCAGAAAAACCTGAGCCTGAGCAGAAAGGTATTCGTGCTTCTGATGTATATACCACAGTAGAAATTACGTTTGAGGAATCAATTCTCGGCTGTCGAAAGGAGATAACTGTTCAGCACAAAGAAATATGTCCTTGCAGTAAGAAAGAAAATTGTACCGATAATTGTACAATTTGTAATAATACCGGTAAGGTATTAAACTTATCGTATTATTTTGGCGTATTTACACGGTAAAAGATTGTTTATTGCGTTATTATGTGGTATAATAATAAAATAAAGGAGGAATGGCTTATGTTTAAAATCAACCCATATAGACCGGGTGCAGGAGTAAGACCTCAATACTTAGCCGGTAGAGATGAAGATATTGAAAATGTAACAAATATGTTTACAGCATTAACATTAAATATTCCAACTCAATCAGTTATTTTTAGTGGATTAAGAGGGGTAGGTAAAACCGTTCTTATAAACAGGTTACAAGAAATCGCAGAAGAAAAGAATATTTTTTGTAAACATATTGAAGTAGCGGAACGAAATGATTTTATTTCGCAAATAGCCACTTGTTCGCAAGCCTTTTTAAGACAAATAAGTGTTAAAGAAAAGTTTAAAAATTTAATAAAAAAGCCATTAGATGCGATTAAATCTTTGGTTGTATCTTTTGATCCAAACGATAATACATTTTCTTTATCACTTGAAGAAAAAGATTTATATAAAACGAATAATCTAACACAAAGTCTTACTGATGTATTTACCTCTTTAGGAGAAGCAGCAGCAAAAGCTGAAATACCTATCTGTTTCTTTATAGATGAAATACAGTATATTAAATCTGAAAATTTAGGTGCTTTAATTGCAGCAATACACCGAACTAATCAATTAGGTTATCCTATTATGATTATAGCAGCAGGCTTACCTAAAATTTATTCAATGCTTTCATCAGAAAAGTCTTATTCGGAAAGACTTTTTATTTATAAAGAAATTGATTCATTAGAAAGAGAACAGGCTATTAAAGCAATAGAGATGCCTATTAAACAATTTAATGTAAAATACAGTGATAAAGCTATTAACAAAATAATAGAAGTAACAGAAGGTTATCCGTTCTTTATTCAACAGTTATGTCAAATTGTATTTCAAAATGTAGATTCTAAAGTGATTTCAGATATTGATGTTGAAAATAATCTTGAAGAATTTTTCGGGAAATTGGATACAGGATTTTTTAAACTACGTTATGAGCGTTGTTCGGCTGCCGAAAAGAAATTTATATTTGCGATGGTTAAATGTGGCGAATTACCTTGTACTATTGCAAACATTGCGGAAATAATGAAAAAATCAATTAATTCTATTTCGACTGCCAGAGCACAGCTGATTAATAAAGGTATTATTTATCCTGTAAAATATCGAGAATTAGATTTTACCGTTCCTCAATTCAGTGGATTTATTCATCGTTTAGAGGAATATAAGCAGTGGGACACAATATAAAGAAATTATATGAAAATTTTTTAAAATACTTAAAAAAAAGTTGTTGACTTCATTTCTATGTATGTTATAATAAAAATATAAGATATGAAGGTTATTGAAACATGGT
>QTVU01000078.1 GCA_003460745.1 Firmicutes bacterium AM55-24TS
TATCGACTATATTCATTAAATCACTTAATGTGTTTTATTATGTGTTTTACACCTCGAATTATATTTCATCATTACATTTGTATTTTTAATTAAATGTGCTCTTTGAGTTCTTGCATTATATGCATCTTCTATCCATGCCTCTAATTGTTCATTACTACTTGGATATGTATAATATCTAGCGTATCCAGTATCCTGTTTATTTGAGTTTTTGCTTATATTTTCTTCCACTCTAGGCGGCAACAATCCTTTCGAACCCATATACGGTAAATTAATCGCAATCAATCCATTAGGCAATGACTGTCCACATTGAAGAGAAGCTTTAACTTCCCAGTCAACATATCTTCTACTATGGGTACAACTTCCAACCAATACTATAGTTACAGTGGAATCTTCTAACTTGTCTTCTCTTATTTTTCTCATAATATATTGCGGATTGTTGCTATCAAAAGTAAAGTCTCCCTCTTTGACTCCAACAGTTTTAAATATACACACATCAGAAAAATCATTAACAAACTTATTAACCTCTTGTTGATCTCCATGATAATATGAAACAAATACTTTTCTCATTTATAAAACCTTCTTCCTATATTCATTTTATATATTATACCACACCTCATACATTATATCAATTCACAAATCCGACATTTTTTAACAAAAAGCAAATAAAAAATAGGCACCCAAGCCGTAGCTGAGTGCCGTCTGTGCAACATTATCATATAACTCTGAACATCTTCTGAGTTATTAAATTTCTTCTTGAATTTTTATCAAGTTCATTTCTTGCATTATTCAAATCCTCCATACGTTTTAGTTCGTCCTCGGCATCTTCAAGGCCGAGATGTGTATAAGTGTTTAGTGTTACGCCTATGTCGCTATGCCCCATAAGATACTGCAATGTCTTTGGGTTCATTCCTGATTTCGCCATGTTACTGCAATAGGTATGTCTGCAAACGTGTGGCGTAATATTCGGTATCTGTATACGGTAAATATCGTTGTATCGCTGTACCATATGGTTAAAACGATGTTCCCAATGCATTGCTACAAGCGGATTGTTATCTTTATCATAAAACAAAAATCCGGCATATCCGTCAATCATTTTTTCTCTTTGTTGCGGTTCTCTGTCCTCAATAATAGCCTGAAAACACCTTGCAACTTCCTCGGTAATCGGAAGTTTTCTTGTTCCGGCATTGGTTTTTGTTGATTCAATTACATATTGCATATCCGATGTTCTCTGAAGTTGATGGTCAATATTTACAATTCGGTTCTTTAAATCAATATCTTTGAGTGTTAAACCGCAGAATTCCGATATTCTCATTCCTGTATGGAATAGGATATAAACCACCTCATAATACTTACAATAGCAGTTATCATCATGCACAAATTTCAAAAACTGCCGCATTTGCTCTCTTGTTATTGCAGTTCGTGTATGTGAATCATTCACCACAACTCCGGCAAGCTGAAATTCAAATGGATTCTTATTTAAAATATCATCATCAACAGCCATCTGAAATGCAGGTCTAAGAACTCCGCGTACCGACTTGACTGTACTGTAACCTTTGCCGTCACTCTGCATTTTAATAAGGAAAAGTTTTGCATCCGATGTTTTTATGTTTACTATTTTCGTCTCACTAAATTCCTCTTTTTTTAAGATATTCTTTACAAAGTTATAGTTTGCAACTGTACTGTGTTTTGCTCCTGTTTTTGTGGATAGGTATCGCTCTACAAGTTCGTTCACTGTTATATTTCTTTTCATCGGATCTAACTGCGATTCCAAGTCGTATCCTATCTGCTTTTCAAGTTCCCTCAGTGAAATACACGGTTTCTTTCCTGCAGGTAATTTGTCCGTAGGTTCAAGTTTCCAACTGTACACAAAATGCGGTTTGCCTGCTATATGATACTTAAACTGATATTTTCCGTCTGCTCTCATTGACTCTCCCGCTCTCAAAACTCTATGTTTTGAATCGCGTCTTATTCTTCCTCTGATTCCCATTATCTGCACCTCCTAAGTTCCGGATGTTTTAAGATATACTTCTCAAATGCCGTTCTGATAATCAATCTTCGACTGCCATAGAAAACGATAAAATCATGAACCGTTTTTTCTCTGATAAGAGAATGAAACTTTCTTTGACTGAGGTTGAAATATTCAATCGTTTCTGACAGATTTAATAAATCCTTTTTCTCTGCTGTTGCTCTCTGCATAAAATTTCTTCCTTTCTATTCTTTAATTTTTACTTTTAGTTTGATTATAAGCTTTATTAAGCTTGCATTATATATCACTCTAAAAGCTCATAAAGTCAACTACTTACGGCAAATAAAATAAATTTATATCGTAGAAATTCGGCAGAGATGTTCCTCAAATTTAGGACGTATTATTAAATATCTGTTGCCGCTGTAAATAGAGAATACTCCGATATTATCTTCCGCCAGTCTGCGGATTTTTTTGACTCCGATATTGAAATATATACTTGCTTCTCTTATGGTAAGCATATATTTTTCTCCGAGTGTTATAGGTACATTTTTCTCTTCATTCATTGCAATCACCTCTGTTATTTATATATTGCGGTTCTCAAATAATAAAAATAATGCCCGTTAAGAAAATCAATCTCTAACGGGCATAAACTCAACTATTCACTTTTACCGTCCCATCTGTTTTCATATACTCCTGCTCTGTCATTTATAACAAAAACTCTCAGAAGTTCATCAGTCAAGCCCAGACAGCCGTTTTCATCACCTTTAAGAAATCCCTTATCCATCATTTTCTGAACAGTAGGTTTTGCCCATTCAGGCATATTGTCATCAACATAATTGTAAATCATTTTACTGTTCAGTTTATTTACATCAGCCTGTAATTTTGCTATTTCTGCTTTCAACTCCGTATATTCCTTACTCATAATTTCTTCCTCACTTTCTGCCGTTTCATAATCCGGTCTGCAGAACTTCGTCCCCGCAAGATTGCTGATATAATATCCTTTTCTGCAGACACCGCCGCCGTTTGCAACAACCACACTTCCGGCTGACGTATTTCCCTCAACAGTAGTGAAATAATCACCGTCCACGCCGGTTACAATTCCCGTATGCGTAAATACCCCATTATGATTAAATATAACAATATCGCCCCTTTTCGGATTTGCGTACAATTTAAAAAGTCCCGACATTGTCGGACAATATACATACGGATAATGCTTCAATAATTGATGTGCCTTATCCACTCCGAAAACCTTGGTAAAGCACCATGTAACAAACACCGCACACCACGCTGTCCTTGATATTCGTTTTTTATATCACGCCAATACTTAGTATAATTGTTCATACCGGCATTCGCTGTTTTATCATCAAGCTGTGAATTACTTGACTTTTCCAAATAGCCGACTTCATTATCAGCGGTCTGAATCAATTTATCTATTGCAGTCATCTCTTACTCCTTGTCACTGTTAGGTGTATCGTATGTCAATGCACGTTTGCTGTCTGTAAATCCTGTTGTTGTAGGATCTGTAATTGCGTTATATACACTGACAATTACAAGGCTCAAAATGTACGGGCTTGAAACCGCCTTTATAAGTACTTCCCCCAATACTGACCACGAGCTCAAATCCTCGGCTGTAAGTCCGAGATATGCCAGTATCGGCGTAATTACAGATAGCAATATCTGTGCCCAAAACATAGGATTTCTCATTCGTACTTTCCAGTTAATCATTTTACATATCCCCCTTCAGTTCATCAATTTGGTGCTGCTGAGATTTAAGTGTATTTTCCGCAATAGCCACTCGTTCAACAACACTGTTGTGTTTTTCTACTTTGCGTTCAAGCTGTTCAATTCTGTACAGTGTCTTATTGTTTGAAACAATACCTGCAATAATAGAACCGCCGAGCGTTCCTACAAGCGACAAAATCGCCACAACAACCGTACTTTCCATAGTCAGTACCCCCCTTATCAGTTATTTTCTAATTTTTCTACTCTTTCAAACAGGTCTTTTATCGTATTAAATATATCACTCCTTCCTATACAAATCGGCTTTCCGTCTATATAGATATATTCCGCTATATCTCCGTCTTCTGCCACTATATATACGGTTCTTTCGTCATCACTTTCATTTCCCGATTTTGATGTTATGCTTATATTGTCAATCCCCATTTCAACGCTATTTACATAAGAATAAATCTCAAGTCCCGTAACCTTACTTGCAGACTTATCATAAAAATCAATCTCACCGCTTAATTTGGCGGATTCATTATTGTTTGTAATACAATACGATACCGTTTTTGACTCGTAATTGACTTCTATTCGACTATGAACCCAACAGTTAAAAAAGTTGTCTTTCCACGTCAGGTCACTGTTTATGTAATAATACTTTCCGTCTTTTGTACCTTGCGTGAAAACAACTCCCGTACCGTCATACGAACCTCTGCTTGATTCTCCCGGACGCTGTGCCAAATCAGACAGTCCTATATACCAGCGGTCGGTATTTATTTTCGTATCAAACTCAATTATCAGTTCTTTTGCATTAGCCGTATATTTTGAAATGTCAAGATAAGCAAAAGCATACATATTCGCTGCATTTGAACCGGTTACAATTTTTTGATACTTGTTGCCGTCACTTTCTTCCGCAACAGATACAGTACATCTATTTATAGCATTGAATTTTGAAACACCGTCTGAAAAACCAAATTCAACAGACATTGACGGCAGTACGCCTACAACTTTTTTTCTTCAGATACCCTTCTGTTTCAAGCATAGCCACATCAGCCTTACCGTTCCAATTTTGCTTGTCACCGGCAGTAACGTGAGTTCATCACTGCCGATATGGTTATTCACTATATCCTCAAGTGCATCTAAATCTTCGCCTTTTGCCAATCGTATATCTTCCGGCATACTTTATCACCCCACGCTATTCCTTTACAAAATGATCTTTAGGATTATAATAAATATAATTGTTATCCGTACTCCAACCATTCCAAGAAAGCTTACTCACAATGCCGCTGCTGATACTCCACAAGTATCTATGGCGTCCATATACCGTTCCGTCCGGATAGATTACAGCCTGAACATTATATATTTCACTTTCGTCACCGGATTCGGCTGCCCACGACACTAAAAATACGGGTGCATTCGATTTATTCGGCAGTTGAGCGTTATTTCCTACCTGCACTATATCAGTCTTATATGTACCGTTTTGATACTGACTGTATGTAATTCCAAAACTGTCAATATTACTGCAAGTGCTGATATTATCTTTATCAAACAACAGCAGAGCATAAGTGCTGTCCAATGTTGAAGATACCAATTCGGAGATTTTTTTGTCCACTGCCTGCACCAAGTTCTGTACAAATGCGGTTGTTGCTATTCTCGTTGAAATATCAGATGACGGCGGAGTCGGAGATTTCGGTGTACCCGTAAAACTTGGTGAATTTTTATCCGCTTTGCCTGACAATGCCGTCTGTATGCCTTGTATCAGTCCCTGCACAAAAGCCGTAGTGGCAATCTGTGTAGAATTTGTACTGCTTGACGCAGTCGGTGCGGTTGGTGCACCCGTAAAACTCGGTGAATTTTTATCTGCCTTAGCAGACTCCAAAGTTTTAATAAGTGCGTCGATATTTGTAAAATTCTCATTGAGTACCTCTACATCAATAGTGTCGGACGGTGCCGGCAGTTTAAAATTATGATTTGATGTGTATTTCATTTTCACGCCTCCTTATAAAAAATGTGCATATGGCTTATTATCTTTAAATACCACATATGCGTTTGCTCCGTTTTCTCTTAAATATACCTCATTGTTTTCTACATACAGCCACGTTCTGCCGTCATAATCTTTAACACCTCCCCATGTAAATATTTTTGCATTACCCCATGTACCGAGTTTTTTCTGTACTTCGCTCCAAGTATTGCTTTGAAACTCATAATTCACTTGAAGATGTGCGGGCTTAACCTCATCCACCGCTGATTTTATTTGTTCAAAATTATACGGCACTCCTTTACGTCCGCTGAATCTAACAGCCACTGTGTAATTTTTATAATCCTCGGTTATTGTACAGCCTGTCCTGTCATACATTAAAATAAGCTGTTCAAGTTCCGATTTTGTCAGAATATTATTTCCTTGCAGTCTTGCAATTACTCTCGCTCGCTTAGTTTCATTATCTGCCGTAATTTCAGACAGCCCTACGTCTTTTTCATGCAGCAGAAAACTATCTGTGGTAGTAATAAACAAACGCTTATCTTCATCAGAAATATCTTCCGAAACTTTATCAAGTATTGTTTGAACAACACTGTAAAAGTCCTTTACCGTCTTTGATTTTCTATAGTAATTCGGAAGTCTGTCAATCATTTCAACACCACGCTTTCAAGCACCGGTACAGCTCCGTCTGCTATTTTGATATTTTCTGTTCCGCTGTTGACCTTTAAATCCGTATAATCCTCAACACCCGATATTGATAATATAAGACTGCCGATTTTGGCATACGATATATATTCCTTTTTTATAGCCTCTCCCGACAAATAGTCCTTTAATACATTTTCAACTGTTGTCTGTATGTTTGATGTATTATCAGATGTCAGCCTAACTGATATATTTATCATAACGGGTGACGCACTGACCACTGTAACTTCTGCACCGATTGGTCTGTTTTCCTCAATGTGCTCTTTCACTTTTGAAATAAGTTCACTGTCTGCGGGACGGTTATCAGCATCTACAATTACTATTTTTACTGTCCCCGCTCCGTTCCAAAGCGATATTACTTTTACATCTCCTACTCCGCTTACTTCTTTTGCCCATTCAATATAATGATATTTATTTCCGCTGACATTCGGACGTGACACTTTTTCAAGGTATCGTTCCAATAAGTCTGCATCACTCTCCGCATCATAACCGCCTGTAAAATCCGTTATATTCTGAACGGCTGTAATTCCGGGAAGCGTTATAGGGAATCGATTTATATCTCCTTTTTTCACATTGCCTGCACTTCCCGAAACAGTGCAAGTCGCACCGACTTCAACAGAACCGTTTTCAGCAATGCTCACTGTTTCATTTACTTCAAACAGGACATTATCCGCCGCAACCTTTGCACCTTTCAAAATCACTTCACCTCGGTTTCCGCTGATTAGCAGTGTACCTTTTGAATAAGTGGCTGTTTTACGAACTATATTCTGCTCGGCTGTCTTGCGGTCAAGGTATTCTCCCTCTGCCGTCACGGCAAATGTGTTTTCTGACAATCTGCTTATCCTTTTCTGCAAAAGATATATTTGTTCTGCCACGGGATAAAGAAGATCATAAAAAAACGAGCCGACCGAAATATCATATTCTTCCGGCACGCTCGACAGCATATATTCAATTATTTCATCAAGTGTCATATGGTGTACACCTCCGCACTTTCTCCGTAAGCTGTGTTTAATGTGAAAGATATTTTAAGTATCGCTCCGACTTTCTCTGCTGAAAAACCGCTCATACTATAAATATCCTCATTCCGCAAAAGTGCTGTTTCTATTTCTCTGCGAAGTTCCGATTCTGCAAAATCAAAGTTATATGATTTTCCTATCACCAAATCTTCAATATTTGCACCGTATTGTTTGTCTTTGTATATGGAGTATCTGTAAAGCTGTGTCCGCATACATTTTTGTATCCATAGCTTAAGAGCTTTAATGCCCGATAAAATAACGGGATTGCCGTCTTTCATAACAAATTCGCCGTTACCGAAATCAAAATCAAATGTCTTTTTCATTATTCGGTTACTCCTATCACAACAAACTTGTTGTCGTTGTCATACGGCAATAAAACTACTTCTTTTCCGAGGTATTTGTATTCCGTATGATTGTCCCTCTCTTGTGTTTCATAAATATCAAAGACCGATTTTATATCACTGTCATCAAGTAAAATATTGTTTCCAAGCTGTATTACAAGTTTCGGCAGAGATATAATTCTGCCGAACATCGGTGTATATGATGACGGATTGTCTCTTGCTTTTATATGTCTCGCTAAATCTGTAACTCCACTCATATCCTTGTTCCTTTCCACGAAAAAAAGCGACTACCTAAGTAATCGCTTTATATTTTAATCTTCTTTTTCTGAATCTTTAATTAAATGCTTAGCCTATTAATAATAACTTTAAATATTATTCTTAAACAGCAGTATTATAATGACCTACCTCATTTCCTCTTAGCTTACTAATAGAATAATCCTCTCGTAATGTATCCAGTTTGTATTTATTT
>QTVU01000079.1 GCA_003460745.1 Firmicutes bacterium AM55-24TS
TAAATGATGTGCAATTCTATTTTCCTGAACCACATCAACCATGGCAAAGAGGTACTAATGAGAATACTAATGGACTTCTACGCGAATATTTTCCTAAAAAACAGGATTTGACAGAAATTAAACCATCATTAATTAGAGATAAAACTCTTATTTTAAATCAGCGTCCACGCAAATGCTTGAACTGGAAATCGCCTTTTGAAGTTTATTTTGATATATCGTTGCATTTGACTTGACAATTCAAGATGTTAAAAAAAATTTTGAAATTAGTAGACACTGTGTAGTTGACATATATGATATAATTAAAACAAAGGTCTATCGCTGCGGTAGGAAACTAAGGAGTGAATGCTATGAGAAATACGGAAGGCACGGAAAATACAGTGATCTGTAATTGCAAACAGGTAAAGCTGTTTGATATAGAAGACGCACTTTATCGGAAAGACCGTTTTTCCGATGTTGAAAAAGAATTTGAAGATGTGCAGAAGATAACGCACTGCTCGACAGGCTGCGGCGGATGTCATGATAAAATTATGGCGATTATCTCTGACTTGATGAGTTCTTAAAAGAGGGAGGAGTGTCAATGAAAGTAGTAAAAAAGAAGACGATTCGGAAAAAGCTCATTAAGGCGATAATATGTACAGTGATAACTGCTGGGAGTATGTGCAACGCCTTTGCAACAGTCCCGATATGTGCGGCAAGTGCAATCGGAGAATTTGCAAATGTGGTTGTTTTGGTAAGGTTTAAAGGTGACATGCAAGGTGATAACGGAACAGGGTTCAATAAACCGTATAACAGTACAATAGCAAATGCACCGAGAACATATTGGGAGAGCCTTATCCGCAAATTTAACGGAGTCAACGACAAATTCGGAGCTGGATCGTTTAAGGAGTATTTGCGGGATATTTCCGGCGGACAGCATATGGTCGAATCGGTGTTCCCGCAAACGGACGGCGACGGATTGATATGTTATCTGACAATGGAAAGGACTGTTGACGAATACAAGAGTGCGGTCGGGGAAATTCAGATGATTAAAGAGATTGCCGGACAGCTGAATGCAAAATATCCGAATCTTGACGGCAGGACAATAGACAGGGATAACGACGGTATTGCGGATAATCTTATGATTATTGCGCAGGTACAGTCGAACGGACATTTTGTGGCGCATTCCGCCAATGCCGGAAACGATACAAAGATCGCGGGAAAAGGCATAGGACCGTATAATCTGATTGAAACAACCTTCAGTGATACTTCGGGATACTACGGATTTAATATTCATACGGCGGCACACGAATACATACACACCTTCGGAGTGCCTGACTACTACCGGCAGAATTATATATCGGAAACGCGCGACACGCCTGTCGGACTGTGGGATCCGATGGGCGTTCCCGGGGGCAGACCCATGCCGCTTGCGGTAACGCGCGAGGCAATCGGCTGGACGACAGTTGACGAAATACAGCCGCAAAACGGCGTGTATACCCTATACGAGGCGTCTGCCGCTTATGCGGATAAAACAAAAAAACAGGCGGTTAAAGTAAAGCCGCCGTTTTCGCCGACTGAATATTTTGTCATAGAGTACCGCAAAAAAGGCGAAAGATACAAATTTGATACATTGGATCAGACAGCGCCGGCAGACGGCATTATTGTATATAGAGTAAATCCCGTATATAAGGATGAAGGCAATCTTCGCGGCAACGACTATATCTATGTATACCGTCCGAACGATACGAGTATTACCGCATCAGCGGGAGAAATCGGAAAAGCGCAGATCGGGCTTCCGGTATATTCTGCTGCGAGACAGGAAATCGGAAGTCTTGATTTGAATCAGACAATCACGGATAACGCTGTATGTTATTCTGACGGCCGAAATTCGGGAATACATATCAAGGTCACCGAACAGAACGTCAATTCGGTTAAATTCAGTATAGAATTTCCGGATTATACTAATATGGACCTCTGGAAGTCGTTAGCAAATGCTGATGGCGGCAACGCATTATCGGGCATAAAAGCGTCAGAGGTAAAAACCGCCGCAGACGGGAACAATCTGTATGTATTGGCGCAGGATATAAGGTCGTCTTCGGTACTCCGATATGACGGAGATAACTGGACAAATCTCGGAAAGTGCGCCGAGACCGGAGGCAGTGGGGCATTGACCGTATTTAACAGCGAACCGTACGTGCTTTTTGCCGACTACAACGGAAAATGTGAACTGAAAAAATACTCGGGCGGAAAGTGGAATACGGTATCGGTACTGAATTTCGGAGCGAACAAGTATTCAAATGCGCCGGCACTCGGTGCGGCAGGCGGTAAGCTGTATGCACTGATAGATGACTGCGGCAAAAATCCGCAACTTTATGCGCTGAATTCCGGTACGCTTGAAAAGTCGGGCAGCGCTTTGAATGTAAAACTCGTTGCGTCACCGGAAATTTTTGATAAATCCGGCTGCCCCGCAGTAATATACGGAGACTTTTTCGGGAAGAAAACAGAAGCAAAAATACTTGAACTTGACGGCTGGAAAAGCATTGTGACCGAATCCGGCAGCGCAAACGCCAATGACGCGGCGGCAGCGGACGGAGAAGTTTACCTTTTCAGTACATATAACGAACAATCTCCGAAACTGAACATTCTGACAAACGATGGTATGAATCTTGCTTATGATTTAAGCGCTGTTCCGGCAAATTCGTCATACGGAAGCATAGCGGTCGGCACGGAATGTATTTATATATCTGTTCTGCAGGACGGCGCAGTAGTCACATACAGCGCGCCGAAGGACGAGCCTCAGAATCTTACCCGGCTCGGAGACGTAACGTGCAGACCTGCATGGAACGGTTCGATGCAGCTTATAAACAACATGGTTTACAGCGCGGTAGTGTCGTCAACTGATATGCCGATTGATGTAAAATATCATGAAGCACTTGACGATACACTTCGTCTTGCAAAAGCCAAAGCGATAGCGGAGAGCATTGTTGAAGGATATAGGGCAACCAACAGCAGCGGCAAAGCAGAGCTTGAATATAAGATAAAAGCAGGGCTTTCGGAAAGCGGATATACAAATGTTACGGCAGAGGTTAATGAATTTACCGTCACCCCCGCAACCGCTTCGGCAGAGGGGTCAGCCACAGGGACGATAACGCTTGTTTGCGGAAGAAAGTCGGATATTGTAAGGATAAATAAAACTATTGCAAAGCTGACGGAAACAAAAATATTGTTTTTATCGGATAAAGAGGTAAGGGTATCCCTGAACGATACCGGAGAAAAATATGTAATTTTTGCGGAATACGAAGGAGAAAAACTGAAAAGAACCGCAATAGTCCCGGTCACATTTAACGAACCGGGAGAAAAAACGATTTTGCTGCCGAGCGGATGGACAAAAACAACCGCAAACGCTCTCCGGGCTTTTTTCTGGAACAGTTTGGAGGATATACGGCCGCTTTGCGGGAATGCTGCGAGATAAGGAAGGAGAATGAAAATGAAACAAAGAAGGATGCTGTCTATACTGCTTTCCGCAGTAATGATGCTGTGCATGACGGTTCTGCCGGCAAAGTCGGCGGACGCCAAAATAAATATCAAGATCGGAGACTATATTCGACTGGGGACATATAATAACGAGTCTGTCTTGTGGCGCTGCGTTAACGTTGACGACAACGGTCCGCTGATGCTCTCGGACAGAGTGCTGGAGGATTATATGCCCTACGACGCAATGACAAGCGATAATGCCGATACATGTTCGCACAGGCGCAGCGGTTATCGGAGCAAATACGGCTCAAATCACTGGCGTGACAGCAATATGCGTTCATGGCTTAACTCAGAGGATAATACGGTAACATGGCTGTGCGGCAATCCGCCGAAGGCAGGATATGTAACGTCCGGACATGAATATGACAAAAAGGCAGGGTTTTTAAGCGATTTCACTCAGGACGAGATTTCCACCATCAAAACGGTAACGCAGCGTTCCATCGTTTCTCACCCGGAGTACAGTGCGGGATATATTGACGAACCGGGACTTGATCTTCCCTACAATACCGACATTGATACGGTTGCTGACGGATACGAAAACGCATATTACGAAAATATTACCGATAAGGTGTTTCTGCTTGACGTGAAGCAGCTCAATACGGTTAAGCAGAAGCTTGGAAGCTATTACATTGCAAAGAATAAAGCGGGACAAAGCTGGAACTATTGGCTGCGTACACCGATTACGGACTGTAACCACGACATGCGTTACGTTGATCTGCGCGGCAACATCTGGCGTGACGCTCCTTATAAAGGATACTACGGAGTCCGTCCGGCATTCTATCTGGACGCTGAGTATTATACCGTTTTGCAGGGCAAAGGAACAGAGTCCGAACCGTATGTCGGTACGGTGAAAAACAAGCCGCAGGAGAGTATCAGCCTTTCTGGAGCAGAACGTGATACAGGAGACGGGAACTGGGATGTTGATACGGATAAAAACATTCAGCTTACGCTGGGAGAGTTTTACTCCAAAGACGGTAAATATTCCAATCCCACAATCCCGGTGTATGTGATTCAGAAACCCCGGAGCGATAAGGAAAACATGGTAATTTTGTTTTGCGCCGAAGGCTATACCAAAAGTCAGCAGTCAAAGTTTATAAAAGATGTTCAGCGAATGTGGAGAAAAACGCTTGAAACAGAGCCGTACCGCAGTATGGCAGATCGCTTCAATGTATATGCGCTGTGTACGGCGTCGATAGACACCTATGGCGGTGACAGCACATTTTTCAGCGTAGTTAACGGTTCGCGTGATGCCTATATCTCTGTTAATATGAACGGTCAGTGGAAAAATCATATGCTGGAGCGCGCCATAGGTCCCGCATTCATAGAAAAGATTCATGATGCGCATGTTCCCGAGACAACAAATCCGAACGAGTTCCGGTGGGATAACGAGTATGAGCCGTATTATTATGTATACGATTACATTGACCAGTTTATTGTGCTTGCAAACAGCGGCAACTATTTCGGAGCTTCTCATGATAATATTAAATCCGGTATCCACTATATCGTTACATCATCGGATAACTACTACTCTCCGTTTACGGTGAGACACGAACTGGGGCATGGGCTGCTGCGTCTGGGTGATGAGTACGAAGTGAGGTATAGTCCGGTATCGGAGGAATCAATGAAAGCGTCGCTGAATTTGTCGCACACAAAGGATCCGAAACTGGTGAAATGGAAGAATATGCTTGGATTTCGGCACACCTATTCCTGTCCGCATGCGGATGGTTCATATATATACAATTCAAGTTCCATGTGTATTATGCGGTCAAGTACAAACAGTGAATTATGCGATGTGTGCAGGCTGCAGGGTTTCAAGCGTATGAGCCAGCTGATCAAAAATTCGCCTGATATCTATGTGGCGGAACCGGAGGTAAAGATATATACCGGAGACTACAAAAACCCAAACGAAAACTCCTCTGCTTTTGAAGATGCGACATCTTACGGTTATTCCCGATACGATACTGACAGGAGCAACCGTCTCTTGAGCGGATATAGCAAAAATCGGTTTAATTCCGGACTTAAGGGCAGCGAGATAGAGCTGCGTACCATCGTTCAGAATCTGTCGGATACCGAAAAAAAGACAGTAACTCTGCGGATGTGGGTGGAACATTCCGATGGAACGGTAGCCACTGCCGCGGACGGCGGGAAAATTTTAACGGAGAAGAAATTTGATATTCCCGTCTGGGGCGATAAATCCAAGTTTTGGACGAAGAACGCACTGGAATATAACGGCAGCGATTTCGATTCCGGACTTGTCAACTGTTCTCTCGTTTATACTATCCCGCAGAACGCAGTTCTGCAAAATGGCGATACCGTCGGTTTTGAGGTGGTTGACGACGCTACGGGTGCAACGCTTGTTGATGACGATACAGAAACCAAAACCTATGCCGATATTACCATCGAATACAAGCTGGAGGACGGAAGTGACGTTCCGAATACCAAGCCCACCGTGTTCCCGGCTGCGGCAGGAACAAAGGTTGACTGGGAACTTCCAAAGGAGCTGAACGGCTACACCCTGGTCAAATCTGAGGGTACGGACAAGACCGTCGGCACCGGCGGACTGACCGTTACCTGCTACTATAAAGCAAAAGAAGACCGCCCGTCAGCTTCGTTTATAATTACGGATGAAAGCGGTGCGGAAGCGGATAAGACATTGAAGGCGGGAAAATTCAAAGCAAAGCTCACTTTGCCGGAGGGACGAAAAACAGCGGCTGTTATCATTGCGAAGTATGTTAACGGAACGCTCGGCGATCTAAAGATGTCCGAACCGAAAGAAACGCAGGCTATAATCGAAACCGATTTTATTACGGTAACCGGTGAGGATTTGACAAAACAGACCGAAATCAAAGCGTTCGTTTTTGAAAGTACGGAAAATATAAAACCGATGTATGGTTTTCAGCATATAATAAAATAAAACAACAAGGAGTGCAAAATGATGGACAGTGATATAAAGTCTTGCCTTGAATCAGTAGATTGGTGTCGTGCAGATTATGAGTATTTCAGAGGTGGCGGTTTTTCGTCGCACTTCAAAACGATGGCAGAGATGCCTGTGACAATGTTAAGAATAAATCTTGTTGACGGAGTTGGACCGACAATTCAGATTGCAGAAGGTTATACAGTAGTTATTGATGAAGAAATTCATAAAATATTGGATCAAAGAACCGATCCAACTTGGCCGACAACTTGGTTTGTACCTATACTTAATCGTAGCAACGCATTTAAAGATGTATATAATGTTATGGCAAACTGGGGAGCAAATCATACTGTAACAATCCATGGACATATAGGGGCTGATCTTATCACAATGGCATCTATGCTGAGAATTCCTGTTTCAATGCATAATGTTCATAGAGAAAAAATATATCGACCTCATTCTTGGACAGCTTTCGGGGCAGAAAATGAATATGCATCTAATTATATGGCATGCAAAAATTACGGACCAATGTATAAATAATGACAGGCCATTTTTGAAATAGTATAAAGAAACTGCTGATAGAAGTAGAGTAAATAAAAAAGGTGGTTAAACCAACACAGATTTAACCATCTTTTTATATTAATTGTGGCAGTTTGTGGAAAACTATGGATAAGAAATATTATGCAGGTAAGATATATTATGTCTATATGATAACCGAATCAAACAAATTTTTCCGTATTTACTATGGTAAAGTAAAAGAATATGTATCCTCTTTGACCGTATTCAGAGTAAATGTATTTTTTTACCTTATTTGACCAATTTTATACGGTGGTCTTTTTGTCTTTACTTTTTTCTACCTTGAATTTACAATATAAGTGCAACAAGTAAAAAAATAATGACTCAAAGGGAAAAATCCAATATAATAGAATTGCAACGACTATTATTGAAAGGATGATTCCCATGAGCCACTACAAACATTTTACCACAAAAGAACGAGAAAAGATACTGTTTTTTCTTGCACAAGAGAAAACAATTAGTTTTATAGCCAAAGAATTGCAGAGAGATAAATCATCGGTATCTCGTGAAATTAAGCGTAATACTAATACTGAAGGCATTTACTCGCCATCATACGCACAAAAGCAATATGAAATTCGCAGACGCAAATGTGGTAGAAAACCATTGTTATTAAATGCCGATATTCATAAAACTGTTCAATTCTTGTTTCTTCAATATCAATGGTCTCCAGAGCAAATTTCATTTCGTTTAAAACATGAGAAAAATCCTATACAAATTAGTTATGCT
>QTVU01000008.1 GCA_003460745.1 Firmicutes bacterium AM55-24TS
TCTCTTGTGCAAGAAAAAACAGTATCTTTTCTCGTTCTTTTGTGGTAAAATGTTTGTAGTGGCTCATGGGAATCATCCTTTCAATAATAGTCGTTGCAATTCTATTATACTGGATTTTTCCCTTTGAGTCATTATTTTTTTACTTGTTGCACTTATATTGTAAATTCAAGAGAGAAAAAAATTACAAGAACAATTCACCTTACAAATTTCATACAAGCGGTATTCCCACTTTCTTGGGCGGCTTTATCGCAAATTGAGGTGTACGGCAGATACATAAAGGAAGATTTGAGCAAAATTGAAATAAGAAGTGCCTCAAATCCGAAAGATGTAAAAAATTACACAACCGAACGTTTAAGAGAAGAATTTCATATTGCAAAACTTTTCACAAAAGACAATATCAGAATGGTATATAGCCATATAGACAGAATTATCACCGCGGGAATTATGCCTGTTTACAGTGAATTGAAACTTGAGGCAGGCAAGGAGCTTGCGGCGGATTATTACCTTCAAAGACGTGAAATGGGTTGTATTAATATCGGCGGAAAAGGTATAATTACCGTTGACGGAACGGAGTATGAAATGAATCCGCGTGACGGTATTTATATCGGTATGGGCAATAAAGATATTTCGTTTAAGTGCGTTGATATTGAAAATCCGCCTAAGTTTTATGTTTCGTCGTGTCCGGCACATACATCGTATCCTGTTGTGAAAATTGATATTACAAAGGCTAAGAAAGTTCCTTGCGGAAGTAAAGAGGATTGCAATAAGCGAGTGATAAACCAATATATTCACCCTGAAGTTATGCAGAGCTGTCAGCTGGCAATGGGACTTACAATGCTTGATGTCGGTTCAAATTGGAACACAATGCCGTGTCATACACATGACAGACGTATGGAGGTTTATTTGTATCTTGATATGGATGAAAATGACGCAGTATTTCATATGATGGGTGAGCCTGATGAAACACGTCACATCATTATGCACAATGAAGAGGCAGTTATTTCGCCGAGTTGGTCGATACATACAGGTGTCGGTACAAAGAATTACTCATTCATTTGGGCAATGTGCGGTGAAAATCAAGAATTTGACGATATGGACTTCATTGAAACAAAAGATTTGAAATAATTTACAAAAAGCTGGATGTAGAGTACATTCGGCTTTTTTTATTGACTTTTACAAAGTGAATTGATACAATTAAATAAATAAAGAAAAGAGGGAAAATAAAGTGAAGAAAATATTATGTTTTGGTGATTCAAATACATGGGGACATAACCCCGTAGACTGTTCACAGCTTGAGAAACCGTGGACGGTTTGGTTAAAGGATATTGTACCTGAATATGAAATAGTATCTGACGGAGTATGCGGCAGAGCAACAACTCATTATTTGGAAAATGAAGATAAAACAAACGGTTTAAAAGATTTCAGAGAAAGATATTTAAGCGGTGAAAATGATTTTGATTTGATTATAATAATGCTCGGTACGAACGATGTGCTGAACAATATAGATTTTTCAAACCAAAAGACCGCCGATGTACTTAAAATATATGTAGAAGAATGCAGAGCGAAATTCGGTAAGGACAAACCGAAAATATTGCTTGTATCGCCGATTTTGATAAATGATAATTGTTTGACAAATCCTATATTCAAGGATTTGTACAGTGAAAAATCAATCGAAAAATCAACGCACTTTTCGGAATATATATCAAAACTTGCAGATGAAGAAGATACATATTTTATGAATGCGGCGGATTACGCGAAAGCGTCTGAGATTGACGGAATACATATGGTTCCGGAGGAACATAAGAAACTTGCAAATGCGTTTGCGGATAAAATTAAAGAAATATTGTCATAAGGTGAAATAAATGCTAAGAATATCAGATATAAAATTAGGAACAGATGATACAGAATCAGATTTAAGAAAGAAAGTTTTAAAACTTTTGGGCGTGAAGAATGTTAAATCTTTTGAAATATCAAAAAAGTCAATAGACGCACGAAAAAAAGCCTGATATACATTATGTATATTCGGTCGATGTTGAAACCGATAACGAAGAATATTATGCGAAGAAAATAAAAAACTCACAAATTGTAAAGAAGAAAACTTATGAATTTCCGAAGTGCGGTAAAATTGACAAGCCTGTCGTGATAGTAGGCACAGGACCTGCGGGACTTATGTGCGGACTTACTTTGGCACAAAACGGATATAAGGTAATACTTCTTGAACGCGGAAAGTGCGTAGAAGAAAGAATGAAAGACGTTGAGGCATTTTGGGAGGCAGGCTTTTTAAATCCCGAATCAAATGTACAGTTCGGCGAAGGCGGTGCGGGAACTTTTTCTGACGGAAAACTTACAACGGGTATAAAAGATTTTCGTATAAGAAAGGTGCTTGAAGAATTTCATAAGCACGGTGCACCGAAAGAAATATTATATTATTCAAAACCACACGTCGGAACCGATAATCTTTCTAAAATGGTTGCGTCAATCAGAAGTGAAATTCGTAAACTCGGCGGTGAAGTCAGATTTTCCAATAAACTTGTCAATGTAAAAACCGACAACGGTGAAATATGCGGTGCGGTTGTTGAAAGTGACAGCGGTGAATATGTGATTGAAACAAATAATATTGTGCTTGCAATCGGTCACAGTGCAAGAGACACTTTTCTTATGCTCCAAAATCGCAATATAGCAATGGAGCAAAAGAGTTTTTCAGTCGGTGCGAGAATAGAACATTCTCAAGAAATGATAAATAAAAGCCAGTACGGTAAAGCGTATAAAAAACTTCCGGCGGCGGATTATAAAATGGCGGTACATCTTGAAAGCGGCAGAGGCGTGTATACATTCTGTATGTGTCCGGGCGGCAGAGTTGTTGCGTCTGCATCGGAGGACGGCGGTGTTGTGACAAACGGTATGAGCTATTTTGCACGTGACGGAAAAAACGCAAACAGCGCATTGCTTGTAAATGTAACACCGAGCGATTTTAAAACTGACGATCCGCTTGCGGGAATGTATTTTCAGCGTGAAATTGAGCAGAGAGCATTTGAAGTCGGCGGCAAGAATTATAATGCACCGTGTCAAAGAGTCGGTGACTTTCTCGGAACGGAAAGTAACAGTGAATATACGGTCGAGCCGACATATAAGCCTAATGTGACGTGGGTAAATCTTGATGAAGTGTTCCCTAAATTCATAACCGATTCAATGCGTGAGGGAATAGTGCTTATGGATAACAAACTTCACGGATTTGCCGACAACGGTGCGGTTATAACAGGTCCTGAAACGAGGTCATCATCACCAGTAAGGATAATTCGTGACAAGAAAACAATGCAGTCAAACATAAAAGGTCTGTATCCTTGCGGTGAGGGTGCGGGATATGCAGGCGGTATTATGTCCGCCGCGGTTGACGGAATAAAAATAGCGGAAATGGTAGCAATTAATAACGGTAGGGGTAAAAATGAGCAGTAATAAAGTAAAAGGAATAATGTGTATAATTTCATCGGCGTTTTGCTTTGCATTGATGAATATGTTCGTAAGAATGGCAGGAGATTTGCCGTCAATACAAAAAAGCTTTTTCAGAAATTTTATAGCACTTATTATAGCATTTGTTGTACTGATAAGAACAGACGAAAAATTTAAGTTCAATAAAAAGAATTTGCCTGAATTATTGCTTAGGTCAATATTCGGTACAATGGGAATTTTGTGTAACTTCTATGCGATAGACCACCTTGTCTTGTCGGACGCGTCAATGCTTAATAAGCTGTCACCGTTTTTTGCGGTTATATGCTCGTATTTTGTGCTTAAAGAAAAGGTAAAGCCGTTCCAGGCTTTAGCCGTAATAGTGGCATTTATTGGTGCGTTGTTTATAATAAAGCCACAGTCAATATCGGCAAGCTTGCCAAGCTTTGTGGGAATGCTCGGAGGATTCGGAGCAGGTGTGGCGTACACAATGGTCAGAAAATTAAGTCAGAAAGGCGAAAGAGGCCCGTTTATAGTATTCTTTTTCTCGGCATTTTCGTGTGTTGTGACATTGCCGTATTTGATAGTTGACTATTCACCTATGACGATAGCACAGCTTGTAATACTTATATGTGCCGGAATAGCGGCGGCAGGCGGACAATTTTCGATTACTGCCGCATATTCATATGCACCGGCAAGAGAAATATCGGTGTTCGATTATACGCAAATAATATTTGCGGCACTTATGGGGTTTATAGCATTCGGCGATATTCCCGATAAATTCAGTATTATCGGCTATGTAATAATATGCTCCGTGTCGGTAGCGATGTTTTTGTATAACAGAAGAGAAGATGAAAAATAATTTTTAATATTAAAGGGAGAGAAAAAATGAAAAAGAAGTTTGTTTTAGGTGCGTTATGTGTGTCAATGATTTTAGCGTCGGGAATAGGTGCTTCTGCGGAAGTAAGCGAAAGTCATTCACAATGGGCGGAGGAAAGTTTGATAAGTGCAGATGAGGCGGGATTATTGCCGAATTTCTTTGCGGACAGAGATTTAACCGCTAATATATCGCGTATTGATTTTTGTCATTTGGCATATAAAATGCTTGAACAAAAATCACTGATTAGTGAGAATAATGTTAAGAGTTCGTTTGCTGATACAGATGATGCTGAAGTGGCTTTTCTTGCAAATTCGGGAATAATAAATGGACGTTCTGAAACGGAATTTGCACCGAATGACGATATTACGCGTGAGGAGGCGGCAGTAATACTGACGAATACAGCGGAATTTATGGGCGTAAAAGAGGACATAGCTTTATTTGATACTGTATTTTCTGATTATGACACAGTTTCTTACGCGTGAGGAGGCGGCAGTAATACTGACGAATACAGCGGAATTTATGGGCGTAAAAGAGGACATAGCTTTATTTGATACTGTATTTTCTGATTATGACACAGTTTCAGATTGGGCAAAGGAATCTGTGCGTAAAATGGATTCTCTCGGAATAATGCGAGGAGTAGGTGATAACAATTTCTCGCCAAAATCAAATTATACAATGGAGCAGTCGGCAATAACAATGCTAAAGTTGTTTAATCTTGATGTGAGTGACTACGAAAGCAATGTGTATGAAGTAAAAATTAACGGTGATTTATCACTTTTTAGCGGTGAGGATAAGCAATGGATAAAAAATGACGGTAAAACGATATTTACATATGACGGTCCTGAGGAAGATGTTGCTGATGATGAGAGGTCGTTTGTGTTCTTTGAAAAAAGCGGGAAATGGTATTTTTATATTCATAACAACAAAAGTGAAAATTACAGCAAGAATAATAAATGCACAGGTATATACAATGCCGAAACAGGAAATATGGACTATAAACTGATGGTTGATACGTTAGATACATGTCAAAGAGCAACTGATCGTATTGAGTTTGCAGATAATTATTATATGGTAACAACATTCGGTTCAGCTGGATCCGAACCTGCTTCTTTTATAACAAATATGAAACTTTACAGTTATGATGGTGAAATGCTTGCCTCATCTCACAATGATTCATACTTGGGTGGTGATTACCTTGATAAGAATGAATATCCTTGTAATAACCAACAAATAAGAGTTGATTTGGATAAGGCGAAATCGCCGTTGGGTGAGTATTTTGTACAGGGTGAGAATTTGATTAAGTCACCTCCGTATTACAGTCCAACATATAGTAAGGATTTCACATATTTTTATACCGATACGCTGAAAGGATATACACCGGTCAAATATAACGATGAATACATAATTTACAATCCCAACGGAGAAATAATTTATAAAAGTGATAAAAAATTATTTGTAATGCCATATAAAAATAAAATTTGTTTCGGTGAAACCGATGAATATAGTATTGAGGTATATGATATACAGACAAGAGAACATATTGATTCATTGAATTGGGATGAAAATCAGCAATATAAATCCGCTGATGACTATATTGAGGATTTATTGGCAGAAAATATAGACAGCGAGTGCGTATCTCCTAAGGGGAATTATACGGTCGATGGATTTAATATGCTGTTATATACATCTGTATATCCAAAGGAATTTATTGATTTTCTGGATACTGAGGGCTTTAGCGGATATACACCAGTGTACAAATACGAAAAAGGAAGTTCGAAATACTATATATACAATCCTGACGGTGAGGTATTTTTAGAATCTGATAGAAAAGTGTATCTTATCAAACGTGATAATAAAGTTTGTTACACTAAAGTAAATAAAGCGAATAAGGAAGTAGAAGTATATTCGCTGTCAGACGGAGAACTTATTTCAACATTTTCATATGATTTTTATACATATTATACTTACAATCAATATGATATAATGGGATAAATCATAGGACAATATTTAAGATAAAAAAGGAGATAATAATGAAACGAAAAATATTTATATTAGTCGCTTTATTTATGTTATTCGGTATTACTGCCACCGCAGAAAATGTCGGTGATGTTATAGGCGCAGTGTATCCGACAGATATAATAACGGATATATGTGGATATGAAATACCTGCGTACAATATAGGCGGCGAAACAGCAGTATTAGTATCAGCTTTGTCGAACTACGGTTTTGATGTAAAATTTGAAGACGGCATTGCCTATGCGGATTATGATTGGCAAAAAGAAAAAACACCTATTTCAGAACCGACAAAATCCGACATAAATGTTCTGTATACGGATATTAAGGTTAAAATAAACGGAATAGAAGTCCCGGCATTTAATATTGACGGTTCAATGGCTATACCGATTGAACGTACCTGTGAAATATATACGGAAGCAAATAAGGATAATGAAATTTCGGATTTCTTTCTGAATTATGTATGGTGTGAACCTGACAAAACACTGTCGCTGGATATCTCTGATGACAGAGTTTCATATCAGGACTTTATGATAGATCTCATCAAAGCAGCTCATATGGATTTTGACAGTAATTTTTATAACCACTATGTAAAAACTGATGATGAAGAAAACACAAATATTGCTTATCTTGAAAAATTCAGCGATATAAAAGATACAAAGTTAGAAAAGTACATAAATTTGCTTGTTAAGGCAGATCTTATAGACGAGTATAGTTATGAAAACGGAAGTAAATTACATCCATACAGAGGTGTCACTCGTACCGACGCAGCATTTTTCATTTCAAGAATTTTGGGATGTTCGTATGACTATGCGGAGGCTTTTGATTACTATATAAGTAAATACGGTCACTATAATCATATAGAGCAAATTTTTGAATCATACAAAGAAACAATACCGGATTATGTTCACTATGACATTCCCTCTTATGACGCATACAAGATTCAAGAATGGTCAAAACCGTATTTTGCATATTTATTGGATATAAATATATTGGCTTTTGATGACAATAATTATATAAAACCAAATGATTTTTTAACAAAAGACAGTGAAAATGAACTAATAACTTCAATGTTAAAATATATGGAAGAAGGTATAACAGATAAAGAAATCAGTTTTACAATAAACAGTAATCGAGTTGGTTTTAAAAAAGATTTTTATATGCTTCATACTCTAACTTCACCTGCACAAATAGTTAATGGTATTTTATATGTTCCGATATATTCAATTTTTAATAAAACATATCGTGAACATTATGTGGACAATATCACTGCTGATGCTTTGAAGCTGAATGTATCCAAAGAAAATGGTATTGTAATTAGCATAGGAGGAGATTTTACTTGTATTTTTAATAATCATTATTTGTTTATGGGCGATTGGGGTATCGTATACAATGTTTTTCCGGGTATTAATGCTTATGTTGAAAAGCGTTTTAGTCAATCGTCGGGAGGAGCATATATTCCAAATTTAATTCGACTTGATTATCCTATTCGAAAGCTCTATGGTGAGCCCATGCTTCCGATATACGATTATAATACCGATTCTCAGATTGAAAATTCATTTGGAATTAACTTTGATACTGAAGCTAACATATATAATTTTAGGTATTTTAAAGCGCTTTATAACGGTTCATGATAATATATAAAAAAGCGGTTCCTCTGAACCGCTTTTTATGTTACTTTTTATTCGGATAAAATTTATACATATGATTTAAAGGACCGCTGCCTTTGCCTAAGTCGAGCATATCGGAGAGAGCACCAGTGATATAATCCTTTGCCGATTTTACGGCGGTTTTTATATCCATACCTTTTGCAAGATTAGCGGCAATGGCTGATGACAGAGTACAGCCTGTGCCGTGAGTATTGGGGTTATCAATTCTGACAGCCTCAAACCAAGTTTCGTTTCCGTCATACAGTAAGTCGTTGCTTGTATTTGCAAGGTGACCGCCTTTAAGCAGAACGGTTACGTTATACTTATTATAAATCACATCTGCCGCACGCACCATATCGCTTTCACTTCTTATATCAAAACCGCATAAAATTTGTGCCTCGTGAAGATTAGGCGTGATAATATCGGCAATGGGGAACAATACGGAAGTGAGTGCGTCTATTGCGTCGTCGCGAAGCAGTTTACAACCGCTTGTTGAAACCATAACCGTATCAAGTACAATATTTTTTGCATTGTAATGCTTTAATCTGTCTGCAATGGTGTTTATAATTTCTGCCGAAGATACCATACCGATTTTTACCGCGTCAGGGAAAATATCTTTAAATACCGCGTCAATTTGTGATGCAACAACATCACAGGGAATATCGTATACACCGAAAACGCCTGTTGTGTTTTGCGAAGTTACGGAATTTATAACGCTCATTCCGAAAACACCGTTAGCGGCAAATGATTTTAAATCCGCTTGTATTCCCGCACCGCCGCTTGAATCAGAGCCTGCAATAGTTAAAGCTGTTTTCATATTATTTCTCCAATCTTGTTATATAAATCTTTTGTCGCCGTTTCAATATCATCTTGTGCAAAAATACCCGAAACAACCGCCGCACCGACTATGCCTGTACCCTTTAATTGAAGTACATTATCACCGTCAATTCCGCCGATTGCGACAACGGGTATATTAACAGAGCTTGTTATGCTTTTCAAAGTCTGCATATCCATTTTCTTTGCGTCACCTTTTGTTGTTGTACCGAATATTGCGCCGCTGCCAAGATAGTCAGCACCGTCTTTTTCGGCATTTTGTGCTTGCTCGACAGTTTTTGCGGTGACGCCGATTATTTTGTTTTTACCCAAGATTTTTCTTGCCTCGTGAGCGGGCATATCATTTTGTCCGATATGCACACCGTCTGCATTAACCGCTTTTGCCACGTCCACATTGTCGTTTATAATAAGCGGTACATTATATTTTTCGCACAATGATTTTATTTCTTTTGCAGAATTTATAAAATCGTCGGTTGACATATTTTTTTCGCGTAGCTGAAGCAGTGTAACACCACCTTTTAAGGCTTTTTCAACGTCATAATAAAGCGTTCTGCCGTCGAGCCATGTTCTGTCCGTAACAGCATAAAGTCTTAGTGTTTTTTTATCTATATTCAATTTCAATCCCCTCCAAATCAGGATTTGTCATTTCATCAAAAAAGTTGTTTTTATATGTTGCGATACCTATATTTTCTTTGTATGCGTTTCTTCCGCAACTTGCATATAAACCGAATGCAACAGATACCGCATAAAAAAGATTATTCGGATTTGCGGCGGCAAATGCACCGATAACAGATGAAAGCATACAGCCGGAGCCTGTAATTTTTTTCATCATTGCGTGCCCACCTGAAATAACGGCGGTATTTTTGCCGTCCGTAACAATATCCGATATACCGCTTACACCTATAATCGCGTTGGTCTTAAGCGAAAGCTTTTTTGCAAGCTCAACAGTATCGTCCAAACTGTCAATATTAACGGCGTCCACACCCGACATATTTTTGATGTTAAGGCAAATACTTTTAAGTTCCGATGCATTAAGTCTTATAATATCGGGTTTTACTTCCGTAATTATTTTATGAACGGCACTTGTTCTGAATTTGGAAATGCCGACTCCGACAGGATCAAGAACGATAGGTATTTCTCTTGACTTTGCTGTTTTACCGGATATAAGCATAGCGTTTAATCGACTTTCGGAAATTGTTCCGCAGTTTAAAACAAGTCCGTCGGAAATTTGCGTTACTTCACCGACTTCCTTAGACTCATCAGCCATAATCGGTGACGCACCGATTGTCAGTGTTATGTTTGCACAATCCGTTGCGGCAACGTAGTTGGTTATGTTATGAACAAGCGGACGTTTTGAATAAACATTTTGTATAATGTCTTTTATCATTGTTCATCTCCGAAAAATTTATCAAGTGCGTGTGTTTGCTTTAATGCGGTAACAAGGAAAATTGCTATAACAGTACCGCCTGCCGAACTTATTATAAACGGAAGTACATATGCGAAAAGTGCAGCCTCTTTACCCATAACGTAAACTGCGATAGGATAAGCGGCAAGTGCACCGATTATACCTGTTCCGAACAATTCACCGATATAAGCAAGCGGCAATTTCTTTGAAAATTTATAGCACAATCCACCGATAAGTGCACCGCAAATACTTCCCGGAAATGCAAGAAGTGTACCCATACCAGTTGCAAGACGAAGAAGTGATGTGATAAATGCCATAATCACTCCGTAAAACGGTCCTAAAAATACTGACGCAATTATGTTTATAAGATGTTGCACCGGAAAACATTTTGACGCGCCGACAGGAAAGTTTAACGGCGAGCATACAACTCCTACAGCTATAAGTACGCCTGCTATTGCTAATTTTCTTGTTGTAATTTTATTCATTTGTAAAAATCTCCTTTGATTAAATTCTTCTAATATTTATTATAGCATACGCAATATTTTTAGTCAATAAACCGTGGACGAATGAAATATTATGAAAAAATATTATAAAAACTCTTGTGCAAATGCAAAAAATTTGTTATAATGTGTTATACATAGATTGACGAGAGGAGAATAGAATAGTGGAAAAGAAGGGTAGATACGGAGAATTCGGCGGACAGTATGCCGCTGAAACTCTTATGAATGCACTTATTAATTTGGAGGAGGCATTTAACAAGTACAAAGATGACGAGGATTTTAACCGTGAGCTTAATTATTATCACAAGCAATATACGGGCAGACCGTCAATTTTGTATTATGCCGAAAAAATGACAAAGGATCTTGGCGGTGCGAAGATTTATTTGAAACGTGAAGATTTAAACCATACAGGTGCACATAAAATTAATAACGTAATAGGTCAATGCTTGCTCGCAAAGAGAATGGGCAAGAAAAAAGTCATTGCCGAAACAGGTGCGGGACAGCACGGTGTTGCAACTGCGACATTTGCGGCTGTTTTGGGACTTGAATGTGATGTATATATGGGTGAGGAAGATACAAAAAGACAGGCACTTAATGTATTTCGTATGAATTTGCTTGGTGCTACGGTTCATCCTATTACATCGGGAACAGGAACACTAAAAGATGCTACAAATGAAGCTATGCGTGCTTGGACAGCAAATGCCGAAGATACATTTTATGTATTGGGTTCAGCGGTAGGTCCACACCCTTATCCGCTTATTGTAAAGCATTTTCAGAGTGTAATAAGCAAAGAAACAAGAAAACAACTTCTTGAAATGGAAGGTAAACTTCCTGACGCAGTTATGGCTTGTGTGGGCGGCGGCTCAAACGCAATCGGTATGTTCGCCGATTTTATTGACGAGCCTTCTGTAAAGCTTTACGGTGCAGAGGCAGCGGGCGACGGCGTTGATACAGAACGTCATGCGGCGTCTATAACTAAGGGGACGGTCGGTGTACTTCATGGTATGAAGTCGCTGTTCTTACAAGACAACGGCGGTAATATTATGCCTGTATATTCAATTTCAGCAGGACTTGATTATCCTGGAATAGGTCCGGAACATGCCTACATGGCGAAAACGGGCAGAGCGGAATATTATCCGATAACAGATAAAGAGGCAGTGGATTCTTTTGTGTATTTGTCAAGAATGGAAGGAATTATTCCTGCAATCGAATCATCACACGCAATCGCTCTTGCAAGAAAAATTGCACCTACAATGAAAAAAGATGAAATACTTGTCGTGTGTCTTTCAGGACGAGGGGATAAAGATGTATATTCAGTTGCTAAGTATCTCGGAAAAGATATTTCAGAAGAATAATACTAAAAACGAGGCTTACAATTTTGAGTAGCCTCGTTTTGTGCTTAATGGAAAATATCTATTATATTATCCATAACAGAACCGATATTCCTAAAAATACCCTCAGTCTTTTTTGAAATTTTGCGACGTTCTCTGTCGGATAGAGGATCAGTCATTACACCGACTGCCGCACCGACAGCAAAACCTACCAGAGTACCTTTTATAAAACAGGATATTTTGTGCATATGTTTTAACCTCCTTATTTAATTGGTATGGTATTATTATTTGACGAAACAAACATAATAAAACAGAAAATAAATGGATTTTCAATATAAATTTTATATTTTTAACAGACGGAACAGTTTTCGCCGTGGGGCGAATTAATGAAAGAAAGGATTGGTGATACTTTTATGGCTAATATAAAAGCGTTCAGAGGATACAGATATAATACGGATAAAATTGACAATCTCGGCTCAGTCATTTCGCCGCCTTATTATAATATGACAAAAGAAGATAAGGATGCACTTTATGACAAGAGCGAATACAATTCGGTGCGTCTGTTTTCAGGTAAAAAGCTTGAAAGTGATACAAGACAAGAAAATACATTTACAAGAGCGAAAAACTATCTTGATAAATGGATTGAGGACGGTATTCTTGTCAGAGATGAAGAACCTGTCATATATATGTACGAACAGACGATAGAAATGTACGATACTCATTATTCAAATACAAGCTTTGTTGCACTTGTTGAACTTGAGGAAATAGGCAAGGGAGCAATTATGCCTTGCGAAAAGCCACACGAAGTTTCTATGCTTGACAGATATGAGCTTTTAAAATCAACAAATGCCGATATGAGTATGATAAGTTGCCTTTATGTAGAACCTGAAAAAGAACTTTTCAATTTGATGAATGAGCTTAGGGAAGAAAAGCCTGATCTTGAATTTTCATCTGACGATAATGTACAGCAAAAAATTTGGAAAATTTCATATAAGCCGACAATCGACTTTATTATTGAACATTTTAAGGATTTGTCGTTGTACATCACTGACGGTCAGACAAGATACGAAACTTGTTTGCAGTACAAAGATTATATGAAAGAGCATAATCCGAATCATACGGGAAAAGAACCGTATAATTATATGATGATGTCGCTTTCAAATGCACATTCAGACGGTCTTGTTGTACTTCCTGTACACAGAGAAGTGAAAACTATAAAGAATTTCAGTGAATCACATTTTATTGCAGGTGCACAAGATCATTTCAGAGTTGAAAAAATTATTGTCGATTCAAATGATGAAACGCTTGTTCGTACAATGGTTAAGCAAATAAGCACTGTAAAAGCCGAAACAAGAATTGCGGCATATTGCGGTGGTGATTATTTTTACAGAATGGTGCTTTTGGATAAGGATTACATTAAAAATGACGTTTATCCCGATATGTCAAAGGAATATTGCAATCTTGATATAGTGGCACTGAATAAGCTGATAATTGATGATGTGTTTCATATTGATGAAGAAAAGTATGAGGATTATGTACATTCGACAAGAAGTTATGAATCGTGCTACAGAGATATTCAAGACGGAAAGTACGATATAATGTTCATAATGAACCCTGTAAGAGTCGAACAGATAAGAAATATAACTGCAATGGGTGAGAGATTGCCGGAGGTTACAATCAGCGTATTCCCGAAACCGTCGGTCGGTGTAATAATAAATTTAAAAGAAGATTAAAAAATGCTTGACAAGCTATTAATAATATGGTATTATGTAATAGTGACCGCATAGAATGGGTTTTAAATCTGCTCGCAGTACCTATGATAGCGTGTCCTCATAAATTTAAGAGGAGGTGTTTTGGATGTACGCAGTAATCGTAACAGGCGGCAAACAGTACAAGGTTAGCGAAGGTGATACACTTTTCGTTGAAAAAATCGAAGCTGAAGAAGGTTCAGCAGTAACATTTGATCAGGTACTTATGGTCGGTGAAGGTGAAGATGTAAAGGTCGGTGCTCCTACAGTAGCAGGCGCAACAGTTGAAGCTAATATCGTAAAGAACGGTAAAGCTAAGAAGATTTACGTTTTCAAGATGAAGAGAAAGAAGAACGAGCGTAAGAAGAAGGGTCACAGACAACCTTTCACAAAGGTAGAAATCACAAAGATTAATGCCTAATTACGCATGATAAGACATTAAGATAGCGAGGTGTTTTAAATGGCTCATAAGAAAGGTATGGGTAGTACAAAAAACGGTCGTGACAGTGAGTCTAAAAGACTAGGTGCAAAGAGAGCAGACGGTCAGTTCGTTCTTGCAGGCAACATTCTTGTTAGACAAAGAGGAACAAAGATTCATCCTGGTAACAATGTTGGTATCGGTAGCGATGATACATTGTTCGCACTAATCGACGGTAAGGTTAAGTTTGAAAGAAAAGGCAGAGATAAGACACAGTGCAGTGTTTATGCTGACTAATTTTTGAATAACCGGGTCGTTTCGAAATGGTTACACATTTCGGAACGACTTTTTTTGTTGTATGAAATTTAAAAATGATTTTTCTGTCATATAAAATATAAGGCTTTTAGTTGTTAAAAATTAAACATTTCAGAATGGTTTTTGTTGTACAAAATAAAAAAATACCGTTGCCAAAAAGCAACGGTATTTTGTGTTTTTAATTATTTGTTTGTAACTGAAAATGAGCAATTTGCGGTATTTGAACCGTTTGTAAGTGTGATATTTTTGCCCGATACTGTGATGAAATATCCAGGTCTTGAAACACTTTCAAATGAAACATTTCCATCTGTACCATCAATAGCTT
Source organism: Firmicutes bacterium AM55-24TS (assembly GCA_003460745.1). GTDB lineage: Bacteria > Bacillota > Clostridia > UBA1381 > UBA1381 > Hominilimicola > Hominilimicola fabiformis. Next base: position 14,863 of record QTVU01000008.1, read on the forward strand.
TGACTGTCTTAAATGTCATTCTTCTTGCTAAAACGGTGTCTGTTTTGGCTTGTTGTGTTAAAATTACTTTTTTACCTTTAACGCATAGATATAATCCAGGTTTATAAACGGATTGAATTGAAACGTAATTTTCGTTTGAACTGTCTAATTTCCCTTGTTCAATTTCCCATTGAGTTGTCTTTAAATCGGCACCGTCAGCAGTGGCTGTAAGTGGCTTTTTAAGAGGATAACTTGCATCATCTGATGGGTTATTAAATGCAGTGTAGCCGATATATTTGTTGTCTGCTGTTGATATGACGGAAGCAGTACCTGTTAGACCTGTTGAAGTTTCATCGATATACGGAACAGTACCGTCCTCGTTAAATGTCATTTCACTAACGCAGACACTTCTTCTAAAACCACTGCCCCAAACAAGAGAGCCGTTGTGGTAGATAAAGTATGTTTTGCCGTTGAAATCTATAACGGCAGGGTGGTTGGTGTTTGAAGTAGCTGTCGGCTCCATTATAACGCCGCCCCATTTCCAAGGACCGTACATTGAATCTGATGTTGCGTAACCCATTTGCTCACGCCAACCGAAAGCACCGAACAAATAATATTTACCTGTGTAATTTCCGTCTGCATCTTGCTGACGATAAATCCAAGGAGCTTCTGTAAATCCAAGACCATCCGGAAGCCCATCAAATTTTTGTTGAAGTATGTCTTTGCCCATTTGGATAGAACCGTCCTCATCTAAATCATTTACGGAAATCATATCATCATTAAGTTCGCATACATAGAAGTTAGTATTACCCCAAGCAAGATAACGATGTTCAACACCATCAACGGTTTCTACCCAAACGGTAGGGTCGATGTCATCATGGTCACGAGCTTGCGGCTCTGTTAATGTACCTTGAATAAGCGGTTTTCCTATGTCTGTAAACGGACCTGTAGGGGAGTCAGATACTGCAACACCGATTGACTGCTTACCGCTTGAAGTTTTATCCCAAGTACAGAAGTACAAATAATACTTACCGTTGTGCTTGATAACTTGACTTGCCCAGGCTGATGTATCGTTTGATCTCCAAGAAATATCTTTAGCACTCATAACAGAGCCTTTATATTCCCAGTTTTCCATATCCTTTGAAGTGTAACATACCCATTCAGGCATTACATAGCTGTCACCTGTTGATGTGTCGTGTCCGGCATATAGATAAACTGTATCGTCCTCAACATATGCGGCAGGGTCGCCTGCGTATAGAGTCTTGCCGGCTGCGTCAAAGCCAAGGATTGGATTGCCTTGTGTGCTTTTTGTGATTGTAGTTGGGGTGGTTGTAACGTTGCTTGTTGGTTCTGTTGACTGTGAAACCGCATTGCTCTTTTTTGCAAAGCTTGCAACACCGTTTTGGTCAGTACCTGTCATTATAATTGCAGATTCTCTCTTATCTTTATCGTAACCTGTCATAACGAACAACTTCATTGTATCGCCCATCTGATAGAATTCGTAATTGGTGTCGTCACCGTCTACGTTAAATTTTAGTGTTACAGTATAGTCGTTGTCATATTCCCAAGTGCCGATACCGTTACCGATTGTACCGTCCGGTTGGAGAATGATTTGGCTTGAATGTACAGGTAAGTCAGTACCCTTATATGCGGCACTCTTGCTCACATCGGTAACATCATCTCTCATAATTGTGTGACCTACACTTGATAAATCCCAAGTACCGTAAATCATTTCCTTAGGAATTTCTTGTTCTTTTTCACCCGCATATACAAGAGGTGAGATTACCGGCCAACCGTCCTTAGTCCAAAGAATTTTCTTGACTTGAAGATAAGCTATTGAGTCAGCTACCTTACGGCAGTGCTGAACAAGATACCATTGACCATCGTCGTCTTGGAATACACTGTTGTGACCGCTGCCGACATATTCAATGCCGTCACCAAGCTGGAATGAGCCCGACATCTTGTAGCCCCAAAGTTCATCAAGAGAGCTTTGCTCTGCATATGTTGCTCCGACAGGTCTGTTTTTCTGGTCGAGAAGTTGTTTGTGAGGCGTGTCTTTAAGAACGTCAGTAAAAGTCTTCTTTGTTCTTGCAACTCTTATATTGTAGTTAGTACCAAGCCAGCCGTAAGAAGTGAACATATATCTGTAACCTGTGTCTTTATTGTATACTGTATAAGGACCTTCCGGACCTACAACACCGCTGGGAGTTGAGAATAATCTTGTACCAAAGTTTCGACCGCTTGAAAGAATAGTTTCGTCAGAAGTATAGTCGATACCTTCTATGCGACCTGTTTTGGTATTGAGTTCTGCCATATAGATACCTTTCCAGAACGAACCCCAAATAAAGTATGTTTTGCCGTCTGTATCTGTAAAGATGTTTGCGTCAATACAGTTAGTATTATAATTCTTATCTTCCTTACTTGCAATTACAACACCTGCGTCTATATTATTGTCGATGTCGTCCCAAAGTTCCGGTGATTTGGACTTTACAAGGCTTATAACCGAGTTCCTGCCGCCAAGTCCGCATGATGTTGAAAGATAGAACCAGTACGGGTGGTCGTCGCCCTCTTTATAGTACAAATCGGGTGCCCAATAAGTTGTGTTGGCGGTTGTGCCCGAATAATTTTTATCAATAAATTCCTTAGCTTTTTTAGGCACTGTTACTTTTTTTGTATAATCGTGTTTTTCCCAATTAATTAAATCTTCTGATTCAAATACAAGATTGTGTGTTGAGTATACAAAATAATGTTTTGTAACAGGGTCTTTGAATATTGTCGGGTCGTGAACACCTTCCGTTGTGTCTGCACTGTCGGCAGGTGTAGCGTCAGGAAATTCAACGCTTGCGGTAGGTAAGTAACCTGCTTCGTAGGTTGCAGTCTTGTCATCAACTGTGCTTGATACAAGAACTTTATAATACGAAACATTACTGTCACCTGTTATGTAATCTGTAAAGTCGTAACTGTCCATAATACCGAGTGTTACAGAATCAAGCGTCTGTACAGCGTCGGACTGCTTTCCGTCTTTGTCAAAAGGAACAATTTGTAATGAAACAGACTGCTCTGACGGAGTGTAGTTTGTAACGCTTGTTTTCACTTTTACTTTATCGCCTGTACGGATTTGGAATGCTTTGTTGTCACTTAACGGTTGTAAGCCGTCTATTGAATTCCATACGAACACTTTTACAGTGTCATTTTCGTTTTTCTTTATATTTTCAAAAGTAACTGTTTTGTCTGATGTTACATCTGATTTACTCTTTTTTGCTGCATTTGTAAGAACACCGTTTGAGTATGAAGCTGCAATTATTTCATATTTGTCCTCTGAAGGCGACGGAACTGAAACGGTAACGTTATTGCCACTTTCTGTAACACTGTAATTTGTATAGAATTGAGTGTTAATATCAAGACAATTCTTTTCTTTTACAGTTTCCTCTTGCTCTCTTTGTATAGCTTTTGCGGCAAGTTGGTTAATTTCGGTTTCGTTCAATGCTCTGCCGTATACTTTGAAATCATCAATCATACCCGAAAAACCTTCTCCGCTACCCCAGTTTGCGTGACCGATCCATGTAGACGCGTCAGCAGTAAACAGTGACTTGATGTCAACTGCCGCAGTGTCTGAGGCTAATAGTTTACCGTTTACATATACCTTTGTACCGTCAGCGGTAAATACTGTTGTGACGTATTGCCAGTCACCGCTTGCGTTTGCATTAACGCTGCTCAGACGTGTTCCGCTGTTGTTGTAACGTTCAACGGTATAGCCTGATGATGAGGCAAGCATACCTAAATATTTTTCGTTAAGATAATCTTGTGAACCGCTTACAGGTGTTGTCATAAACGCCCATCTGCTTGACGGTTTAATCCAAAAAGAAAATGTTGCGGCATCTTTGCCGTTTAAAAGACCTTTCGGAAGTTCAAGATAATTGCCTGCTGCGTCTGTTGAAATGCTTAATGCTTTGCTTGAAACGTCATAGTTGTCAACATAGCCTACACTGCCGTGTTCCGTAACGGTACCGCCGACCGTTGCATTGAATGAGCCAGAGGAAGTGCCTGTTTCATCAAACGTGATGTCCATAAGCAGACCGTCCGTAGGCAGTGCGTCATCAGCCAATGCGGTGTGCGGTGTGGCAAGGACCGAACACAACATAGATGCTGAAATAACACTGCTCAAGACTTTTTTCAGTGTTTTGTTCATTGTATCTCTCTCCTTACATATGTTTTTTAACTATATTATTATACCAAAAAAAATTGGCAGTGTAAATAATATAAGAATATAAGCACAATAAATTAGTGATAAAACACTGATTTTTTGAATAATATTGAATTGGAGGTGGGACGTGTGAAATTAAACGACATTGCAGCCGACGAAAAACACGGTAACGGACTTTTGGGATTGCTTATTTTTTTGCTTGTTGTCGGTGTGACGGTAGGGAGTGTGTATTTGGCGAAAAACAGCGGCGATATGGCAGAGGGGATAAAAAATTATATAGGCAGTTTTTGTACGGCTGTAAGCGAAAATAAGAACAGTATGACTGTTTTTAAAAATTCGTTACAAGCTAATCTTATCAGTGTCGGAATTGTATTTTTAATGGGATTTTTGCGATTCGGTTTTATTGTAACGGGAGCGATTATTGTAAGGAAAGGGTTTATAATAGGTTTTACAACCGCGTCATTTATTAAATTCTATGGAGCAAAAGGTATGCTTGTTATGCTTTCAACAATGCCGACAATACTTATAACAATACCGACATTACTGCTTTTTTCGGCTGTAAGCATTAAATATTCACTTAATTCCGAAAGAAAATCAAAAAAAATAATTTTTTCGTATATATTTTTTATGATAATAATAATTTCTATATTTTGTGTTGCGTCATTGTCGGAGGGATACTTGACCACAACATTTATGAGCTGGGTTTCGCCGAAATTAAGCTAAAACGCTGAAAATGGCGTAAAAACAAGAAAAATAGGGGTTTACAAATTAAAAAAATGTGGTATAATTATAATCACATTGAAACATAAATGAAATATTTTTGAAATATACGTAAAGAAACAGTAAACTCGGAGGAATGAACAAAATGAATACCTACGTTAAGGAATACACAAGTTTTATGACAGATATACGCCATAAATCGCTAAACACAGTTGAATCATATAAGCGTGATGTTACACAATATATTTCTTATCTTGACGGAACAGGCGTAACGGATATATCGTCTACAACAAAGACCACGGTATTGTCATATTTGCTTTATCTTCAAAAGGAGGGCAGAGCAAGCTCGACTGTTTCAAGGACACTTGCGTCACTTCGTTCGTATTATTTGTTTATGATGCAAAACGGTGTTGTAAAGTCAAATCCGACTTCTAATCTTGAGGCACCTCATGTGGAAAAGAAAATTCCGAAAATTTTATCAGGCGAAGAAGTTGAACTTCTTTTGGAACAACCTAAAAACTGTGATAATAAGGGTATACGTGACAAGGCTATGCTTGAACTTTTGTACGCAACAGGTATAAGAGTGAGTGAACTTATCAATCTTGACGTAAGTGATGTTAATGTTCCTATGAGCTTTGTTCGTTGTAAGGGCGGAAAGAAAGAACGTATTATTCCTATGGGACATCAGGCAAAAGACGCACTTGAAAATTACATAAACAATGTCAGAAAATATATGGTTAAAGATGAAAACGAAACAGCGTTGTTCGTAAATTGCAGCGGTGCGCGTCTTTCAAGACAGGGGTTCTGGAAACTTATAAAATACTATCAGCATATCGCAGGTATCGAAACTGATATAACACCGCATACTTTACGTCATTCGTTTGCGGCACATCTTCTCGAAAACGGTGCTGATTTACATTCAATTCAAGAAATGATGGGACATGCAGATATTTCATCGACGCAAGTTTATTCAAGAATGATGAACAGTAAAATTAAAGACGTATATGCAAAAGCTCATCCGCGTGCATAAGAAAAATATGCCTTACACTCGTAGGTATATTTTTTTTGAATAATTAATAATTCATTATACAAAATAACTATTGACACAAACGGCGGTGTAATGATATATTATAAGTTGGAAAAAATATATAATTGTTAATAATCGAAACGGAGAATAAATATGTTTATAGATAAGGCTAAAATTTTTATAAAGGCCGGTAAGGGCGGTAACGGCGCAATATCTTTTCATCGTGAAAAGTATGTTGCGGCAGGAGGTCCTGACGGCGGTGACGGCGGTAAGGGCGGTAATGTTATATTTAAAGTTGAGCTTGGTATGACTACTCTTATGGATTTCAGATATAAGAGAAAGTATGTCGCTCAAAACGGTATGGACGGTTCGGGTAAACGTCAAAAGGGTAAAAAGGGTGAAGATATAATAATCAAAGTACCGCAAGGTACAATCGTTCGTGACGCGGAAAGTAATCGCTTGATTGCCGATTTATCCGATCCCGATAAAGAGGTTGTTCTTGCAAGAGGCGGTAACGGCGGTTGGGGTAATGCTCATTTTGCTACGGCGATAAGACAAACTCCGAACTTTGCGAAAAACGGACAAACAGGCGATGAACGTGAAATTGTACTTGAATTGAAGCTTTTGGCTGACGTCGGACTTGTAGGTTTTCCTAATGTCGGTAAGTCAACATTGCTTTCAATGACGACAAAAGCAGATCCGAAAATTGCAAATTATCACTTTACAACGCTTGAGCCGAATTTGGGTGTAGTCGATCTTGGCGACCACAGAAGTTTTGTGCTTGCCGATATTCCGGGAATTATAGAGGGTGCAAGTGAGGGTGTAGGTCTTGGACACGCATTTTTAAGACATATTGAGCGTACAAGAATATTAATTCACGTTGTTGATGTTTCTGGAATTGAGGGAAGAAATCCGATAGAAGATTTTGATATTATAAATTCGGAACTTTCAAAATACGATTTGGAATTGGAATCAAGACCGCAGATTGTGGCGGCAAATAAAACAGACATAATTCAAGATATGGACAAATACAACGCATTTCTTGAAGAAATGAAAAACAGAGGTATAGAAGTATTTGAAATTTCTGCCGCTACAAATAAAGGTGTTGCGGAACTTATGAATAAAACTTACGAGGAACTTTCAAAATTACCTCCGATAGCTATATTCGAGCCTGAAATGGATATTAACGAAGAAGAATACATTACGGATGACGAAAAAGGCTATGAAATTAAACGCGAAAACGAAAAATACGTTATATCGGGTTCATGGATTGAGGCTGTCGGCGGCAGCGTAAACTTCTCCGACCAAGAGTCATTGCAGTATTTCCAACGTGCATTGCTTAAACGCGGTGTTATTGAGGACTTAATCAATATGGGAATAAAAGAGGGAGAAATTGTTCAAATCGGTGATTTGGAATTTGAATTTGTATTCTAAAAAAATATATATCAGAGTTTGAGGGACACTAAAATTTAGTGTCCCTTTTATATTCACTATTTTGTTTTAAATAAAGACCGAATGCACAAAATATACAGGCTACAACAACAATGATTGCGGTAACGGTTTCGATAGTCGATGAAATTGCAAACGAACGGCTCATAGACGGCTCAAATACTGCCGTTGTTATAGGGTTAAATCTAAAGTATATGTACATATATAGTCCCGCTATAATTCCGTGCATGGCTTTACCGATTATATACGGTGCGAGCGACAGATGAAATCTTGCAATTACAGCCATAACCTGTGCGTGTACACTGAGTCCCGCAAAGCCGACAACAACAGATGTAAATACCAATTTATCCATAATAGGAATAGTCAATCCCGATATTTTTACTGTCCCCGTAACAAATTCCAAAAGCCCCGAAACAAGTGCGGACGTAACTCCGCCGACAGGCAAAATGTCAAGAAAAAGTCTGCTTATTACACTGAAAAAAAGTACCGCTCCGCAAACGGTCAATATATTTCTGATGCTGTTTTGAAGTGCAATATCGAATATTTCACCCATACTTCTTTCGGGTGTTGTCATTCTTGTCGGAGGTGCGGTGTGTTTGTTTCTGCCGTAAAATCTAAACAGAATACCGACCGTTAAAGCCGCAAGAATGTGTGCGATGTAAAGAGCGATACCGTATTTTATATTTGAATATATCGCAATACCGACAGAACCCAATATAAACAGAGGACCTGAATTGTTACAGAAAGCAAGCAAGCGTTCAGCCTCTGTTTTTGAAAGGTAATTGTTTGCGTATAATTCACCTGCGGTAACAGCACCTAAAGGATAACCGCTTACAATACCGAGTATAAAGGCACTGCTCCCAACGGGACTTATCCGAAAAAGCGGATACATACAAAATTGAAATGCCTTTGCCAAAAGTTCGCAAAAACCGGAATATATCAAAATTCCCGAACATATAAAAAACGGAAAAAGAGTCGGTACAATCATTTCAAGACATAAATCTATTGCGTCTGAGGCGTATCTTATCGCACTTGACGCATTTTTTATAAGCAGAACAACCGCACCGACGGCAAACAAGTAAATCAGTATTTTCTTTATTTTCACATTATCATCTCCGATTTTAATTTTTATTAAATTATATGATAACTTTTTTGTACTTAAAACCGCTTGTTTATCATAATTTATTATAGGAGTTGGTAAAAATGAAAAAATGTATATCAGAAAGTATAGCAGACGCTTGGGGAGTGCCGAAAGAAGTTATAATGAATATTCCCAAACTTACAATCGCGGGTGCGAGTGAAATATATATAGAAAATCATAAAGGAATACTCAGTTATACGGATACGGAAATTCGGGTGTCAACGCCTATGGGGATAGTCAGAGTGTTCGGAAATGGACTTTCGATTGACAGAATACGTTTTGAAGATATATTAATATCGGGTCAATTTAAGCAAATTGAATACGAAATCTGAAAAAGGGAGTAAAAAATGTTTAAGAAGTTCTTTAAATTTCTTTACGGATATGTTATAATAAAAGTGTATGGCAAAGGTGCAGAAAGATTTATAAATATTTGTTTAAGACGTAATATTTATGTATGGAACATAAAACCGTTTGATGACGGTATTGAAATGTGTATTTACATAAAGGATTTTTTTCATATACGTCAAGTCAGAAAAAAGAGTAATGTAAAAATCAAAATATCACAAAGACGCGGAATAAAGCATTTAATGCATCTGTACAGAAAACGATATTTGTTTTTGATTGGATTTGCATTGTGTATCATATTTTTTGCCGTGTCGGCTCAGTTTATATGGGTTGTTGAAATTAACGGTGTGGAAAACAGCGATATAAACGGTATAATATCTACGCTTGACAGTATCGGTATAAAGAGCGGTGCACTGAAAGCAAAACTGCCTGACGGTATGGAAAGCAAGGCGGCGATTATAAATAACAATGACCATATAGCTTGGGCATGGGTTTATATTGAGGGTGCAAAGGCACGCGTAGAGATATACGAACAGATTATTCCACCGAATATTCTTGACAAAGATACACCTTGTGACATTGTTGCGGCGTGTGACGGAATTATAAATCATATGATTGTCAAAAACGGCGAAGAAGTTTTGAATGACGGTGACGCGGTTAAAACAGGCGATGTGATTGTATCGGGAAAGGTTGCAACTTATAAAGAGGGTTATCCCGAAGAATACATATATGTTCACTCAATGGCGGATATAATGGCTTATACAACTCATTCAAAAAACGGCGACTATAAGCTGTATTATGAATCGAGAGTGCCAACCGGCAAAAATAGATATATGGTTTCGCTTGAGGTTTTCGGAAAAATGTTTTCATTGCCTTTGGGCAGAATGAATTTTGAAGAATATGATGTAAATGAAACAAGGCATGAAATGTGTATACCGTTTTTCGGATATACGGGAATTGCGTTCGATACGGTCAAATATACCGAAGTAAATGTAAACAAAGAGCCGATAAGTATAGAAACAGCCGTAGAATTTGCAAAAAATGACTTAGAAGAAAAAATATCAAATGAATTGCTGTACGGCTCAATTTTGACAGACGAGAATGTTGAATATGAAAAGATTGATAATGAAACAATAAATGTAAAACTTGAAATGGATTTCATACAAAATATAGCTACCAGTCAGCCTATTTCGGCTGATACAGAAGGAGAGGAAATACTTGATAAACAGACAGATTGAAGTACCGCAGGAGGTCGATTTGGCATCTCTTTTCGGAAATTTTGATGAAAATGTCAAAATGCTTGACAAAGCACTTTCGGTAAATATCGCGTCACGCGACAACGCTTTGAGAGTGACAGGTGAAGAAGAAAATGTTGAAAAGGCAAGCCAAGTTATTAATATGCTTATGCAGATTATCGCAAGAGGCGAGATTATCGACCAGCAGAAAGTATTGTATGCGATAACAATGGTACAGGAAAACGGCGGGATTGACATTAAAATGATGGGTGATGACTGTATTGCAATCAGTGCAAAGGGTCACCCGATTAAGACAAAAACGCTCGGACAGAAAAAGTACGTTGACGCGATAGACAAAAATACTATTGTGTTCGGTATAGGTCCTGCCGGTACGGGTAAAACATATCTTGCGGTTGCAAAGGCTGTAACGGCACTTAGAAGTAAAGAGGTAAGCAGAATTATTCTTACAAGACCTGCTGTTGAGGCAGGCGAAAAACTCGGTTTTCTTCCGGGTGACTTGCAGAATAAGGTTGACCCGTATTTAAGACCGCTTTATGACGGTATGTATGAAATGCTCGGCGGTGAGGGCTTCTTGAAATATCAGGAAAAGGGCGTAATTGAAGTTGCACCGCTTGCATATATGCGTGGCCGTACTCTTGACAATGCGTTTATAATTCTTGACGAGGCACAGAATACAACACCTGAGCAGATGAAAATGTTTTTGACAAGAATAGGTTACGGTTCTAAAGCGATTGTAACGGGTGATATAACTCAAATCGACTTGCCGGGAGATAAGCGCTCGGGATTAAAAGAGGCGGCTAAAATTCTAAAAAATATTGAAGATATATCTTTTTGTACATTTACCGAAAAAGACGTTGTACGTCATCCGCTTGTACAACAAATTATAAAAGCATACGCAAAGTATGACGAGGAACAGGAAAAGAGAAGAAACAAGAGGAAATCAAATGGTTGAACTAATACTTGAAAACGAACAGGATAAGGAAGAGTTAACTCCGGAAATTGAAAAGGCAATAAAGGACGTTTGCATTGCCGTTATGGAGGAAGAAGAATGTGACTTCGACGCTGAAATCAGCGTTACGCTTGTGGATAATGATACAATTCGTTCTATAAACAAGGAACAGAGAGATATTGACAGAGCGACGGATGTTTTGTCATTCCCAATGCTGGAATTTGATGGGGACGGAATATCGGACGATGAGTACGATATGGACGGTGAGCTTGTGATGCTTGGTGATATTGTTATATCGATGGAACGTGCAAGAGAACAGGCGAATGAATTCGGACACAGTTTTTTGAGAGAAGTGGCTTTTTTGACGGCACATTCAATGCTCCACTTGCTTGGATATGACCATGTTGATGATAAAGATGGTGAAGAAATAATGTGCGAAAAACAGGAAAGAGTTTTAACTTCGCTCGGAATAACTCGTGATTAGGAGAAAAAATTATGAAGAATAAGAAAAGTTTTAAATCGGGATTTGCGGCAATAATAGGTATGCCGAATGTGGGAAAGTCAACATTACTTAATACGATAGTAGGACAAAAGATTGCAATAATATCAGATAAACCTCAGACAACAAGAAATAAAATACTTGCAATTTACTCAACAGATGAAGAACAGATTATATTTACCGATACACCCGGAATACACAAACCGCATAACAAGCTTGGGGAATATATGGTACACGTTGCAAATGAAAGTATGGACGATACGGATGTACTTATATTTGTTGTGGACGCAAGTAAAAAAATACAGGAAACAGAACGTGAAATAGCAAAAAATATTTCAAAAACAGGACTTCCGTGCATATTGGTTTTGAATAAAGTAGACCTTATGAAAAAAGAGGATTTACTTCCGATAATTGCAGATTATTCGAGTATGCACGATTTTGCGTCGATAGTGCCTGTAAGTGCAAAGAATAATGACGGAGTCGATATTTTATTGCACGATATTGAGGACTATCTTGAAGAAGGACCGGAATTTTATGATTCGGATATGGTAACGGATCAGCCCGAAAAACAGATTGCGGCTGAAATTATCCGCGAAAAACTTTTGTGGCTGCTTGATAAGGAAGTTCCGCACGGTATTGCTATTGAAATCACCAAAATGCAGGAAAAAGAAAAAATTACAAATATTTACGCGACAATATACTGCGAAAAAGCGTCACATAAGGGAATTATAATCGGTAAGCACGGAGAAATGCTTAAGAAAATAGGTACGATGGCAAGAGGCGACATCGAGAAAATGCTTGATAAAAAAGTCTACCTTGAACTTTGGGTAAAAGTAAAATCGGATTGGAGAAACAGTGACTTTTTAATCAAGAATTTCGGTTTCACAAATGAATAGTAAATAGTGTTAGTATAACCGCTGAAAAAATGAAAAACATAAAGATAATAAGTTATTTTTTCGGAGGGATAGGTTATGGAGCTTAACAGACTTTCGTGGGAAACTTTTACGAGAACGGGCGATATAGACGCTTATTTGCTGTATAAAACGGTAAGCGGTATAACGGAGCAAGAGGATAAGGATGATACATGGCAGAAATTAGAGCAAGAGGCATTATCATAAAGCAGTCCGATTACGGTGAAGGGCATAGAATGCTGACTGTATTTACGGAAGAATACGGGATAGTTAAGGCCGTCAGCTACGGTGTTAAAAAATCAAAGAGCAAAGCTGCCGCATCAAGTCAATTTTTGTGTTACGGTGATTTTGATTTTTACAAAGGTGTTGGAAAAGATATAATGACAATTAATAATATTGACACTCTTGACGGCTTTTATCCTGTTTCGGAAGATATAAAAAAATTATCCCTGTGCGTTTATCTTGCAGATATAACTTATTGTATTCTTGGTATGAATAACCCCGATTCGAGAATGTTGCATTTGTTTTTGAACAGTGTGTATGCACTTGCGTACCGTGATGAGCCGATGGACAAGGTTAAAGCGGTGTATGAACTCAAAATGATGAGTATAGGCGGATATTCGCCACAGCTTAATGCGTGTGTGTCATGCGGAAGTAATGAGGTGTATGCGTTTGACTTGCTAAAGGGCGGAAGTGTGTGCAGAGCGTGCGGCGGCAAATATATTGTTAAGTTGGACAAAAATCTTTACAGAGCTTTGGATTACATAATATATTCAGATGATAAAAAAATGCTCAGTTTTAATGCAAGTGACGGATTGATGAAGTTGCTTTGCAAAATCGCCGAACAGTATGTTGAACTTCAGCTTGACCAAAAGTTTTCAAGTTTGGATTATTATAAAACAATGCTCACTATGTAATTGGTTAGTTTACATAAAAGTATTTATATATTCATTGAAAAAACAATGTTTTTTGGTTAAAATAGATAAAACGTTAAAAAATAATAAAAAAAGCTTGCAATTCTCTCTGCGATGATGTATAATATTACGGTATTATAGATTAAATTTCGTGGAGGTGTAAAAAAGTGCCAAACATTAAATCAGCTAAAAAAAGAGTAAGAGTTACAGAAAAGAAGACTCTTATCAACATGGCTCACAAGACTGCTCTAAAGACAGCTATCAAAAAGTTTGAAGCAGCTGCAAAGGCAGGCAACAAGGAAGAGGCTCAACAGCTTTTCAACGAAGCTGCAAAGAAGCTTGACCAAAGTGTAAACCGCGGTATTCTTCACAAGAACAACGCTGCAAGAAAGAAGTCACAGCTTGCTCTTAAACTTGCAAAACTTGCGTAAAAGTCATTTAAAGGAGTTACAATTTTGTAGCTCCTTTTTTTGTACATAGATAAAGGTGAAATTATGCAAATTAACAGATTATTTGAAATTATATACATATTGCTTGACAAAAAGACCATAACGGCTAATGAATTGGCAAAGAAATTTGAAGTATCAAGCCGTACGATTTATCGTGACGTTGAAATCCTGTCGGGTGCCGGAATACCGATTTACACCACCAAGGGCAAAGGTGGCGGAATATCTATTCTTGATGATTTTATACTTGACAAGTCGGTTATATCAAAGGAAGAACAAAGTGCGATAATAACGGCACTTACTGCTATGTCAGTGTTGCCGAATGTTGAAAAAACAGGCATTGCGGATAAAATGTCATTACTTTTTAAATCTAACGACAGTTCATGGATTGACGTTGACTTTTCGGATTGGAAGGTGGAACAAAAGAATTTTTTCGATAAAATAAGAGATTCGATAATTGAACGATTTGCACTGAAGCTGAAGTATATAAACAGTAACGGCGAAATTTCCGAGCGCATTGCAGAGCCGCTTAAACTGTATTTTAAAAGTAAATCGTGGTATCTTATCGCATATTGCAGAAAAGCCGATGATTACAGAATGTTTAGGTTGTCACGGATAAGGGAGGTTGAAGTGACAAACGAACATTTTGAACGTGAAATGTGTGAATATAAGTATGATAACGATGATGAAAATATTTGCGTTAATGTAAAATTGAAAATAAGCAAAAATGCCGAATACCGTGTTTATGACGAATTTCAAGACGCTGAAAAAACGGCGGACGGCGATTTTATTGTGAATATGTCATATCCCGAAAATGAATGGCTTTACGGCTATATAATGTCGTTTGGGGAGTATGCGGAAGTGCTTGAACCAACATACATAAGAGATATAATTAAAACGAAAATAGAGAAACTGATAAACAATTATTTATAATATGACATAACGATGTCATATTAGGTGTGTTATACTTCTTGTATCAAGTTAAAGGAGGATAACAAAATGGAATATGAAATTGTAAATCTCGAAGAAAAGAAAGTGGTGGGCATATCAGCCGTAACCAACAACAAATCACCTGAAATGCCGAAGATTATCGGTGGTTTATGGGACGAATTTTATAAAAAGGTCTACGGTGAGATTAACGACAAAACGAATAACAAATCAATCGGTATGTATCATAAGTATCAGCCAAACGGTGACTATACCGTTTCAATATGTGCGGAGGTGAACAGCACAAATCAGAATTACGAAGTGATTACAATACCAAGCGGAAAATATGCTAAATTTATTGTAAAAGGCAACGTTGTTACGGCGGTGCAGGAATTTTGGCAAAAGGTTTGGAATATGAACCTTGACCGTTCGTTTGTGTGTGACTTTGAAGAATACCAAGCAGGTGACGATATGGATAATATGGAGATACATATGTACATTTCTCTTAAATAATTAGATTGACAATTCCTTGTGATGATGATAAAATTTTCACAAGGAATTTTTTATTGAGAGGATGAAAATAATGGCTATAACAAAAGAATTGTTTGGAACATTGCCAAACGGACAGGATATAACCGCATATTTGATTGATAACGGCAACGGAGTAAGTGCGAGAATTTTAAATTACGGCGGTATTGTCAGAAATCTTTATGTAGAGGACAAGAACGGTGTTAAAACCGATGTTGTGCTTGGACGTGAAACGATGGAAGATTATCTAAATAACGACGGTTTTCTCGGCGCACTTATCGGCAGACACGCAAACAGAATTGCAGGTGGCGAATTTGAGCTTAACGGTACAAAATATAATGTAGGACTTAATGAAGGTAATAACAGCTTGCACGGCGGAATAAACGGCTTTGATAAAAAGGTTTGGAGTGCGGAAGAAATTGACGGGGAAGAACCGTCATTGAAACTTTCAATCGTGTCAGAGGACGGCGAGGAAGGTTTTCCGGGAACACTTAAAGTAACTGTTACATATACTCTAACAAAGGGAAATGCACTGAAAATTAATTACAGTGCGGTGACAGACAAGGATACAGTGGTGAATCTTACAAATCATTCTTATTTCAATCTTGCGGGACACGCAAGCGGTACAATCGATAATCAGATACTTCAAATCAATTCGGAATTTTATACACCGAACGACAGTGAATGTATGCCGACAGGCGAAGTACTTTCTGTTATGGGTACGCCGTTTGATTTCAGAGCACCAAAGCCGATAGGACAGGATATAAACGCAGATTTTGAGCAAATAGAAATGTTCGGCGGTTATGATCACAACTTTGCGATTTCGGGCAGAGGTTACAGACTTTGTGCCATTGCAAAGTGCCTTGAAAACGGCATAACAATGGAAGTGTATACAGATAAACCGGGTGTTCAGTTATATACATCAAACGGACTTCCGGAGGGGATATATAAAGAAGGTGCAAAATACAGTACACATCAGGCATTTTGTCTTGAAACACAGTATTTCCCAAACGGTATGAAGAACAGTCACTTTATTGCTCCTATTTTAAAGGTCGGTGATGAATATAATTTTACAACAGAGTACAAATTTATTGTAAAGTAACAGATATTAAAGTAGGCTTTTTGCGTTATTTGTAACATTTTTAATTGACTGATTATACAGTGTGTGGTATAATAAAACAAAGTGGAATGTTTTAAGGAGGGTTTTTGATGTCATACAAAGAAATGACTAAAGAAGAATTACAGGAAATCCGCAAAGAAGTTGCGGCAAAATATGATGAGCTAAAGGCTAAGGGTTTAAAACTTGATATGTCAAGAGGTAAGCCGAATACCGAACAGCTTGATATTTCTATGGGAATGATTGATACACTTACCGACTACAATCTTGTAGGTGAACAAGGCGTTGACTGTCGTAACTACGGTGTGCTTGACGGTATAATTGAGGCTAAAAGACTTCTAAGTGCAATGATTGAATGTCCCGTAGACAATATTATAATTTACGGTAATTCAAGTCTTAATGTTATGTATGACACAGTTGCCCGTTCAATGACGCACGGTGTTATGGGCTCAACTCCATGGGCAAAGCTTGATAAAGTTAAGTTCTTGTGTCCTGTACCGGGATATGACAGACATTTTGCAATTACAGAATTTTTCGGTATTGAAATGATTAATATTCCTATGACTGAGGACGGACCTGATATGGATATGGTTGAGGACCTTGTTTCAAAGGATGAGGCAATCAAGGGTATTTGGTGTGTACCGAAGTATTCAAACCCTATGGGTATAACATATTCTGATGAAACAGTAAGACGTTTTGCAAATCTAAAGCCGGCGGCTGAGGATTTTAGAATTTATTGGGATAATGCGTATTGCATACATCATTTATATGAGGATCATCAAGACCACATTCTTGAAATTCTTGAAGAATGTGAAAAAGCAGGTAATCCTGATATGGTATTTAAGTTCTGCTCAACATCAAAGGTCACATTCCCAGGCTCGGGTATAGCCGCTATTTCAGCATCAAAGGCTAACCTTGACTTTATCAAAAAGCAGATGTCGGTACAGACTATCGGTCACGATAAACTTAACCAACTTCGTCATGCAAGATTTTTTGGTGACTTCAACGGTATGCTTGAGCATATGAAAAAGCACGCAGATATTATAAGACCTAAGTTTGAAGCTGTACTTGAGATGCTTGACAAGGAACTTGGAGATTTAGGCATAGCAAAATGGACAAAGCCAAACGGCGGTTACTTTATCGGTTTCGATACTATGGACGGCTGTGCTAAAAAGGTCGTTGCTATGTGTAAAGAAGCAGGTGTTGTTATGACTCCGGCAGGTGCAACATATCCGTACGGAAAAGACCCTCACGATTCAAATATCCGTATTGCACCGACATTCCCGTCAACAGAAGAATTAAAGCAGGCATGTGAAATTTTCGTTACTTGCGTAAAACTTGTAAGCCTTGATAAAATTCTTGAAACAAAGTAATTAATTAATGATTAAATGAGCGTTTACGGAACGCTCATTTTTTGTTAGATAAAATTGACAACGGCATTGTTTTATGATAAAATTATAATTCAATGAATATTATGTTATCATAACTAATGATAAACAGTCGAAAGGAGCATTGAAAAGTGCTTGAGCTTAAAAATATAAGTTGGGAAATTCCCGATGGAGATAAAATTTTAAAGGGTATAGATTTAGAAATACCTGACGGCAAAATGACCGTTATAACAGGTCCGAACGGTGGCGGTAAAACTTCTCTTGCAAAGATTATCGCAGGACTCGAAGTGCCTAATTCGGGTGAAATTTTGCTTGACGGTGAGAATATAACCGATTGGGATATTACAAAACGTGCTAAAAATGGCATTGCATACGCATTTCAACAGCCTGTGCGTTTTAAGGGCATTACAGTAAGAGATTTGCTTAATCTTGCGGCAGAGAGAACATTGTCCGAAAGAGAGATATGCTCTGTACTCGGTGAAGTCGGTCTTTGTGCAAGAGATTATATTGAAAGAGATGTTGACGCAAGTCTTTCGGGCGGTGAAAGCAAAAGAATTGAGATTGCTACCGTTTTATCGCGTGAAAATGCGAAGATACTTGTATTTGACGAGCCTGAGGCAGGTATTGACCTTTGGAGCTTTACAAGTCTTATTGACGCGTTCCAAAAACTTAAAAACGAAAGCGGAAAATCCTTGCTTGTAATATCGCACCAAGAACGTATACTTGAAATTGCGGACTATATAGTTGTGATTGCGGACGGTAATGTTCGTGCATTTGGTGAGGGTAAAGATGTTCTTCCTCAACTTTTGAAAGAAGAAAAAGAGTCAAAGTGTCCTCTCGGTAAGGATAAGAAAGGAGAGAACAACTGATGAATGAAACAACAAGAGAATTTTTGAAAATCGTTTCCGACATTCAAGGCAACGAACTTGAAACGGCGGCATTTAACATTCGTGAGGACAGTCAGTGTGCCGGCAGACAATCTACTCCGAATATAAAGATTGATTCAAAAGAGGACGGACCTGGTCTTGTTATACACATAAGCAAAAATGCACAAAAGGAAACAGTTTATATACCGGCTTGCGTTACACATGGTGATGTAGACGACCTTGTATATAATGATTTTTATGTTGAGGCAGGTGCAGACGTTATTATTGTTGCCGGTTGCGGTGTGCATACATCAGACGGTCACGATGCACGACATAACGGAATACACCGTTTCTTTATCGGTAAAGGTGCACACGTTTTGTATAAAGAAAAGCATATCGGAACAGGTAAGGGTGTCGGAAAAAGAACGATTGATCCTGTAACAGATGCATATCTTGAAGACGATGCCGTACTTGAAATGGATACAATTCAGCTTAGCGGTGTTGATTCAACTGTAAGAAAAACATCGGGTAAACTCGGTGCAAGAGCAAAGCTTATCATACACGAAAGAATTATGACAGACGGTGACGAAAAGGCTAAAACTGAATTTGAGGTTGAACTTAACGGTGAAGATTCGGGTGTTGATTTGGTGTCACGTTCGGTTGCAAAAGGCAATTCGTATCAGGAATATCATTCGACAATAAAGGGTAACTGCCGTTGTACGGGACATTCCGAATGTGACGCAATACTTGTCGGAAACGGTAAGGTTAACGCCGCACCGGCTTTATTTGCAGGCGATATTGACGCGTCACTTATACATGAGGCGGCAATCGGAAAAATCGCAGGAGAACAGCTTATAAAATTGCAGACTCTCGGTCTTACTTCGGAAGAGGCGGAGGCAAAGATTATCGAAGGCTTTTTGCGTGGTTAAATCACGAAATACACTATTCGTAAGAATAGTGTATTTTCGTATGAAATTATTAGGAAGAAGTGGTCATCTTGAGGCAAATCCCTCAAAATTATTTGTTTAGTAAAATTGATTTAAAAAAACTTATTGTACCGCTTATAATAGAACAATTTTTGACTATTGCTGTCGGTCTTATAGATTCAATGATGGTTGCGAGTGTCGGAGAATCGGCGGTATCGGCAATATCGCTTGTTGATACTGTAAACATACTTATTATAAACATATTTACGGCACTTGCAACAGGCGGAGCTGTTGTTGCAGGGCAGTATATAGGAATGAAACAGGAACATAATTCCTGCAAAGCGGCGAACCAAACGCTTATATTTACAACGCTTATTGCACTGTTTGTAATGATTATCGTGTATGTGCTGAAAAATTTTATACTTCATACCGTTTTCGGACAGATTGAAGATGATGTTGCAAATTATGCAAATACATATTTGCTCATAGTGTCGGCGTCAATTCCGTTTATCGGAATGTATAATGCGGGCGCAGCTATATTCCGTGCAATGGGAAATTCAAAGGTTTCAATGAACACATCGCTTATTATGAATCTTGTAAACATAGTCGGTAATGCGATACTTATTTACGGTTTTCATATGGAAATTGCCGGTGCGGCAATACCAACGCTTATATCAAGAATAGTTGCGGCGGTTGTGATTGTTGTAAGACTTGGAAATCAAGATTTACAGATACATATTGACCGACCGTTTAAGCTGAAATTCGATTGGCGAATGATTAAAAATATACTTAGAATAGGAATACCGAATTCGCTTGAAAACTCAATGTTTCAGCTTGGTAAAATATTGGTGCTTACAATAGTAACGGCATTTGGCACAAGAGCTATAACCGCAAATGCGGTATCAAACACAATAGCAATGTTTCAGATACTGCCGGGGATGGCGATATGTCAGGCTATATTAACCGTATCAAGTCAGTGTGTCGGTGCAAACGACTATAAACAGCTTGATTTTTACATAAAGCGACTTATGAAAACGATATATGTGTTTGTCGTTGCAATAAATGTAGTTGTGGTTGCGATACTTCCGCTTATATTAAAAGCGTACAATTTATCAAGTGAAACAACCGAGATTGCAAAACAAATTATATGGTATCACGCAATCTGTACTTGTACGATATGGCCGCTTTCGTTCGCATTGCCTAATTCACTTCGTGCCGCAAATGACGTAATGTTTACAATGATAGTTGCAATTTTGTCGATGTGGATATTCAGAATAGGTGCAAGCGTGGTAATAGCCAAATGGCTCGGATTTGGTGTACTCGGTGTATGGATTGCAATGACGATTGATTGGTTTGTCAGAGCAATTATATTTGTAATACGATACAAATATAAAATAAAAAGTAAATGCAAGATTTAAAACCACCTCATTTTTTATGAAAGAGAATACGAATAATATATTGAAAGATGAAGTTAGAAGAAAGAGTGGCAGAAGCCACAAATGATAAAAAACTGAAAAATGATTTAATCGGTGAATACCAAAATTTCATCTTGGCAGCTATAAGCAAGACGCTTAAAAGAAGTGTTACGACAAGTGATGATGAGTATATCATTGCTATGATGGCTTTCGGCGACGCGATTGACGGCTATAATGAAAATAAAGGTAATTTTCTCGGTTTTGCAAAGACTGTTATACGAAACAGAATTATTGACAGTATAAGGCGTGAGGCAAAACATAATTCAGTGCCGTTTTCTGCGTTGGAAAAAGAAAATTCAGACGGTGAAACAATTGAATTTTAAATACATACCGTTGATAAAAGCGATTTGAAGTGGGAAATCGAATCACTTACGGAGGAACTCAGCAATTTTGAAATATCATTTTTTGAACTTGCGGAGGTCAGTCCGGAAAGTCGTAAAACGAAACGGCTTTGTTTTGATGCGGTGAACTATATTATAAACAACAGTGAACTTGTAGATATAATTATGAATAAGCACATATTGCCGATAAAAGAGATTACCGATAATATAAAGCTGAACAGAAAAGCTATCGAACGTCACAGGAAATACATAATAACGGCGGTTATTGATATAACTCAGGATTATCCTGCCATTGCCGAATATTTCAATATGAGGGAGGTGTGAAATATGAGCGGAGTTATTGTGTCCGTGAAGGGCAGATATGCGGTTTTGCTTACAAAAAACAGCGATTTTATAAAGGTAAAAAACAAAAATTATTCTGTCGGCGACAAAGTGAAAATACCGCAGTATAAAGGGCAAATTCTTGCGGCTGCGGCAAGCTTTATTGTTGTGTGCGGCGGTATAAGTTCATATTTTGTGCCTGCAAAATATATGTACAAAGCGGTAAAACGTGTATCGTGTCAACCGATGACGGTGCAAATGCGGCAGGTGATGAGCCGACAGAGAATGCAATTACTCTAAGCAGTGATGATATAGCCGAATTTGCAGGACCGGGCGGTTTTGGCGGCGGAAACCAAGGACCTAACTGGGGCGGTGAGGACAGTTCAAGCTACGGTTATCTTGAAGTTTCAGGAGGTCTGCTTTATATTGAAGCCGAGGGTGATGGATTTGACTCAAACGGTGACGGTGTAATCACTGGCGGTATTGTACTTGTAAACGGTCCTACAAGCGGCGGTAACGGCGTATTTGATGTAGGTGACAATAACAATGCTTTGACGATAACAGGCGGTATTGTAATCGGTGCAGGTACATCTGATATGGCTGTTACACCTACTAAAGCGACTAATTCGCAGTATTATGTTGTTGCATCAGGTTCATCATCGTCAGGCGGCGGTGGTGGATTTGGCGGACCTGGCAGCAGTTCATCAAGTTCGGGATTTTCAACACAAGCGGCAGGTAAGGCATTTCAGCTTACAGATTCAAGCGGTAATGAGATAGTAACTTATGTACCGTCAAAGCAATACTCATGGGTACTTGTGTCAACACCTGAAATGTCAATCGGCACATATACTCTAAACTATGGCGGTTCGGTAACAGGCGGAACGTTCACAAACGGAAACTACGGCTTGGTTACAGACGAAACATATTCGGGTTCAAGCACAATTTCATTGTCAGCTAAACAATAATATATTGACGAAAGAAAGCAGTTCATATAATATGGACTGCTTTTTTGTATGTAAATGTATTATTTTGGTTTACAATTTATGCAACATATGTTATTATAATAGTAAGAAGTGCTACTGCAATGATAAAATGAGGTGAAATATATGAAAAAAATAATTAAGGTAATATCTCTATTTTTAATAATAGTTGTTTTCGGTGAAGTGTCATATGCCTCGGAATATTTAAACAACGTTGAATTTACCCAAAAACGTATGGACGAAAATATAATATGGAGTGGCAAAGAATGGATTACGGATACATACCCACCGAAAATATCACAAGATGCTACTGAATTTATGAGTGTAGAAGAAAATGAAGACGTCAAGGAAGAACTAAAGAATTATCGTTATATTTATGTGTGGACGGGAAACGATTATTTGGTATATCAGAGCAATCCTGATTATAGAAAATATAATATGCAAAAGTATTTGTACAGACTTTCAGCTGATTTTCAACAAATATTAAATATATATGAAATTCCGAATTGGATAACTCAAATGGCTTTTATAGATGACAAGATTTATATATCAACAAAAAATGTATATCCTAAAAAAAGATGGAGATCGAGTTTATTGGCATTAGTTCCGATGATTATGGTATTTATTATAGTACAGACTATTTTGAATGGAGAAAACTTGATTTTGAAGGGGATGATCTAATTGAGTTTAGAAATCAACTGTTTGTTGGTAATAATTTGTGTTTTAATGACAAGGTAATTAAAATTTTATATGAAACATATTCAGGTTATCCTAAATACAAAGTAGGTCAATATCTTTGTGAAATTGACTATAGAAATGAGTACAAAACTGATAATAATACAGTGTTAGCATTCTCGAATGACGGTATATATTGGGTGTATATGATTGTAGATAAGGCAAATATACAAGGAATATCAGAATTAGGCGATGAAATATTGATACAAAAAGATTATAGGAACTATTATGCTTGCAATAAAGAAGAAGTATTTTCACAGCTGCGTGAAAAATTGCCTAATAATCCTGTTTATGTGAAGTTTAACGATGATATTCTCGGCTTTGATGAACCGCCGATTATCGAAGACGGCAGCACGCTTGTGCCTATGAGGTTTTTGTTCGAGCAAATGGGAGCAGATGTTGAATGGGATAGTGAAACTCAGACAGCAACAGCAACGATTGAGAATAAGGCAGTAACATTTTCAATAGATAACGTCAACGCGAGAATAAATAATAAATCCGCTAAAATGGACGTGCCTGCAAGACTCGTAAACGGCAAAACAATGGTACCGCTACGTTTCCTTTCGGAAAATATGGGATACGATGTAGATTGGGATGCCGATAATAGAACAGCAATAATAAAATGAGGTGAAATATATGAAAAAAATAATTAAGGCAATAACACTATTTTTAATAATAGCTATTTTCAGTGAAGTATCATATGCTGCAGAATACTTAAATAGTGTTGAATTTAATGAAAAGTATATGAATAATAACGTAATGTGGAGCGGCAAAGAATGGATTACGGATACATACCCACCGAAAATATCACAAGATGGAACAGATTTTACGGAAGTAGAGGGAAATGAAGAAATACCTAATATAATGAAATTTGGCCATTGTAAGTATGTTTGGACCGGGAGTGATTATTTGGTTTATAAGAAGAATCATGGTTATCTTGATGCTAATCGCACAAAATATATGTATAGGCTTTCCGAGGATTTTAATACCATACTGAATACATATCAAATTCCTAATCTTATAAATAATTTGGAATTCATAGATGATAAGATTTTTATAGCAACGGAAAATGTTTTACCTATGTATAGAGTTAACGGTGACCCTTCCAGTGGTATTTTGAAAGCATATAGATTTTCATTTGAAATTTATTATAGCACAGATTGTGTTGAATGGACAAAAGTTGAAAATGACATAATAAAATCATTCTATGGTGATGGTATTAATATGCAAAAGATAAATGATAAATTATTCATTAATCATATGCTATATTCTGACGACAAGCTCATTGATATAAAATATGAAGCACATGAACCTTGTCGTGTAAGTAAAGTAGGTTCATACATTTGTGAAGTGGTGCCTGATAATGAATATAAAACTGAAAACAATACTGTATTAGCATTCTCAAATGATGGTGTATATTGGGCGTATCTTCCTATAGATATAAAGACGAACGTTATACAGAAAGTATTCGAATTAGGAGATGAGATAGTAATAGAAGACTATCGTGACTATTATGTTGGTGATAAGGAAGAAGTATTTTCACAGCTGCGTGAAAAATTGCCTAATAATCCTGTTTATGTGAAGTTTAACGGGGATATTCTCGGTTTTGATGAACCGCCGATTATCGAAGATGGCAGCACGCTTGTGCCTATGAGATTTTTGTTCGAGCAAATGGGAGCATATGTTGAATGGGATAGCGAAACTCAGACAGCAACAGCAACGCTTGATAATAAGGCATTGACATTCTCAATAGATAACGTCAATGCGAGAATAAATAATAAACCCGCTAAAATGGACGTGCCAGCAAGACTTGTAAACGGCAAAACAATGGTACCGCTACGTTTCCTTTCGGAAAATATGGGATATGACGTAGATTGGGATGCCGATAGCAGGACGGCGATTGTGAACTCATAATTGCCAACTCCAAAAAAATATGATAAAATTGATATATCATATACAAAGAGGTAAAAGGCTATGAAAAGGACGGCATTTTCTTCACATAACGATTTATATATTAATTATCTAAAGAGTGAGAACAAGCACAATATGTCTGTTCAGCATTATCATGATACTTACGAAATATATTTGCAGTTATCGGGCAAAAGGTACTTGTTTTACGACAACACCTGTTACACGTTGGAGCGTGGCGATTTAGCAATTTTTGCTCCGTTTGACATTCACTATGCAGAAAGTCGTGAATCGGATTATTATGAACGATATGTTGTAAATTTCAGACTGGAAGATATGTCTAAAATACTTGATAGTGGCGAATTTCATTTGCTAAAACAAAAAATAAATCCGTGCGTTGTACATTTGACAGAGGACAGGACGCAGAAAGTTTTTGAACTCATAAAAAGAGTTGATGAATATTATAATCGTAAAGGCTTGTTTTCGGATAAGCTTGTCTATTTGGCAATGTTACAGCTTTTTGTGTATGTTGCGGAATGTATTGATGATGAAACGGCTACAGACGGTGAAAAAATATCTCCGCAAATTATAGAGGTGATGAAATACATAAACAAGCACTATGCAGAAGATTTGAACTTGGATAATATATCAGATATTGCGTGTATGAGCAAATATCATTTATGTCGAAAATTCAAAGAGGCAACAGGTGCAACGCTTTTGCAATACATAAACAATGTAAGACTTACAAAGGTACACAGTATGCTTATAAATACTGATATGCCGATAGAAGAAATTGCGGAATGTACGGGCTTTTCTTCGTCAATGCAGCTTACACGTGTGTTTAAAAGTGTATACAATATACCTCCACGAACTTTTAGGAAAAATCAAAAAGTACTGTAATCCATTTGGGTTACAGTACTTTTTGTATGAGCAATATTTGAATAGTGCGTGCTGAATTAAAGCAATATTAGTATGGTTTTTTGTTTGGGTAAATTGTACAATTAGTATAGTAAATCAAATAAAAAGGAGAGATTATTGTGAAAAAGTTCTTAAACACATTAGCTTTAATAGTAATGGTTATAATGCTTGTGAGCACACTTTCGGTTTCAGCCGACAGCGATGGAATACTTAAAAACAAAGTGCTTTACAGTTGGGATTTTTCAAGTGAAGAACAGACCACATCGGACAGCAGTTTAACCGATATACCGATTTTAAACGGAAGTGCCGAATATAGTGCGGACAATCAAAACGTAAAGTTAAACGCAACAAGCGGTGCGGGAATGACAGTAAATCTCTCAACACCTGTTTCGTATGAAACGAGTGAAAATGTAATAAACATTGAATTTGACGCGAATTTGGGAAGTATTGATAAGCAATATTTCACTTATGAAATTAAAAGCGGAGAAAGTAATTTAATCGAATGTAGTTTTATGCCGTACAACAAATCAACAGCAGTAGGTTATCTGAAAGTCGACGGAGTTGATATTATAGAAGATACTGACGATACAAATGTTAATAAGCAGTTAATCAACTACATTTCATCTGCAAAAGGCGACGGAATGACGGCGGTTGTAACGCATTTCAGAAATGAAATAAATCTTGCGGACAGAAGTGTAACGGTTTATATAACAAGTGGAAGTAAATTAGGAACATTTATGGGGAGTTTTGATACAAGTGAATATAACAGCATCACAGGTTTAAATATTAACATAACAAAAAATTCAACAAGCCGATACACTTATATTGATAATGTTAAAATCACGCAATATCAAAGAGTTGCTCCGCCGGACCCGTCAGAACTTGTAAGCGATATAATAACAAATGCGGACGGCGACACTACAACGGTTGACACTTCAAAAATGGTGTACGGCGATACAATCAAAACATTTCTTGTTACAACAGCAAAGGACGGCAAGCTTGTAAAACAATATACAACCGACGCTGATGACAGTGTGAATGTAGACAGTAAAAATGCGGAAGACATAGAGATTTTACCGATTTACACATATGACAATTTAGCAGAAAGTGCATTTAACACCGAAAACGGAGTAACCCTTGACGGAACTTTTGAGGACGGACGATACAACTTTTCATTCCAAAAGTCAAACGGAACATTAACTGATATATATGTAAACGACTATATGGTCGGAAATAATATTGAGCAGACAGGTAAGGGACGTGGTACACCGAAAGGCTCATTATATTCTGTAAATGATATAAAAATTGAGGGAGGAAGTATCAATATATCGACAAGACGAGATGAATATAACGGCAGAACATATCCGAATGCACCTATATCAACTGTTACAATAAACAAAGTTCCTCAAATACTTGAAAGAAAAACAAAAATAACTCTTATGGGCGATTCACTCGTATGTGACTATTACGGCGGGCGTCGTGAGAGTGACCTTGGCAGTAATCAGACAGGTTGGGGACAACAACTCGGTAATTTTATAGACAAGGATAAGTACGAAATTTTAAATCTTGCAAATTCGGGACATTATGCAAAAATACTTTACGAAACTGCAACAGGCGGTGCGATTTATAATTCGCAAGTAGGGGATATTGTTATATATCAGTGCGGATATAATGATTACAAGCGTTCAAGCAAAGAAGAAATGGTTGAATATATGACGAAAATGGTGCAGGATGCAAAAAATGCAGGTGTAAGAATGATATTCGTAACACCGCCTGCAACGTGTGATCCGGAAGATTGGCTTGACCATACGGCAGAGGATTATAAAAACACGTCATATACTTATCCCGTAAGATTCGGTGAAACGGTTATAGAAACGGCAAAAAATCTTGACGTTGAATATATAGATTTATCAAAATACAGCTATGACTACTTGACATTGCTTTACGGAAGTGATATTACAGAAGCAGGCGAATTATATATTCAAAATCTCGGCGTTAAAGATTATATTCATCTGTCATATGCAGGTGCAATGAAGTGGGCGTCATATATTGCGCAGACATTGTTTGATGAAAATTGCATTGACAGTATAAATACCGATTTCAGTTACAAAGTGACAGATACGCAAAATAATGAAATTGAGTGCAAGGTGACAGAGAGTAAGGACGATAGCTTTGACAGATATTTAATATCAGCCGATGACGAAAATATAAATGTTCGTATTATGGCACATACAGAGGGAAATGTATATGTTTGTCTGTACAGTGAAAATGGCAAACTGCAAAATGTTCAGAGTGTAAAAGGTAATGAAAATGTGCAGACGGTTACATTGCCGATTTCACACGAAAGTGGAGCATATATAAAAATGTTTGATTGAACAGAAAATATGAAACCTGTATGTCAGCCAAGTAAAAACATATATTTGGAGCATTCCTGTTAAGTAACAAAAACGAGTTTTGACAAAAAGGAGTCCACTCCCTTAGAATGTAACACAGGGTCAATGCCCTAAAAAAGAAATCATCTACTAAGGGAGGAACTCCAAAATGAGTATAACACAAAATGAAAAGATAAGTCAAGTAAAAGATACAACATTAGTTGTAGGAATTGATATTTCAAGTGAAACCCACTATGCACGTGCGTTTGATTGGCGTGGTTTAGAACTGGCGAAAGTATTCAAATGTGAGAGTGCAAGCTACGGATTTGAAAATTTTTCTGAATGGTTGTCTGAACTTTGTAAGACCAATCAAAAGGATAATATTATCATAGGCGCAGAACCTACGGGTCACTATTGGTTCACTCTTGCAGAATATTTAAAAGAAAACGGCATAAAGTTTGTATTTGTCAATCCGATGCACGTTAAGCGTACAAAAGAGCTTGACGATAATCACCCAAGCAAGAACGACAGAAAAGACCCTAAAGTAATTGCCAAGCTGGTAATAGAGGGCAGATATCTAATACCATACATTCCTGAAGATATATATGCAGAGCTTCGTGTTATGAACGAAAGCAGAATGCGTATTAACAAAGAATTAGTTGCAATTAAAAACCGAATTAAGAGATGGTTTGCAATCTATTTTCCCGAATACAAAAATGTATTTGGAAATTGGGAATGTGACAGCAGTATAGAAGTATTGCTCAATATTCCATTACCGGCGGATGCCGTTAATATGGGAGCAGATGCCATAAATCAATTATGGCGTGCAAAGAAAATCCGTGCTGTTGGCATAAAAAGAGCAAAGCTCTTGGTTGAGGTGGCAGCAAACAGTATTGGTGTAAAACAGGGAGTTAATGCGGCAAGATGTGAAATATCAATGCTCATTGAGGACTTTTTGAAGAAAAAGGAACAGGAACAAAGAGTGATAGAAATACTTGAAACACTCTGTATTCAAGTTCCGAATGCAGACAAACTGTTAAATATCAAAGGTGTAGGAATATTGACAGTAGCAAGTTTTTTAGGTGAAGTTGGAGATATTAGACGCTTTGATTCTCCAAAGCAGATACAAAAGCTTGCAGGGTTGGCAATAACCGAAAACAGTTCCGGCAAGTATAAAGGTCAATCGTGTATAAGTAAACGCGGCAGAAAACTATTAAGGTATACACTGTTTCAAGCCGTAATGTCAATGATAATGCACTTGCCGGAATTCAAGGAACTGCACCGATATTATACAACAAGAGCAAAGAACCCATTAAAAGGGAAACAATCAAAAGTAGCCTTATGCTGCAAAGTAATACGCATATTCTATGTTTTACTAAACAAAGGTGTGGAATATGACAGTCAAAAGCTGATGAAAGATATAGTCAGACCTGAAGTGATTGTAGCGTAAGAAAAATTAAGAAAATCTTAGCAGGCAAAGCGTCCTTGAAAGAGCCTGAAAGGATTTACAATCAAAAAAAACAAATAATGAGCAGGTAGTTAGTGTTTGATACTTTCCATCAGAGCAAAGACTCGGCATTGGAGCATAAACTGACACCATCTTATGGATAAGCGGAACGAAGGAATTTAGGGCAAAGACCCTGTTAGACATGGGAGGTTTAGCTGCTATAAGTAAAGTGGGATACCAAAGTGCCATTTATAAAAATAACGACGCTTTGATTTTTGTACCCATTTTACTTAAAAATCGTACTGGAATCAATCAGATACAATGATTTTATCCATAAACTCATTATGAAACTTTTGAAATTGTGAGAAAAGCAGAGTAAATTAAAGAAAAACTAAGATTATATAGGGAGGATATTCATATGGATTATTCATATGAGGCTTTAGATGGTAAAACGGTTTATGCGTTCGGCGACAGTATTGTATACGGACACAAGACACCATCACAGTCGTTTATGCGTTTGATGGCAGATGATTATAATATGAATTTGGAAATGTACGCCGTAAACGGTGCGACTGTTGTAAGCGAGGACAGTTCAGAAAAAGAAGATTCATCGGAAGAAACAAAAGGCAATTACATTATAAAGCAGATTAAAAATGCTCCCGATGAAAAGCCTGATGTAATCGTGTTTGACGGTTACACAAACGACGCATACGGCGACCCTAAAACAGACAGTTTCAATTAGAGCGGCGGTCATATAAACATACTTGAAAATCTTGGCGAAATACAAGGCAATACCGCAACAAAGTTTAATGGCTCAACTTTCTGCGGAGGCTTTGAGGAGATTATTTATACAATGAAACAAAAGTGGCCTGATACACCGATTGTGTTTGTAACAATTCATAAATCGGGCGGCAGAAATTGGGACGTACAATGCAAACTTAGAGATTTGTCACTTGAAATGTGCGACAAATGGGGCGTTGAAGTGGTTGATATATTTAAAGACACCAACCTCGATACTCGTGATGAGGGCGTTATGGAAAAGTATATAATAGGCGGTGCAGGCTCGCACCCTAATGTCAGCGCTTGCAGAGAATTTTATATACCGTTGGTAAGTAAAAAATTAAATGATGTGTTGTCAAGAGAACAATATACATTACCTGAAAATATCAATGATACCGTTGATGTGGCGGTGTTTGCGGGTCAGTCCAATATGTCGGGACGAGGTACGGCGTCAGATGCGACTGTATGTGATGTAAATGCAGGATTTGAATATAAGTCCGTAAGCAATCCGACAACACTTGTACCGATACAAGAACCGTTCGGTTTAAATGAGGACAGAGAAAACGGCATTTATGACTATAACAGTGACGGTACGACAAAGAGAACGGGAAGCATGGTAAGTTCGGTTGTTGACGAGTATTACAAAAATACAGGCAGACAACTTGTGGCGGTATCGGCGTCAATAGGAGGTACAAATACAACTCAGTGGAAAAACGCATATATCTCTGACGCAGTAAAAAGACTTGACGATACAAAGAAATTTTTAGAGGTAAACGGAATTAAAATAGGCAGAACGTTTGTGGTTTGGTGTCAAGGTGAAAGTGACGGCGATGCTAAAACAACCTCCGAAAATTATAAAAGCAATACAAAGGATATTTTTAATACTTTCAAAGAACATGACGCAGAAAATTGTTTTATGGTACAAATCGGACATTACAATTATGTGAAGTATTCTGGAACCAAAGACGGACTTACAGGTGCGGAATGGGATGAAAAATACGGCATTATCAGAACAGCTCAAGAAGAATTATGTGAAAGTGATAATGATTTTACGTTAGTCGGAAGTTTTGAGTCTTATATAGCAGATATGAAAGACAGATACCATTACAATCAAGCAACATATAATACAGTCGGTAAAACGGTTGGAGAGAACATAGCAAAATATTATAACTAAAGTGAGGAAATCAATGATACATTTAGATGAGTTCAAACAATACGGTAAAAATGCAATAAATCAAGCTATAAATGTTTGCAGTCAAAACGGCGGCGGAGATATATTAATTCCTAAAGGTCGTTGGAAATCAGGCGCAATACATTTAAAAAGCAATATTCATATTCATCTTGAGGATGGTGCGGAGATTGAGTTCAGTGACAAGTTTGAAGATTATCTTCCTGTTGTGTTCACACGTTGGGAGGGTATGGAGTGTTACAATTATTCACCGCTTATATATGCCGACGTGGGCGAAAATATTTCAGTAACAGGAAACGGAAAACTTATCGGCAACGGTCAGGCTTGGTGGCATTGGAAAAAGCTGCAGCAGGAGGCGGCACTTGAATTGTGTTATGCGGAACTTCATTGCATACCTACCGAAGAACGCATATACGGAACTGAAAAAGCGGCACTTCGTCCGTCGTTTATTCAGCCGATAAACTGCCAAAATGTATTGCTTGAAGGATTTGAAATCACAGACGGACCGCAATGGACGATACACCCTGTCTATTGTGAAGATGTGACAATCAGAAATGTAACGGTTTCAACACACGGTCCGAATACCGACGGTTTAAACCCCGATTCGTGCAAAAATGTTTTGATTGAAAATTGCACTTTTGATACGGGTGACGACTGTATAGCGATTAATTCGGGAATGAACGAGGACGGTTGGCGAGTAAGACGGCCTTGTGAAAATGTAGAGATAAAAAATTGTACTATGAACGGCGGTCATGGCGGTATAGTAATAGGCAGTGCGATGTCGGGCGGAGTGAAAAACGTATATGCACACGATTGCAAAATTAACGGTACAATGCAGGGAATACGTTTAAAGTCTATGCGTGGTCGTGGCGGCTGTGTCGATAATGTGAGATTTGAAAATATCGATATTAACAATACAACTGACCAAGCAATTCAGATTAATATGTTTTATGAATTTAGTACGGTGAAACCAAAGTCAAATACACCGTCGGATTTTCGCAATATCGAAATACGAAATATCAACGGTAAAGACAATAAAACAGGCATACAGATTAAAGGTTTGCCGGAGCATAAGTTAAGGAATATAACTCTTGAAAATATCAACTTAACGGCTGAAGATGCAATGATATGTGAGAATGTCGAGAGTATTAAAATGAACAATGTGGATATAAGAAAGGCAGATAAAAATGATTAGATTATTTGAACAGCATAGAATAAGAGAAAGCAAAGAGCTTGACGGAATGTGGAATTTTAAAGCACAAGGTAAAGAGTATCAAATGCCTGTACCGGCTTGTTGGGAACAACACCCTGATTTTTTGAGCTATCGCGGCAAGGGCGAATATAGTAAGAGAGTATATGTGAAAAATGACGGTAATGTGCGTCTTGAATTTAATGGCGTGAGTCATACGGCAGATGTGTATTTTGACGGCGAAAAAATTGCACATCATTATAATGCGTTTACGCCGTTTTCTGCCGTAATAAAAAACGTCAAAAAGGGCGAACATGAAATAAAGGTTGAAGTGGATAATACGTTCGGTGAACATTCTGCTTTGCATATCCCTAACGATTACTATACATACGGAGGAATTACAAGACCTGTTGCGTATGAGCAAGTAGACGACGTGTATATCAAAAATGTTCATTTTACACCTAAATTCCAAGACGGAAAATGGAGTGCGAAAATTGAAGTAAGTATCGGCAGTCTTTCAGATACTGCAATAAATGTCGATGTAAAGAGTACATTGGCAGGAACGGAAATGAATAAAGAGGTAAGCATTGATGCAGATACAACGGTTGTATTTGAACAGGAATTTGACGATGTTAAAGCATGGTCGCAAGGCAACTCGAATTTGTATATGCTAAATACGGTGATTTCAGTAAACGACAAGGACATTGACGATTTAATCGAACGTGTCGGATTTAGAACAGTTGAAGTAAGGGACACTAAAATATATTTAAACGGTGAAGAAATTTATCTTAAAGGCTTTAACCGTCACGAAGATTATGCGGTTGACGGTTGTGCGGTAACGTTGCAGCATATGGTACAAGATATGGACTTAATGCAGGATATGGGGGCAAATGCAGTTCGTACCTGTCATTATCCTAACGATGAAAGATTCCTTGATTTGTGTGACGAACGAGGAATATTCGTTTGGGAAGAAAATCATGCAAGAGGTCTTGTTTTAAAGGATATGCAGAACCCTAATTTTGAAAAACAATGTGAGGACTGTATAAGGGAAATGATTGAAAATCATTATAACCACCCGTCAATCGTTATTTGGGGTATATTAAACGAATGTGCGTCTGAAACTGACGAGGGCAGACGAATGTATAAAAAACAGTACGATCAGATAAAGAGCTTAGACACATCACGTCCGACAACTTCTGCAACGTGCAGACATTTTACGGATATTTGTCTTGATCTTCCCGACGTGGTTTCATTTAATATGTACACCAAGTGGTATAAGGATTGTCCGATTGACGAGCGAAACAATCAGGAGATTGAATGGATAAAGGAAAGCGGCGGCGATAATAAGCCGATTATAGTCAGCGAACTCGGTGCGGCGGCAATTTACGGTTATCGTGACCGTTCAAGATGTAAGTGGAGCGAAGAAAGACAAGCCGATTTGATTCGTGATAATCTTGAAGTGTATATGACAGATGACAGAATTTGCGGTGTGTTTATATGGCAGTTTGCCGATTGCCGTGTGACGGAGGAGGGCGAGTGGTTTGCAACTCGTGCAAGATGTCACAATAACAAAGGTATTGTTGATGAATACAGACGTCCAAAGATGGCTTATGATACAGTAAAAGAGATGTACACTAAATACGGAGGAACAAAATGAAAAGGATAATTTCGTTAATAATCGCATCAGCTTTATTAATACTCTCTATCCCTGCTTATGCGATTGAAAATACATATTCCGAAACGGTCAATAATACTGTTTCGGGGTATGTAAGCAATATATCTGGAGATATTGAAATAGTATCTCAAAGCAAAACACCGAGCATTTATGTAGATGAAAATGATTATGCGGGAGTTTTGCACGCAGTAGAAAATTTAAAAGATGATATAAAGACGGTTACGAATGTGGACGTAAACGGTGCAAGCGATTTTCAAAGTGCTGATATTATTGTCGGAACAATAGGCAAATCGGCAGTAATCGACGAGCTTATTGCAAATAATGAAATTAATGTTTCAAAGATAGAAAATCAATGGGAGGCATTTACCGTTCAGAACGTAAACGGTAAGCTTGTAATTGTTGGTGCTGATAAGCGAGGTACAATTTACGGTATATATGATTTTTCCGAGAAAATGGGTGTATCGCCGTGGAATTGGTGGGCAGATGTCAAGCCGACTCATTCAGATTCTATATATGTAACTTTGCCTAACGGCGGATATACTGAAGGAGCGTCAAGCGTAAAATACAGAGGAATATTTATAAATCAAGAATGGAATTTGTATAACTGGTCAAAATCACTTGACAAAAACGGCGAAACAGGTATGAATACCGCAACGTATGAAAAGATATTCGACTTGCTTTTAAGATTAAAAGCTAATTATATGTGGCCCGCAATGCACGAGTATTCACCGGCATTTAATTCAAATCCCGAAAATGCAAAAAAGGCTGACGAATACGGAATTGTAATGGGTAGTTCACATTGTGAAATGCTGCTTAGAAACAATATGGGCGAACTTCTTGACTTTCAGAAAAAGTGGATTGAGGAAAATCCTGATAAAAACTTATATATGTTCAAAGACGGCAGTTTAAATGCGAATGTTGCATATGATTACACCGATACGGACGCAGACGGTAATCATGTGTATAATAAAGAATTTATAGAGGATTATTGGCGTGAGAGAGTTCGTGCAAATAAGGATTACGAAAGTAATTTCACAATAGGTATGCGTGGTGTGCATGACGGTGCATGGAATCCTGTCAATGCAAAGACCGATACGGAAAAAGTGGCTTTGTTAGAAGAAATAATTCAAAAACAACGTGAAATATTGTCGGAAGAAATAGGCAAGCCGGCGAATGAAATTCCACAGACTTTTATACCGTATAAGGAAATACTTCCGCTTTATAATGCCGGACTTAATGTACCGGACGACGTTACGATAATGTGGACAAACGATAATTACGGTCATATAAGACAAACGGCAAATGACGCAGAAAGAGAACGCAGTGGCGGAGGAGGTATTTATTACCATGTAAGTTATTTCGGCAGACCGTCAAGCGTTATATGGAACGGCGGAAGTCAGCTCGGTTTAATAAAAGAAGAAATGACAAAGGCATACGACAGTGGTGCGAATACCGTATGGATGCTTAATGTCGGACCGCTTAAACCGTTTGAAAATCAAACAGAATATTTTCTTGATTTGGGCAGAAATATTGACAGTATGCGTGAAACAAGCGTAAAAGATTATGTCAAAGACAATGCACAAAGATATTTTGATTTAGATGATGAAACGTCGGAAGAATATGCTGATATTCAATGCAAATTTCTTGAAACGGTAAATGCACGAAGACCTGAATTTTATCAGCAAGGTATATTTTCACTGACAAGCTACGGCGATGAGGGACAGAAAACTGTTGATACATATGCCGACTTATTAAGCAGAAGTGAAAAAATATATAACGGATTGTCTGATGATAAAAAGGCTGGATTTTTTGAATTGCAATTATACGCAATAAAGTCCGCCAATGATGTAGTTAATAATTATGTCGGTGCGGATAAGGCGGTATTATATAAGAAACAAGGCAGAGGTGCAAGTGTCAATAAATACGCAAAGCAGTCCGTTGACGGCAGAAATGCGATAGATACGCATACAAACGAGTATAATACTTTACTTGACGGCAAGTGGAATAACATAGTAAACCCATTCCAAAAGATTGAACATGGTTCGTGGGATATAAAAATAGGTGGTGCAGTAGCGGATACAGTATCCGAGCTTGGCTATACTTCTCTTGGTGTAGCCGCAGAAATCAAGATGATATAAATACGCAGCCTGTACTTGAATTTTCAGGATATACGAAAGACGTGTGTTTTATTGATATTTTCAATAAAGGAACAGGCTCTATTAATTGGAAAGCGGAGTCTGATAAGGATTTTATCGTATTTAATAAATCAAACGGCACAGTAGTTGATGATGACAGAATCTATGTCGGAATTGATTGGGATAAAGTTGAAAATAAAAAAGAAAATGCAATGATAACTATATCGGAGCACATTGGGGACACTCAAATCACTTCAAAAGAAATTGAAGTGAATATCAACAATGATATAAAAGAATTACCAGAAAAAACATATGCTGAGGCAAACGGATATGTTTCGATTGAGGCGGAACATTATACAAACAGTGTTGCAAAAAATGATTATAAGTGGGAAGAACAAGACGATTTCGGCAGAAGTGGCACAAGTATGAAATTAATGCCGAATATAAGCAGTACATTGAATGATAATAGCGTATATCTTGAATATGACGTTAATTTTGAAAGTACAGGCAAGTTTGACGTTGATGTTTACAGAATGCCTACTTTAAACGAACGCGGCGGAGTAAACTGTGCAATCGGTATAGATGACAGCACTCCAACCGTTTTAAAAGGTCAAAATGCTTATTACAATAATTCAACAGGCAGTGACAAATGGGGCAAGGGCATATTAAATAATGTCGAGGTGCTGACTGCGACTGTTGAGGTGGCTGAAAAAGGTATTCATAAAATCAGACTTTACGGGGTTGATACAGGTACTGTTATAGACAAGATGGTTATTACAACAGGTACTAAGTATGATTCATATTACGGTGCACCTGAAAGCTATAATACAACATATAACAACACACCGCAGTCAATGCCAAGTGCAACAACGGCGGCAACGGAAATAACAGGTGAAATTACGGAACTGTTTTCACCGAAATTCTATACTGTCGGTTTAAATTATTCGCAAAGCGGCAACGGAGTTTCTTTTGATAACGGCACAAAGCTTACCACGGAAGAAAATGACGGTATCGGAATTATTGCGGTGTATAACAGTAACGGAATATTAAAATCAATGCACACATCAGACAATTATTCAAACGGTGCTTATGTGTTTGATGAAAATATCTTGGTTTTACAAACCGATAACGTAAAAGGAATGGTTTGGAGCAGTTTAACAGAAATGCAACCTATCAGCCAAACCTACGGAACAAGTGAAGAAAGCGGAGATATAGACGGAATTAACATAATAAAACTTGCAGATACAAACAGTGCAAAGATTACTTTGGCGGCATATGACAAGGACGGTGTAATGCTTGCAAGCAAGACTGTAATAGCAGATTTTTCAACGGCAAAAACAAATGAAAAGGTGACAATTCCTTGTGAATTTAATGCACCTGATAAAACATCACAAATACAAGTCGTTGTGTATGATGATGAAAATACATTAAATGCACTTTCGCCGGCTTATACAGTTAACGTCAATTCTGTATCTGAAACAGCGTCATACGAAAACGGTGTTATAAATGTAAAATCAAGTCTTGATAAGTATACCGGCA
Source organism: Firmicutes bacterium AM55-24TS (assembly GCA_003460745.1). Classification (GTDB taxonomy): domain Bacteria; phylum Bacillota; class Clostridia; order UBA1381; family UBA1381; genus Hominilimicola; species Hominilimicola fabiformis. The sequence goes on from QTVU01000008.1 coordinate 53,459, forward strand.
GAGAGGCTATTTGCAGAATTTCGGATAATAAAACAGGTGAAACTGTTTATATAAGACAGGAAACAGTTGCAGACGACACATTTAAAAATATCAATGTCGGTGAATTAAATGGTACATATGATGTAAACATTGGTGTATCGGGAAACGGCATTGTTGCAAATGAAATCGCATACACGGCTAAAAATATCGAAACCGACAATCCTGAAACGAGTACGACTTTGTATGATTGGGATATGTCAAGTGATGTGACAGACAGTAACGGTTTCAGTTTAAGTGGTAATGCGGCTTATGACAGTGAAAATAAAGCTATCAAAATGACATCAACTGCATCGGCAGGCGGTAAGATTTCGATTGATTTAAGTAATGCCGTAAAAGCTACACAAGGTAAAAAGACGATTATTACAACGAACATAGCTTATGGCAAACTTGATAAAAAATATATGAATTTCGGAATAATCGATTCAAACGGAAACGAACTCGTGTACACACATATTAACGTTTATTCAGCCTCCGCAACTCAAAATCTAAAAATAGGCGGAGTTGAGCAGTTAAACGGTGGACTTCAAAGCGGTGACGGTATTAAATTAAGTAAGACAAGTAACAGTGGTATTGATAACGGTTACAGTACATTTACAGTAACGCTTGACGCAGACACAAATACAATAACCGTAAATGTGAAGAACAAAGAAGGCGAGGCAACTTACACAGGTAAATTCCCTGAAGGCACAAGCTATGATGTTGCAAAGTTGAATTATTCAACAGATTACAACCTTGTAGGAAGAAGTTGTTATGTAGGAAATACCTCAATAATTCAAACATCCGAGCCGAGCTACACAATACAGTTTAATGCGGTTGACAATTCAAATAATGTGTTAACGAATGCGACAGTATCTGTAAAGGATGTAAAATACAATACGGTAATAAATCCTGAAAGTGATGGTACATATCACCTTTGCGGAGGTGTGTATGAATACACCGTGTCGGCTGACGGATATAAGACTGTTACGGAGAGTTTGGAATTAACTCCGGCAACGGTATCAAAAATTATTAATGTAACGCTCGAAAAAGAATAGGAGGGTACATATGAAAAGATTTTTAGCTGTATTAATCAGTTTATCTGTGATTTTAAGTTTGGCTGTTGTGCCTGTTTACGCGGCTGATGAGTATGATAGCACGGCAGGAAGTTGGAAGTTTGACTTCGGCGCAAATGGCGCAGACGGATATATCGGTGTTACGAGTGACACAAGCTATACCGATAATTTGTCGTACGGATTTTTGGGAATAAACGAAAACGATTATAAGCTGACAAAGCAAGAACATATAGACGGATTTCGTATGGTTAAAGGTCAGAAGATTGAACTTTCGGACGGTACGTCAGCGAACAATGCCCCGAATGATGATTTTGTAACCTCGACAGATGAAAGGCTTCCTATACGTTTTGCAATGAACGTTGAAAACGGCGGTTATTATCATGTTAAAGTAACTCTTGCAAATGCAAGTGACAGTGAAAATGCCAATGTCACTCTTTTCACGGAACGCAGACATCAACTGCTTACAAATGCAGAAATAGAGCCTAACGGTATATTGGAATATGAATTTAATGTTGACATAGAAACATATTACTGGAAAGCGTTAAACGGTAAATATAACGATGATATTTTAAGCGTTGACGTAGTAGGTAAAAATGCGGCTATTGCGTCTATGGAGGTTACAAAGCAAGAGAATAATGGTACTACATTGTGGGTAGTCAGTGACTCGACAGGCTGTGACCAACCGACCAATTTCCCTTATTTTAATCTTGCAAGTCTGGCGGGCGTAGGACAGGGACTTACAAAGTATTTGCCGCAAAATATCGCTTTGTCAAATCACGGTGACGGCGGTTTGGCATCGAATGATACCAATAATTACGCATGTGTAAAAAGTAAGTTCAAAAAGGGAGATTATCTGTATATAGAATACGGGCACAATGATACGGATATCGGAAAGTATGAAACAAATTTACAGAAGTATTATGACGATTGCCATAATGCAGGTGTTAAGATGATTGTTGTAGGTCCGATAGACCGTTGCCAGTCAAAACAGTTTGACAGTGCAAGCGGTGAATGGAAAGCGACTTTGAACGGATATTCTGCTGCCGGAAAAAACTTTGTTGAAACAAAAATTTCGAAAGGTGCAGACGATATTGCTTTCGTGGATATTAATGCCGGTTGGATTGATTTTCTGAACGAAACATCTGCAAAAGTCAGAGAAGTACGTGGAAACGGTGATACATCATATCCATATGAATCGGATAGTGTGTACTATTATTATCGCTATAAAAACAGTGGTATTGATACAACACATATAAATGAGGCGGGTGCGGATAATGCGGCATATATTTTCTTTAATGAGGCGAAGAAAATAGTTGATTCCGTTGCAACGCCAACAGAACAACCAACAAGCGAGCCGACAGCAGAGCCAACAGAGCAACCGACCAGCGAGCCAACAACAAAACCGACCGAACAACCGACAAGCGAACCGACAGCAGAGCCAACCGAACAACCAACAAGCGGACCAACGTCAAACCCGACAGGGCAACCAACGGCAGAGCTACAAAAGAACCGATTACCGACAAGAAAATATACAAAGTATATTCAGATACCGAGAAAAAAGCATATTTATATGCCGTAACTTATGACAGCGATAAAACATTAAAATCGCTGACAAGAACAGAATATAACCTAACACAAGGTGAAAATCAAATTGATGTTACGGATATAACAGCGGATAAATTTATGCTTTGGGACAGTAAAATGTGTCCGCTAAATTTAATAAGTGAGGACAGCGCCGAAATATCAACACAATCGGACGAAAACGATAATATCATAAAAGTACAAGCGGCGGTATTGGCTGACTTGGTAAACGGTATGAGAAACAACACACCATATAAGATTACAGATGATATTATATCAGCGGGAAAAGTGCCGAATACATATTATCCTGAGCCTGTGTATGAAGAATATGACGGATATGAGTTGGTAATTAAAAATGCGGAATTTACGGACGGTATTTTGAAAAATATTACCGCAAAAGTAGAGCATTATTCAGGTCTTGAGAAAAAGGACATACCGTATGCAGTTGCAGTGGCGGAAATTCTTAACTCGGACGGTGAAGTTATAGGAACATATCAGTCCACCGTATCAACAAAGTACGATACAACTAACGGAAACGGAACATTTAATCTTGTATTTGACAATGTAACAACTGAATTACCTGAAAATGGCAGTTACAAAATTTGGCTGCAAGGCTTTACGAATGACAATGAACTGATGGAGGGGGATAATTACAGAATATCGGATTACTACACTCCCGAAAGTATCTCCGACACATATTTAATCGGCGATTTGGAAGATATTGAAACATCTGACACGTTCTCATATTTCGGAGTGAAAAACGGCTCTGACTTGTCAGGAAATAACGGCTGGTATCTTGTCGGAAGTTCGGAACGTTCCGCAACGATAGAAAGCGGCGGATATGCAAGACTTGAAAAGAAATCAACAAGCGGTTCATATGTTTTGTACATAACATTCAGCTCCGAAGTTAAGTCGAGCAAAATTGTTTTGAGTGAAGATATGTATTATGAAAACGGATACATAAAAACAGTGCTTTCAAACAAAACAAGTACACCGAATAGCGGTTACAAGCAATCTATTACTTGCTTTACGATAAGCGAAAAAGGCAAGCTATCCGACAGTGACGGTAACGAACTTTGCGATATGCCGAAAAATGAATGGGTGCATATAGAATATGAGCTTGATATGGACTACGGAACGCAAAGTTTAACGCTAAATGGTGAAACATATACATATGATGCAGACGGATTAAAGTCGATAATACCGAGCGAAGTCACACCGACAGCATTGGAACAGTTTAATATAAACGGATCGTCAAAAAGTACGTTTGCAATGAATTTGAAAAATGTTTCTGTTAAAAATACCGTTCAAGAGGAATTGCCGAGCAGAACAGTTACATTAAATGACAGTGACAACGGTACGGTAAAAATAACGGACTGTGACAAAACTACAAAAACTGTAAATATGAATGATGAAGTTGAAATATCTGCCATTCCGAATGACGGATATGTATTTGACGGTTGGTATGACAGTGACGATACGATTATATCGTCAAAAGAAACTGTTGTATTAAGAGTAAACAGAGATTTAACTTTAACTGCAAAATTTACCGAAGATGCAGATGATACAAATTATTTGTATAAAGAGAATTTTAATACTCTTACAACAGATACTTTAGCCGACAACGGTTGGAAATCATCGTCACAAAGTTCTGTAACGATTAAGAATGATAGCGATGATTACGGCAATTATGTATATTTCAATCCGGGAGGAAGTACAAGAAATTTAAAGGCAACATTCTTGACAGATAACGTAGTAAATCAAAAATATACTATGGAAATGGACTTTGGTATCAGCGGCGGAAACAGTGCAACATCTGAATTTACAATTTTGTCGCCTGATACGACGGTAGCAGATAACACTTCTGTTACGGGAGGATATATTTTCAAACTTACCTCAACAACCAAATCAGCATCAGCAACAAAGTCAATGGTGTGGAAAGTAAATGATGACAGTGAAAAGACCGTTACATTAACGCAAAACGGCACAAGTCCTGTATGGACAAATCTAAAACTTACCGTTGATACAGATAACAGTGTAACAGTGACGATTACGCAAAACGATGAAGTGGTATATTCAGATACACTAAGTACAGTTGATACTGCGGATATAACGCCTGTCGGGCTGAACTTTAAAGCTGGAAAAGCTTATTCAAAAGCGCAATTTGACAATATAAAAATCTATACAGAATAACTCAAAAACTCCGATGTATTTTTACATCGGAGTTTTTCTGTTGTTTATTTTGATAATTAATAAAATCAATCAAATTTGAAAATCTCGATTTATCGCTTTTTCTTAAAATACAATAAAATGTCGGATTGGCACATTCATCTTTAATCGGTAAAATAATTCGGTTTGTCTGTGCGGAATACTTTAGATTATCCAAATCAGACGAAAAAGACGGCAGAACAGTTGATTGTACAAGAATATTAAAGTCCGAACGGGAACTTTGTACAACGAACTTTGTATTCGGCATTTCTTCCATACACATATCATACCAAAAGCCGATTTCAGAATACAAAAGCATAGTTTCATTAGCCAAATCTTTTAAGCAAATTTCGTGCTTTAAAGAAAGAGGGTGTGCGGGCGGCAGTGACAATAAAAGGTGTTCTTTGCAGTATTCGAGGCAAATTAAATCGTTACTTTTGATTGGATAAGGCAGAATAATCAACTGATACAAACCGGAGTGAAAACCGTCCAATACTTGTTGAGTGTTTTTTACGTCCACCGATATAGTGAACTCGGAATACAGATTTGACACAATCGGCGAAAGATTCCATAACGGTGCCGGTGCACAAGAGCCAATATTAATAGTATGTTTACTTCTGTTGTAGTCATTTATACGTTTAATCATATTATGTGAGTCAGAGATAATTTGCTTTGCATATTCAACTGCCATATGTCCGTTATCGTTTAATGAAATTTTATTTTTTGTACGGTCGAACAAAGTAACACCAATATCGCTCTCAAGTTTTTGCATAGAACGGCTTAGAGCGGGTTGTGAAATAAGCAATATTTCGGCGGTTTTTGAAAGTGTTTCACATTCCGAAAAAGCTATTAATTGTTCAAGTTGAGTTAATTCAAACATAACGTTTACTATCCTTCTTGTTATAACATAAATATATCACTTATTAATATTAAAGTCAATTCAGTATGTGTAAAAATTATAGCAGAATGTGAAAATGATATTGTACATTTTTCGTTTTATGATTTATAATATGATTAACAAATATATGAAAGGCGATGTTGATATATGGAATTTGTAACATTAAGCAATGGAGTAAAAATGCCGTTAGAGGGATTTGGAGTATTCTAAGTGCCTGACGCAAAGGAATGTGAGCAAGCAGTAACAGACGCATTAAATGCCGGATACAGACTTATTGACACTGCGGCGGCATATATGAATGAGGAGGCTGTCGGAGCAGCTATAAAGAACAGTGGTATAAAACGTGAAGATCTATTTATAACAACAAAATTATGGATTCAAGACGCAGGTTATGTAAATGCAAAAAAAGCATTTGAAACATCATTGCAAAAGCTTGGACTTGATTATCTTGACTTGTATCTTATTCATCAGCCAATAAACGATTATTACGGCTCATGGCGTGCTATGGAAGAATTATATAAAGAGGATAAGATAAGAGCAATCGGCGTATGTAACTTCTATCCGGAACGTCTTGCCGACCTTTGCTTGAATGCAGAGATAACACCTATGGTAAACCAAGTTGAATGTCATCCGTTCTTCCAACAGACTGACGCAATGAAAACAATGAAAGAATATAACGTACAGATAGAGGCATGGGGACCTTTTGCAGAGGGGCAGTTCGGAATATTTAAACATCCTGTATTGACAAAGATAGCTGAAAAGTACGGAAAGAGTGTGGCACAGGTTTGTACTTCGTTGGAATGTTCAAAGAGGAGTTGTCGTAATTCCGAAATCTGTTCATAAAGAAAGAATAGAAGAAAATATTAATATTTGGGGCTTTAAACTTTCTGATGAAGATATGCGGGAAATAGCTAAGCTCGATATAGGTCACAGTGAAATAATCAATCATTTTACCGCCGAAACTGCAAAATTCTTAAATGGATTTAAAATTCACGATTAATAAAATTTTTCTGAAAGCGTGTTACATTTTTTGTAACACGTTTTTTGTATTTCAAGCGTATTTTGTTAAAAATGTAGAAAGGAAAAACGTCACTGCAAAAAATGTTTGGGTACTTTTTTGGGAAAATGGTTGCTATAACAACCGACAAATCTAAAAAAGTATGTTATAATACATACAAAGCAACAAAAGTTGCAAGTAACTAAGTTACATTCATTCATTTCAAATAGAGCGGCACATAGGGTGTCTTTTTTAAACCAAACGAGTTAGAAAAAACTAACCTAAATGTGCCGCAATTTTTGGACTGTGGGTTAGTGGATACTAACTTAAAACATAGGAAATCGTATTCGTTTTGCGACGAATATTTATATAGATTTCAATAAAAAAGAAAGGATTGAAGATATGTTGAAAAAACATTTAAAGAAAGCGGCTGCATTGCTTGTAAGCATTGCAACAATACTCGGAACTCTTCCGGCAATGGCGGCAAGCAACGAGGCAGAAAGCGTGGAGAAAAGTGCCGTAAGTACCATTACGGATAATGAGGCGAAAGAACTTTCGTCCGATGATGCTTTGGAGATGCTGAAAAGCGAAAGTCAAACTAAAGAAGTTGAGGACAATGCTGCAGAAAAAGAAAAAGCAGAGTCTTTGAAAAATTACCTTACCGAAATGAATATTCCGGTAACAGCAAAAGAATATACAGAACAAAACGGTGAAGTTGAACTTCAAGATGATACGGAAACCGCAAAAGAATATAGCGGTTCATATTCTAATGAAACAACGATGTGGTCGGTAAATGCAACCGTATCTACTACTGATGAAACAGCGGCTGATTATGAAAGTCTGACAGTACAAATCACAGAAGAAGATTGTATTCCTATGGACGGCGATGATAAGACAGAAAAAATCGCTATGTGGACAGATTTGCAAAACAAAATCGACCTTACACAGGAAGATGTCAGAACGATGAGAGTTTTTACTGTTAAACTTTTAGATTCGGAAAATAAAGAAGTTAATTTTGATGCAAACAAGACAACTGTAACAATTCAATCGATGTGGGTTGGATATTCGCCTGATATATATATATATGACGGTACAACAGCAGAAAAACTAAATGCTGAGAAAATTTCTCGTACTGTATATATGCCGGAAGGTACACTTGAAAGCATGGGCTATTCAAAGTATGCGTCAGCCGGAATGGATAGCTTAACATATCAAGGCACATCTAAAAAATTCGTATATGTATCGGGATTTGAACCGAGAGAAAATTTGGCACCGGGTACATATGATGTTACGGCAAACCTTACTGTAAACCAAAGAAACAATGTTTTTTTAGGTTGTAACGTTTACCTAACAAGTACAGCATTTCCACCGGTTGCTCCGATATCTATGAATGCACAGATGGAAGTAAGTGCGGACGGAAAAGCTACGATTACAATAAAGGATTTCAGTGCTATTTTTGTAATTTTGAATCTTAGTGACGGTAAAGATATTCACATTAAAGACAAGATTATGAAAGATAATGACTTAGGCGAGGGGTATGAAGATGTATATAACCAAAGAATTAACGGTCTTACATTAGAAGTTGACAATTTCCATGGATTGTATAGATTTACGGATTGTAAAGAAAATGCTACTCCGTTCAAAACAGATGTTGAAATGCCTATTGATTTGGAAGTGGATTTTGACAGTGCCGAAAAGGGATATACAAAACCAAGTGACGGCGAAACAGAATACACAAAGACATTTACAGACACTGCCACAGGCTCAACGGTATCTGTTACGACAACAGAAGAATTTGGCACAAAGCTTGCAAATGCTACTCTTACTGCGAAACCACTTGAGGATAGCGATAAAGCTGAACATGCTGATGTTATCGTCAGAAAGTATTGGGATATGTTCGATGAAGATAAAAATTTTGTAAAACATTACAAATACGGATATATCGGTTATAGCTATACATTACTTGATGAAGACGGTAATGAAATTAAACTTACAGGTAACTCGAAAGCGGATGTCACAGCACCGCTTGACACAAAGTTTAAATTCTATAATCCTGTTATTCAAGAAATTGATTATAGTACAGGTACACTAAAAACACGTCTTACAAAACTTAATAAAATCAATTCGGGTGCTGATATTGCATTTACATCAAAAACTTTAGGCGACTTTGCCATTGTTGATGCAACAACAATGGTTGATGGTCAACATGTCGGTTCGGCGGCGACAATTTATAATATTACGTCTGTGGGAAGTGACGGTACAAGCTTTGCTTTGTGTTCATCAACTGGTGGTAGAAACAGTGTAGCACGTGACCCATATGCAGATGCGACGGCACTTGATGTCAAGAAAGAAACAACAAGTATTGGTACAAAGTATTATTTTGCGTATGAAAATGCGGAAGAAGATGGTACAAAGGCTAACACAAGTATATGGATATATTCATCTTGGCTTAAAGCGGAAATTCCTACAAAAGATTTTGAACAAACACCTAATGTATATTTTGTACTTGATAATGGTACAAATTCAAGCGTCTTTGAGCTTGATAACAGTAAGGTTGTGGATGGCAGAATAGTTTGCGATGTACTTAATCCTAACGGTGGTTTATCAGGAATTGATGAATTCCCGCATTTGGCTGATTACTATATGCCAAGACGTTCATTGATTGCGTTATATGACGGTTATCAAGGAAAGGCAGCTTCAGATACAAACCCTAACGCATATGTTCTTGTTACGGATAAAAAAATAGCCGGTGTTCCGGCAAATAAAGCTCAGAGTTCAATGCAAAACGGACAATATAAGCCGAAATCTGCTGATGTGGCATATAACGGAGCAACTCAAACAATGCCGTTATATTTTAGCTCAAATACAAAGAGCCAAAATACAAGTGGAAAAGATGCGGGAGAATATACGGCAGTATTTACTCCTGAAGAAGGTGCAACATGGATTGACGGTACAAGCGAACCTAAAGAAATGACATGGAATATTAAAAAAGCAACTTTGTCATGGTATGTAAAACTATCAAAGAATGTTATGGCACTTGAAGATGAACTTCCTACAGCAACACTTGATGTTTCATCGTATTCTTCTAATACATTTAAAGGCGAAGATACAATAGAAAATGCAGCGGATTTGGTTTTGCCGGAGATCGTTGCACCTGACAAATCAACGTTTGAAAAAGGTGGTGTATATTCATATAGCTGTGAGGGCGGAAGTGCCAAGAATTATAATTTTAGATATTATGTAGATGCAACTTCAAAGCTTACTATATTGCAGGACGGACAGGAAGTTGTTAAGGCACCTGAAGTCATTGATGGATTAAAGTATAACGGTAAGTATCAAAAACTGTTTATTGATGGTGATACGGAAAAATATACTGTTGAAAAAACAGGAAGCAAGAATCACTTCGGTGATGGTGTAACGGAAGGTAAATATGCAAACGGTAGCTATGGGGCTAAATTCGTTTTAAAAGATAAGGAACATTATGTATGGAGTGATACCGGTACATCAACCGATAAAAAGTATTCGGTGCAAATAAAAAGAGCACCGCTTACTGTTTCTTACGAAAGTGAAACAATACACGTTGGAGAAACACCGAAATTAAAAATTAACTACGACGGTTTACAGAACGGCGAAACTCCGGAAACAATAAAAGCTGATATAGAGGCATTTAAAAAAGAACACGGTGAAAATAATTCTTTGTTCTATCACGAGCCGACACTTTCAGGTGTGCCTGATGAACTTACACCGGGTACATATGAAATTACACCTTCATTTACGGTAAGCAACTATGATACAACATTTGTTTCGGGTACATTGACTGTACTTCCGGCAGAAGAAAAACCGACAGAAAAGACAATTACGGCAAATCTTTATGTACCTGGCGAACTAAACACACAACTACCTGGAGTGACTGCATACCTAACAAACGGAAATAACCCTCTTGGTATAGGCGGTTATGACAAGGTTGCACCTACAACTCCTGTAAAGGACAACGCTAAGTTAAAGTAGTTGACGGAAAAATGCAGGTTACAGTACCTGTTCTAAACCCTGTATTCACATTGCAGGAAATCGGCGAATGCAGTAATGCAACAATAGTCGATATGAAGAAAGACTCGGAAACTTATGCAACAACTGACGGAAGTGTTTCAAGAACAGGCAGAATTACAGAAGTAACAGTTCAGCTAAACGACAACAGTGGTCATTATGTATTTAACAAGTGCACAGAATTCCCGACACTTCTTGGTGTTGATTGGAATGTTCCGCTTACATTGGACGTAGATTTTGCAGCAGCATATACAGTAGGCGAAATTACTGTATCGGATAACACAGTTACAGTTCCGGTTGCGGAAAATTATGACATTGACGCTCAAATGGCAGTGGCATTGTATGATGAAAACGGTGTTCTTATCGGCATTCAGTCAAAGCCTGTAAACGGCGATAATGTTACAGTTGAAGAAACTGCCGACAATCTTGCAAAGGCTAAGAAGATTACTGCTTTTGTTTGGGGAAGTACGCAAAGTATGAATCCTTGTGCAGAAGTAAAGAGTAAAACAATTTCAGAATAATTTTAATCTGTTACAGTGGGGAACTTGCTTTCTCCACTGTAATGGAATTTTAGGAGGTATATGAAAAATGAAAAATTCTTTGGTAAAATCACTATCAGTAGGTATTGTGGCAGTGCTTGCGTGTACGTCATTCAGTGCTGTTATGGCGGAAGAAACAACGGCTGAATTTACAGTTACGGCAAATTTGTCCGTACCCGGCGAACTAAACACACAACTACCCGGAGTTACTGCATATATGACAAACGGAAATAATCCGCTTGGTATAGGAGGCTATGAGGCGGTTGCTCCAACAGAGCCTGTATCGGATAACGCAAAGCTTACTGTTACATCATCGGGTACTATGACGCTTGAACTTAATATCCCTAATCCTGTATTTACTTTGCAACAGATAGACGGCTGCAGTAATGCAACTATAACAAAAGCTATTCGTGATAATGAAATTTATTCTTCGGGTGCTGAACAACGTGAGGGAAGAATCACTGATGTTACTATTGAATTAAATGATAACAGCGGTGTATATGTATTTGAGGAATGCGTTGAATTCCCGACATTGCTTGGCGTTGATTGGACAGTTCCGCTTACTTTGGAGGTTGACTTGTCAAACGTGACAATTCCGGAAGAATCGGAAGAACCAACAGAAACACCTGAAACAAGTTACGGCTATGCAGATGAGGAAGAAGAAACACCTGCTCCTGAAGAACCAACAGAAACACCTGTACCGGCGGAAACTCCTGACGTTTCAGCAACACCTACTGTAGCTCCTACAGTTGCACCTACAACAGAGACGACAGTCACACCTACGGTTGCTCCTACAACAGTTCCGACACAAACACCGATTTCATTTACAGACGTAAAAGATAACGATTGGTTTAAATCAGCTGTTGATTATGTAAGTGGCAATGAATTAATGTACGGTACAACAGATACCGAATTCGCTCCTAATGAAGAAACTACAAGAGGTATGCTTGTTACTATCTTATACAGAATGACAGGCTCGCCGGAAGTTAGCTATGACGGCAGTGAATGGTATGCGGCAGGCAGAGCTTGGGCTATGGAAAATGAAATTTCAGACGGTACAAATATGCCAAATAACGTTACAAGAGAACAGCTTGTGTCAATGCTATGGAGATATGACGGCTCAAATGAAGTAGAGTCTGATATGTTAAATGATTTTACTGACAGCGATAAGGTTTCGGATTATGCGGTTAATGCAATGAAGTGGGCGCTTGAAAACGGTATTATAAGCGGTGAAAGCGATACTACTTTAAATCCAAAAGGCAATGCCACAAGAGCGCAAATGGCGGCAATGATTATGCGCTATAAAAATATAAAGTAATTTGAAAGGAAAATATAATGCTTAGAAATAAAAAGTTTAAAAGCATATTTGCTTTTGTATTTGTATTTTCAATAATTATTTCGACTTTTTCGGGTATCAGCGTAAATGCGAATGATACCTACACAGTAACGGCAAATCTTTATGTACCCGGTGAATTGAATAAGCAGTTGCCGGGTGTTACTGCGTATATGACAAACGGAAATAATCCACTCGGTATAGGCGGATATGATTCCGTTGCACCGACTTCGCCTGTGTATGACAATGCAAAATTGACAGTAAAAAATGACGGTACAATTATTTTGAACGTTCCGATTTTAAACCCTGTTTTTACGTTGCAAAGTATAAGCGGTTGCAGTAATGTATCTATTTTAGAGGCAAAACGTGATAATGAAGTGTATGCAACAACAGACGGTCGTGCGTCACGAAACGGCAGAATTACAAATCTTGAATTGGAACTCGGTGATAAAAGCGGAAAATATGTTTTTACTGATTGTGTCGAGTTCCCGACATTGCTTGGTATAGATTGGACAGTGCCGCTAACGTTGGAAGTAGATTTGCCTGACATTCCCGAACCGCAACAACATAGTAATACATCTTCGTCAAGTAATGACAATAATGTAAGCACATATTCGGAAGAAACAGTTTCGGAGCATAATTCGGAAACGAATAACAGCGGTGAAGTGAATTATGACAGCTTGAATGCTGCAATCCAAACCGTTGAAAGTGCAATAAAAGAAACAACTGTTTCAAAAGACGGCAGTGATGTGGAACCGTCTAAAAAGTGGGTAACACAAAAAGTTATGGACGAACTTAAATCAAGTTTGAAAACTGCCAAAACATCATTATCATCTTCATCACAAGAAGAAGTAAATAAGGAAACATCCACTTTAACAGCCGCATACGCGAATTTTCAAAAATCAGAACAAAGCGGTAAAAAAGGCGTATCTGACAGTACAAGTAAAAATGCAAAATTATTAAAAGAGGGCAAATATACAATCAGTGCAAACATTTGGTTTAATAAAGAAGATACGGGATTACCGCTTAATCCGCATATAACAAACGATACATTCCCACCGATGAATCCTGTAGCGGACAATGCTGAACTTACAGTTGCGGCAGACGGAAGTACAACGGTTGTTATACCGATAGTTATACAAGATAAGGTTATGGCGGTCAGAAAAATTGACGGACTTAATTTAAAAGACCAAAAGACAAATGATAGCGGTGCTATAAGTGAAATCACCGTTGATTTGGGTAAATTGGAAGTTTCCGATACAGTCGTTCAAATGCAGTGCAGTGCTGATATTTGGATGGGTGACTTGGCAATGAGTATTTCAGGTTTGGACAAAGAACATACTTGGCCTGCCACATTTGAATTGAATTTATCGGATGTTATGACTGTTGACGGTGAAAAACTTCCGAAAGTTGAATTGGTAATGCTTTCAAATGATGAGGCAACTGCGGCAATGGCGTCAAGAACAGGCGGCAAAAATAGCGATGATAACGAAAAGGCAGTGAGTGACGGTGAGCATAAAATCAATGTCGAGGCGATAATCGGAATAACAGCCGGAAGTATAATCGTTATCGCACTTATATTGTTCGGATTGTATTTCTATCTTATCAAAATTAAGAAAATGACAATGTTCCAGATACAGTGTTCAGTAAAAAGAGCATTTAACAAAATAATCGGAAGGAGATAGATTCGGTGAAGAAAAAAGTCATTTCAATATTGCTTGCTATGGCTGTGGCAGTGCCGTTTTTATCGGCTTGTCAAACCAAAGACGATACAAAAGAAACCACGCAAGCCGTTGACACATATGAAAATATGGAACGTCCTATGGGAAGTGCGGAGGCTACCGACGTTAATGTCGGACTTATAATGGGACCGCCGTCAATGGGACTCGGATATTTTATGTCTGAAAGTGAAAACGGAAATACATATAATAATTATAATTTTGAAGTTGCCGGAATAGACTATTCCGCCGTTTCGGCATCTTTGAATGACGGAGATTATGACATTGCAACCGTTCCGTCAAACGTGGCGGCGATATTATATAATAATGACGCTATGAAAGAAGACGTGGCTGTTATAGATATAGGCAATCTCGGACTTTTATATGTACTTACAACAGATCCCGATATAAATAAGTTGGAAGATTTAAAAGGCAAGACGGTTTATTCAATCGGTGAGGGCGGTCCTCCGGAGTATACGTTTGATTTTTTACTTGACGAATACAATCTTACAGATGACGTGAACTTTTCATTCAGACCTACTCCGTTTGAAGTGGTAAACCTTTTGCAACAGGAGAAAGGCGCAGTTGCACTTTTACCGCAACCGTTCGTAGAAGTGGCAAAAATGCTTGTACCGGGACTTCGTGAAGCTATTGATGTTACGGCGGCTTGGGATAAGCTGAATGTGGATAGCGGCGCAGAATCGGTTACGACCGTAACAGTGGTAAGACGTGCATTTTTGGAAGAACACGAACAAGCTGTAATTGAATTTTTGAAAATGGCGAAAAAGTCAACTGACTATTGCTTGAAAAATGTAGACGAGGCGGCAAAATGGACTGAAAAATACGAAACATTCCTAAATCCTGATATTGCAAAAACGGCGATACCTAAGTGCAATATATGCACGGTAACGGGTGAAAGCATGAAAGAAAAACTTTCGGGATTTTTGGAGATAATCTATAATTCAAATCCTGACGCAGTCGGCGGAAAACTGCCTGATGATGATTTCTATTATATGCCTCCGGAGGATATTGATTAATGGACGTATTACTTAATCGGAATAAATCAAAATTTAAGGTAAAAAAACTTCTGATAATCCTGTTTTGGCTTGTATTGTGGGAAGTTGCGGACAGAGTTGTAAATAATCGAATTATCTTATGCGGTCCTATAAGCATTATTTCATCACTGATAAATCAAATTACAAAAAGCGACTTTTTGTCAATTTGCGGTGCGTCATTCGTCAGAATTGCGTTAGGCTTTTTATTGTCGTTTGCGCTCGGTTTTTTACTTGCAATAGCGGCATATAAATTCAAATTGCTTAAAGAATTTTTAGAGCCTGTTATGACAATGTTAAAAACAGTGCCTATGGTTTCGTTTGTAATAATGCTGTTGATATGGGTAGGTAATCAGGCACTTACGATTTATTTGTCATTTTTAATTGTATTGCCTATGATATATACAAATATGCTTGCGGGACTTGAAAGCGTGGATAAAGAAATGCTTGAAATGGCGGAAGTGTTTAATATGTCATCATGGCGAAAGCTTATGTACATATATCGTCCTGCATTTATGCCGTTTTTGCTTAGCAGTTGTAAAATATCGCTCGGTATAAGTTGGAAGTCAGGCATAATGGCGGAGGTTATAGGTACGCCTAAGCCGTCAATCGGACGTGAAATGTATGCGGCAAAATCATATCTTCAAACGGCTGATTTATTTGCGTGGACTATCGTGGTCATTATTTTGAGTTTGGCATTTGAATTGATATTTATGTTTGTTTTAAGCCGTATGGCAAAGCCTATGGGTAAGTTCGTAGGTAAGGAATAGAAAAGGAGATAGAAAATGCTTGAAATACAAGGTATTAATAAATCTTTCGGCGAACATAAGGTTTTAAAAAATGTAAATACCGTCTTCGATGACGGCGGTATTTATTGTCTTATGGGTGCGTCCGGTATGGGAAAGACAACTCTTTTAAGAATTATTCTCGGACTTGAAACAAAG
Organism: Firmicutes bacterium AM55-24TS; assembly: GCA_003460745.1. GTDB lineage: Bacteria > Bacillota > Clostridia > UBA1381 > UBA1381 > Hominilimicola > Hominilimicola fabiformis. The sequence goes on from QTVU01000008.1 coordinate 69,864, forward strand.
GACAGCGGTGAGATAATCGGAATAAATACAGATGAAATATCCGTTATGTTTCAGGAAAACCGTCTTTGTGAAACTCTTACACCTGTTGAAAATTTAGCTTTGGTATGCCCTAAAGATATAACGAAAAAAGAAATACAAAAAAGCCTTGAAAAAATACTTCCGTCCGATTGTTTGAAACAGCCTGTTTCGGAATTGTCGGGCGGTATGAAAAGGCGAGTGGCTTTGGCGAGGGCGGTTATATATCCGAGTAAATTGGTTATTTTTGATGAGCCGTTTACGGGATTGGACGTTGAAACTAAAAAAGAAGTAATTTCATATCTTTTGCAAAATCAAAACGGCAGAATATATATAATTGCAACGCACGGCGAAAGTGACGCACAAATGCTCGGAGCAACGCGATTGGAGCTTGCGAATATATCGGAAAATGACGGAGGAGAATGTTCATGTACAGATTGGGACTTGATATAGGCTCATCAACGATCAAAGCGGTGTTGATGAGAGATGACGTGATAGAACAAGCTGAAATTGTACATCACTACGGCGATTTGTTAAACGGACTTGTAGAGATATTTACAAAAATCAAATATGATGATGTCTGTAAGATGTCCGTTACAGGCTCAAACAGTCGCATAATGGAAGATATGTTGCCAAGTGAATATTTTCTCGGCGATATACCTGCCATTGCGGAGGGTACAAAGTTTTTGTGTCCTACGGCAAAATCCGTTATAGAAATCGGCAGTCAGTCGGCAAGGTTTATAACGAATTTAGACAATCAAACGCCAGAATTTTCGGTAAACGAGCATTGCGCAGGCGGTACAGGGTCATTCTTTGAGGACCAAATGTCAAGATTAAAGCTGAATATTGAAGATTACTCTAAAATTTGCGAAAATGCAAAGAGTATACCGAGGTTATCGGGCAGATGTGCGGTATTTGCAAAGACTGATATTATTCACCGTCAACAAGAGGGCGTTGATACGGCGGATATTTTGCTTGGACTTTGCTATGCATGATACGAAATTACAAGGCGGTTATAGTAAAAAATCTTCCTGTAAAAAAGGATATTGCTTTTAGCGGCGGTGTTACGAAAAATATCGGCGTAATCAGAGCAATAAAGGATATTTTCAAACTTGACGACAATGAATTGATTATAAGCGAATATGCAAGATATTCAGGTGCAGTTGGTGCGGCAGTAAAGTCGGAATATGAAATTTCGGTAAAAGAATTAAAGTCGAAGTTAGATAAAAGCAATGAAAATGGTGATAAATTGCATAGGCTAAAGCCATTAAAATTATCAGACGATACAAAAAATTCAGAGCCGAGTGTAACAGGTAAAATACCCGACGAGGGTTGTGTTTTGGGAATAGACATAGGCTCTACAAGTACAAATTTGGTGCTTATAGACAAGGATAAAAAACTTGTTGATTTTCAATATCTGAGAACAGGCGGTGACAGTGAGAATGCCGTCAAACGCGGACTTGACAGTATAAAGAAACGTTTCGGCAATGTTAAGTTTGTTGCGGTCGGCGTAACAGGTTCGGGACGTGACAGAATAGGTAAGCATATAGGTGCGGATACAATCAAAGACGAAATAACCGCTCAAGCAAAAGCCGCGGCATTTGCAGACAGTGAAGTTGATACCGTATTTGAAATTGGCGGACAGGACTCTAAGTATATATCAATAAAAAACGGTGAAGTTGCCGATTTTCAGATGAATAAAATTTGTGCCGCAGGTACAGGCTCGTTTGTTGAGGAACAGGCGGCAAGAATGAATATTCCGATAAGTGACTTCGGACCTATGGCACTCAAGGCAAAAGAGCCTGTGGACTTGGGCGAAAGATGTACGGTTTTCATTGAAACCGCAATAGCTTCGGCAGTTGCACAAGGTGCGAAACAAGAAGATATTGCCGCAGGGTTATGTCATTCGATTATAAAGAATTATCTTCATAAGGTTGTGGGAACAAAGCCTGTCGGAGAGCATATTGTTCTTCAAGGCGGCGTTAATTATAACGTCGGAATAATTGCGGCATTTCAAAGTGCATACGGAGATAAAGTAACGGTGTCACCGTATTTTTCAATAAGCGGTGCACTCGGAGTGGCATTAATCGCATTGGAAGAAATCGATGATAAGCAGAGTACGTTTAAAGGCTTTGACGATACAAACGTACAAGGAAAAACAGAAACCGAAAATGCGGAAATAAAGCAGAATATCACGTTTTATAAAAAGACAAGAGAATTACTTTTGAAAAACTATAACCCTCAAATCAATCCTAAAAAGAAAACTGTAGGAGTGCCTATGGTGCTTATTCTGCATAAGTTTTTTCCACTTGTTAATGAATTTTTCAAAAATCTCGGATTTAACGTGGTAGTGTCTGATTACACGACCGAAGAAACAATCCGATTATCGCAACAATACGCGCAAGGTGAAACGTGTTATCCGATAAAATTGATTTACGGACATATGGCTCAGTTAATCGAAAAGAAAGTAGATTATATTTTCTTGCCGTCAATCCATACAATGATACACGAGCATACACAGGCAAAATATTGTTACGGTTGCGTATATATGCAGACGGCGGCAAAGTCCATAGCTGACGCTATGAAAATCGAAGAAAAGGGGATAAAACTTTTAAACCCTGTTTTTGACCTTGATTTCGGTAAAAAAGCTATGGTTATGTCAATGCTCGGCGTCGGCAAACAGTTGGGATTTATAAAGCCTGTTGTTATGAAAGCGCTTATAAGCGGCGCTATGGCAGTAAGAAAATTTGATTCGGAAGTGGAAAAACTCGGTGAGGAGCTTATATCGTCACTTGACAAAAACAGTAAAGTACTTGTGATGATTACGCGAAATTACGGTGTTAACGACCCTGTTTTAAATATGGGTATTCCCGAATTACTGCTTGAAAGAGGTTATAAAGTAATAACGCTTGCACATCTTCCGGGACACGGAATTGATATATCAGAGGATTATCCGAATATGTATTGGCCGTTCGGAGAGCATATTTTGTCGGGTGCAAAAATTATTGCAAATCACCCGAATTTGTATGCGATATACCTTACAAATCACGGTTGCGGACCGGATAGTATGATTCAGCATATGTTTAAAGAAGAAATGGGTGATAAACCGTATTTGCAGATTGAAGTTGATGAGCATTTTTCAAAAGTTGGAGTTATAACAAGAGTTGAGGCATTTTTAAACAGTCTTGAACATTACGAAACAAAGGAATTACCTGAAAATTTTGATATAAAGAATGTCAGAAAAAAGAAAGCAAATATCGACTTTGAACCTAAACTTGACAAAGATTTGTATATTCCTGATATGGGGTATTACACTGATTGCATAGCAAAATATTTTAAACAAGCATACGGAATTAATGCAAAACCGATGAAAAGAATAGACAGTGATATTCTTGCACTCGGCAGAGAAGAAACAACCTCAAAAGAATATTTGCCGTTTCCTGCGATCGTCGGTCAAGTCAAGGATACAGTGAAAACGTATGGGGAAGATGTACAAATTTTAATTCCGTTTAATCAAGGTGCGGAGGCTGACGGACAGTATTCGCGTGCGGTAAGATGTGTACTTGACAGACTGTCGTATGACAAGACGGCGATAGTTTCACCGATACTTGAAAGACTCACGGAAAATGCAAAAGATATTGATTGCCTAATGCGTGCGTTGGTATTTGGTGATATGATATATTTAACGGAAAATAATCTTATAGAAAAGTATGATAAAATACCGACTTGGGAACAGCTTTGCGATATTGCCGAAAATACAGTGAAAAAACAGAGCATGAAAACCATAGCCACAGTCGGAACACCTATGAGCCTTACGTCACTTGACGATGGTGTTATCGGAACTCTTGAAGATAAGGGGTATGAGATATTAAGAATGTCGCTTGCGGAATATATGTGGTTTTTGCTTCACGACAATGCCGAGAGCAGGAGTGAAAAGACAACACTAAATGATATTTGGCACAAAATGCAAGAAGTAAACAAAGGTTTAAAGAATAAATTGTTTGAGGAACGTTATGAAGATTTATTCGATATTGCCGACAAGTATATGTATAAAGTATCGGGCGGAAATATCAGATACAGATACGCAAAAGCCGTACTAATGAGCCGAAAAACAGACGGTGTACTGACATTTGAGCCGAGATACGAAAATGCGTCTATGGTGATTGATATGAGAAGACTTGCGGATAAGACCGATTCACCTGCATTCCGTGTGTCGCTTGACGGTGACTGGGACGAAAGCTCATGGGCAAGGCTTGAATCATTCTTATATTACTTGTAAGGAGGAGAAGATATGCAGAAATTATCTGACGAAGTTATAAAAATACTGAATAATTGCAGCATTTTCGAGAATATTCCCGAAGAAAGGTATCCGAATATATTTGAATGTTTGAGAGCAAAACAGGAATGTTTTGAAAAAGGAATAACGATAACGGGAACAGACAATAATAAACTTGCCGGAATTGTAATTTCGGGTACGGTTGAAATGCTGTTTTATGATGAATTAGGACACACGATTAATGTTAAACATTATACGGCGGGTGAGTTGTTCGGAACGGAGTTGGCTTGTTCGAGTCAACATACAAGTCCGACAACATTGTGTGCAATAACGGATTGTGAAGTTATTTTTCTAAGTATTGAAAAACTCCTTGACGCACGCGCTCTGCCATGTGTTTACCGCTCAACAGTGACAATAAACCTACTTCGTGACTTTGCAAGACAGTCAATGTTTTTGAATATGAAAATACGCATAATGGCACAGAAAAGACTTCGTGACAAAATCAAAATATTTATGCAAAACAGTCATATCACAAGCGAGGGTATTATAAAGATACCGTTTAACAGACGTGGATTGGCAGAATTTTTGAATGTAAATCGTACGGCTCTTTCAAGAGAATTGAGCCGTATGAGAGATGAGAATATAATAGAATTTGATAATAATATTATAAAGCTTATTGACTTTGAATTTCTTTCAATGTAAAATATACATAAAAGAAACGGAGGTAAAAAATGGACAGTTTGAAAAATGTGCCGACAGAGCCTACTTTGCTTACGGAATTGATAAACGCAAAGAAAAATCAAGTTGTGAGTATGGCATTGTCAAAACGTGATGACGTGACAGTATCTGTTTTTTCATTCTCGGATAATGAGGGCGTAAGTGAAGAAGAATATTTCGGAGATACACTTTATTATGTTTTGGAGGGGAAAATGTCAATCAGCATAAATGAAAAGACATACGAGCTTAAACAAGGCGAATGTATGGCAGTTGAGGCGAAAACATCACACGCAATCGGAAGTAAAACAGCGTTTAAAGTAATGCAGATTACGTTATAAAAGAAAGGATAAAATAAAATGAACAAGTTTATAAAGAACATAGAACAGTCAAAGGTATTGAAACTTAACGATATTGTAGATTACGAAGATAACCAAATTGCAAGCTTAACTCTTGCAAATGAAGAACATGTCGGAATGACGATAATGGCATTTGACGAGGGCGAAGGAGTAAGCACACATGCCGCAGGCGGTGACGCAATGGTGTATGTACTTGACGGAACGGCTGATATAACGGTTGACGGTGTGACATCAAGAGTTGAAAAAGGTGATACAATAGTTATGCCTGCAAATATTCCTCATTCAGTAAAAGCAGTTACAAAATATAAAATGTTGTTGACAGTTATTAAATAACAAAAAATGAGCCTTTCGAGGCTCATTTTTTTTTGTATGGAGTCAATTTCAAGTATTGTGTAAACCTTCATTATGGTGTAGAATAGAAATACACTAAATGGAGGTTTTTAATTATGCCACGAAGAAAAAGAACACCGGAAGAAATTGCACGAAAGGAACGCACAAAAGCACTTATGAAAGAATTGAACATCAAGGATATGGACGATATTCAAGATTTGTTCAAATCTTTTGTTGCGGCTGCCTTAGAGGGCGGTCTTGAAGCTGAGCTTGACGAAGAATTAGGCTATTCCAAGTACGATTATCGCAACAAAGAAACCAATAACAGTCGCAATGGTTACAGTAAAAAGACCATGAAAACCAGTTTTGGAGACATGGATATAGATATTCCTCGTGACCGCAATGGTGACTTTGAGCCTAAGCTTATTCAAAAACATCAAACAACATTATCGGGAGATATTGAAGAAAAAATCATATCAATGTACGCCAAAGGAATGACAGAAAACGATATAGCAGCACATATTGAAGAAATATATGGACTTGATGTGTCTGACAGTACCATAAGCCGTGTTACAGATAAAATTTTACCGATAGCTAAGGAATGGCAATCACGTCCGTTGGAAGAAGTCTATGCTGTAGTATTTATGGATGCGATACATTATCATGTGCGATATGAAGGACGTATAGTAAAAAAGGCTGTATATATAGCAATAGGTATAAACTTAGATGGCAGAAAAGATGTTCTTGGCATGTGGGTGGGTGAAAATGAGAGTGCAAAATTCTGGCTTTCTGTCTTAAATGGATTGAAAAATCGAGGAGTAAATGATATTTTAATTGCTTGCATTGACGGACTAAGCGGATTTACCAATGCGATTGAAGCTGTCTTTCCACAGACAGAAATACAGCAATGCATAATTCATCAAATCCGTAATACAACAAAATATGTATCATACAAAGATATTAAAGCACTTATGGCGGATTTAAAGCGCGTTTATGCAGCTGTTGATGAAGATACAGCGTTACAAGAATTAGACCGATTTGATGAAATATGGGGAGGAAAATACCCGAAACTTGCTGATAACTGGCGCGATAAATGGGTTCATTTATCCACATATTTCAAGTATCCTCAAGCAGTTCGTACACTTATCTATACCACCAATACGATAGAAGGATTCAATCGCCAGCTCCGAAAAGT
>QTVU01000080.1 GCA_003460745.1 Firmicutes bacterium AM55-24TS
AAAATAATTGAAGAATTTTTAAGAAAAGCTTTTGATAATTGCAAGTTAATTGAAGATTTTGAGGATAAAACAAAATTAAATAACATATATTTTTAAGAAAAGCTTTTGATAATTGCAAGTTAATTGAAGATTTTGAGGATAAAACAAAATTAAATAACATATATGATTTTATGACAGAAGACCACTTCTATGTAGGTTACATTAATAAAACCTTAGAAGGAGAGTTAATGAAATATCAAAAAAGATATTATGGATTACCTCAAAATTCAAGAAAAGGTTATATTCGATGCAAACTATGTGGAGATATGATTGTACGCACTAATAATAAGAAAATGTATTGTGAGAAATGTGCAAATGCTAAGGAAAAATATCGAAAACGTAATAATGCATATAAATATCGAAAAGTAGCGAAATAGAAAATTCTACTTTTTCGCATACCTAAGCCATTTACAAGCATTTTTATGTGTGTATATATAAGATATGGGTAGCAAAGTAACTGAAAATATCGTTATGTGCCGACTTGGCTATTATGTCTTGTTGGCACATAACGTAAAAATAATCCAACAAATGCTTTGTTATGGGTACAAAATAACTCGGTGTAGATTGGTTAGTCACCATGCCGAGATTATATGAATGTTGAGTATTGACATAGAAGGATACTTTTATGCTGGTGCTTTCGATATATTGTGAGATATATTAAGTAGACGGAAACTGTCAATAACAAATATAAGTGCAAAACATTATCGCAGCAAAAAGTAGATTTCAGGACGTTGGTGTAATAGACGCTCAGTGAGAAGAATCTTGAGGCTTGGCAGGTGGAACTGTGCAAGATTGTAGAGAAAATCCAAATAAACCAATTGTGTCGTTGATACGCAGAAATGTGTGTATAAGTCCTGTTTATCGTCTGAGTAGCCCAAATCGACATTAAAATAAAACACATATAATAGAAGAAATTTATAAAACAAAAAATCTTTTCTGAATGACATGGGTGAAAGATAGAGGTAATCAGCCCTCTTTATTCTTGATGCTTAATGCATTGCTATAGAAGTAATGAGGTAGCTCCTTATTGCTCAGACTATAGTAAATTATGACTGAATATTGGTACGATTTTGTTTTTGTAAGGTGAAGACCTATTTTTGTGTTCATAGTAAAGCATTTGTTGGATTGATGAATGTAAAAAATAAAAGGGAGAATATTTCCCCTTTATCTACGAAACCGAGTTTTAAATTTTGTTCGTTTATGTTTTCCTGAAATATCTACTTTTGTAAATGATGTTATGAGCTTACAGAAACATTTAACAATCAGATAAATAATAATTGTCACTCCAAAAAGGAATATAATTATGAAGAATAATGCTGCAATTTGTGTGGCTGAGTTAAAATTTAAAGCCACTGAAAAAAGTTCTACCATTAATATCCCATCCTTTCACTTTATACAAATCCCACATTGGAGGAGATTGTTAGAACAGTCGTTAAATTCAGTATAGTACTCTCTTCCTTTATGGTCAACACAAAAATTTTTGATACAAATATTTTATCTTATATTATAGATATTACCCCCGATTTGTTTATTTTGTCAACATTTGTTGTAAAAAAATATATCCCAAAGTCAGTTATATTAACTGGCTCTTTTTTTGTGCAAAAATATAGCAGGTTGGTGTAAAAGTAGCATATAAGACTCATTATCTTATGATAGACGTGCAATTCGTCTACCTGCCTCCATTAAGTGATATTTCATTGAGCATTTCACACTTACAAAAGAAATGTACGCCCCTTGTGGCAAATTTAATAGAAAGAAGTGAAAGGCAATTAAACCCGTTTCCAAAGAAGAATTGAATATCCTCATTAAAAATGGCATTATCGTCAGAAGTTCGAATGGTTATATTGACCCTGAAACACATTTTGTTGTAGGGCATTACAGAACAAAAGGCGGTGCTGGTCGTGTATATATCGAGGATATGTATGCTGATAAGGCTAAAAAATTATATTTGAAAGGATAAGAAGGACATATGGCGAAGATAACAAAGGCAGTTTCTCTAAAGAATGCTGAAATCAATATGGAAGATATGACAATCACTGAAACGACAAAAGATGATATAAAAGTATATTCATTGGGCAAGTTGTTGTCTGATTGGAATCATATAAGCGGTATTTCTCTTACCATTAAGCAGGATGATGAGATTCCTGCTAACGAGCAATCGTAAGGGCGGTGGACGTTATTAAATTTGAACGACTTCAAGATGAAACAGATGAAGAACTAATTTATAGAATATGTTCACAAAAAGATATTATTGGTACTTGGTCTGACGTAGCGTCGATTATCAATCAGTTGACAGGAAATGATTTTGGAGAAAGTACATATCGTAAGAAATTTCAATCATTTCAGAAGATGTTGAATGCTAATCAAAGTAAGTTTACCGATTCTGATGAACAACTTAAAGAACTTGAGTTTCAAAAGAGAGAGTTGAACAAGGCAAAGGTGAAACTCCAAACAGAAAAGTTGGAATATAATCGTTGGTTGCGTGAAGAAGCTAGAGATGAATTGATTACAGAAAAGATTTGTAATGCTATTGCTGCTCTCACACCTATGGATATTCCTACTTATATTGAACCAAAACACAACCCTCGTGGTTTTGCCCTTGTATATGGTGATGAACATTTCGGCATTGAATATGAATTAAAGGGGTTATTTGGAGATATTATAAATGCTTATAGTCCAGAAATTTTTGAAGAAAGAATGTGGGATTTATTCAATCAGACTGTTGAAATCATAGATAGAGAAAATATTGATTCTCTCCATGTATTTAATATGGGTGATTTCAATGATGGTATTCTAAGAGTTTCACAGTTGATGAAATTGAGATATGGTGTTGTTGATGGAACGATTAAGTATGCCGATTTCATTTCAAATTGGTTAAATGAGTTAACTAAGTATGTACGAGTTAAATATCAATCTACGGATGGTAATCATTCAGAACTTCGTATGCTTGGACAACCAAAAGGTACTTTTACAGAGGACAATATGGGTAAAGTTGTCGCAGAGTTTATCAAAACTCGACTAAAAGACAATCCAAACTTTACTTACATAGAAAATCCTACTGGATTTATTTATGCACAAGTGGCTTGTAATACTATTTTAGGAATACATGGTGAAGTAAAGAATATGAAAACTGCCATTGATGAGTTTTCAAGGATTTACAATGTCCCTATTCAGTATTTGTTAGCAGGTCATTTGCATCACAATAAGACAGAAGAAATTGGTGTAAATAGCGAAGTAATAAATGTTGGCTCTATCATTGGCATAGACAGTTACTCTTTATCTTTGCGTAAGAGTGCTAATGCTTCTGCAAAGTTATTGGTATTTGAACAGACTAAAGGAAAGGTTTGCGAATATACGCTGAAATTAAACTAGTTTGTTACTACCCTATTGAGTTAAATTAAAAAAATAATTGTAAAGAACGAAAGGAAAATTAATTATGAAAAAGAATGATATTATTACAGTATATGCAGAAAAGAACAATGTAACAAAGAAGGCAGCAACAGAAGTTGTTGGTTCAGTTATTGATATTATAAAGGACGGCATTTTGACAGAAGGTGTTGTTGATATTACTGGTTTTGTAAAGTTGGAGAAAGTATACAAGGAAGCAACAACAGCAAGAAATCCTCAGACTGGTGAATCTATCGCCGTGCCATCAAAGTATATTCCAAAGGCAAAGTTCAGTTCAACATTTAAGAGAGAAGTTAACGAATAATAGCGAGGCTTAACATATGAAGAATTACATAGTAGATGATATGGAAACTTTGGCTGATGATATTATATTTGAACTTGATCATCAGTCAAAAGTATTTAAGAATATATCGGTAATTGGACATTATGAAGATATTGAACCAATTATAAAAGAATTGGCTCGTTATGATGATGTTTACTTCATATCACTTGAGATAGGCTTGAGTGGCGTGATTGATTATGACGACGAATATATTTTGTCTATCAATAATGATTATGAGGTTTTCGTTGAACCGGCTAAGAGAAATGGTAAGTATTTCAATTATGATAGTGAGGTACTATATATTTTCAGTGATTGCTCGTCAAAACTGATTCATTGTAATTTAAATAAAAATACGGAAGTATATGAAGTGGATTATGCTGACGAAGTTGAAGAAGATTATGAAGATGAGTTGGTTGATGATATAGATGACGGCAAGTATGTCGTTGTTAAATCAAATTTGAGTGACGATGAGATTAAAGACTTACTTGGTAGAGTAAGAGACAATCTTAACCATATGGATGAATGTTTTGCGGAAATGGACAGAATTCGTGAAATATTCGGTTGGTGAACTATATGACTTGTGAGAGTGTGTGAGAAATTGCACACTCTTTTTCTATGGGCAAAATGGCTTCTTTGTCGAGGTTCAATTCCTTGATTGCTCGAAATGTTATGTTTTTCGTTTATGAAACGGAGAATATTTTAGTAAAGGTCAATCAGTTAGATTGGTAAAGAAAATTATAAGCAACTTGCTTATTTCTACCTCTATTAGTGGGAGTTATTAATAGGGTAAGTTCCTATCTTCCCAACAATGGAGAGATTTGCGGGATAGTCACCCGCCCTCTCCTTTTATTACTATATTTTTTGTATTGATAAAAGGAGGATTTATAATGAACAACAATTTGATGATGTTTGAGGGAAATGATGTAGAGGTATTTGAATTGAATGGACAAGTTCTGTTTAATCCAAAACATGTGGCTAAAGTTTTAGGATTAAAAATGTCAATGACAATCTCAGAAAAATGAATAAAAGCCAAGTAGTTAAGGTTAAAAATTCGGAAGTCGGTAATGCCGATATCCGAAAATTGAATAATGCCGGTGAAAATTTCCTTACTGAAAGTGGAGTTTATAAACTTGTATTTACAAGTCGAAAGCCAGAAGCCGAGAAATTTTCAGATTGGGTTACAGACGAAGTTTTGCCAACAATTCGTAAGACTGGTGGATATGTAAACGATGACGAAACATTTATAAGTACATATCTTCCCTTTGCTGATGAGCAAACAAGGTTGCTATTTTCAACAACTTTAGCTACTGTTCGCAAGCAAAATGATGTCATCGAGGCTCAAAAGAATGAGATTAACCATAAACAAGAAATTATTAACGGTTTAACAGATGATATTGATGTATATAAGAAGAAAGATGTCATTAATAGGATTTGTAGACGTAGAAGTGGTAATTATGCTAACAGATACAAAGAATTGTATAAGTGTTTTAAGGAAAATTTTCATGTCGATTTAGAAGCAAGGTGTGAAGGATATAATTTAAAGCAAGTTAAACAGAAAGATAAATTGTCAGTTATAAAATATGCTGAGTTATTTGGTTATATTGATGACTTATATTCGTGCTGTACAAAATTATTTGAAGCTGAAATCGACGAAGTATTAGACCAGATTAATACAATACATAGTAAATAAGATTCACGAAAGAAGTAGTTTCATTTCATTTGATGTGATTCTACTTCTTTTTTTTGTTAGGTATAGGAAGGAAGTGATTTTTATGGCAGAACGTGCAAAACGTATACAAATGTATGATGAAAACAAATTTCAAAACATAAATCCCGAAACTCTAAAATTATTTCAAAAATATCAGATAGATATGTCTATCCGTGATTTATCTAAAAATACAATTGATGCTTATAATGCAGACTTGAAACAATGGTTTATTTTTATGTACGACCATCAGTTTAACTTATCTGTTTTAGAGGCAACCGAAGATGATATTACGGAATATTACTATTGGAGAAAGCAACAAGGTAATAATGTAAATCGTCAAAAAAGGGTTATGGCTTCGATTTCTGCATTCTATAAATTTCTTCGAAAAAAGAAACTCATAAGAGAATCACCGACTGAGTTTATAGATAGACCTAAAGCCGGACAACCCATTACAGTGCAAACATATCTTACAAAGGAACAAGTGCAATTAATGAGAGAAAAACTTGAAGAATATGGTGATATTCAATTACAAGCATATGCCTTTCTTTCGTTAACCACTATGGCACGAGTAAATGCTGTTGCCAATTTAAAATGGAAACAAGTTAATTTAGAAGAGAGAATTTGCACTGACGTTATTGAAAAAGAAGGTAAAATTGTAGAATTGAGTTTTTCAGTTGAAACAAAAAATTATCTTGAGAATCTGATTCAATATCGCAAGGATAATAATATTGACGACCATGGATGGTTGTTCATTACACCTTATGTCACCGAAGATAAGCCAATACGAAATAGCACATTGAATGATTGGTGTAAAAAGATTGGTGCGATGATTGACGTTCCTACTCTACATGCCCACGATTTCAGGCATAGCTACGCCACGCTACTCAAGAACGCCGGCGTAAATTTGGAAGACATTTCCACTATGTTGAATCATGCTGGAACGGATGTAACTAAAAAGTTTTACATAAAAACTGACACTACTAAGGTTAGAAAATTAAAGGATAGTATTCAGATTTAACAAACAATAAATCAACAAAGAAAGAGTAGATATCCCCTGCTCTTTTGCTATATTACGAAAGGAATCAATGATGATAACTTTAAATAAATACGGAAATCGTGAAAACAGAGTTTGGCTTGAATTGTATGGCTTGTCAACTGACGAAAAACCAATTGAGAAGTTTGATGATATTTTCATAGGAAATTCAAGTACATACTATGAAATGGACACAAAAAATACATTTATGTATGACGAGGAAAATAAGAAATGGTGGGAAGTATAAAATGGACATTATAACACTTGCGGCTGCAAAGAAATACACAAAAGAAACCGCCGAAGGTCTTGGTGCTATTAAAGGACAAGACGGAGTATCCCCTACTATTTCAGTTGAGGACATTGACGGTGGTCATAGAGTAACTATTCAAGATAAAGACGGTATAAAATCATTTGAAGTTTTGAATGGCGATGGAGAAAATATTAAACCAATTTCCAATGAAGAGATTGAGAATTTATTTAAATGATTATAATTTGTACATGTTTACAATTTTAATATATTGTTATATAATATGTATGAAAGGAGTTTATGATTATGAAAATCAAAAAATATGTAAAAAAGCCAGTAGTGGTCGAAGCATATCAAACCGATAGAGAAATAACGATTCATACATTAGAAGGAGATTTAATGGCAAGTGTCGGAGATTATATCATCACTGGCGTTAACGGTGAAAAATATCCTTGTAAACCAGATATTTTTAAAAAAACATATGAAGAAGTAAAAGAGCAATAAAATTATTGCTCTTTTGATGTATCATGGGATAATTCAGTCCATGTTTGAAATTCTTTAGTCATATATTCTTCACAAGTTGAAACTAGTCCATGTTTGAAATTCTTTAGTCATATATTCTTCACAAGTTGAAACTAGTAATTTAAATCGTTTATTGTTATCAGTAGTTTTAAACTCAT
>QTVU01000081.1 GCA_003460745.1 Firmicutes bacterium AM55-24TS
TTAGTATTTATTAAGAATATTTTGTTTCAGTTTGCATTAATATGTAAATGGGTAATTGTAAATTTATTGTTAGTATGATATACTGAATATAAAATAATCTTGGGAGTGATGTTAATTGAAAAGAAGAATAAGCATAATATTAATTGCGATGATAAGTCTGATAATCTCAAGTAATTTAAGCGTAATGGCATATGAATTGCCGCACGCATTTTGGGGCTTGGACGCTGGTTATTCAAATGCAACAAGCAACAAAAATTATGATGAAACGATAAATTACGGAGTACAAATTATCAATTTAATATCATCAGAGCCAAAGAATGAGCAGACAATAAATATTTTAGGCTCAAGAACATATGATGTTGCATTTGCGTATTTTATGAACGGTGATTATACAAATGCGGCGAAGTATTTTGAAATGTATATTCCATACGGTAAGCAATTAGGGTGGACTGACGGTGTAATTATTGCAGAAAATTGCGTTAAGCAATTTACAAATACATTTGAAGTATATCAAGCTACGGACCAATCGCAAAAGGTGTATGGTGCAAAAAATGAGCCGAACGGTGTTTTGTACGGACAAGTGGCGGATAAGGCAAAAAGTAATGAATCAATGACATTGTTGTATTTGGAATACGGCGATGAAAGTACATTCGGTTGGACGCGTGCGATGCTTGATAAAGCAGAAACACAAAACAAAGCGGTAGAAATTGCTCTCAATTTTCCACAGGAAGGTACAACGGTAAGAAATATAAACGGTTCGGATTCTTTTTTATCGAATTTACGCTCTATGTTGTCAAGTTACAAAAACGTGCCGATTTATTTGAGAATAGGTGCTGAATTTAATGTTTGGGGTGATAAATGTACACCCGATGAATTTATATCTGCATTCAAAGCTGTTGCAAACAGTGTGAGCGGATTGCCTAACGTTGCTACTGTTTGGAGTATGGCGCATACATCTTCATGGAAAACAAACGATTGGCCTTATACGGCTGATGACTTCTATCCCGGTGATGAATATGTTGATTGGGTTGGCGTGAATTGTTATGCAAGTAAGTATTTCCAAGGCAGAGTATGGCAGGGGGAAAGCAGGTATAATGAAGTTTGCTTTAAAACAGGATACAGTTCCGATCCTGTTGTGATGATAAAGGATGCTGTTGAAAAATACGGCGGTCGAAAACCTATAATGATTTCTGAATGTGGAAGTGCATACAGAACTAACGGTGATATAAATGAAACCGACAGTGAATGGGCGGCAAAATATTTAAAACAAATATATACATTCATTCCTATGGTATATCCTCAAGTAAAGCTTATAGCGTATTTTAACGCTAAAATGAATTATGAGGTGAATTACTATAATCTCGACGGAGACAGTGAACTTCAAAACTCATATAATGATGTAACAGAATCACAGTGGTTTATACAAAATAATAATACAAACAGCGCCGGACAATTCTTTAAAAAGGCAGGCAGTACAATAACGATGAACGGAGATACAACACTGTACGCATATCCACATATATACGGATCGGATTGGATAAATGTTGAATATTATCTTGACGGTGAACTCGTTAAATCAACAAACGAAATACCTTATACCGTACAACTAAGTGACATAAAAGGTACGCATAATTTAAGAGTGGTGTCAAATGGGAATAACGGAACTTCTATGACTCGTGAATATCAGCTTGTCAGCTATGCACCGGCAGAAAAAGCAGAGGATTTTTCTGATACATCTTATCTTAATAACGGTCAGAAAAATGCAGTAAATTACACTATAAGCAATGATATTATGACAGGCTATGAAAATAATACATTCAGACCTGACGCAACCATAACCAGAGCAGAATTTGCTGCGGTTATATGCAGAATGATGGGGTATAATGTTGGTGAGAATAGCACATTTACAGATACAAAATATCATTGGAGCAGTAAATATGTAAATGCGTGCGTAAAAGCAGATATAATACATGGTATCGGTGATAATAAATTTGCACCGGATAATTATATTACCGTTGAACAGGCGGTTAAAATATTGACAAGTGCATATGGTTATGCAAACAGTAAAACGAAATATCCCGATGGTTTCATGTCAGCTGCTCAGAAATATAATTTGTTTGACAATGTAACATCAAGTCAATTAGGAACAAATGTTAAACGTATTGACGTGGCAGTTATGATTTATAATGCATCAAAGAAGTAATGAATTAAATATAAGCCAAATAAAAATACGCATCTGAAAAAGGTGCGTATTTTTATATCGTATAAAGTGGATTACCGGCTTTATAGTTGAATTTAGCTTTATATTCGCTTATGGAATATCCGGTATATTTTTTAAACATACTGTTTAAATATTGAGGTGTGAAATCAAATTCTTCATAGGTTTGATATATCGGTCTGTCGATATTTTCGAGTTCATCACGGATTTTATCAACACGTTGCCTGTTTGAAAACTGAGTGAAAGTCATATTAAAGTGCTTTTTAAACAATCGGCAAAGGTGTTGCGGGGTGATACCGAATTTATCGGCTACTTCGTTAAGCGAAAGCTTTGAATATATTTTTGAATTTATGTAGTTGGTAACGTTATTTATAACCACATTGGAATGAAAACCGTCGGCTTTATTTTTATCAACTGAATACAATCTGAACATATTAACTAAAATCAGTGTTATTGTACTGCGGATTGAAAACAAATATCCGGGTTGTGAATAGTTAAAATTATCTATCATTTGTATCATAAAATTTCGTATTGTTTTTGACGGTGTGTCGTGTACTTGTATATATGAGCGTTTTCCTTCAAAAAAATCTGAAAGCAACGGAAAATTGCCTGAATACTGTTTTAAGCTGTATTGTAATGCGTTTTTGGAAAAGACGCAACAATATGCAATAGTTAGTTCATCTTTATGGGTACAGGTGAACGAATTGACTACATTCGGCGATATTAGCACGACATCGCCTTCTTCTAATTTTCTGCTTGTATTATCAATGTTGTGTATGGCGTTAGAATGAGCAATATATACAAGTAAAAAATAGTCAGCACTGTCGGGAACTGTTTTAATAGGAAAATATGTGTTTACAACAAATACATCACCTAATTTTTTTAACGTTTTTTCATCAAAATATAATCTCGGATTCATAGCGTACCTCCTGCATATTCAGTATAGCATTAACAGTTATTAAAGTCAATGTGAAAATGTTAATATACATTCAAATGATGTTAATATAGTTAATTGAATTTAAAAAAAATATACTATATAATATTACTAAAGAAACCTGGGATATATAAAGATTAATTTGTTGAAAATTTATTTTTTTGAGGGGAAAAATGAAGTTCAAGAAAGTGATTTTAACGGCAGCGGTTGCAGTATTTATATTGCAGGCAAGTGCATATGCGGCTGATTTAACATCATCATATTCAATGGATGATATGACAGGATTAACCTATATGGGTACGGTGTCGAATATACTCGGTCAAAAAAATAATGCGGTAGAATTTAACGGCGGAAGTGCGATTTTAAGTCAATTTCCTTTGAACGATAATTTTACCGTATCAGCATGGATAAAACCAAGTGGATTGACTTCGTGGGAAAGAGTATTTGACTTTGGCTCTGACCAAAAGAATTATATATTTCTTACCGTAAACAACGGTAACGGTTATCAGCGTTTGGCGGTGAAATACAATAATCAAACAGAGCAAAATATTACATCTTCGGTATCGCTTAATAAAAATGTTTGGTCATACGTAACTGTTACAATGAAAGATAATAAGGCGACAATGTATATAAACGGTGAGAGTGTTGCAAGCGGTAATATTACGGTGTCTATGAGTTCGCTTGCGTCTTCGGCTGCAAATTATATTGCTAAATCTCAATATACTTCAGATCCTAATTATACTGGTTGTATTGATGAAATGGAAATATACAATGACGCATTAACACAAGACGAAATTATAACACGAATGCAGGCTACTGCGGCAGAAGTTAAATCTATAGAAACAACAGATTTAACAGTAAAAGTCGGTGACAAAATTAAGCTGCCGTCAGAAGTAGATGTATCGTACACAAACGGAATGACAAGCAAAACGATAGTTGACTGGGGAGAAATGAGCAGTTATACCGAAAAGGGAACGTATAAAGTAACAGGTACTACGAAAATAGCAGGAAAAAGCTACGATGTTATCGCGAATATAACTGTTGAAACGGATTCTTTGGACGATAATTATTCTGTAATCCGTAATATGAATATTGTTAAAAATTCGGGTTCATCATTTGTTGAAGCGGAGTATGTTGTAACATCTGAACTAACCGACACTTTGGTTTTAAAAATGCAAATTTATAGTGGTGATACACTTCTGTCGGAAGATACAAAAGATTTTGTGCCGTCCGACAATACTGTAAAAATGAAGAAAGATATTAGAGATTATAAGGGTAATTTGACTGTGAAAACAGCCGTTTATAACAAATCAACAGGAAAGGCGATTTCAAGCGTAATGGAAAGAAAAATAGATAATACAGGTAACTTTGCCGGAGGCGACAGAGTTAATTTAGAGAAGGACAGCTTATTTGAAAAGAGTGAGCAAGTAGGACTTAAATATGTTTTGTCAATAGACGTTGACAGACTTCTTGCACCGTCATACGAAATGCATGGATTGACCGCTCCGAACAATGCACAGCGTTACGGCGGTTGGGAAAGAAAAGGTGCAAGCAACTGGGGAAGTTCAAAAGATACATTCACACTTGCAGGGCATTCGTTGGGACATTGGATGAGTGCAGCTGCGGTATTATATCGTGATACAGGCAATGAAGAAGTTATGACTAAACTTAATTATGCGGTAACTAAACTCGATGAACTTCAAGAGACTTCAAATTCACCATATATAGGCGGATGTAGCGAAGATTGTTTTACAAAACTGTTTAGCGGTAATACAAAGTGGGCTGATAACTATTGGGTGCCATGGTACGGAATACACAAAATATATCAAGGCTTGCTTGACGCGTATGACTATACAGAAAATGACACTGCTTATGAAGTATTGAAAAAATTTGCAGATTGGGCAGTTGACGGTACATCAAATCTTACCGACGCACAAATGCAGTCAATGCTTGACGTTGAATACGGCGGTATGAATGAAATTTTTGCGAGAATGTATGAAATTACAGGTGATGAAAAATATTTGGATACGGCAAGAAGATTTACTCACGATTCGATTTTAAATCCGCTTATACAAGGTAAGGACAGTTTGACAGGACTTCACGCAAATACTCAAATACCGAAAATAATCGGTGCGGCAGAAATATACGAACAAAATCCGGAGAAATATGCCGATTATAAAAAGGCTTGCGAAAATTTCTGGAATTACGTTGTAAACAATCGTTCATACGCAATAGGCGGTAACTCGATTGCCGAACATTTCGAGGCAGAGGGTGCAGAGACACTTGGAGTTAAGACTTGCGAAAGCTGTAATACATATAATATGATGCGTCTGTCTGAGCATTTATTCGCTTGGAAACATGACAGTGCATATATGGATTGGTATGAAAAGGCTTTGTACAACCATATTCTCGGTCAGCAAGAGCCTGAAACAGGTGCAAAAATGTACTTTGTATCGCTTTTACAAGGACACCACAGAGTATATGAGCAAAAAGATAAATCTTGGTGGTGTTGTACGGGGACAGGTATGGAGAACCCGGGAAGATACACAAGATGTGCATATTATGAAGACGGTGACAATTTATATGTAAATCTTTATATGCCGGGTACATATGAATGGGAAGAAAAAGGTCTTACATTCACTGTTGAAACAACATATCCTTATTCCGACAAGGTACAAATTAAAGTCGCAGGAACAGGAAGTGCAAATATCAACCTACGAGCTCCGTCATGGCTTGAAAGTGATATGACAGTAAAAGCAGGCAATAAGACGTATACATCAAAGGGCGGAGAATATCTTGCTATATCTAACGAATGGAAAGACGGCGACATTATAGATATTACAATTCCAATGTCTGTTACAGTATACAATTCAAGAATTGACGGACAGGCGGCATATCAGTACGGTCCTGTGGTTTTGGCGGCAGACCTTGGAAGCGTCAGCGACGTTAGCGGAGTGAATGAATATATTTCAAACGAAACTAAGATTGACAGTGTAACTACTGATGTACCGTATATTGTAGGTAATTCAAGCAATTTGGATAAGTATATAGATACGGTTGACACGGACAAGCTGATGTTTAAAATTAAGGCTGAAAATTCATCTACAGGTAAGGCTATTGAATTAAAACCGTTCTATGAAATTCATCATAGTTTCTATACCGTATATTTCAATGTCGGAAACGGCATTAATGAATATGAGAAACGATTAAACAGTGCAACTATTGACAGAGTTGAACCGGACGGTCAACAAGACGAACTCGGACATGGATTGGTAAGTAAAAATTCACACAACGGTAGTTTTACAAGCGGAACAAAAACGTATTATTGGCGTGACGCATACGGTAGTGACAACGCATATTTCCAATATTCTTTGGAAGTGGATAAGAGCAATAAAAATTATCTGTTTGTAAGATATTGGGGCAGTGACGGACCGTTTACAAAAAATAATGTAAATTATACGCGTGATTTCTATATCTCTATTGATGATAATAAACTTGCCGAACAAACGCTTAACAACGAAAAAATGAATAACGCATATGATGTATTCTATGAAATTCCTGAAGAATATACAAAAGGAAAGGACAGCGTTACTGTTAAATTTGCACCAAAGAGCAGTACAAATTGTGCAGGCGGTGTTATTGAGGCGAGAATTACAAATGATGATTTGAAATGTGTAAAGATTACGGCCGATTACAACGATAACGGAACGCTAAAGGACAGCTCAATCGAAAAAATCAGCATCGAAGATATAAAGCAAACTGAAAATTCATCATCACACAAAGAGTTCTATTGGGAATCAATGGATAATATGAAACCGATAATTACTGAAGAATAGCCAAAAATTCGCTGCAATTTGTTTTGCAGAGAATTTTTATTTCCCAAAAACTTTTAGCATAAAATCGGAATTTGTGGAGAGATTTCTTGAACTTTCCTTATTTTACGGGCTTTCCAGCCCCTTAAATAGTGAAATGATATGTATTTTCCCTTATTTTTGACCTTATGCGG
>QTVU01000082.1 GCA_003460745.1 Firmicutes bacterium AM55-24TS
CCGCATAAGGTCAAAAATAAGGGAAAATACATATCATTTCACTATTTAAGGGGCTGGAAAGCCCGTAAAATAAGGAAAGTTCAAGAAATCTCTCCACAAATTCCGATTTATCGAGCAAAACAGAAAAACAAGAATTAATCTCACAGTAGTAACCACCCCCAATTCCTACTACGTTTTTACTACGATTGACGGCATCAATTTGCCGTATTTTTCCCCGTTTCGGATTTTGGTGACAGAGTTTGGGGTAATAAACCCCTCTCACATATTCTGTAAATTGAGGTATGATGAATATACGCTGCACAGACGGCACTTAGGCTATGGCTCTGAGTGCTGTTTTTTACGGTTTTTTGTTAGAGTTTGTCGGCATTGTGAATTGATATGATATGTGTGGGTGTGGTATAATTATTTAAATAAGCAAATCGGAATTTAAATTATAACGGTCTTTGCAAATACACCATATCTACCAACTGTATTCCACTCTCATAGATTGGGTGGTCATAATTATCTATAAAGAAATTTGATATGATATGCGAACGGACAAAACCACACTTTTCATAAAATGGTATTGTCAGTGGCTATCGCCTGTTCCCACTTGCAGAATGGCATATTGCTCTCTGTAATTATTAACAATAAACTCAATTAAGGCTCTTGCATAACCTTTCCCTTGATATTCTGGAACTGTCGCAATGTTCTTGATTTCAAGTATGTCATTTTCTTTATCGGTTATGACACACTCACACTTGACCCCATTATCATCAAGTACATACATCTTGCCGTTATCAAGATAACGGTCAACCATATCTTCCTGCTCATCTGCTAATAGGAGCAAATCAAGATATTGTTTTTTATTTTCTTTAACTTCAATAATTTTCATCAATCACACCTACAAATTCCGATTTGTAATTTAAATAATTATACCACACCCCACACATCATATCAATTCACAATGCCGACAAAATATAACAAAAAACCGTAAAAAAACAGCACCCAAGCCATAGCCTGAGTGCCGTCTATGCAGTGTATATTCATCATACCTCAATTTACAGAATATGTGAGAGGGGTTTATTACCCCGAACTCTGTCACGAAAATCCGAAACGGAGCAAAATACGGCAAATTGATGCCGTGGGTAGTAGTAAAAACGTAGTACGAATTGGGGTTGTTACTACTGTGGGGATTCTCGCCGTTAATATAAACTTATCCTATAAAATACTTTTTGTTATTTTTTATTTATCCATTTGTGTTTCTTAATTCTTTCATATTCATCCCCTGTAATTTCCATCACAACACCATGTTTAAATTTATAGGGAAATGTAAATTTCTCTTTAGAGCATTTTAAATTTATACTATCCAAAGATTCCATAACAAAAGGAACATATCCCATATCTTCTTTTTCACATCCATAGAAATCCAACATTAGGCAGATTTTTTTATCTGATAATGTATAAACCATCGGTGCTTCGTAAGTATTACATTTTTCCAAAGAAGCCATTTGTTCATCAAAAAAAATATCTCTTTCATACGGTCCATATAAAGATTGTGAGGTTTCATGTATAACTGCTTTAGGATTGTCTGCACTTTTAACAAAAAAATGATATGTGCCATTTGATTTATATAGAAACGAGTCCAAAAGTTCGCTGTCTGTTTTTTTACAAAACAATTTAGGTTTTGAAAATTTTTCAAAATCCTTTGTTACACTATAGTATATAGCCAACCCGCTATAATCATCATTTTTGTTAGAAGATGACCAATGAACCACATATTCTCCACTCTCATCGTCAAAGAATATTCCCGGAGCCCAAAAGCATCCGAGATTATCGTCATCAAATTGTAACAGTATTTCATCTGACCAATTCACCAAATCATCCGATTTCCACATTGCAATGGCCTTGCTGCCATCTTTAAATGCATTTCTTATGTTTCCTTTATACTTTGTATCTATATTCTTAATAAGGGCAAGATCTGTCGCCATTATGACAAATCTATTATCTCTTGTACGTGCTATTACTATATCTCGCACTCCCAAATCACCTTTTTTAGCAGTAATAACAGGGTTTCCGTCATTTATTATTTCCCAATCATATCCATTTTTACTCAAAGCAAAATAAACCTGCTCTCCTTTTTCTGTCCACATTTCACGAAAGTGCACAAATAAATATGCCATTATATATTTCTCCATTCTACTTTTTTCAAAAAAGTTTTATTTTATTAACAATTATACCACATCACGCAAATCATATCAATTCGCAATACATACAAAAAAACAGCACCCAAGCCATAGCCCGAGTGCTGTCATTATTATCATTAATCATACAATTTTATATATGCATAATCAAGCTACATTAAACATTGTATTGTTGAGAGTATTCTTCGAGTCACAGAATAAAGTTTTGAAAGCGAGTCGCACGCACAGAAAAGATACTCGGCAGAGTAATTGGTGCGGAACATATTCTTTAATCTTATTTACTTCCGAAACAGAAAGAAAAAGATGTATTGTACGAACGGAATCCTACCAAACATTCAAAAGAGAATTTATAAGTTGATTATGTCTTTTACTTCATACAATTTCATATTATTATCCTCACCGTCTACCTGTTATACCACAGTAAAAAAGCCTTGATGTGAGTCATTCGCCCACATCAAGACTTTCATTTTATACAAATCTCTTTTCAACTGCAGCCTTAACTTGTGCAAGGTGATCTTCCTTAACTTCTTCAAGAATAACTGCAATATCCGGATTATATTGCTTTAGCTTATCCCAAAGCAAATCTTTATTAAGCAATCCGTCGCACGGAAATTCATAAGCAACTTCACCGTCAACAAGTTTAAAATCTTTCAAGTGAAGCAACTTTGTTTTCTCGCCCAACAAATCAAAATGAGTATTAATAATTTCATCTTGATTTTTATAATTTGCGGTATTGATATAATTAACAGGGTCAAATATAACTCTGACATTTGGTGAATTAAGGTCATCGACCAATCTTTTCATCTTTGTCGGAGTATTTATAACATGAAAATGAACGCCCTCAATACCCACATTTACGCCTATTTCTTCCGCCGCAGAAACAAGTTTTTTCATATTCTTCAAAAGATACTGATATGTTTCTTCGGAGTTATTTATTTCATCGTCATCACTGAAACGGCAAGTTTCAAGACCGACCATTTCCGCACCGATATATTTTGCATAATGCAAATTCTCGATAAAATAATCAAGGCTTTCATTAAGGCTTTCCTCGTTTGCGTCAGACGGATTGATATAGCAGCCCAAAATCGGCACACGAATACCGTTTTCACGCAATTTATCACCGATTGACTTAGCATATTCAGGTGTAAAATTACCTTTCTTAAAATCAGCCAACGATCTCAAAAGCACAAGCTGAACACCGCCAACGCCGTACTCTTTACACTTTTCGCACAAAGCGTCAAGCGTATTAGTATCGAAGTCATGACCTCTCATTCCAATATACATTTTACTTCTCCTATTACTTCAAGTCCTTTGTTTCAATGAAGTCCATATCGTCAAACTCTTGGTTTTCACCGCACATTGCCCAAATAAATGAGTAATTCTTTGTGCCGACACCTGTATGTATTGACCAGCTTGGCGAAATTACAGCTTCTTCATTATGCATAATGATATGTCTCGTTTCGTCAGGCTCGCCCATCATATGGAATACTGCGTCATTTTCGCCCATATCAAGATATAGATAAACTTCCATACGTCTGTCATGTGTATGACAAGGCATAGTATTCCAGTTTGAACCTACATCAAGCATTGTAAGACCCATTGCAAGCTGACAGCTCTGCATGACTTCAGGGTGGATATATTGATTTATAACTCTCTTATTACAATCTTCAACACTGCCGCAAGGAACTTTCTTAGCCTTTGTAATATCAATCTTTACTGTCGGATATTCCTTATGAGCAGGACATGATGAAACATAGAACTTCGGTGGGTTTGCTTCGTCAACGCACTTGAAAGTAATTTCCTTATTGCCTCTGCCGATATAGATACCGTCACGAGGGTTCATTTCATAATCTGTACCGTCCACTGTGATGATACCTTTTCCTCCGATATTGATACAACCCATTTCACGTCTTTGTAGGAAGTAATCAGCAGCAAGTTCCTTACCGGCCTCCAATACAAGCTCTTGCTTTACAGGCATAAATCCGGCTGTGATAATACGGTCAATATGACTGTATACCATTTTTGAATTATCCGGAGTAAACAATCCGCTGATATGAAATTCCTCTCTTAATCTTTCAGTTGTGTAATGCTTTACATCTTTTGGGTTTGATGCACATCTTAAATCCATTTTAAATTTCCTCCTTGTATTAAATACTTTCTATATTACATTTTAACATATATTACTTTTAAAATCAAGTGGCTACTATTCCTTAGCCATTATGCAAATGCTTTTTTCTGCATTTACACCTTTCACCGTATGATTAGCCAAATCAAGTGCCTCAGTAACGTTTTCACCCGGATTAATCATCGCGACACCTGCGGTTATCACAACAGGACATTCTTTATAATTTCCGACTGTATCGGAAAAAGCTTCAAGCTTTTGTTGTATTTTCGTTTCTAAGTCCACACCTTCTTCAAACATAAAACAATTGATAAATTTATCCGTTCCGTTCAAATGACAATTCACGCATACATCTTCAGAGCTATCAAGCAAGAACTTTGCAAATTGTTTTAAAACTCTGTCACCCTCTTCACGACCGTAAATACGGTTAAACTCATAAAATCTGTTAAAATTAAAATACACAAATCCGATTTTTTTGTTTGTCACGTGAGCGTTTCTCGTAATTCGTCCGACTTCTTCTTCAAACTTACTCAACGTAAATACGCCATAAGCGTCATTATCAACTTTATTTTGAAGGAATTTTTCACGTTCCGTGATTATGTGTGACGATTTCATAAACATTGACAGTATCTTTGTTATTTCAAACATATCGTCAAATTCGTTCTTTTCCCAAATACGTTGTTTGTCCCAACACTGATAACAGACAACATAATATACATCTTCGTTTTCGGTATTTGATGAATATATCATTTGAACGTGTTCCGCCGCCTCAAATATGTTCCTGTATTTTTGTGTAAATTCCTCTTTAAAAGCAGGGGTATACTTAAATATATCATCCTTTTGAAATCTCTTTTTAAACAAAACAAGGTCATTATGCTCGTAATAACCGCTCTTCTTATCAGTGAACACAACATTATAATCACCGTCATGTTCTTTCCACCACTGAAATTCTATTTCAACTTTATCGTTAATCATATCGTATTTCATAATCTGAATACAGTCAAGATTAACTGCAACACCGATATGACGCATAAGATTTGATATGGCATTATCCGAATCGGTTGATTTAGACGCAATTTCAAGTGCAACCATTATTATATCGTGATTTTCCGAAACTTCTTCGCTTTCATCTTCTTCGGTCATAATTCCGGTGTATGTCAAAGCATTTTTATCAATAAATTCACCGTTGAAATATTCAAAGCGATTTTTTCCGTTCGTCTTTGCCATATACAAAGCACTGTCGGCTTGTCTGAAAAGGTCCTCATACTTAACTCTGCCACGCCCCAAAGTAACACCCATACTGCACGAAATATCTTTTTCGTCATTTTTATCTATACGCATTTTTAGTATGGCAAGACGTATATTTTCAAGTTTTCTCTCCAACTTTTCCGGTTTTGTGTTATCTATATAAACAAGAAATTCATCACCGCCGAAACGACCGATTATATCCTCGCTGTCAAGCGTACTCTTTATACTTCCCGCAACCATCGCGATAACCGCGTCACCGTACAAATGACCGAATGTATCGTTTATGTTTTTAAAATTATCTATATCAAGAACGATAAATGCACATTCTTCGTTCATTGTTTGAGTTTTCAATCTCTCACGAATTTTCTCGATTGCCGTCTCTCTGTTAAGCACTTTTGAAAGCGGATCTATATATGCTTTTAATTTCAGCTGTTCTTCCTTTTTCTTTGTTTCGTTTATGTTTCGTGCACAGCCGATATATGTGTTCGTTTTCTCGGACGGTTTCAATACAAGTCTGTACCATTCAAACGGCTCTGACTCATTCATACGCATACGTGCGTCAATCGTCAATTCGTCTTTCACAGGTCTCTCTTTTAAAGACTTGAGCAGTATTGTATCTTCCTGAAACATATACGCATTATTATCAAGATTTTTCATAAAATTCTGAACAGGCCGTTCCAACATTTCATTGTCGATAGACGACATATAAAATATCGTGTTTGTATCTTTTTGAGAATCATATTCAAAAAAGTACTCATTTGTCGCACTTAATGCGATGATATACTTTGAACATTGATTTTCAAGCTCCATAAATTTCTTCTTGTTTTCAGAGTCGTCAAATAATAATGCAAATATGTGCTTATCATCAAGCTTTACGGCAAACATACAAATATATATACTGCCACCGCTCAAGTTTTTACTTTTGAAATACAGTCGCTTGGGAGTGTCGGCACTTCGGATTGTATCGTCAAATAATTTGCGACATTCTTCTTCAACTATAATATTATCTTGGTTAAAATTTCCGTTGTTGTATGTGTCATTGGTGTAATATATTTTGTAATCATCATCAACAGAAAACACCACCGCACTGCACGGCAATGAATCATATATTTCATAATCTTCTTTAAGAAAATACGTCATTGTTTTTCTCCGTTTACTCATTAATTTGTATTTTATATTATAACATACACTGAATATTTTTGCAATTAATTAATAAAAAAGAACACTCAAAATTTGAGTG
>QTVU01000083.1 GCA_003460745.1 Firmicutes bacterium AM55-24TS
AGTGATGGAGTGGTGGAAAATGATACGATAAAAAATTACAGTCATATGAAAATATGAACAAGCCACCCCACAATCAACTGCGTTGACAGCTCCCCTCAATTGGAGCCGTATAAAAAGCTCTCCTTGAGGAGAGGTGTCACGAAGTGACGGAGTGGTGGAATAAAAAAAGAAATGCCAAAAGGCATTTCTTAAAATGAGCAAATCTATAAGCCGGGTTCTGTATTAGATAATCATCTATCTCGACGTACAGTTACCTATACGCTCAAGCCTTTCAAGGGAACACGCCGAGCAAGCTTAACATTCCCAAAGTTGCTTCAGGTGGGGTTTACACGGGAATTCAGTTGCCATCTTCCCTGTGCGCTCTTACCGCACATTTCCACAATCACCTTAATAAATTAAGGCATTTATTTTCTGTTGCACTATCCTTAAAGTCACCTTTACCGGCCGTTAGCCGGCACCCTGCTCTGTGAAGCCCGGACTTTCCTCACCGTAAACGGCGCGATTATCTGACTTACTCTTAAAATATTATACAATATATTTTAAATTATGTCAAACAAGTTTAAAAATATCCTTATTTTCTGATTTTATTATCTCAATATCAGTATCCTTCAAAATATCTTCAAATATATCCATAACACATATTTCAGTAGGATAATGACCTGCGTCAATGACGCATATTCCAAGTTCGGTCATATCAATCATATTATGATACTTCATATCACCTGTTATAATAACGTCCGCACCCTTTTCAAATGCAAGCGGAATAATTTCACTGCAGCTGCCCGATGCAACCGCAACTGTATTAATATCCTTTTCAAAATCGCCGGAAACACGCAAAAAAGGTGTGCCGAGTATCTTTTTACAATGTTCTGTAAAATCACCTAATTTAATCGTTTTTTCAAGTCTGCCGTATCGTCCCAAACCTGCCGATGAATCATCGGTATGTTGGTCAAGTATTTTAACATCTGTAAGTTCAAACATTTCGGCAAGTTTATCATTTATACCGCCTTTAGCTGTATCCATATTAGTATGAGCGGCGAAAAGCGGTATATTATTTTCAATAAGCAATTTAAGCATTTGTCCCACAGATGTGGAATAATCAATTCTCTTTATACCGCCAAGCAGTATTGGGTGATGTGAAACAATCATATCGGCATTTTTTGATATAGCCTCTTTAACGGTATTGATATTTGTATCAAGCGTTACAAATACCTTTTTTACGTCCTTATTTTCATCACCGCACAAAAGACCGACATTATCCCATGAATACGCCAATCTTTCGGGGCATACATTCTCAATTATTTTAATTATTTCTTTAGCTTTCATATTTATTCAATTCCTTTAGCCAGTATTTATATTTATTGAGTTTATTCTCGTCAACGTCTTTTGAATTTTCAAGACCTGTTATAACCTTGACAAATTCACGATGTTTTTTATCATAGAGATTTTTATAATACTTATGATTTACAAGATATTTCGGTAAATGATATTCAATATCGTTATCAAATTCCTTTTGAGGTTTATTTATAACATTCATTATATTATATACCTTAAATCCCTCAATGGCAATATCTTCGTCCGTAATAGAAAAGCCGTTTGAAATAAGATACTTTCTAAGCTCATATTGTGAATTCATCGGTTGAAGTACAAGATTACATTTTCTCGCCTTTTCTATATCTGCACTTAAAATCTCACTGATAAGCTGACCGCCCATACCGGCAATTATAACGGTGTCAACCTCACCTTTTTCAATAACTGAAAGACCGCTGCCAAGCCTTACTTCAATTTTATCAGAAAGTTTATGCTTTTCAACATTAGCCTTTGCAATATCAACCGGTCCTTGTCTTACATCGCCTGCAATAACGTATTCGGCTAAATAATTTTCAACAAGATAAATAGGAATATATGCGTGGTCAGTACCAATATCAGCGATTCTATTCCCTTTTGTATGGTCTATTATACATTTTAAACGTGGTGTAATCATAAATAATTACCTCCGAGATTCAAATAAATTAGTTTATACGGTTATCCTACAAGTTATACACACAGTGTGGATAACTTTCAAGGTGTTATAAACAACAAAAAACGCCTTAAAACCGTAATTTGTGGTGAGTTATCATCAGTTATCCACACTTTTTCCTCGTATTTGTGTAATATTTGTAACAATAGTATAATATTAAAATGTAAACCTTAAAAAATCGCATATTTACGCGATTTTTTATAAACGGTAATAATTACACACTGTGTGGATAACTGTGTGGATAACGTGGATAACTCAAAATAAATGGCTTGTCTACGTCATTTTTAAGTGGATAAGTGGTAAAATTAAGGTGTTGATAAGTCAAATTTAACCATAAATTAGTTTACATAATACCACAACTATATCTTGTGTTACAGAAATATTACAAACACAATATAGGTTATCAGCACAAACGTGGAAAAACTAATTTTGGCTGTTTTGTAATGTTGATAAATACAATAATAGGCAAGCCATGGCTTGCCTATTTACAAAAATCAAAATTACTTAGAAATCTTATCTGTACCCATATAAGGAACAAGAACTTCAGGAACTGTTACAGTACCGTCCTCATTCTGATAATTTTCAAGAATTGCGGCAACAGTTCTGCCGACTGCAAGACCTGAGCCGTTAAGTGTATGAACAAATTGAGCCTTATCCTTTGGTGTTTCCTTATATTTGATGTTAGCACGTCTTGCCTGATAATCTTCAAAGTTTGAACATGAAGAAATTTCAACATATCTGCCGTAGCTTGGCATCCATACTTCAATATCATATGTCTTAGCCGACGAGAAACCAAGGTCACCTGTTGACAAGCATACAACTCTGTAAGCAAGTCCAAGCTTTTGAAGTAGCTTTTCAGCGTCGTTTGTAAGTTTTTCAAGTTCGTCATAGCTTGTTTCAGGCTTTACAAACTTAACAAGTTCAACTTTGTTGAATTGGTGCTGTCTGATAAGACCTCTTGTGTCACGACCTGCACTGCCTGCCTCTGCTCTGAAACATGCTGAGTAAGCTGTATATTTAATAGGAAGTTGGTCACCGCTTAGAATTTCATCTCTGTGAAGATTTGTTACAGGAACTTCTGCCGTAGGGATTAGGAAGAAGCCGTTGTTTACAACCTTAAATGCATCCTCTTCAAATTTAGGCAGCTGACCTGTACCTGTCATTGATGCTCTGTTTACCATATATGGCGGGAAGATTTCAGTATAGCCCGATTCTTCTGTGTGAGTATTAAGGAAGAACTGAATAACGGCTCTTTCAAGTCTTGCACCAAGACCTTTATATACTGTGAAACGAGTACCGGCAATTTTTGTACCGCGTTCAAAATCAAGAATATCAAGGTCTGTACCGATATCCCAATGAGCCTTTGGTTCAAAATCAAATTTTCTCGGTTCAGAGAATTTTCTAAGCTCAACGTTTTCTGTATCGTCCTTACCTACCGGAACTTCAGGATTAGGAATATTAGGAATCCTTAGCATAAAGTTTCTTAGCTGTTCGTCAATATCCCTTACCTTTTCATCGTCAGCTTTAATATCATTACTCAATTCCTTCATTTCGGCAAAAATTTGGTCTGTATTTTCACCGTTTTTCTTCATTTGAGGAATTTGCTTTGTAATTTCGTTTTGTTTAGCTTTTTTCTGTTCAACTTCTGCAAGAATTGCACGTCTTTGCTTATCAAGTTCTATAGCAGGCTCAATATCAAGCGGATGAAACGCTTTTTTAAAGCCTCCTTTATACGTTCAGGTTCTTGTCTTAATACTTTAATGTCTAACATCTTAAATTTATCCTTTCTTTAATTTATATTATTTTTAATGTTATCGTATATAATTTTTTGGTCACTTGAAAGATCGTTGTAATTAACTTTATCAAGCGTTTCAAGTGCCATTGAATTATTACCGAGTGTAAAATAACCGTTTGCACTTAGTAATAAATCATTTTGTGACTGTTTTTGTGTAAGTGATTCATTATCAGATTTAAGCTGTATATTTTCTTCGGATAATTCTTGATTTTCTTTTTTTAGATTACTGTTATTTTCTAGTAAAACTGTATTTTCTTCACTAAGTATTGATGCCTTTTCGGAAATACTCATTTCTTTATCCGGTGATTCAATAACTTGCGGCTGATTTTTTTGCATATTTGTCTGACCTAAAAACGAAAAAATAATCAGCAATACCGCAACTATAAATATTAAAGCAGTGTAGAGAAACATAGATTTGTTATCATTCTTATTAGCCATTGTTTTCAGTCCTCTTT
The DNA here is from genome assembly GCA_003460745.1 of Firmicutes bacterium AM55-24TS. Taxonomy (GTDB): domain Bacteria; phylum Bacillota; class Clostridia; order UBA1381; family UBA1381; genus Hominilimicola; species Hominilimicola fabiformis. The sequence goes on from QTVU01000083.1 coordinate 4,271, forward strand.
AGTTTACTTTTTGCATTTTCAAGTGCAGCATTTTCTTCATCAAGAAGTTTTATAGGTGTTTGACCGCCGACAATTTCACGCACATATGTATTGCATGAATTGTGTCCGTAAAGCGATGTTAAAATGATACCGTCGTTGTTGTTATTCAAAATAGCAAGTGCAAAGCTTAGTTTTCCTGTAACATCGTCAAATGCATCAAAATTAACAACAGCTACCTTTTTTAGTGAAATATTAGAATCATTTTCGCAATTTGCAAGTCGCGACATCAAAACCGCGTCGGATGTATCATTTACAGTCTTTGATAAATCATCAACTTTATCGTAGTAATCTTTTAAAGCACCTATAATATCGCCTTCATCGGAATAATCCATAAGTGTGTTGATTTTTGATGAATTAATGCTGTTGCAGATGAAACAAATAACTATAAGTATCATCATTATTGCAAGAGCAATAAAAATAAGTGTATTTGTATCAATATTCATTCTTATTCTCCTTTTATATTAAAAAATCCAAGAACACGTTCTAAATCTTCGTTTCCGTAATATTCAATTTCAATTTTACCTTTTTTAGCGGTATGATTAATTCTGACTTTTGTACCCATTGCAGAAGATAATGTATTTTGTATCTTCTCAATTTCAATGTCATAAGCCGTTTTTTCAGACTTTTTCTTCTGTGGCTTTTTCTTTTGAAGTTGCTTTGCAAGAGCCTCGGCTTGTCTTACATTTAAGTTATCTTCGATAATACGTTTTGAAAGTGCTATTCGCAGTTCTTTATCATCAAGCGAAAGTATCGCACGTGCGTGACCGCTTGTTAAAGTACCTAAAATAAGCATTTTCTGAATTTCGTCCTCAAGTGACAAAAGTCTTAATGAATTGGCGATTGCACTTCTGCTCTTTCCTACTCTTTGACTTATAAGTTCTTGAGTAAGATTAAATTCGTCCATCAATAAGTTATAACCGATAGCCTCTTCAATCGGATTTAGATTTTCACGCTGCAAATTTTCAATCAAAGCAATTTCGGCAACCTGTTCTTCACTGTATTTTCTTATAACTGCCGGAATTTCTTTTAAATTTGCCTTTTTTGCGGCTCTCCAACGTCTTTCACCGGCAACGATTTTATACATATTATTGTCGGACGGTGTTATTATAATAGGTTGAATAAGTCCGTGTTCCTTAATAGAATCTGCAAGAGCCGTTATTTTTTCTTCGTCAAAATGACGTCTTGGTTGTTTTTTGTTAGGCTCAATCAGGGACATACGCACTTTTTTTATGTCCCCCTCTGAAGATTTAGTAATATCGGAAGTAACTTCTTCAATATCTTCTTCATTAAAAAGAGAATTAAGCCCTTTGCCTAAACCTTTTTTAGCCATATGCTCACTCCTTTACTGACATTAATTAAGTTATTTATTGTTTCGTATAACTTCCTTTGCCAGAGCCATATATGCGTCTGCACCTTTAGAGGTTCTGTCATAGTTTATTATAGGCTCACCGAAAGACGGTGATTCACTTAAACGAACATTTCGCGGAATAATGGTTTTATAAACCTTATCCGGAAAGTATTTTTTAACTTCGTCAAGCACCTGTATTGAAAGATTTGTTCTGCCGTCATACATAGTTCCGAGAACACCTTCAATTTCAATTTGCGGATTAAGTTTCTTTTTGATTGTCTTAATTGTGGTAATAAGCTGACTTAAACCCTCAAGTGCATAGTATTCGCATTGTATCGGAATTAATACGGAATCTGACGCAGTCATAATATTAATAGTAATCATTCCGAGTGCAGGAGGTGAATCTATTATAATGTAGTCAAAGTTTTCTTTAATCATATCAATGGCATTTTTCAAGAAAAACTCACGCTTATCTTCATATGCAAGCTCAATTTCAGCGGCAGAAAGGTCTGAAGATGACGGAATGACATACAAATTATTATATTTTGTCTTGATTACAGCGTCTTTTGTTTTAGAACTGTCAACAAAACAATCATAAATTGATAATTTATAATCATCTTTTTCAATACCAAGACCGCTTGTCGAATTACCTTGAGGGTCACAGTCTATAAGCAGAGTTTTTTTATTTTCATATGCAAGACATGATGACAGATTAACAGAAGTGGTTGTTTTACCGACACCACCCTTTTGATTTGTTATTGCAATTATTTTTGTCATAATAATCTCCACTTTTTTAATTTATTTCTATATATTATTATATCATAAAATTTTTTATTTGTAAATG
>QTVU01000084.1 GCA_003460745.1 Firmicutes bacterium AM55-24TS
TGATAAATATTGTGAAAATATTAACCATTTTAAATGATTAACGATATATTCTAAAAATATACACTTTCATAAAAACTGTTGACAATTTAGAAATCATATGATATTATTTATGCAAACGATTGCACAGATATAAAATTTAATCTGTGCATTTTAAGCACTTATTTACGCAAACGATTGCACAGGAGGTGAAATATTGCAAAAAGCAACAATAAAAGATGTGGCGAAACTCGCAAAAGTATCGCCTTCAACCGTTTCACGCGTACTTTCAGGTAATCCTTCAATTTCGGATGATACTTGCAAACGCGTAAAAAACGCCGTAAAAGAACTGCATTACACACCCAACACAACTGCAAGAAGTCTGCGTTGTGAAAAAAGCAAAAGTATAGGCGTTGTATTCCCCGACATTTCAGGTGAATTTTACGCAACGTGTGCGTCAGCGATACTCAAATACGCTCGTATGTCTGACTATACCGTACTTTTTACCGAAAGCGGACACAATTTAAAAGCAGAGAAGGACAGTATAAAAGCACTTTTGGAGCGACGTATTGACGGTATTATTTTTATCGGTGACAATTCCGACATTCCGCTTATTCAAAGCATCGCCGCACAATCTATTCCTATAGTTACAGGCGACCGAACAGTCGGCAATATTCCGTCTGTTACTTTCACCAACAGGGAAACCGTTCAAAAAATGGTTGACTCACTTTATAAATCGGGTTGCAGAAAATTTATGTATGTCGGCGAAACTCCGACAGGTCAAAGCAATCTTTTAGACAGATACAACGGATATACCGATGCATTAAAAAAATACAACGACACAACTTCGGTGATATTTTTAGAAGAAAGCCTGCACGGTGACAAACTGAAAACCGCAAGAAGACTGTTCACAGAAAAAATTATAGCCTCACTCCCCGATGTAATTATCACGTCCAACGATTTAATTGCACAGGGAATTATAAGTGCCGCACATGAAAACGGAATTAACATTCCAAACGATATGCAAATCACAGGTTTTGACGATTCGCTTTCATCTGCGTACTTTATCCCATCGGTCACTACAGTAAGTCAAAACATCGACAAATTGGCAAAGCGTTGTTTTTCAATGCTTATGGATTTAATTAATAAAAAAAGTGCTGTTTCTTCGATAATCGAACAAAACATTATTGCAAGAAACTCCGCAAAAATCAACATATAAAATAAGAAAGGATTTTGAAAATGTATATTGCAAACAAAGAAAGATATGAAACAATGAAATATAACCGTTGCGGAAAGAGCGGTCTGTTACTTCCTGCTTTTTCGCTTGGTTTGTGGCACAACTTCGGCAGTAACGACAGTTACGACAATATGGTTGATTTGCTTACAACAGCTTTCGACCTTGGCATTACTCACTTCGACCTTGCCAACAATTACGGTCCGTATCCGGGCAGTGCCGAAGAAAACTTCGGCAAGGTTTTGAAACACGAACTTGCGCCGTATCGTGATGAATTAATCATCTCAACCAAAGCAGGCTACGGTATGTGGGACGGACCTTACGGCGACCGCGGTTCAAGAAAATACCTTATCGCAAGTCTTGACCAAAGTTTGAAACGTATGGGACTTGAATATGTCGATATTTTCTATCATCACCGTCCCGATCCTGACACACCTATGGAAGAAACAGCGTCGGCACTTGACCATATCGTAAGAAGCGGTAAGGCGCTTTATGTAGGTATTTCAAACTACAACGCAGAACAGACAAAGCAAATGTCTGAAATTATGAAGTCACTTGGCACTCCGCTTGTTATTCATCAACCGCGTTACAATATGTTTGAACGCTGGATTGAAAACGGCTTGCAGGACGTACTACAAGACGAGGGTATAGGTTCAATCTCATTCTGTCCGCTTGCACAGGGACTTCTTACAAATAAATACATAAACGGTATTCCTGCCGACTCAAGAGCCGCAAAGAGTTCACCGTTCCTTACAAAAGAAGGCATCACAGCCGATAAAATCGAAAAGATTGTTAAGCTGAATAAGATTGCCGAAAACAGAGGTCAGTCACTTGCTCAAATGGCTTGTGCATGGAACTTGAGAGGCGGCAAACTTACAAGTGTTCTTCTTGGCGCATCAAAAGCCTCTCAGATTATTGAGAATGTCAACTCACTAAATAATCTTGACTTCACGCAAGACGAACTTAACGCAATCGAAGACGCATTGAAATAATCTAAAACCCCATCTGTTTTATAGATGGGGTTTATTTTATCACCACAGGTCCATTACTAAAATCCTTAAATATGGTATTATAAATTCAATACAAATGAAAGAAGGAATTTATAATGAGCACACAAGATTTAAACTATGAACAACCCACAGTTTCCGACGCAGCCGTTGACAACAGCGACGACTATACCGAATACACTTTTTCAACCACAAAAGGTATGCGTTTCGCTTTAATTGTTACCTACATTCAATATACCATTCTTGCAAAGAATGATTGTATGGAAGTCAAGACATTCCCTAAAAAAGCAAACAAAATGCCTATTGTCAGATATGACGATATAGCCGCTATGCACATCAAAAAAGTATTTACTTGGTATCATATATGTTTGGCAATTCTCACTTGCTATACAATAATTTTACCTTTGTTGTTTTTATATGCCGGTTCTAATCACAAATTGGAAATAACATTAAAATCAGGTGCTAAAACATCGGTTTGTGCGTCAAGCAAAAATGTTATGAACAATTTTGCAACTGAGCTTAACCAAAGAATTATCAAAAAATGCGGTCATTCTGTTTTGGTTTAAAACAAAAGACGTATCTCATTTTATTGAGATACGTCTTTTTTCTCGTCATTCACAAATTCCAATGTAAAATCTGGTGCGTTATACACGCTGTCGGGGTTATATTTCATAGTTACGTCCGCTTTGAATTCCGTATCGTTTTTACCCATAAGCTTATTACATCGCACCTTGTCACCCGCAAGCCATTTTTTGACCATTGTTTGAGTTATCGTTGTTTTCTTAAATAATCCCCTATCGGATTTCTTCCATATAATAAATCCGCAGTTATTATTGCACGAAAATGCTTTCATACTTTCCACAACATCACCGTTACACTTCGGACATTTTCCGAGCGGTTTCGGCGGTGCAAAAACAAATTGTACCGGATATTGCGATTCTTTATCTACTTTCAATTCAACATCAGCGTCAAATGTCGTGCCGTCGTTCTTCAACAGTTTTTTCATTCTGACACTTTTACCCGCAAGCAATTTTTTAGCCATAGGCAAAGTTATTGTGACATTTGAGAACATACCTTTTGTTTGATTTTTCCAAACAGTGAATTTACAGTTCATCGGCTCACGCCAATTACTGCACCCAAATCCCCTTGTTCCCTCTATAACGTTACCGCCGCAAAGCGGACAAGTTCCGATTACTTCGTGATATTTTTCCGTTACCGCCTTTGTCATAACGGCTTGATTTACCGCAGGATATGAATTGGAAATTACTGTTTTTATCGTATCAAGCACATTGTCCGTAAGCGATTTATACGTCTTATCGCCGGAACGAATATCTTCTTGTATCGCCCACCATTTCGCTGTCATATCAGCTTTCTTGATTTCATCGGGCAATATGCGGTACAGTTCACGTCCAAGCTCCGTTGAAATAAGCCGTTTTCCGTCTTCGGCAACATAGCCTTTTGTTATAAGGCTGTCGATAATCGTACTTCGCGTTGCGGAAGTTCCGATTGAGCCGTTTTCGCCCTTTTTATCCTTATCTTTTTCCAAAAGCATTTTCTTGACTTCGGGATCAGTTACATACTTCGCAATCCTTGTCATATCCTCATTCAAGGTCGCCTTTGTGTATCGTGACGGCGGCTTTGTTTCTTTTTCCTCAAACCGTGCGTCAATCGCAGTTCCCGAATACATACCGTCCGCAATAGTGCTAAGTTCCGTAACTTCTTCGGCTTTTATATCCTTGAATATCGCCGTATATCCTTTTTTCAAAACGACTGTCGAATATGCCACAAGCGTATATTCTCCGCCAAGTTCAATCGTCATTTTTGTTTTTTCTTTAACAGCCTTAGGCAAAAATTGTGCCATATAATATTTACACACCGCAAGATATACATTTTTCTCACGTTCGGTAAGCTTGTTCAAATCAACCTTGTTATTTGTCGGAATTATAGCAAAATGTGCAGTTATGTTTTTATCGTTAAAACACTTTGAATGAATTGTCGGATCAAGTTCACTCGGCTTGAACTTAATATTCTGCACAACTTGTGCCAACGTTTTAGGTGCCTCTTTAAAATGTTCCTCCGACAGATACTGACAATCCGAACGATTATACGTTATCGCTTTGTGCGTTTCACGAAGCGACTGCGTAATATCCATAACATCGGCAGGGTTATACCCAAAGTGGCTGCTACAATAACTTTGCAATTTTACAAGGTTAAATGGCAACGGCGGATCTTCATTTACGACTTTCTTTTCGATTTTAATATTGTCAAACCGTTTGTTTATAAGGCCATTTTTTATCTTTTCCGCCTCGTCAAGCTCAGTTATTTGCTTATTTTCAGTACCCTTTTGTTTTTTCTTTGTATATTTTGCGGTAACGGTTTTATTTCCGTCAGCCGTTTCAACATTTACATCGGCAAAAATATCATAATATACAGTCTTTATATGTCCCTCAATCTGCATATCACGTTTTACGACAAGTCCCAAAGTCGGTGTCTGAACACGACCGACCGCAAGCAAAACACCGGAATTTGAGCATGTAAAAAAGCGGCTCATATTGACGCCGATCATAAGGTCTGCGACACTTCTCGCATATGCCGACCACCCCTCATTTAAGCTGTCATTGTTATCCGTCATATGTGACAGTGCCTTTACAAGACCTCCGCGTGTCGTATCACCGGTATTAAGTCTTTTAACAGGCTTTTTATAATCAAACCACCTAAGAATTTCATCAATTAAAAGCTGTCCTTCTTCATCGGGATCGCCTGCATGTATAACAGATTCCGATTCTTCAAGCAACTCACCTATAAGTCCGACACGCTGTGCTTTGGTTTCGTAATTTCTGTTTGAATTACTGTCCTCACCCATTTTGAGTTCCCAACTGTCGAAATATATCGGTAAATCGTCAAGCGACCACTTTTTATATTTCATATCATAGTCTTCCGGTTCTTTCAGGCTCAGCATATGACCGAATACCCATGTGACCGCATAGTCGCCTTTTCGTATAAATCTGTTATTTCTCTCTGTAACCTGTCCCGGCAGTGCATCCGCAATATCTCTGCCCAATGACGGTTTCTCGGCTATTACTAAAATCATATTCCCTCTCAGATAAAAAAGCCGTCCTAAGACGGCTTTTGCTTGTGTTATTTATTATAGAAGATTCTTGCGAAGTTCTTCTCCGCTTAGCTTGCTAAGGTAAGCCGGTGCAACGTCAAATACAGTCTTACAACCGCTTTGTCCCTCTTTGCTCATACGATATGCGGCTCTTGCATATGCAATAAGCACTGATGAAGTAAATTCAGGGTTTGAATCAAGCTTTAGGCTGTATTCAATAATGTGACTATTTTCACCGTTCCAACCTGTCTTACCACATCTGATAACAAATCCACCGTGAGGAATACCGCTGTGGTTAGCCTTTAATTCTTCTTCTGAAATGAAGTTTACAGTTGTATCATAATCTGAGAAATAGTTAGGCATTGTCTTGATTTCATTTTCTATACGAGCCTTATCTGCGCCTTCTTCCGCTACAACATAACATTCACGAGTATGCTTTTGACGAGTTGTAAGCTCAGGGTTTTCACCGTTTCTTACTGCCTCAAGTGCAGAGTCAACAGGAACTGTATATTGCTTTGCATCCTTAACTCCGTCAATTCTTCTGATAGCGTCTGAGTGACCTTGGCTCACGCCTTTGCCCCAGAAAGTATAGTCCTTACCGTCTGAAAGTATAGCATTTGCATAAAGACGGTTAAGTGAGAACATACCCGGGTCCCAACCTACTGAAATTATACCAACGTTGCCGTTAGCCTTTGCAGCTGCGTCAACTGCCGCAAAATGTTCAGGAATTTTTGCGTGTGTATCAAAACTGTCTATAACATTGAAATACTTAACATATTCCGGTGTTTGTTTCGGAAGGTCTGTCGCACTTCCGCCGCAAAGAATCATAACGTCGATTTCGTCCTTCATCTTAGGAGCGTCATCAACTGAATAAACCTTAACGCCCTCTGTCATAATCTTAACAGTTGACGGATCACGTCTTGTGAATACACCAGCAAGCTCAACATCATCGTTTTGCTTGATTGCACATTCAATACCGCGGCCAAGATTGCCGTATCCCAATATACCTATTTTAATTGCCATTTGTATCACTCCATTGTTTTAAAAATTAACTCTGCCTTACATTTTATCAGATTTTTATTTCAAAAAAACAATATTTTTTATAATTTTTTTTAAAATTATTAACATCTTATTCTGAC
>QTVU01000085.1 GCA_003460745.1 Firmicutes bacterium AM55-24TS
AACGTCATCCTTTACAGAATATTCAATAATGCTTTGAATCTCTTCGCTTTTCAGTGTAAAATGTACTTGGGTCATGTAAAAGTCCTCCTGGGTATGTTTTTGTCGTTAAAAACATTGTACCGTAAAAGGACTGTTATATGGCCTTTTTACTTTTACACAATTATACGGACTTTATCTATTTTCAGCCTGTATCATAGCTAAACAAATCGAGTTGTGTGTCCGTTTTTGGGCGTTCTGCTAGCTTGTTTAAAGTCTCTTGAATGAATGTATGTTCTAAGTCAAAAAACTCTGACAGCGCCTTTATATAGCTTTCTTTTTCTTCTTTTTTTACTTTAATGATCGATAGCAACAATGATTTAACACTAGCAAGTTGAATGCCACCATTTCTTCCTGGTTTAATCTTAAAGAAAATTTCCTGATTCGCCTTCAGTACCTTCAGCAATTTATCTAATGTCCGCTCAGGAATGCCTAGCGCTTCTCTAATCTCTTTTTTAGTCGTCACCAAATAAGGCTTGTATACATCACTTTTTTCGCTAATATAAGCCATTAAATCTTCTTTCCATTCTGACAAATGAACACGTTGACGTTCACTTCTTTTTTTCTTGAATTTAAACCACCCTTGACGGACAAATAAATCTTTACTGGTTAAATCACTTGATACCCAAGCTTTGCAAAGAATGGTAATGTATTCCCTATTAGCCCCTTGATAGTTTTCTGAATAGGCACTTCTAACAAGTTTAATCACTTCTTTTTCTTCTAAGGGTTGATCTAATCGATTATTAAACTCAAACATATTATATTCGCACGTTTCGATTGAATAGCCTGAACTAAAGTAGGCTAAAGAGAGGGTAAACATGACGTTATTACGCCCTATTAAACCCTTTTCTCCTGAAAATTTCGTTTCGTGCAATAAGAGCTTAAACCAGGGTTCATCTACTTGTTTTTTGCCTTCTGTACCGCTTAAAACCGTTAGACTTGAACGAGTAAAGCCCTTATTATCTGTTTGTTTGAAAGACCAATCTTGCCATTCTTTGAAAGAATAACGGTAATTGGGATCAAAAAATTCTACATTGTCCGTTCTTGGTATACGAGCAATCCCAAAATGATTGCACGTTAGATCAACTGGCAAAGACTTTCCAAAATATTCTCGGATATTTTGCGAGATTATTTTGGCTGCTTTGACAGATTTAAATTCTGATTTTGAAGTCACATAAACTGGCGTTTCTAAAACAAAATATGCTTGATAACCTTTATCAGATTTGATAATTAACGTAGGCATAAAACCTAAATCAATAGCTGTTGTTAAAATATCGCTTGCTGAAATAGTTTCTTTTGCCGTGTGAATATCAAAATCAATAAAGAAGGTATTGATTTGTCTTAAATTGTTTTCAGAATGTCCTTTCGTGTATGAACGGTTTTCGTCTGCATACGTACCATAACGATAAACGTTTGGTGTCCAATGCGTAAATGTATCTTGATTTTCGTGAATCGCTTCTTCGGAAGTCAGAACAACGCCACGTCCGCCAATCATGCTTTTTTTTGAGCGATACGCAAAAATAGCCCCTTTGCTTTTACCTGGCTTGGTAGTGATTGAGCGAATTTTACTATTTTTAAATTTGTACTTTAACAAGCGTCATGAAGCACAGTTTCTACAACAAAAGGGATATTCATTCAGCTGTTCTCCTTTCTTACGAAAATTAATTAGTTAGAAGCTACGATCAAAGTTGAATCACAACAAAAAAGGCAATCAACTAAGTTTTTCTTAATTGATTGCCTGGTATCTTCTTAAAGACTTGAAATTCCCTCAAAAACCCGATATAATGGGTTTACAGATATTTAAGTATCTGATTAATAAAGTAATTAAATACTTTACCAAATTTCGGGTCTCGACTTCTTTAATTGATTGGTGGTAATCAATTAAGGCTCGCAACTTATTTTCTTGGCGGAAAATAAGTTGGTCGTGGCTCTTTTTTTTGTATTCTTTATTCAGTTCGTTGTTTCGTTATATCTAGTATACCGCTTTTAAAAAAAATAAGCAACAATTTCGTTAAATATATTAACGACAATCATTGCTTCTCTTCTTCTATTTGCAACTCTACTTGTTCTAATTCATTAGGAATTAAGTCAATAACTAAGGTTGAGTTTGTCAATTCTGCAATTCGTTCCAATGTTTTTAATGTCGGATCTGATTTTCCTGATTCAATCAATGAATAATTTGATCTACTCATTTCTAATTCTTGGGAGAATTTTTCTTTTGATTTGGTACCTCTCATCTTTTTTAAGCTTTCTCTAAATGCTAGTTCCAAGTTTCTCCCTCCTGTTTATGTAAATATTTTGCACGTTTTCCATTTAATTATATCGTTACACCTTGTAAATCACAAGTGATTAATCACAAATCACTTGTGATTAGTGATTGTTATTGGTGTTGCCTAGAACGATTCTAAGCACATGTTTAATTTTAAAGTGGGCAATTATCTTTAAAATGTCCTACAATGATTCAATAAAAGCATGGCTGCTAGTGAAACTTGCGACCATGCTTTTAAAAATACTTAATGGGGTCCCGAGCGCTTTAGCTCCTTGGAAGCTGTCAGTAGTATACCTAATAATTTATCTACATTCCCTTTAGTAACGTGTAACTTTCCAAATTTACAAAAGCGACTCATAGAATTATTTCCTCCCGTTAAATAATAGATAACTATTAAAAATAGACAATACTTGCTCATAAGTAACGGTACTTAAATTGTTTACTTTGGCGTGTTTCATTGCTTGATGAAACTGATTTTTAGTAAACAGTTGACGATATTCTCGATTGACCCATTTTGAAACAAAGTACGTATATAGCTTCCAATATTTATCTGGAACATCTGTGGTATGGCGGGTAAGTTTTATTAAGACACTGTTTACTTTTGGTTTAGGATGAAAGCATTCCGCTGGCAGCTTAAGCAATTGCTGAATCGAGACTTGAGTGTGCAAGAGCAACCCTAGTGTTCGGTGAATATCCAAGGTACGCTTGTAGAATCCTTCTTCAACAATCAGATAGATGTCAGACGCATGGCTTTCAAAAACCACTTTTTTAATAATTTGTGTGCTTAAATGGTAAGGAATACTCCCAACAATTTTATACCTCTGTTTGTTAGGGAATTGAAACTGTAGAATATCTTGGTGAATTAAAGTGACACGAGTATTCAGTTTTAATTTTTCTGACGATAAGTTGAATAGATGACTGTCTAATTCAATAGACGTTACCTGTTTACTTATTTTAGCCAGTTTCGTCGTTAAATGCCCTTTACCTGTTCCAATTTCGTAAACGGTATCGGTTTCTTTTAAATTCAATTGTTTTATTATTTGGTTGAGTACTTTTTCACTCGTTAAAAAGTTTTGAGAATATTTTATATTTTTGTTCATGTAATCACTCCTGAAGTGATTACATCTATAAATAAATACAGAAGTTAAACGATTTGTTTGTAATTTTAGTTATCTGTTTAAAAAGTCATAAGATTAGTCACTGGTAGGAATTAATCTAACGTATTTATTTATCTGCGTATCACTGTTTTTAGTCTGTTTCAAAACAGTAGATGTTTTATCTACATTACGCATTTGGAATACCAACATGACGAATCCCTCCTTCTTAATTACAAATTTTTAGCATCTAATTTAACTTCAATTCCTATTATACAATATAGTGGTTCAGTTGTCAAGACAAAAATCTAAGCTTTTTATAATGAACTGATATATGTAACTGGGTAGGGGAGAAAATCCCCCCCTTAGGCTGCATGATCATCCAGTAACAGAATCGGATAATAGCAGGATGCCGGTGTTTGATTATTGAGTGCAGAATGACAACGTTCAAAGTTGTAAGTGTGCACATATTTACCGATTGCCTTCCGTGCTTCTCTGATATTGTTATATTGGGTCAGATATGCTTCCTCGTACTTGAAGCTTCGGAACCATCGTTCAATCATGATATTGTCAGCCCACCGGCTTTTACCATCCATGCTTTGACGGATCTGGTTCTCTTTGAGGAAATTCATGTACTCATTGCTTGTAAACTGACAGCCCTGATCTGAATTCAGGATAACAGGTTTTGCCACTATAAACGCCTTTTTTAACGCAGTTATGACCATTCTGGTATCCAGAGTATCATCGACTTCCCAGCCAACGATACAGCGGCTGTACCAGTCAATCACAGCGGTCAGATACAGAAATCCACGCTTAATGGGGATGTATGTAATGTCGATTGACCATGCCTGATTTGGACGGTCGATAACGGCGTTACGTAGCAGATACGGGCAGACTTTAGCCTGTCGCATACGTTTAGAAAGGTTCATTTTTGGATAAATTGGATCAATCCCCATTTCATTCATATAACGGCGCGTTTTCCGGCGACCAACCTGATGCCCACGCTTCTTCAGTTGAGCAGACAGTTGTCGTGCTCCCCAGGCCGGATTATCCGTGTGTAATCGATCTATGATCGATTTGCAATCCAACTCCTCCTGAGATATGGGCATGCCCTTGTAATAAACACTGGTACGATTGATATCAAGAAGTGTAGCTCCTGTTTTAACTGGAAGTTCTTTAGTCTTCAAAAGGTTTTGGACTAAATTTACTCTCGTAGTCAGGTCCAAGTGTTTCTTCAGATTTTTTTTTCAACCAATCCACCTGCATGGTGAGCTGGCCAACTTTTTTCGCATATTCAGCTTTTTCCTTGCGTTCTAAAGCGAGTTTTTCTTTCAGATTATCCTCTCGTGTGTCATTAAAAACCACGGATGCTTTATCGAGGAACTCCTTCTTCCAGTTGCGGAGAAGATTCGGCTGAATATTGTTTTCGGTTGCGATTGTATTTAAGTCTTTTTCTCCTTTGAGCAGTTCAATCACTAATTCTGATTTGAATTTGGCAGAGAAATTTCTTCTTGTTCGAGACATAATAATAATCCTTCTTTCTGTAGTGTTTACAGTATATCAGATTCATTAAGAAATGTCTCTTGAAGTGTCTTAAATTACGATACCATTATACAAAATTTTAAGATAATGCACTATCAACACACTCTTAAGTTTGCTTCTAAGTCTTATTTCCATAACTTTAGGGTTAACCATACGCAAGACCAATCACTCTCGGACAATACTCATGATTTTCGGTAAAAAACGTAAAAGAAATAAGAACAATTAACAAAATGTATAATAACAATCAATAGCGACTAATGATTTTCATGTAAAAGGACACCAAACTATACGGTGTCCTTTTCAAATTCTTACGTCATATCAAGGCTCATTCAATCGTGGTAAATTCGTGGTAAAATGAGTGCTTTCCTATATTTCAAAATGCTTGAAAGTATAGTGTTTATGCGGATAATCAAAAATCAGATATAAAATTTCAATAATAAATTTACGATAACTTTTTAAGTTTTTTGGTGCTTCAGGCTGTCCATGAATCCAGCATGCAGTTGCATTAGCACTTATCAACGTCATCGCCATCGCACAAAGCGGCAATATCTTCATAAATATCTTTAAACCTTTTGAAATTATTTTATTTTTTCTTTCCATCTTTATAAATCCTCTCTTTCTCTTATTAGCTGACATCTATTACTTGTGTTTGTAATTATACAAAATTATGAACTTTTTGTGAACATTTTTGGAAAAAGTGGTAGTATTTTTAGGAAAAAGTGGTTAAATATAAATTTTTGCAAACAAAAAGACGTTAAATTCATCTTAATATTGAATATTAACGTCTTGTGCATTTTTTAAGCTAATGGGATCATAATCATTGCCGAAAATATCTTATCCTCGCTTTTATAATCCAATCTCAAATCTCCGCTATAATTTTTTACTGCTTTTGCAACGCTCTTTAACCCCATGCCGTGTTCTCCGTCAGAAATCTTTGTTGTTTTATAGAAACCGTTTTCCTCCTTTGGTGGTTGGTCACAGCTGTTATCTATTTTAATTACCACAAAAGCATTATTCATTTTATAAATATTTACATATATTATTTTCTTTACTGATTTTTCACTGCTCTCTATCGCGTTATTTAACAAATTCGAGAAAATAGATACAATATCTATATCTTTCATAAAATCAAAGCTGACATCAGATGCGTGTATCTTTAAAATAATGCCTTTTTTAGCGCACAGTTTATGTTTTTTAGAAAGTATAATATTCAAAACGGTGTTATTTGCGTAATTGATTATACCGGCTGCATCACTTTTAAGCTCTATCGACTTCAAATATTCTTTCGCTGCGGAATTACCATTGTCAATATAGCTTTCCAATATATTTAAATGCTCCTTAAAGTCATGCCGCATAATTCTTGTTTCTTCAATTTTATCCTCTATCATATTATAGTACATCAATTCCATATCGTTTTTATGTTTCTGCTCTTGAAGCTTCTTATTTCTTTTTGATATATCAATGTTTTATCATGCATCCAGTATATAATTACATTCGAGATAAC
>QTVU01000086.1 GCA_003460745.1 Firmicutes bacterium AM55-24TS
CTATATCTTGTATATATAATTTTTAATGACTACCATATATAGTACGTCATTCTTAAATTAACAATTCATACAATGATTACATCTCTTATGTGGATTCAATTCACATCTTCTATATGATATTAGATTTCCAAAAACATCTAAATACTTCTTTGATAAATCTCGCTTTATTTCTTTCCAATAACAATAGAAATCAGTCCGTTCAGCCTTTCTTAGCTCGTATTCAAGCATATCATTATACTCAAATGGAACGCTAATCATCATCTGATAAACACCACGTTGTTCCATTTCGTCATTTTGTTTTGGAATATCTTTATATGAGTGGAATTTAATTTTTGGAATCAGTTGTAAATAGCCCATTCTCATTTCATAGGCTTCTGGGATAAATGAAACAATATAATATTTTCTTGTTCTCCAATCCATATACTCTCCTCCTTTAGTTATTCATTTAATAACTTTCTTCAAACATAATGAACTGACACTTCTCCTGTAAATTCTTCTTAATAACACCCAAGTCCTGAAGCTTAACCAGTTCGTCAAACACCAATCCAACCTTATCGTTAATATCTTTCAAGTTTATCTTCGTTGTCTCTGTTTCATATTGGTCACCACATCCAAGAATATAACCCAAATATAGATGCATCCCACTCATAGGATCATAAAAAATTTGAATCCTATCCTTAACTTGATTACATGTATATTTTTCTCCTTCTTCAGTCCATTTCCAATCTTTAAATTTATCAGTTTCACAACCAGTCAAATCATAACCAACGATTGCATAATACTTGCTTTCTACACTCATTCGGTTTTACCTCACTTTTTCTATTTTTCTACAATGACTTGAATCAATGGTTTCATTTGCAATCTTATTCGTCATCTTGCTCCATTGGATAAATATTGCCGTCTTCCGTAACATAATACATTTTAAAGTAAACACCACAATCTTTATCAACAGAGGTAAGAATTATCTTTGCCGGTTTTTCGCCCTCAAAGGCATCGGAAACTTTCACACCCACTTGATTAAGGCTTAAAGTTGTAACCGATACATTATTCGGATTTTCACATGCCACTGGCAGAATAACTTTGTTTTTATTTTTCTTCATATTTAATATTCTCCTAACACCAACTCAATATTGTTAATAAAATTTTCATTGCCTGTCTCTTTCGTCCAACAAACATTTGTACCTCGATATTTCACTTTTCCGTCAGACGGAAGAATACCTATATTAATAAGAAGCTTTTTGATTATTTTTGCTTGGTCATCAATGTTTTTGATACAAACTTGTCCATGAACATATGAATTTTTAGGAAGAGAAATGTAAATAGTATTTTCGCCTACATTCACTCTCTCAACACATATTCCATGTTTCAAAAATGTTCCTAATAATGCTCTAAATGTTATTTCATATGGGTTCATAACTTCACCTACTTTTCACTTACAAGTTTGATTTTGTAACCGAGTTTTTCTTCTATTTCAGATAAAGTCATATTCTTTCTTTTGTCACCTACAATCTCAAAATCAATTTTCCCATCTTTAGATACTAAATCTCCAAAACCCAAGTTCATTGTCTCAATATAATATTGTTCCGTTATATATGAAGGATTATTTCGACTCCCCAATGTAAATGACAGTCTATTGATGTCTACTGGGAGTTTCAATGTAGTCGTACCTTTGACAAAAGAAGTATCTGTTTCTCCTAAAAATTCTACCTCTAAATAATACATACCGTTTTTGTTTATTATTTTCAAGTTGCCGATATCTGTAATTGTTGTAGGTTCTTTTATTTTATCTCTAATTTCGTATCCCATTGCTACCTCCGTCATGTTTTACTCATTTTCACCCACTATATATTGTGTTTATATTTAAAATATCATCTATATATAGTATAAAAATTCCTTTGAAATCTCAGATTCAACCGTTAGTCATTTTTTCGACTTCTAAATTCTGCAAATTTGTCTTGTTACCAGTCCATAAACTCATCTTTTGACATTCTTATCATTTGAAATATTATGATAACACCCGATATGTTCAAAATAGGAATAAACATTAGTAGGATAAGAGAAATAAATGATCGAATACACCTAAGATAATATCGAATATTTTCTTACCTTCAATCTCGTCTACATATCCATTCCGTTTTAAAACATCTTTCGAAAACATCATAACTCCAAAAAATGTAATCAAACACAATATTGAAAATGCAAAATGCAACTTTAATAACCACATGTATTTATTCTCCTTATAAAAATTCTTCTATACTTTTGTTTATCGCTTCTTTGACGGCTTTTGTTCTAGATAATTTTTCAGACAATTTATCGGCTGCAATCTTGATGATTTCATCTTTATTCTCGGCTAGAAAATTTTGAATATTATCATCAACCATTTCTTTTAACTTCTGAGTATAATCACAATTTGTAATACTTTTCTTACCAACAAGTGCCTTCATGCAATCGCCTTTTATCTTATTGGTCACTTGCTTTTCTACGCTATTTTCAATGTTTCTTTTTATTTTGTCATCATCTATACTGATTGCAAATTGAACAATATGTTCCATATAATCACCCTTTCTACCAATCGCAATGTAATTTTCTATTGACCTATTCCAAATTTCTTCATTCCAAGTCCTCCATATTATAATTTTTTCTTATATATTCACACAAATCTTCCATTGTTCTTTTAATATACCAATCATTCTTGAATAACTTATTAACTCGGCAAGTACAAGAATATTTTGATCCATATTTTTTGAAGAATTTT
Organism: Firmicutes bacterium AM55-24TS; assembly: GCA_003460745.1. Lineage (GTDB taxonomy): Bacteria > Bacillota > Clostridia > UBA1381 > UBA1381 > Hominilimicola > Hominilimicola fabiformis. The sequence goes on from QTVU01000086.1 coordinate 2,756, forward strand.
AGATTAACACTAATACTCAACAACGGCACTTTAGTGAATCCATCTGTTAACCACTTTTTAAGCCACTCCATGATTACCACCTATATTTTTGTTAAGAGAGTTCTAAGTGGTTCTCTTGTTATATTCTCTTTCGCCCACGAAATATAACTTGGGTCAGTGTGAGCAACGTCTGTCAATTTTTCACCGTTATGTTTTCCAAAGGTCAATATGTATGTATCAAGCGATGGTGTTGTATTGGACGTCTCATATCCATTAAACAGAACTTCAATATCTTTTCTACTCGCCAAATAGTCTACCAAATGAAGAATTTTTTGAAATTTATCCGTTGGCAAAGGCAAGACGGTTGAACTTCTTTTATCTGTATTCCATTCACCCATATGACTTTCAATGGTTGTAGCAATCATTTCCACTTCATCATCCGACAACTCATGACCTTTTAAATTTCGAATAACTTCGCTCGCAAGTAATGGATGATTAAATCTTGTGTATTTATTCTTCTGAAAATCTTCATCACTTCCACTCTTTCGTGAATCATGCATCATTCCGGCTACTCTCATTAAATCTTTTTCTCTTTGTGTAAAATTCTCGCCGAAACATTTAACTGCAAAGATGTGATTTAAGAATCTGACCAATGCACATGTATGTCTTGCCAATCCTAAATCTCCTAGAGCATATTGAGGATGGTATCTTCCCGTACTTGATGCTCCTACATCCCAGAAATAATCAGGGATTGTTTGGATACATCTTTCTGCAAACTTTCTAATGTCTTCTGATTCAATCGTATCTAAAATTGAATCAAATATACTTGACTTATTATTCATTTGTTTGAACTGTTTCCTTTCTTATTTTGTTATTTTCGGCATTTGTCAACGATTTGACAATCTTTTTGCATATATCTTTTAGCAATTTTTGCATAAATGTATTTCTATCAAAATTCGCCTTTTTCTTAACAGCCAAATTCACCGTATCTACATTACCTAAATGGAAACATTTTTCTTTCATTCTTGTTAATCCAACATATATTAGATTCGAATTGAGCATAAATGTATGAGCTTGAGGAGTAAGTAAGATTACAACTTTAATAGAGCTGCCTTGTGATTTATGAATTGTGATACAATATCCAAGCCCAACCATTTGCATATCATTTCTAAAATATTTAACTATTACGCCGTCAAAATCAATCAACAAATATTCTTTTTTGATTGCTATAACAACTCCCGTCTCACCATTTGCAATAAAAGTTTCGTCCATATCTTCATCTAAGCAGAATTCATCATCTACATATAATTGTGCGTGATAATTATTGACATTTTGAATTACAAGATCACCTTTATAATAAACCGTATCTCCAATTTTCATATATTCATCGCAGCCATAATTCTTATTGGCAACTTTCTGAATGGCATTATTAATTGAGATTGACCCAATGTCACCTTTTTTGTATGCAGTTAATACTTGAATTTCTTCTGCTTTGTAACCTTGAGAAAGTAACTTGCTATATAATGCAACTGCATTTTTGACCATAATATCACTACCAATGTTCACAAATGCATAATCTTTATTGTCTCCAAACCATGTAAATCGTTCACATACATTATTAAGATACGGTTTACAAAAACGGACATCTGTTGCTACTTTCATTAACCCGCCTTCGCCATAACGAAACACCTTTGTTAATGTAACAGTTGGAATAATATGTGATTCCATAAAATCATGTAATAAGTTTCCACATGACACTGATGGTAATTGGGCATTGTCTCCAATCAATAATAATTTTGTTCTACTAAAATCAATTGCATCTAATATTCTTTTAAACAAGAAAATATCTGTCATAGAAAACTCATCAATTATAAGTACATCACAATCAAGTTTATATTCTTCATTATAACTCCAAGTGTTAGGTGGCACATACCCCAAACCTCTATGTATTGTTGTGGCATTTTCTTGCGTGTAATCTGACAGCACTTTTGCAGCTTTACCAGTTGGTGAAAATAATTTAAATGATTTATTATTATCTTTAAGCATATTAATGACTGCTTGTGTACAAAATGATTTTCCTGTACCGCCTGCACCATTAAGAATGCATATGTTATATCTACAAATATTTTTTACAATCTCTAATTGTTCATCTGACAATTCACAACCATTTACAATATGATATTTTGCACAATCAAAGTCCCATTGATGATGTAGATTAGTTAGCCCTAATATTATATTCTCTGCTATATATTTTTCTATTTCATATGTAGACTTCAATGATACAGCCATAGAATCTTTATTGTAATAAATACTTTCGTGCTTCATACATTCAACAAAATGATTAGAGCATGCCGGAACCATTTTCATACACTGACTTCTCAAATCGTTAATTGACATCAATGTATGTCCTTCTTCTTCATTTTTTTCTAAAAGATACAACATACACGACAAACATCTATGCTTACTGGTTTTTAAATCTGTATCAAATTCAATAATAATATCTTTATTATTTTTTTCATTCTCTTTTGATATTTTTTCAAGTTCTAATAGAATTCCGTCGGCAGTCGTAAACCCAACCTTTGCCAATCCACACAAACATTTATATGGGTCTTCACGAAGTTTTTTCTTTATCATGTTAACAGAAGTATATTTCTCATATAATTTCTTTAACATTGAAAGACTTAACAAGCCTTGAAACTCAATTACCAACTCAGCCAAGCAAAAATTCTCAATAATTTTTTCTTTAATAATATTGAATGTGTACTCTTTAATACCAGGCAATTTATTTAAGTCTATATCATCCAGGTGGTCGTTCATTACCCTGTCAACAATATCAGGGTAAATTTCATATAATGTGTTTGCCTGTTTCAAAGTGAGTATCTCCTCTAAAAATATATACATATCTGAAGCTGATTTTGGCTTGTCTCTTCTTATATTAAGAACTTTATAACTATATCCATATTTTGTATTCTGTTCGATTGCTTTGATTTCATATTCTATACCAATTCCTAATTCATGCATTTCTCCTGTTATTGTTGCGTTTCCGTACTTTGTAAATTTAATTTCTGGGTAAATTTCTTTATCAACATCTAGTGCATAAATTTTATAGTCGCCACCATCATAGGTTTGTCTTATAACTCTTCCTTTGAAAATAATTTCCTTGTCTTCTTTTTCTTTCAACTTTTTATCACCTCATACTCCGTTAAGACATCTTCGGTTTCATCTGTTACACCCCATTTACCATCAGTAAACTTCTTTTTAAATTCTGGCATAAATTCTTTTATTTTTAATACCGAATATAAGCCAAATGGATTTTCCTTAAATATTTTACTTTGTTTAATCCTAGAATGAACTTCTTCACCTGTCTTTATTTTTCGAGCCGTAAAATATGGTTTAGTCGTATCTTTGTAGGTTTTATAATCTACAATAATATAATAGTCATTTCCAACTTGTTTATTTGTATAAACTGACCATCTCAAGATGTTCCTTTCAAACTTAACCATTTCAATAATACCCATTTCTTTATTCTCTAAATTCTTTGCACAATTCTGTAATTAATCCTATAT
>QTVU01000087.1 GCA_003460745.1 Firmicutes bacterium AM55-24TS
TCGTATAATAGTGTTGTAAAGATTTGATAAATAAATAACGATAAAAATTTATCAATCTAAATAAACAAAGTCAATAATAAAAATTCGGAAGATTTCATACTATGTCAAAACAGAGTCTCTGTAAAAACATCTTATCAGCCTACAATAAGATGTAAAGAAAAACTAACAACCCGTAGGCAGAAAGGCTATGGAATTATTATGGCAGAGATTAACGTAAATGAAATGATTGACGGCTACGTTGCAAAAGCACAAAAAGCTTTGAACGAATTTATGGCACTTAATCAAGAACAGATTGACGCAATCGTAAAGGCAATGACTCTTGCAGGTCTTGACAAGCATATGGAGCTTGCAAAGATGGCTGTTGAGGAAACAGGCAGAGGCGTGTATGAGGACAAAATAACAAAGAATATGTTTGCAACAGAATATGTTTATCATTCAATCAAGAATGAAAAAACAGTCGGTGTTATTGCTGAAAACGACCTTGAAGATTACGAAATTATAGCAGAGCCTGTAGGCGTTGTATGCGGTGTTACACCTGTTACAAACCCTACATCGACAACAATGTTTAAGGCTTTGATTTCCGTTAAGTCAAGAAACCCTATTATTTTCGGTTTCCACCCGGGCGCTCAAAAATGCAGTGCTGCGGCTGCCAAGATAGTTCTTGATGCGGCGGTTGCGGCAGGTGCGCCTGAAAACTGTATACAGTGGATTGAATACCCATCAATCGAGGCAACAAACGCACTTATGAATCATCCGGGTGTTGCAACAGTTCTTGCAACAGGCGGCAGCGGAATGGTTAAGGCGGCATACTCAACAGGTAAGCCTGCACTTGGCGTCGGTCCGGGTAACGTACCTTGCTACATTCATAAGAGTGCTGACCTTGAACAAGCGGTTAACGACCTTATCCTTTCAAAAACATTCGACAACGGTATGATTTGTGCGTCTGAACAAGCCGCAATCGTAGATAAGGCAATCGCACCGAAATTTGAAAAACTTATGAAGAAATACGGCTGCTACTTTGCAAAGCCTGACGAAATTAAAAAGCTTAGCGATTACTGCATCGACAGTGAAAAGGGTGCTGTAAACCCTGTAATTGTGGGTAAGCCTGCAACATGGATTGCGGAGCAAGCGGGAGTGAAAGTTCCTGAGGGTACGAAAATTCTTCTTGCAAAACTTGACGGCGTAGGTCCTGAATATCCGCTTTCAAGAGAAAAGTTGAGTCCGGTACTTGCATACTTTATCGTTGATTCAACAGAAGAAGGAATCGACAGAGCAGAAGAAATGGTTATGTTCCACGGTATGGGACACTCGGCTGTTATTCACGCAAATGATGAAGATGTAATTCAAAAGTATGCTGCAACAATGAAAGCAAGCCGTCTTATCGTAAATTCACCGTCATCACACGGTGCAATCGGTGACATTTATAATACAAATATGCCGTCACTTACACTTGGTTGCGGTAGCTACGGCGGTAACAGTGTCAGCGGTAACGTTACAACGGTGAACCTTATAAATCAGAAGAGAGTGGCTAAGAGGAGAGTAAATATGCAGTGGTTTAAAGTTCCGGATAAGATTTATTTTGAGCATAATTCAATTCAGTACCTTGAAAAAATGCCGAATATCACTCGTGCATTTATCGTAACAGACCCGGGTATGGTTTCTCTTGGTTATGTGGATAAGATTTTGTATTACCTAAGAAAGAGAACGGAGCACGTTCATTGTGAAATTTTCTCAGATGTAGAGCCTGATCCGTCAATTGAAACAGTTAAACGCGGTGCACAGATGATGGACGAATTTAAGCCTGACGTAATTATCGCACTTGGCGGAGGCAGTGCAATGGACGCCGCAAAGGGTATGTGGCTGTTCTATGAACACCCTGATGTAGACTTTAATTCACTGAGACTTCGTTTCCTTGATATAAGAAAACGTGCGTTTAAGTTCCCTAAGATGGGTAATAAGGCACAACTTGTAGCTATTCCGACAACTTCCGGTACAGGTAGTGAAGTAACAAGTTTTGCGGTTATTTCGGATAAGAAGAATAATATGAAGTATCCTCTTGCAGACTACGAACTAACACCGAATATTGCGATTATCGACCCGCAGTTTGTAATGTCACTTCCGAAATCAGCAACTGCCGACACAGGTCTTGACGTGCTTACACACGCACTTGAGGCGTATGTATCTGTAATGGCGTCGGATTACACAGACGGTCTTGCAATGAAAGCTATTCAGCTTGTATTCAAGTATCTTCCGAGAGCATACAAGAACGGTGCTGAGGACGCAGAGGCAAGAGAAAAGATGCACAATGCAAGTTGTATGGCAGGTATGGCATTTACAAACGCATTCTTGGGACTAAATCACTCAATCGCTCATAAAATCGGCGGTGAGTATCACGTCCCTCACGGCAGAGCAAATGCAGTATTGTTGCCGCACGTAATTAAGTATAATGCGTCGACACCTTCAAAGTTTGTGTCATTCCCTAAGTATAAGAAGTTCATTGCAGATGAAAAGTATGCTGAAATCGCAGCATTCTTGGGACTTCCTGCAAAAACAACAGAGGAGGGCGTACAGAGCCTTATAAATGCGGTTATAGACCTTATGAAAGAAGTTAATGAGCCGTTGTCATTCTCTGAATGCGGAATTGATGAAGAAACTTATATGAGAAATGTTCCTGACATTGCAAACAAAGCTTTTGAGGATCAGTGTACAACTGCAAATCCGAAGTTGCCGCTTGTTAAGGAAATTGAACAGATTATGAGAGACGCTTATAAAGGTGTAAACTAATTGTTGAAATTTATTGGAAATAGGTATATAATTGATTGCGGAATATAAAGTTCTGTATTCCATAATCAATCAACGGGGGGTTACCGAAAGGTAGCCCCTTTTCCTTTTTACTCAAAATAACGTAATGTCAGAATTTGTTGTGAAACGAAAAAATAATGAAAATGTCATATAAAAGCACTTATTTTATGTTATAATATAAATAATTAATTTAATCGGCATATAATAAATTAGGAAGGAGCGATTTTAAAATGGAAGAAGTATTTGATAAAATAAAGGAACACGCAAACAAAGCTAAGGACAGCGCGGTGCAGGTGACAAAAACAGTCATTGAGAAAACAAACAACATAGTAAACCAAACAAAATTAAAGTTTTCAATAAGCGAAACGAAAAGCAAAATTAAGGACATCTATACCGAAATCGGTAAGTCTGTATATGAAAATTATAAATCAACAGGCGAAGTGATTGACGATATGGAAGAAAAGTTCGGTAAAATCGACGCTATGACGGAGGAAGTTAACGAGCTTAAAGAACAGCTTTATCAGCTTAAAGAAAACGTAAAGTGTCCGAAATGCGGTGCGTATAATCATTCTGATGATGTGTACTGCTCAAAGTGCGGTGAAAGAATTTACAACGTAAATTCAGACGATACAGACAGTTATGACGATGATGAAGTTGTTATAATAAACGCTAAAAAACCTGAAACAGAAGAGGATTAATTATATGTCCGGTAGATTTGATAAGTTTTTTGATTATGCCTATGAAAAGGGCAGAGATATAGCTAAGAAATTTCACGGAAATAAGGGTGACAAGATGGATAAAAAGGGAATGAACATAGAATCATATGACGGTCAGGACGCTTTTTACACAGGCACTGACGAGGAATATGAAGAATTTTTGAAAAATGTCGATGTAAAAACAGATAATGATGCCGACGCAGAGCCTGTTGAAAACACTCAAAGAATTAATTTGAACGAAACGATTAATATTCAAAGTGTTATCGATAAATTCAAGAAAAAAGCCGGTGACATTGAAAACGGCGCAAGAAAGTTTAAAGACACGGTTGTAAGCAAGGTTGATGAATTTAAAGCTAAAAAAGAAGCCGAAAATACAACTGAGGCTGAAAACGAAAAAGAAGAAAAAAAGAAAGATAATTCTTTTGAAAAGGTTGTAAAAACGGCAGAGGATATTAAGGAAGATATTAAAAATGCCGTTGACGAAAGCGGTATAAAGGAAAAAGTTAAGAATACCGTTAAAAATTCGGTTGAAAAGATTGACAATAAGCTTGATAACATTCGCGAAAGCGTTGTTTCTGTATCTGAAATGTCAGACAGATTTGATGATGTTGAAAGCAAAATTCAAAATGTGTCAGAGGATATTGACGGCTTGAAATCGAAGATTAAAGATATTTCGGAAAAGTTGAATATTATTGATGTTCAAGATAACGAAAGAATGAAAGAACATAAGGATAATTATTCCGAGATCAAAAATTCGGTTGATGAAATAGCGAAAAGTGTTTCGGAAGTTAAACAAGCATTTAATTCGATTTCAAAACTTAATGACAGTGTGTTCGATTTGAAGAATACACAACTTAATACAAAAAATACAATTTCAGAACTTGAATCGAGTTTTGTAAAACTTAAAAAGAAATGCGTTCTCGGTGTAACAGTGCTTAGCATTTTAAGTGCGATTGTGATTGTGCTTGAAGTTGTATTAATGCTTTCATAAAATTGAATGATACATGAAAAGATCATAAGTAAATTATGGTCTTTTTTGGTAAAAAATTATGGTCTTTTTGTAAACAATTTTTTAAATCTATTGACATAAACGTCAATAAGGAATATACTAATATGTGTTGTATGTGTTAAACATATAACGAATATAACGACTTATCTGCCCGCTGATAAGCGTTAGAATATAATAATTGTGGGCAGAAAGGCTATGGAATATAATTATGAATTTTGGCAGATTTGGAAAAATAGCAAGTGTATCATTGATTGGTGCAATGCTGCTTGCAGGTTGTTCGGGAAACGGTCAAACTGTTATGAAAATAGGCGATACTAATATTACGGAAGGTGCGGTTAATTTCTTCGCAAATTACGGAATGGGTACAGAGGACGTAGACGCCGCAGTTGATAATCTAAAGCAAGAATATCTTCTAAAAGAAGTTGCAAAGGCAATGGATATAACTCTAACCGACGATGAGGCTAAACAAGTTAAAAGCACTATTTCAAATTTTAAGGCTCAACAGGGCGGTAAAAAAGCCGGCGATAAGTTGCTTAAAAAGTACGGTGTTGATGATGATATAATGGAAACAATTATTTCGGCATCAACATATTCACAGAAGATAATGGATCAGCTTGACGTTGCAGAACCGACAGATGATGAAGTTAAGCAGTATTTCGTAGATAATTATTTAAGAGCAAAGCATATTCTTATTTCAACAAAGGATATGACGACAGGTGCAGATCTTGATGAAGACAAGCTTGCAGAGGCTGAAAAGAAAGCAAACGAAATTCTTGAAAGAGCAAAGAACGGTGAAGATTTCGATGCACTTATAAAGGAATACAATGAAGACCCGGGCATGGAATCAAATCAAGACGGATACTTCTTTACAGACGGTGAAATGGTTTCTGAATTTGAAGATGCGACAAAGTCAATCGAGCCGGGCGAAATTACAATGTGTAAATCAGATTACGGTTATCACATCATAAAAAGATTACCGATAGACGAATCGGATTCAAAGTTCGGTGAGTATTTGGAAAACAATAAATCAGCAGTTCAGTCGGCAGTCACTTCAAAGAAACAAGAAGAGGCTCTTGAAAAGAAAGCTGAAGAATTGGGTATCAAGGTAGAGGTAAACCAAGATAAGATTGATAAAATGGTTATTCAGCCAAAGGATACGCCGGAACCTACAACAGAGGCTAAATAAAATGACAAATCAAGCAAGTCTGTTATAAAAACAGACTTGCTTTTTTAATCTTTTTTCGTACAAAAGTCTTGACTAATGTCAAAAAGTATGGTATAATTCCATATGTTGTTGACAAGTATGCCGATGTGGCGGAACTGGCAGACGCCCGGGACTTAAAATCCCGTGGGAAGAAATTCCCGTACCGGTTCGACCCCGGTCATCGGCACCATCAAAGGGTGATTTACTTTTGTAGATCATCCTTTTTTACTTTTTAAAATTAGGGAGTAATAGTAAACGATGTAAGCGTGCATCTGATACTATTGCTCCCTTTTTTGTTACAAAATTTTATATCAAAATGATAGATTAGAAATGTCTTTCAGACGTTTCTAATGTGTCCTTTTGAATAATCGAACACATCATATAAAACTGAAGAAAAGGTAATTAAGTAAACAAGATTTTCGACGAGCCGTCTGCTGTACACGCATTGGCGAATAATGTACAAGAAGAAAAAGAATGCGGGAAACTCTTTGCCACAACT
>QTVU01000088.1 GCA_003460745.1 Firmicutes bacterium AM55-24TS
TATTATACAAAATTAAAGGGAGAATTTATTATGATAAATAAAAATGATCTTATTTCTATTATAGTAAAACCTACTAATGCCTGTAATCTACGTTGCAAACACTGTTATCACGCTGGAACAGGTTATGATAATGAACAAATGTCAGACAAAATGCTAGAGAAATTAATTTCTTCAAGCGTGCCACATTTTTCAGGTATACACTATATCTGGCATGGTGGTGAACCTTTAAGTATGCCTCTGACATTTTATAAACGTGCTCTAGAATTAGAACAAAAATATAAACATAACCCTAACCAAAATATTAAAAATAGCATGCAGTCTAACGGAACTTATGTCACTGAAGATGTTGCAAAATTTATTGCAGATAATAACATTTTAATTGGATTTTCATTTGAAGGTCCATACAATGACTTTTTGCGAAGTCATACAAATATGACCTTAAAAGGATATGAAAATTTAAAAAAATATAACATTATCCCTGGTACTATAGCTGTTGTAGGTAAGCATAATATTAATAACTTAATTGATGTTTATTGAATATTTCCGCAAATAAGAATCAGCCTTTAAAACTTAATACAATATTTGCATCTGGATCTGCTAAAGAAAACGAGGATATTTTATTAACAGATCCAGAATATTATGCAGAAAAAATATGTGAATTATTTGATTTATGGCTATTTGATACTACTACCGGAATCAGTATAAGTCCCTTCTATAGTTATGCACAATCTGTTATATCTGGCAAACCAAAATACTGTACACACAGTAGTTGTCTAAAACATTGGTTAAGTGTACATTCAAACGGTGACATATATCCCTGCGGAAGATATTATCCTGAAGAGTATCGTCTTGGAAATATAATGGACTTTAATGATCTACATGATGTTTTTGAAACAAAAATTTATAAAAATATTATAAATAAAAGTGCCATACGCAAGCAGAAATGCAGAGAACAATGTAACGTATATCATCTTTGTAATGGCGGATGTTTAAATGAATCTATTCTTGCTGGCGGAATAGAAAATATTCCTGAATTTTCTTGTACAGCTTTTAGTATAATCATCAGTCATATCAAAACACGAATGCAGGAAGCAATATCCAGAGGAATAGAATTTGAAAATATATATAACAAATATATAAAGAAATATTATAAAAAAAAGATTGGAGATGAATAAAAATGTCAAATAATTTTAACGAATATAATTGTTGGGACGAATGGGATGAAGTGGACTATGGTGATACATGGGACGAATACGATAACTATACGGAATGGGACGAAGATGACAGTCCTGATCATAGTGACTGTTATGGATACGGAGTATATTCTGAATGCAGGGTAGAAGACAGCTATGATGATTCTGATATTCCCCCTTATGTTCCAGGCAAGCAACGCCTTCTTGATATTGCCACAAGTCATTTTCAAGTTGATAATTATATATTTACATATGTTATTTTTGACAAGTCAACTAATGTTATGATTGCTGTTACTAATCAGGAAGAAGCTTTTGCTAAAGTAACCCCTGTCTCAGCTGTAGAAGAAATTAACGGTGAATATTACGTAGATTCTGCTGCAAGTGTAACTTTCACAGAAATGGAAAGAAGTATTGATCGCCTAAGAAAAAAATACTCTGCTGCGGCCGAAGAAGATATACAGTTTATCTCGGAAAACAAAGGTACAAGAGTTATATACAAAGGTGTTTATTCATTTACTTATGCTAATCAAGTTATATGTAATTCTATGGCATATGCACCTTTAGGAGCTACTGAATATCGTCATGACTATATCAAAGTTCAGGATTTAATTGAAGAAGAAACAGGCGCTGGATATACAGTTGACTATAACCCACAAACAAAAGAGACCTTTGCTCGTTCAAAACAAGGTGATTTATATTATGTTTCTGTTGCACAGGATGCTGTTTTCTGCGATGATGAACGATATGTATACTCATCATTTGATGTTCAAATCCAGAAACTTTGCACTGTATCAGAGTGGATTATGATTCACTATAATGTCGCTCAGGCAGATATTTCTGTTTATAGTGACAGAATAGTCTTTACCGAAGAAGGCGGTAAAACATACAAAATTCTAGTAAATGATTTGCCTGATTATATCGTTTATGATTATGATAATTATATTCCTGCAGATGCAACTATTGAAGCTGTTCTTGATTATAAAGATGTACAAAGTGTACCTAAAAACTACTATAGGGTAATTGCACAAATCAAAAGTCTGACAGGCTTAGACGCTACACAGGATGAAAATAATTTCATTATTCTCTGTGGAAAAAGTTTTTATATACCAAATGCTGTTCGCTTTAATGGTTGGATATATGCAGAACGAAAAGATGTTATTTCAGCACTTGAATCTAATTTTGTAGATATAGATAACTATTTCCGCAGTTGTGGATTCTACTATGGAACTGATGATAATGGACACTCATATTCAGCTTCACAGTATAAAGCAAAATCTATGTGGCTTCTAAGTAAACAACTTAATATAACTAACAGAATCCGCGTAAATGATACTTCAGGCGGTAATTATTTTAACCTTACAACTAGTACAAAAAATATTGAAGAAGCAGTCGAATCAGTTTTTGGAAAATCAGCCAGCTATCTCGGAGCAATAGCAATCGAAAGCAATACTGTAAAATCATATATCGAAGACAAGCTATATATCCGAAAAGAACGCCTGTCATCAAACAGCACAAATCTTTTTATAAACGGCAAACCCTATGCCATTTCAACACTGCAGACAAGCTTTAATTCTAGTACTTATTATGATAAGACTAAATTATTATCCGCAGTAAAAAATCTTACACCTACAATATCAATCACAAAAGTTGAAACTATACTTAACAACGGAGAAAATTATGCTTACATTGCAGGAAACCAAGCAAAAATTACATTTACTACGTCCTGCCTTGACCATGTTGCTATTGGAGTTCAGACAGATTCAGAAACAAAGTGGTTTCATAATACTGCGCCGTCAAGTTCTATGAGTATGACTGTAAATCTTTATAAGGAAGGAAAATGTACATTAAAAGTACGTGGCAGAACCACAATAGATCCGGCTGATGTAGGGCTGACGTCTATTCCTCATTCTAAGGACTGTGAGCAAACCCAAGTTATCACCGTTCTTCATTCAATACCTAATAATATGGTATATATTATACCATACGCACAGAAGCAAGGATGTACGGTGACTGATAACAATTCCAATGTTGTTGTAAAATATCAACACAGATTTTATTCTGGTCCTGAAACTTGTACATACTATAAATCTCTATCTGGAGAGCAAGCATATAAAAGACAGGTATCGTATACTGCTTCCGGTCTTTATATGAACAAAGAAACATTCCGCATGGATATGGATTTGGACATTATTAATGATTCTCACAATGACCGTGACTGGTATCTTGAAAAACGTATATGGCGTCTATGGTCACAAGGAAAAGCAGCAAGTTTCAGCAGAGAACAAATAGATGCTAACGGGAAAAAATACTTTAATGTAACTATGAACGGTATAACACGCACTATATATAAAGAACCTGCTGACAATGCTTTTTATGCACCACTATACAAAAATACCACTCGTTCCACAATAAGATTAGTAAATAACCACCTTGTTATGCCTGAAAGTCTTATGTATCTCTTATTTTCTGATTTAAGCGATATTGAAACATATATATTAAATCACTACAAAATAACCAATCCGTCAGAAAATTTAAAAGGCCAATTAAATGCAATGACTTTGTATGATAAAAAACTTAATATTGATTGTATCACTCTTGACAAAAAAGGAGATGAAGTACAATTGATGGCAACTGAAGATAATACATCATACATAAACCATGCAACTGTCAATGATATCAATTCTGGAATGATTGAATATCGCAATCGCGAGCTTAAGAATGTATTCGATAGCCTCAGTAAAAAACGTCAGGAATTATTCCACTATAATCCTGTTACAAATACAGTTGATTTTGATGGATTTGAAGTAGATATACCATCATTAACTTTATATCCTATCAATAAAAGCACCCCGACATTAGACGATTATAAAGCAGCTCTATTTGCAACAGAAGCAGATATCAAAAAAGTCGATACATATAGAAGAATTGTAGTTTATGGTGCTGGAATGGGTGGTGTATGTGCAGCTTATAAAGCATACCAATATGCCTGTACAACAGGGTTTGAAAATTTTGAAATTATGCTTATAAATCCTGTACCTGTACCTGAATTGGGCGGTATCGGCACTGTAGGTGGTCAAAATTTCTGGGATGTCCGACACTATATTGAATTGGGCCGATTCCCATATCGCGGTAGTGTGGCAAATGTAATGCCTTATGACGGAGGATTAATTCCCAAAAAGGACAGGTATAATACCAAGACTAAAGCGATTGACTTAGAAAATTTGATTTATGATAAAGAAAAAAATCTTGGTGTCAATATAAAGCACCAAATGGATATTTCCGACGTAGAACAAGATATAGATGGAATAATAAAATCTATAACTATATGCAAAATCTATCGCGATTTGCCTAGTGGTATCATAAAGTTTTCAGACGCTGAAAAAGATAAGGAAATTATAAGCGGAGATATATTTATTGACGCATCAGAAGATGGAAAATTATCTCGTATAACAACAAATGCAACCACTGCCGGACGTTTTGACTATCCAACCCACTGTCTTGACAATAGTGAATTAGGGCAGAACATTGACGCTGCGCATAAAGGTCGTCAGCCTGCAGCTACACTTATGTTCAAACTAAAAGGCATTAAACCAAGTATAGAGTTGAATACTGCTGATAATACATATGGCGTATATGAGTGGATGATAATCCGAGTGACGATAATAAAGATGAACATGATCACCATGCTTGGCAATTCACAGGCGGAGATGATACTTTCTACAACAGCGGTAGATTTAGTGCAGAAAATCCTTCTGAAATGTATTTATTCAATGAAGAGTTCGGTGATAAGTATTTATTAAAATCACTTAATGCAGCCCAGGATGGTCCTGACTCAGATGAATGGTGGATAAATGGATTACTAATCTTTAATGTGGATGGTAGCGCTCACGAGCGCGATAAAAACACTGGTTTTTATCCTAACATTAGAGATGATTATGAAAATACGGATGAAGCTTGGATAAATTCAAGAAAATTCTTGGAAGACAATTCTGAAAGATTACTAATGGTTTATAGACAATTACCTGGTTTTGAAAATGCTGATTTTGTTTGGGAAAAAGATGCTAATGATCAAAGTCATATAACTGTAGGTGATATATTGTATATAAGAGAAACCGTACATACCTCACAAGACAGAGAGTCCATAGGTAATGAAACAGAAAACAACAATTATGCAGTCACACAACATCACTGCCATTATGCCGCTCATCCTGATGAAAAAGATAATCCTAATAATCGTCAATCTATAGGTTTCAATTTTTATGAATCCGATATCCATCCTTTCAAAAAAGATGATTATATAGATGAAAATGATTCTAAAAAATATATTTGCGGTCATTTAAGTTATCAAAAAATCCGCAAAGATATGAATGATCCTAATTATCCTTTAGACAAAAACTCTCCAACAGCTCCTGCATTTATACCATACTCAGCTCTTATTACTAAGTATGTAAAAAATCTGCTTATTCCTGGGTATGCCGTATCAGCCTCATCATTTGCTTGGTCAGAAATGAGAGTCTTGCCGAATCAATGTGTCTTAGGTGACGCAGCAGGAATTGCAGCTGTAACTTGCCTTTTATCTGGACGAACTCCATTTGAGTTAAATGATACTGACGAGAATGGCAAATATATTTACATTCAAGATATGCATAATATTTTTGACAAATATTACATTATTTACAAAGACGAGGATCTTTAATTGATTAAGAGCCACCATAAAAACATAAAAAAGCGGTTCAGAGGAACCGCTTTTTTATATATTATCATGAACCGTGATAAAGCGCTTTAAAATACCTAAAATTATATATGTTAGCTTCAGTATCAAAGTTAATTCCAAATGAATTTTCAATCTGAGAATCGGTATTATAATCGTATATCGGAAGC
>QTVU01000089.1 GCA_003460745.1 Firmicutes bacterium AM55-24TS
ATGATTTTATAGACGAATTTAAAAGAATATTATCTCCTAATGGAAATATATTTATATTTACAAGTTATAATCTCATAGGAAAATGGCACCAAGCATTTGATTCTGAATTTGATACATTTCAATTTATGGTATGGCATAAAACGAATCCTGTACCTAATTTTAGAAAATCCTCATTTTTAAATAGTTGTGAACTCATAGTTTGTATGTGGAATAAAGGACATACTTGGAATTTTTCTACTCAATCTGAAATGCATAACTTTTTTGAAAGTCCTATATGTATGGGATCAGAAAGATTAAAAAATCCAAAACATCCCACTCAAAAACCTGTTTCTATTTTAAAACACATTATTGAAATAGCAAGCAATCCCGAAAGTATTGTTTTAGATATGTTTATGGGTGTAGGTTCAACTGGTGTAGCAGCTCTTGAATTAAATAGAAAATTTATAGGTATAGAAATAGATAAAGAATACTATTTAGCATCTAATAAAAGATTAGAAAATGTTAAACTATTTACTAATAAAAGAAAGGAAATTCTTTAAAATGAAAAACAGAAAAGCACTTGTTGTTTTATCGGGCGGTCAGGACAGTACAACTTGTCTGTTCTGGGCAATAGACAAATTTGGTAAAGAAAATGTATCTGCAATAGGTTTTGACTACGGTCAGCGTCACAAGCTTGAGCTTGAATGTGCAGACAAGATTTGTAAAAAAGTCGGTATTCCTTATGAAATCGTTCCGACACCTATTATAAATCAGCTTTCCGCAAATTCACTTACGCGTGAAGATATTCCCGTTGAGGAAACAAAGCCGGAGGGTGCACCGCCGAATACATTTGTTGAGGGCAGAAACTTATTGTTTTTAAGCTATGCCGCTATATATGCAAAAACTCACGGCATAACAGACCTTGTAACAGGCGTATGCGAAACAGATTTTTCGGGTTATCCGGATTGTCGTGATATTTTCGTTAAATCTCTTAATGTTACAGTCAATCTTGCTATGGATTACAATTTTGTTATCCACACACCGCTTATGTGGCTGAACAAGGCTGAAACTTGGAAAATGGCTGACGATTTGGACGTACTTGACACTATTTACAACGAAACACTTACTTGTTATAACGGCGTACTCGGCGAAGGCTGCGGACACTGTCCGTCATGCACGCTCAGAAGACGCGGTTACGAACAATATATGGAGATGAAAAAATGTACGAAGTAAAGAAAAGATTTGAAATAAGTGCGGCACACAAGTTAGACCTTGACTACGACTCAAAATGCACGAATTTTCACGGTCATAACTGGATAATTGACGTATATCTTCAAAGTGAAACTCTTGACAAAAACGGTATGGTTCTTGATTTTACACACATCAAACGCAAAATTCAAGACAAGTTTGACCACAAGGTTATTAATGAAGTTGTACCGTTCAATCCTACTGCCGAAAACTTGGCGAAATATATTTGCGATGAGCTTGCACCGTTCTGTTATCGTGTTGACGTACAGGAAAGTCAGGACAACATTGCAAGCTACATCAAAGATGATGTTAAAATAAAATTGTTATAAGGAAAATCAAAATGAAAGTAATCGAAATTTTTGACAGTATTGACGGTGAGGGTATACGAACAGGACAATGTGCAACATTTATACGTCTTGCAGGATGTAACCTACGCTGTTCGTACTGCGATACGGTTTATTCACTGTTCGGTGAAGAAACACCCTGTGAATATACTGAAATGACTGTTGATGAAATTATTTCAAAGGTTAATATGACTTACAAGCGTGTTACGCTTACAGGTGGTGAGCCTCTTGTTCATACCGACAGTGCGGAGCTTGTTTCAAAGCTGACCGAATTGGGTTGTGACGTTAATATTGAAACAAACGGCGCAGTTGATATAGTTGATTTTCTCGGCAAAGTGCAGAAGTCGGATAATTTATTTTTTACAATCGACTACAAACTTCCGTCAAGCGGTATGACCGACAAAATGATTTGGAATAATTTTATTAATCTACGGCCTTGCGATGTTATCAAATTCGTTATAGGCTCTGACGAAGATATGAACTTGACTATTGGTATAGTCAAGAAGTTAAAACAAGTTTATACCGAAATGCCGCATATTTATCTCGGTGCGGTTTACGGAATGTATGACGCACAAAAACTTGTAAATATAATGCTTAAAGAGCCTGTGCTTTGTGACGCAACATTTCAAATTCAACTTCACAAGGTTATCTGGGATCCGGAAGAAAGAGGTGTTTAAATGAAAAAAGAATTTAATCACGAAAAGATAAAAGAGGCTATACGCACAATTCTTACAGAACTTGGCGACGACCCCGACCGTGAGGGATTAAAGGATACTCCCGACCGCGTTGCGCGTATGTATGACGAAATTTTTGAGGGTATGCGATACACCAATGACGAAATCGCTGAAATGTTTAACAAGTGCTTTGAGGTTGACTCAAACGATCTTGTAATAGTTAAAGATATTGAAGTTTTCAGTCACTGTGAACATCACCTTGCACTTATGTACAATATGCATTGCCACGTCGGATATATTCCGAACGGCAAGGTTATCGGTCTTTCAAAGATTGCCCGCATATGCGATATGGTTTCAAAAAGACTTCAGCTTCAAGAACGTATCTGCTCGGATATTGCCGAAGTTATTCAAAAGGTTTGCGATACTGAGGACGTAATCGTTGTTGTTGAGGGTGAGCATAGCTGTATGACCGCTCGTGGCATTAAGGCTCGTGGTGCAAAAACTCGCACAAGTGCCATTCGTGGACTTTTTGACACCGACCACGAATTGCGTAATGAATTTTATCAATTAATAAAAGACTAAAAATTAAAATACCGCTAATATCTAAAGATTAGCGGTATTTTTTATAATCTTCTTCATTTTCTTTAGTTCCTGTTTATCTGCCAAATTTACAACAGAAGTAAACAGTTTTACGGGTGAATTATCAAAATATTTTTTCATCAATTCTTCCAATTCATCATTTTTTACTTCATCTTTCGTTATAACAGGTGTACAAAGAAATTTATCCTCGCCACGAGAAATATAACCCTTTTTTATACACTTATTTATTACCGTATATGTAGTATTTCTGTTCCAACCTATATCAAGACTGAGAATTTTTGCAACTTCACCCGCAGTTATACTACCCTCACGCCATAAAACATCCATAACCTTACGTTCAGATTCAAACAAATTCATAATTTTTCTCCCTATCTTTTCAATCTCAAATATTTAGGAAAATGATTTTTCAGTATTCCGTTTGACGCTTTTCCCCAACCTATCGAATAACCGTTTACAGTTACTGCACACCAACCTTTTTTATCACATTCGACTGTATTACCCATAAGATACTTTTTAAGTTCTTCACTGTCACATTCAAAATCAACGGTATTCTTAAAATCTTCTTTTTTAAGTGCCAAACACAACGCATATGACGGCTCAAATCTGTTTTTACGATATATTCCGAGATTAAGACCGTTTCTGACAACCTTAATTTTATCAACGTCAATACATTTCGGTTTCAAGTAAAGCTGTTCTCCGAACAGACAAAATTCACCGTCAAGTTCTGTATTCAAAAACTCTTTTTCAAATTGTCTGTACACCTTTTCGGCATCCGTCATACTTGTTTTTTTAGGCTTACTTACTTCACTTTCGTAATTGTCCAAACTGTGAAACAGTGCCACAAAATGTCCCTCACCGTTATTTTTATGTGGAAAAATTCTTCGTGTTTTGCTCATATCATAGTTGGAATTTGACCACTCTCCTCTGCCTTTAGACAGCATATCAAGATTATTCGGTTCTACAAGTTCCACATTATAATTTTCAAGCATATACGCACACACCTGCTCATTTTCATCCGGCGCAAACGTGCACGTTGAATACACAATATATCCGTCGTCTTTAAGCATTTTCATTGCACAATCAAGTATATGTTTCTGTCTTACGCCGCACGAAACCGTATGTTCAACACTCCATTCGTCCACTGCCTGCGGCTCTTTTCTGAACATTCCCTCACCGCTGCACGGTGCGTCAACTATAATCTTGTCAAAAAAATGCACATATTTTTCAGCCAGCTTTTGAGGTGTTTCATTTGTGACTACTGTATTAGTCAAACCAAATCTGTCTATATTGTCAGACAATATATTTGCACGATTTTTTACAATTTCATTTGCTACAAGCAATCCGTTTTTGCCGATAAAAGCACCTGCCTGAGTAGCCTTACCGCCGGGTGCGGCACACAAATCAAGTACATAATCGTCACTTTCTATATTCAAAGCCGATACGGTTGACATTGCGGACGGCTCCTGAAAATAAAAAAGTCCCGCAAGGTGATAAGGGTGATTACCGGAAATTTTCGACTTATCCGCATAAAATCCGTCGCTGCACCAAGGTACATTCTGAAGTTCACCAAATTCTTTGATTACTGCGTCTTTTGCACCGACTTTTGATGTATTTATGCGTATTCCCGTAAATATCGGAGTTTCGTCCATTGATTTTATAAAATCATCATACTCATCTCCGAGCATTTTTTTCATTCTGTCCTCAAATTTTTCAGGCAATCTCATACTTATCCCCTTTTTCTTTTTTACTATAACAATAGTATAAATTAAATTTTAATCCGTGTCAACAAAAAAACACAAAAAAAACAACTGCCATAAAGGCAGTTGTTTAAAAGAGTTCAAATTGTGATTAGCAATTTTCTGAGAAATACTTAATTGTTCTAACCATCTGTGATGTGTATGAGTTTTCGTTATCATACCATGAAACAACTTGTACTTCGTAAAGACCGTCACCGATTTCAGCAACCATTGTTTGTGTTGAATCGAATAGTGAACCGTATCTCATACCAACGATATCTGATGAAACGATTTCATCTGTGTTGTAACCGAATGATTCGTTTGAAGCAGCCTTCATAGCAGCGTTGATACCGTCAACTGTAACGTCACCCTTAACAACAGCTGTAAGGATTGTTGTTGAACCTGTTGGAGTTGGAACTCTCTGAGCTGAACCGATAAGCTTACCGTTTAGTTCAGGAATAACAAGACCGATAGCCTTTGCAGCACCTGTTGAGTTAGGAACGATATTTACAGCAGCAGCTCTTGATCTTCTTAGGTCACCCTTTCTTTGAGGACCGTCAAGAGTCATTTGGTCACCTGTGTAAGCGTGAATTGTGCACATGATACCTGACTGAATTGGAGCGTACTTGTTAAGTGCGTCTGCCATAGGAGCCAAGCAGTTTGTTGTACAAGAAGCAGCTGAAATGATGTTGTCGCCCTTCTTTAGTGTTTCGTGGTTTACGTTGTAAACGATTGTTGGTAGGTCGTTGCCTGCAGGAGCAGAAATAACAACTTTCTTAGCACCGGCATTGATATGAGCCTGAGCCTTTTCCTTTGATGTATAGAAACCTGAGCATTCAAGAACTACGTCTACGTCAAGTTCGCCCCATGGACAATTATTTGCATCAGGGAAAGCGTAGATTTTGATTTCCTTACCATCAACTGTGATTGAATCTTCACCTGCTGAAACTGTATCAGCTTTTTCATACTTACCTTGTGATGAATCATACTTTAGTAGATGAGCAAGCATCTTTGGGCTTGTAAGGTCGTTGATAGCAACAACTTCATAACCCTCTGCGCCAAACATCTGTCTGAATGCAAGACGTCCAATACGTCCGAATCCGTTAATCGCAACTTTAACTGCCATTTTAAATTCCTCCTAAAAAATATATATATTTTTTATTCTTTGTAGTGAGCATAGTTATATGCCCATTATATATATTTTAACATCAATTTATAAAATATACAAGCCTATATGTTAAATTTATATCATTTTAATG
>QTVU01000009.1 GCA_003460745.1 Firmicutes bacterium AM55-24TS
TGACTTAAATTCATATAAATCTTATGGTAAATATATGTATTTTTGTGGCGATGATGGCTTAGTATATATAAGGTTGGACACACATAACAATAAAATTTTATACTATCGAGCAATAGGATGTAATTTAATAAATGTAGAGGAAATGAAAAAAAAGGGTGACATTGAAGTTATTACTTCTCTTGAAGAAGTTTCGGAAAAAGATAGGTCGCGATTTGACAAATTACTAACCAAAATTCGCTAACAAAAGTGGAGATGTCTTCTGGCACAAATGTTACGGATACGATTAATGGAACATGAACGTCAAGGGGTGGTTCTCTTGCCACTTCTCGCTGACGGAATTCTGAAAAATCGTTGTACAGAAATCAGACAATTAATTATACATATAGTATGGATAACTGCATAATTAAAATATTTGTTCATGAAAATAGAGGGGACTGCATAATAAGATGTAGTCCTCCTGTTTTTGTCGAAAAATCTGTTTTTACGTTGATATTTGCATAATTCACTCTATTTTATTGTAAGCTGTTTTATACTGTGATATATATTATATATTTGCAATAGATAGTGAAAAATTTTTGAGTAACTAATCTTGAAATTGCAATTTAATAAAATAGAAGTGAGCTTGAGGATAGACTCAACAATGGTCTGTGTAAGGAGGTTTTATTATGACAGCATCATGGGTATTATTAATTAGTATTTTTGTATTAATTGTTATTTGTATAGTATTATTGTGTATTAAGAAAATACGAGATAATAGAATAGTTTTATATATAGTAATCCCATTATTAATAGGAATTGTATTATTGTTGGGGCAATGGTGTTTTAGATATAACTTTGAAAATCCAATAAATGTTATAGATAATACATTGATTGATTGGGGATTAGCAGAGCCTGAACCTACATCTACACCGACTCCCATTCCAACTCCAACTGTGTATGTGGAACCAACATTTGAGAAACGTACATCTGAAACGTTTAACTATACGATAGATTGCCCTTCTAATTTTGAATTAGAAGGCAGTTTGCAACAAGATACTGAAAATGATTTTAATTTAACGTCAGAAGATCGAAGGGCGACGCTTAATTTTATAGCAAGATATGTTGATGATGAATTGCCGGATCTATTTGTTATTGATACATTCAGAAGGACTTACGGCGGAACAGAATTATATCGTGATGACCAACTTGAAAATGATGGTTGGTATGTGATTTCAAGCAAAACAGCTGATGGATATTTTCATTATAGAAAATGTATATTCACTAATGGTATTGCAAGAATGTACACATTTTCATTTCCTACAGACCAAGAGGATATTTATTTGAAAAATTATGATTATGTTACACATATAGAAAATTCGTTTAGAAAACTTAAATAAAATAATGGAGCTACGATTTGCTAATGCTATATAACACGATAACTAAAAAATTATAAGTATAAAACTTTATGGAGCATGAAAAGAAACAAAAAAGACTTTGACTGTAAAAGTCAGAGAGTCAATTTCAAGTATTGTGTAAACCTTCATTATGGTGTAGAATAGAAATACACTAAATGGAGGTTTTTAATTATGCCACGAAGAAAAAGAACACCGGAAGAAATTGCACGAAAGACTAACTATTAAAAGTCAAGTCAAAAAATGAAAAAAGTTAAAAAATAATCAGTTCAATATTGTACATTGACAATTGCATGACAAATAGAGCAACTAATGTTGCTCAAGTATTGAAATATTAGGAAAAAGTTTAAGCAATTTGATATAGTTCGCCTGTTTTCTCTAAATGGTAAAGGACTCTTAAGAGTTTCTTTGTAGCATGAGATATGGCAACATTGTAATGCTTGCCTTCAGAACGCTTTTTGGCAAGGTAATCAGCAAACGTCTTGTCCCATCGACAGACATGCTGTGTAGCATTGTAAAGAGCATATCTGAGGTAACGAGAGCCACGTTTCTCCATATGGGCATAACAGTTAGTAAGATGTCCTGATTGATATGTAGATGGTGACATTCCTGAATAGGCAAGTATTTTATTGGGTGATGAAAAATTGCTGAATTCTCCGATTTCAGCAATTATCATAGCTCCCATATGATAACTTATGCCGGGGATTGAGAGTATGGGCGAATTGAAAAATTTTGTAATAAATCCATCCACAGCAGATAAGGAAAATAATAATATCGTAGTTAATAGTTATACTTCCGATGGAAATGTACTTTTAGTCAAACCAGGGTTCATTACAGCCGAAGGTACTATTGATTATACAAAGACCGTAAGTGTCAAAATTCAAAATGGTTTTGTAATAAATAGGTAATATTTTCTTACATAAGATTAAAACATATGATATAATTAAATATACAGAAATTATATTAATTTAGGAGGATAAGGTTATGAAAAAGATGATATGTAAAATACTATCAGCAGTGATGATATTATCAACTATGATGGTGCCTTCGGTGTCAGCTGACGAAGCTGTTCCGACTGCATCAACAGTGTTGGTTAACGGTGAAGATATCAAATTCGATTCTTATAATATCAATGGGAATAACTATTTCAAACTTCGTGATTTAGCATATGTTTTAAATGCAACTGAAAAACAGTTTTCTGTAGGCTACGATGAAGTTATGAATACAGTTTCATTAACCAGCAGTCAACCATATACCATTGTTGGAGGAGAATTGGAAAGTGTAGACGGCGATGTTGTCGAAGCTACAGCTACTAATTCTTCAATTTTAAAAAATGGAGAAGAAGTTAATCTACAAGTATATCTTATCAATGACAGCAATTATTTCAAACTTCGAGATATAGGTAAATTATTTGATTTCGGTATAGATTGGAATGGTGAAAAAAATATTATATCCATAGATACTTCTAAGAATTATATTTCCGAAAATGAAGGTGATAAAGTGATTGAAAGTACATATTATTCTCAATATCAATCTGGCGATAAAGTCGAGATAAAGGGTAAGCTACTCTCTATTGAAGAATATAGAGGCGAAAACGGTAGTTGGGATAATGCCACACTATTAGGACATTTTAAAGACAATAATGATAATGATTGGATTACATACTTAAATGAAGACGAGTATGGTATAGGACATAAGAGTGATTTCGAAAAATATGTAGGTGCAAATGTAACAATATCGGGTACATACGAAGGTTATTCTAAGAAATTTGAAAAACCATTCATATCACTGTATACTATGAAAAGCGACAGTAACATCACTATAAACGGTATACGTAAAGTTGAAGAACTTCTCGCTAATGGACAGATACCAATAGAAAATGAATTCGATCCATATATGGGTGGGATGTCTATAGAATGGATATTAAAAAGTGTTAAACATTATTTGGAATGTATAAAATCGGGATATGAAATTTTGGAATAAAGCACTTGACTTTATATCGATATTTTGGTATTATTTTATAAAATAATGCTGAGGGAGAAAATAAGATATGGGTATATTTGACGAGAGATTTCCGGGTATAGATTGGCATTGTGATTGATGTGGTGCATATTTAAATTCGCAAGATGGTTTTGACGACCACAAATATTTATGGAAATGTACAGAATGTGGACATAAGAATAGTATATCCAGAGATGATATTTATGAATCGGAAGATGAGTTTAATAAATATAAGGATTGATAAATGATGAATAAAAAGCGAGTGGAAAAAGAACTAAAGAAGCGTTATTCTAAGGCTGAAAAAATAATAAAAAATCCTACTAAATTAGATGATTTTCTTGAACGACTTGAACGAAAAATAAAAAAGGTACCTAAAGTCGGAGAAAAATTATCTAATATAGTTGTTTTGGCATCTTTAGTTAAACACTACGCGACGAAAGAGTATGCGGATTTACCAATGCGATTGAAGCTGTCTTTCCACAGACATAAATACAGCAATGCATAATTCATCAAATCCGTAATACAACAAAATATGTGTCATACAAGGATATTAAAGCACTTATGGCAGATTTAAAGCGTGTTTATGCAGCTATTGATGAGGATACCGCATTACAAGAATTAGACCGATTTGATGAAATATGGGGAGGAAAATACCCGAAACTTGCTGATAACTGGTGCGATAAATGGGTTCATTTATCCACATATTTCAAGTATCCTCAAGCAGTTCGTACACTTATCTATACCACCAATACGATAGAAGGATTCAATCGCCAGCTCCGAAAAGTGACTAAAAACAAGGGGGTTTTTCCTACAGATGATAGCTTGTTTAAGATGCTGTACCTTGCAATGATGGACATCACGAAAAAATGGACAGGTCGCCGTCGTGATTGGGGCGAGATTCATTCTCAGTTGGAGATATTCTTCGCTGATAAAATCAGCTATTGACAGTTGCTGATTTTTTTGATAACGTAAAAGTGGACGGAATTTAATTCCGTCCACTTAAATAAATTTTTCTGCACTATTTTGTATTTACACAAAACTTGAAGAATACTCAAGTCAGAGTCTTTTTTCTGTGCTTATAATTTGTATGTTCATCTTTTTATTTTGCGAAATATCATATATGGAATTTAAACATACTTTGCGAAGTGTTTGAAACATTTGATATGAACTTGTATCTTTTATATCAATGTAAACTTCATGATGGTAGGTTGGCTAAAAATGACTTTAAGCATATCAAAATACATTTTATAATACCACTCGTCATGAGCAGGATTAAATTTTGTGTGATTTAACTTTGATTTATTTTATGCGTTGATTAATTTCGCGGAACTTATTCTGTGGACACCACATAGCGCTTAAATTTCATTGATACCATCATTTTCTAAATGACAGCTTTCGTTACAATAGACATTATACAATATGTTAATTATCATCATTTTTTACCGCATATTTCGCTGAGCTTTCTGCCACCATATCAAGTTTTGTTGGTTGTGGAAATGTATAAGTGGTAGCCGTAGGCATATCGGAATTTTCTTCAAGATTCTCCACCTGCTCCATAACCTTACTGAATACCTCTGGACTATATTGAGGTGGATAGCCGTTCTTTACGAGACAAATTTTAATATCAAGTTTGAGCTGATTGCGTACATTTTGGTTGTTAAGCCAATCAGAAAAAGAAGATTTTGTATCGATTATCTCTTTCACTTTTTTGGCAAGAATTTTACATTTATCATTTACAATCATACCGCCAATTTCTTTATCCTCGCCATATTCAAAATTATACCGGTCTCGTAAGGATACTAAAATATCATAAAATGCTTTTTCCTCAAAGGTTAAGCCAATTTTACGGAAACTTTCACGGCTTTCGTTCATTTGGTGGAGTATCTGTAATGCTTGTTCCGTGGCATTTTTAATAATATCTTCAGATGCCTGTTCTTGTGTATCTCCAGCTTCTTCCGCACTAATATGTTTTCGTCTTTCATGATATATAGCAATTGTTTCTTCAAGCATTTCCTGATAAGTCTTTGCAGCAATCTTGTTAATCTTACTGTATTCTTTAATCTGCTTACGAATCATTTTTATAAGCAGCTCTAGCTTGGTGGCAGGCATTTTTACATCAGAAAGTTTTTCAAAATACTCTGGGCTAAAGATATCCTCTTCCTCCCCGGCATCAAGGACACTCTCCACTTGCTTGTAACGTAATGCCTCGTCAACCATTTTAGAAACAGCACGATTCATACTGTCTGTATCAAGCTCAGTTGTTCCACTCATTTTGCGAACAAAACCAGCAATTGCCATAAAGCATTGTGCCAAAGCGGATTCACTGTCAGATAAATCGCCAGATGGTTGAGCAATATCGTAGCCAAGACGCATTCTTCTAACAGTCTTTAAAAAATAAGTTTTAAATGATACCTTTTGTGTACCGTTTTTACCTTCAGAATTTAATTCCTCTGTAGAAGAAAACACATACTCCGCAGCTTTGGCAAGCAAACAATAACGTTCTACAGGATCTCCGTTCGGATTTAAAAATGGTTTCAAATCGTATCCGGTAAACATAGTCTTTAAAATTTCAAGTTCTTCTCTAAAAACTTGGGTAGCCTGTTCTACATCATCCTCGGTGGGTGCAACAGATGTATCTCCGCCATAAATTTTTATAGCTTCACGCATATTATCACGGATTCCGATATAGTCAATGACCATACCAAATTTCTTTCCCGGATAAACCCTATTAACACGACTAATTGTTTGAATAAGCAGATGTTTTTTTAGAGGCTTATCATTATATAGGTATGTAAGACATGGAACATCAAAACCAGTAATCCACATATCAACAACAATAACTATACGGAAGTTGGATTTTTCCTGCTTAAAGGCAGCATCTAATGCCTTTGAGCGTTTATCATTTTTTACGCCGCCAAGGTAATTATACATTTTTTCTTCATCATCACTTCTGGCACTTGCAACCATAGCCATAAACGGCATAGGTTGTAATTCATCAAGTTCTTCCTTTGTAGTTTCTGTGCCATCGGAAATTTTCTTTTCTTCAAACCATTCCGGATATTTATCCCTAAATTTCACGAGTAACTCATAAGCAATTTTTCTGCTTGAACAAACAATCATAGCTTTTTGTACTCTGTCAGGTTCTTTTTCGCAAGCAGATACATAATGGTCGTGAATGTCAATGGCAAGACGTTCCAAACGGGAAGGCTCTCCAAGAATAATTTCCATGGAACTCATAGCTTTTTTACTTGCTTCAATATCTTCCTCGGTAGCACCATCATCAGCACAAGTTTTATAATAAGTTTCAATTTCTTTGACTTTTTTGGTATCTAAAAGGACTTTCGCAATTCTCGGATGATATTTGATAGATACGGTTAATTCATCTGCAACAGCTTGATCCATTGTATAACGGTCAATTTCATCGCCAAAAGTTTGATAGGTTTCTGCAATAGGAGTGCCGGTAAATCCAACAAATGTAGCATGTGGAAACGCTTCTTTTAATACCTTTGCATATGGCTTAGAAACCATAGCTTTCATGTTTTCGTCGGCATCCTTACTAAACTGAATTTTTCTTGAATGCTCCAACTGCGTTCTATGTGCTTCGTCAGAAAAACAAATAATATTGTGTCGGTCGTTAATAAGACCGATTTTATCTTCTTTACGGTCGCAAAATTTCTGGATAGTGCAAATGTAAAAACCGCCGCTTTCTCTGCTGCCAAGTTCTTGTCTGAGGTTATTTCTACTTTTAACTACGGAAACTTCGCCGAGGTTTAAAAATTCTTTGCTCTTGGCAAATAGCGTAATTCCCTGTTCCTGAAGTTCATCACGATCAACAATCATAACGATAGTCGGAGAGCCAATTTCAGGAATATCACTGCAACGCAAGGCAAGCTGTCTGGCGAGAAACGCCATAGTGTATGTTTTTCCACACCCGGTTGCACCAAAATATGTACCACCTTTTCCTGTTTGCGTCACAACAGATTTTATAATACTCTGTTTAAGCAGTCTCGTAGCAAAGAACTGCGGATAACGACAAACAATTTCACGTTCATCGCAATCGAAAATTTCATCTTGGAAATAAATATAATCACGGAATATTTCCAAGAAACGTTCAGGTGTATACACACCCTTAATCATAGTTTCGGTTTCTGCAAAAGGCATGGTAGAAATCTTATCAGTATCGTTTACACGCCTCCAAGCATAGAAATGTTCATAAGGTGTGCGTACCGTTCCTAATCTTGTTTTAACTCCATCTGAGATACACGCTAAAGGGCAATAATGTAACAAATGCGGAATATCACGCCAGTAGCGGATGGTAATCTGCTCCCATGCATCATAAATTGTGGCATGGGCATCGGCAGGATTCTTTAGTTCGGTGATGCACAGTGGCATACCGTTTACATACAAAAGCACATCCGGTCGGCGGTTTTCACGTTGTCCGTTATTTATATAGTCTACCGTTAGCTGATTTACCACATGAAATATATTGTTCTCTGGTGTTTCAAAATCAATAAGAGAAACTTGTATTGGCAAACCACTTTGCGGTGTGAATTGAATACCATCCACCATCCATTTATAGACCTTATGCAATGTGGCAAAATCACTCTCAGCACCTACAAGGCGGACAGTGTCATAGATTTGCTCAACTTCTTCTGTCAGCAAGTCAGCATTTGTCTTTGTAATAAAAGCTTTAAAGTCATCTGCAATAAGCACATCACTATAACTGCGTCTAATCTTATTACTAGGCAGATAATTCCAATTAACCGATTGTAAAAAAGCAATGAAAGCACTTTCATATTCTGACTCGCAGTAGCGTCCGTTGTAATTTTTTAGTTTTGCCATGTACTTATACCTCCTTTGATTTGCTTGCCTCTTCAATAGAACCTTTGATTAATATAGGACAAAGGTTTTTGATTTGAGTTTTCATATTTTTCAAAATCAAAGTTCTTTCTTGTAATACCCTAAAAATATCAACGATATATTCCTGTTCTTTAACTGGTGGTATAGGAAGTTTGACTTCTAGTAAATCGGCCCATGTAAAAGTTTCTCTAGCACTACCCCAAGAATGATAACGAGCATATCTATCAAATTCTGTCCTATTAAAATTTAAACATAGGTATTCAGGAAGAATTCTTGTTTCATCGCATCTAAATACTTCATTAACCGATGTTACAAGTATAGGCTCATCGGTATTATTCATTGCATTGCAAAATACTTTTTCGTTGTGTGTAGTTTGGACAAAAGATATTTCTCTCGGCATTACAATTTTATAATTTTCAAGGTTATTTCTGTCTACTTTCGAAGAAACTTCTCCGAATTTTTTATATACACTGACATTTTTTACATTGGTATAAATCTTCTCCGAGTTGCGTACATCAATTCTTTCTATGTACTCACTAAATGTTCGTAATGGATATTTCTTTTTCAAATGCTCAACTGTAGCATCACATGTCAGCTTTAAATCCGCAAGTCCACGCTCATAGCTTTGCTGATTAGCAAGCATGGCATTGTAGACATCCACATATTTTTGCTGAATGTCAATTAAAGGAAGTTCAATTGGCACATCAATAAAATCATCCCAAGTCATACCATCTCGTACAGAACTATCGGTATTAAACCAAAAGTATCTATCTTTTTCTGGTAGTTTTAAATACAAGAAAAAATAATCACTTAGAATTTCATCATTTTCCATAAATCTAAACACATGATACGCAGGACTTACTATTTTGTTTTTATCTGTATGATTGTATGCAATTGGTAAAACAATATCTCTTCCTACATGCATCAAATTGCAGGCAAAATATTTAGGAGGCACAATTTTATAATTGCTAGTGTCTTTTCCGATTTGATGAGATGGTTCAAAGAATTCTTTTTCTCTATTCACACCAGATACATCATATACTGTTAAATTTGGAATATTACATTTTTCAGTATACGGTTCGATATATTTTCCGAGTTTTATTTTATTCAAGTCCATAACCAATCCTCCTAAATGCATCTTCCAGCATTTGCTGTGATTTCTTCTCTTTTTGTATGACTTCTTTCATTTCAGACTGAATACGGGACATTTCCTTTTCATAGTCAATTTCAAGGTCATGGTCAATAAACTCTATATATTTGCTTGGTGTTAATGCCCAGTTATTTTCTTCAATTTCTGCAATGCTCACACTTCGGTAAAGCTCTGGTACTTCGTAATGTGTTCCGTTTGTTCCCTCGCTCTGCCATGTATGGTAAATATCAGAGGCTTTTTCAATCTGTGTGGTATCAAGTAAAACTTTCTTTTTATTCTCACCCTTTACCGGATTTTCCGTCCATGTACGCAAATCCATAAAAAGGATTTCATTCTCACGATTACGCAGGTTTCTGCTGTGATAGTTGCCACCCTTTTTGTTCTGATTTAAAATCCAAAGGGTAACGCTGATGTCGGTGGTAATGAATAATTCTCTTGGAAGAACAATAATAGCTTCCACCTTATCATTCTGAATCAGCTTTTTGCGAATTTCTATTGTATCACTGTCGTTAAGAGCACCGTTGGCAAGCAAGAACCCAGCAACACCCGTCTGCTTTTTTAGGTGTGATAGCATATGCAAAATCCAAGCATAATTGGCATTGCTTTCTGGCGGAGTGTGGTAATCGGCCCAACGGGGATCACTTGCTAATGTACTGTCATACCAACCTTTAAGATTAAAAGGCGGGTTTGCCATGATGTAATCAAAGAATATTCCCTTGTGCAAATCATGCGTGAAAGAAGAATCATTCGTCTCGCCAAGATTGTGGCTTATGCCACGAAGTGCGAGGTTCATTTTTGCAAGGCGATAGGTTGCAGCTTCCTTTTCCTGCCCATATACATTAATACGGTTAATATCTCCTTGCTTCGATTTTACAAGTGCAGCACTTTGAATAAACATACCACCTGAACCACAGCAAGGGTCGTATAATGTTCCATCATAAGGTTCAATCATAGCTGCAATTAACTGTACAACATCATGCGGTGTATAGAATTCTCCTTCTTCTTTAGTGGCATTAACGGCAAATTCCTTCAAAAAATATTCGTATACTCGACCGATGAGGTCTTTTTCTTCTCCAAACTGCTTATGGCTGATTTTATTGACCTCATCAATCAATTTTTTGATATCATTTGGTGCAAGATTACGTGTAGTAAAAGTACCTTCCACAAAGCATCCTTTCAATTGTTTAGAGCTAGTAGCAATACTATGAAGTGCATTGTCTAATGCTACATTCAGTCTGGGAGCAGGTGTATTTATGATTGTTGACCATCTTGCCTCTGGTGGCAAATTGTAAGTTCCGTCTGTAAATGTGGCATCATCAAAGAATGCTGCACGAATATTTTCATCATCCGGGTCAAGTCCTTGTTCGATTAAGATTTGTCGTAGTTTTTCAATACCGTCCTCATATTTTTCTCCAATAAATTTTAAGAATACCAATGTTAGCATCATATCACGTTTTTCGAAAAAAGAACCTGAATTACGTGCTGCACGTAAGATGTCTCTGCATTTAAAGAGAATTGAATCAAGATTGATAGTATCCTCTGTCTTTTTCTTTGCCATAATTTTATTCATCCTTCCCTAAATTGTCCCATTGTCTTTTCAAGGTGCAAAAGTCTTTGAGCTTTTTCATTACAGTTATATTCATTTTGCTTTTTCAAACTTCTCAACGGTTTATTGATGAAAATGAAACTTCAAGTTCTCTCACAAAAGCTTGTTACGATAGACAATATTTTTACGAAATTTCTTTGTTTCATCTGAATAACTTATGCTTTGTAGCCTAATTGTTCTATGTCAATGATATAACATTATTATAGCATAAAGTAACATGGATTTCTACCCTATTAGACAATATGTAATTTTTTTCAGATGGATTTTTTATTTTCACAGAATAGCGTGTTAAAGCTAAAATCAATTCCAAATAAGTGAAAGGACAATTTTTTGAAAAATTTTCACTGAACTATTGATTTAGATATACATTTTGGCGCATTTATCCAAAGAGTGAAAGAAGTTTTTACAATGTCAAGATTATCAAAAAAAGCAAAACAAGGAGACAAAAGTTCAGCCATCGGTTGAGCAAGGTGAAAAAAGCATTTGAATAAAATGCTACCAGTTTTTTAAAATTAAAGCTTTTTTAAATCCTCTACAAGGCTATGAAAAGAATAAATGCATTCAGCAGAAGAAGTCGTACAAGAAAGTTCTTAGATGAAACAAATCAAAAAAGTTACTGATTAAAGACCTTTATTCAGAATTTTAAGTGTGATTACTGAAAGAAAGCGCTTACACCCATGCTGGTAAATTCTTTTATTAAATGAATTGAAGTTTATAATAACGACAAATCAAGTGGTTACAGTTATGTGAAAATCAATGTATATTTCACTGCTGTTGGAATGATTGACATTCAGACTGAGCAAAAAATTATTACAATGATGGAAGAAATGAAAAAATCCTCATCAACTTCGATTATCATATAACCTGAAAAACGGTGCAACCAATTTCTGAGTTGCACCGATGGCATTACGATAAAATATTCTTATGTTGTGTTGGCATTTTGAAGTTCCTTTATTTTATTTGTGCAGAATTAAGCAATTTTCTTGCCACTGTAAACATTTCTATTCCAACAGCAGGAATGTCGCGATAACAGGTATCAAGCGAAAATTGTTCATCATAGTTAAATGATATATTTACGGATTGATAGATTTTTTCATAAGCCGCTTTGATGGCGGTATCCATATCCATTCCGTTCTCAACCTCGGTGATGATGTCAGCAAGTGATACTTTTAACTGTTGTTCCGCTTGGGTGTAGGCGTCAGGTCGTAACTGTCTATCACACATAACACGGATTGCGTTCTGTGCTATCGGTGATAATATCCCATATCCGTATCCATTTGTTTCGCCTGTAATTACCGCATTGCGTATTTTAGTGTTTGCATAGCCTGCGGCTAATGTGTAACCGAGATTTCCCGTCTGTACATCATCAAGAATATCACCGATTAAATTCTCAACAATTTGTGTCTGTTCCTCTGTTGCATTTAATGGTGTACTTTCTCGCGGGATTTCAGCCGCAAAAGTTGTGGTGCTCATCGTGGTCAATGCCACCGTGATTATTAGTGTGAATATTTTCTTTTTCATAATGAAATACCTCCTGTTTATTTGATATATTTATCATAACAGAAAATATCTCTATCGGCAAAAAAATTCGATTAAATATTTAATAGCAATTTGGTCTGCGGAAAACTGTAAATCCAACACTTGACGCGGTGGATATTACTACATTATTTGCACTGGAAGAACAGTGAATAACAAGAATATTACCATTTGTATCTTTACCGACAACTATTCCAACGTGGCTATAACTCGGCAAGAAACATAAATCACCTGCTTGCACTGTTGACGCTGTTACTTGAATACTGGCGTCACGCTGTCCGTATGTTCCGTGTCCGACAGCATATCCCATACCACTGTTATTAAATACCCAAGTGACAAATCCCGAACAGTCCAATCCATATGCTCTTAGTGTTCCTGATGATGGACTTCCTGCGGCAGTTACTCGCTGCATAGTACCCCAAGCACTGTCCCAACCGATTGCACTTGATTTACCACCCCAAAAATAATTTACTTTACCAACAAGTGAGCCTGCATTTTTGACGACATCCTTGCGTTTCTGCGGAAGCGATGACGGCAATCCATTTATGATGCTTTGAACATCTGCATTTGTAATTGCCAAACTATGGCTTGATGAGGTCAAAACATCGCCGTGTTCAAGTAAGGTTTCCACTGCCTCACGTTGCTTTGCGGTTAATTCATATAAATCCATCAACTCATCTTTTGTTTTGCCATTTATCGTGACGGTGAGTTTATTTTTTGTTTCTGTATCTGATACCGCAATTTCTTCGACCGTATGATTTACGGTGTTAGCGGCTCGGAAATATGTTTTTAGTTTTTCGGCTTTAATATCATCAAATATGACAACATCTTCAGCAGTGTTGTCATCAGTTCCTGCTGTTTTTGCTGCAAATACCGCAATCACGATATTTCTGTCAGTCTGATTATCTATAACATCAACCTCTGTATGGTCTATGGATAATTCAATATCTTCGACTTCTTGTGTCAATTCAACATTGTATTCCGCTATAATCTGCGATAATGGAATTGTTCCTGTATCCGTTACTTCCTCAGAAATAAAAATACCAAACGGACTTGCTGCAATGGCTGCTATAATAATGACAACAATCAATATAACCACTACAACTGCCACTACACCGCCGGACGCAATTGCCGTTG
The DNA here is from genome assembly GCA_003460745.1 of Firmicutes bacterium AM55-24TS. Lineage (GTDB taxonomy): Bacteria > Bacillota > Clostridia > UBA1381 > UBA1381 > Hominilimicola > Hominilimicola fabiformis. The sequence continues at coordinate 13,682 of QTVU01000009.1, forward strand.
AAATAGCCTTGACTGCCTTGACAACTGCTTGTGCAACTTTGACTGCAACTTTAGTTGCTACACGCACCGCAGATTTTGCAATTTTCGCACTTCTTTGTGCCGCCTCTTTTGCCAATTTTGCAGTCTGTTTTGCGGTTTGCTTTGCGACCTGTTTTTGTGTTTTAACAGTGGCTTTGTGAGTTTTTGATACTTTTTTCTTTGCAATTCGGCTCGCTTTAATCGTATTCTTACCGTTTTTTACAGTCTTAGATGTTATTTGTTCTTTACTATGTACCGCTTTTGATGTTGTAGTTTGCATTTGACGGGGAATAATACTTGTTTTCTGCTTAGGTGTCTTGTATGCCGTTTTTATAGGCTCTACTTTTCCGTTCCGTAAAGACTGCATATAGTTTTCTTTTGTTTTTATATTCGGTTTATCAACTGAGGGAGCATTGGAGATAATATCCGCATTTGGAGTATTCGGCATATTAGCGTCTTTATTTTGTGATTGCTGTTCCGTCAATTTTGATTTCAACTTATTCTTGACATATTCGTGTCTTGCATTGTCAGGGCTTTTTATATCTGTATCCGTAATATGAGATTTGATATAATTTTCTTTTGTCTTAATATCTGATTTTTGTTTTGCGGTTGATTTCTGTACTGATTTTTGTTTCACTTCGGGAACGGCAAAAGGACTTTCGGACTGTGCGACGGTATATTCTTTTTTTGTCTTAGGTGTAAACATTTTTGATTTTGGATTATTTTTTTGCTCTGATTTAATTATGTTCGATTTGGACATAATTTTTTTATCTTCTGCAATTTTTGGAGTTCTGCTTACGGTTTTAGGTATATTCCTGATTTCACTCGAATTAGTTGGAATTTTTCCGTTTGTTAATTGCAAGTTTTTCGGCTGATTATTTGCTAACTTAGGTATATTATTTGTAGTAGGTTTAACGGAAACATTAGGAATTGTATAATTTTCTTTAGTCTTGATTTTGTGTGTTTTGTGTGATTTTATTCTATTATCCGCAATAATACGCATAGTTCGATAGACTTTTGACGTTGTACTGTATGCTGCAAATTCTATTGTATCTGTTGCATAATTTTCGGGAGTCTGTTCGTCATTGTCATTGAACTGTTTTTCTGAGTTCCGCTTTATAAGTTGTTCTTTCATAACAAACGGAGCGTTGCTGAGAACATTATACGGAATAGATTTCATATCTTTTGGTGCGTTTTTCACAATGTATTTTGCCGACTGTGGTTTTTCTTTGGTTTTAGGTTTTGTCTTTAACTTGCTCAATTACTATCACCTCAATTCTTATATAAAAAAATAAGGCGGCGATTTTCACCGCCGCCTGTGTAATTTATTTTTCACCCGGTTTTGTACTCATCAATTTATAGAGTTCTGTATCAGTAGGGAAGTCATTTGTAAACGGTACTATCGAGCCGCCGACTTTAATTAGTCCGCGTCCTGCCGACGAATTTGTTATATATCCCATTTGTGCGGGAGATATATTAAGCATTGAAGCAAGTTCGGCTCTGTCCGAAGGTGATTGATTAAATATAAGCAAAAACTCACAATTCGAAATCATCCACCTTGCAGTATCATTTTTCAGACATTCCTCAACATTTTGGGTTATTCCAGTTAAAAGTCCTCCGTATTTTCTGAAACGTCGCCACGCCTTCAATAGAAATTCAGCACTGTATGGGTTTTTGAAAAACAAATGTGATTCGTCTATGTATACTCGTGTATATATACCGCGTTTCCTGTTTTCCATAACTCTGTTCATAATGTTATCCAACATTATAAGCAATCCGACCGATTTCATTTGTTCGCCTAATTCCAAGATGTCATAGCAAATAATTCTCTTGTCTACATCTACATTACCTTGATGTGCAAAGGAATCCAAACTGCCCGTAGCGAACAATTCCAATGACAGTGCGAGGTCTTTTGCTTCTTGTTCGGGTTGACGTAATAATTCCTCTCTGAAATCTGCAAGCGTGGGCATAGTCTGATTAGTATCGCTGAAATACTGTTCATATACATTTATAGTACAGCGGTCAATAATAGACCGTTCTTTTGCTCCAACACCGCCACTATTTCTTGCATCACCTGTTTTCAATAATTGGTCAAATAGCGATATTAAAAATTCGGATTTAATTGATATAGGATTATCTTCGATATTGAAATCGTTATTTATATCCATAGCATTTATATGATTATTTGATGACGCTGATAGTGTAATTGATTCACCGCCAAGATTTGAAACTAACGGTGCATACTCTCTTTCAGGGTCTACAATAATAATGTCATCGTTTGTAAACAATGCCGACATAGCAATTTCCATCTTTGACGCAAATGATTTACCGCTACCAGAAACACCGAGAACAAATCCGTTTCCGTTAAGTAACAATTTGCGGTTGCACATTAAGAGATTATGTGATATTGCATTGATACCGTAATAGATACCGTCATTGTCGATTATTTCTTGAGTTTTATACGGCATTAGTACCGCAGTGCTTTCCGTCGTCATTGTTCGTATAGCTCTAATATTTATCAACCCGTATGGCAGTACGGTGTTCATTCCGTCCTCCTGTTGATATTTGAGCGTAGCAAAATTACAAAGGTGTTTGCGACCTATTGACAGAATAGTTTCGGTATCATTGTTAAGTGCGTCAAGACTATCCGCAATATGTAAAATTGTTACGGTAACAAACATCATTCTTTGGTCACGAGTGGTAAGGTCATCAAGAAATTCCTTAATTTCTTTTCGCATTTGTTCTAATTCATATGGTACGGTTGCAGAAAAGTTATTGTTCATATTCTGCTTTTGCTGCCATTTTGTAATATCAGTTTCAACCGCTAATAATTTTTTTTGCACTTCCTTTACCGCGTCGTCGGTAGGAATAGGCTGAATATCCACCGACAACATCATACTGCAAGAAAAGTCCGTCAGTTCAGATATCATACTGTCCTTTAAAAATGACGGGTATTCTTTCAAAAAGATAACTCTTGCAAATCTATTACCGATTTTTATGTAATCGCTTTTAAATTCCATACTGTCAGGGCATATATAATCTTTAAAGTCCGCACCGACTGCCATAGCTTTTTTGAGGTCAAAATTGAATATTCCACCATTGTTGCCACGAAAAAAGTCATAAAAAATACGGAGCCTTTCTTTGTAGTTAAGCTCCGTAATATGTGATGATATTTTACCGAAATCAACGGTTAAGTCGTTACCGACACGAGCGAAGAATGTGCGTGCCTCCTCAATGTTTTTCTTTTCACTTGATATAGTAATATATTTTTCGTGGACGATATTATTACTGTCTGCCATCTTATCACTCAACAATGCTTTAAGTTCTTTCGCATATGTTATACTGTTTTTGTCGGCTTTATCAGTTGGTGTTATAAACTGTTCAAATACGTTTCTGTTCAGTTGCTTATTGTATATAGTAATCTTTGCAAATGCGTCAGTCGGCAGTCCATTTAGGATTGCCGAGTGTGCAAGAAACATCTCTAATTGGTCATCATCTGACGCAACCGCATAATTTATATCTGAAAAACGCCACGTTTTAGAAAAATATTGACCGCACTGCATAATACCATCTCTATAAATACGCTTTATAGGGATAGACTGTTGAACACTTTTAGGAATTATTCTTTTTTCCTTTTTTCCAAAAAGCTGTGTGGGTGTTCTTTTTTGATTTTTTAACATCTGCCAAAACCTCCTTATATATATTGTACAAAATGTTTTCAGATTTGAATGTACGCACACCTGCATATATAAATTCACTCCGAATAAATGCAATTATAAATTCCTCTAATTGCATACCGTTATATTTAAAAAAGCCTGCGGCTGCTAAAGGCAACGCACAGACTATACATAACCACGAAACTATTTCTTTTCCTACAATATCTTTGAGTCCGAAATATACGCCAACAGCCGCACCAACCGCGGCAACCGAGCATATAAACTGACGTGCGGACAATCCGAAAAACAGGCTTTCGTGGTAGTTCTTAATTTCCTTATTGATTCGTATTTCCATTGTAAACCTCCATATCTGTTCACGGAACATCATTAATTCGTTTTTCTGCGATGGTACAGTATTCGGGATTGAGTTCTATACCTATATATTCTCTGCCGAGTCGTTTTGCAGTTGCTCCCGTTGTACCACTACTGAAGAATGGGTCAAGAACAACACCACCGATAGGACAACCAGCCAATATACACGGCTCAATCAGTTTTTCGGGATACATAGCAAAATGACCGTCCGAGCGGTATGAATTTGTGCTTACTGTCCATACATCACGCTTGTTACGCATAGTGAGTTCTTTTGAATGGTCGCGTGGCAAAAAGATTGCTTGCATATTTTGACACTCAATGCCGTTAGCATATTTCCCGATATTAGATACCGCTCTTTTTGCTCTTTCAATACTGCTCTGTGCTGCCGGTACTTGTATTGATTGATAGTCGTAATAGTATTTCTTAGATTTTGCAAGTAGGAATATATGCTCATATGATTTTGAAGGACGGTCTTTGACTGATTCAGGCATACAATTAGATTTTTGCCATATGATGTCTGACCGTAGATACCAACCGTAGTCACGCAAGGAAAATGCAAGACTCCACGGTATGCCTATCATATCTTTGGCTTTGATACCTTTCCACTTTTTCGGCATATTAAAGGATTTCGGATTATATAACTGCTGACTGATACCGCTTTTTAAAGGAGTGTTCCAACCACCTTTACCACTTCCTGCATAGCTATCTGCAATATTTATCCACAATGTTCCGTCTTTTCTTAAAATCCGATACACTTCGCTGAATACATCGACAAGTTTTTCTATGTATAGAGCAGGGGAGTCCTCTGTTCCAATCTGTCTGTCAATACCATAGTCACGCAAACCATAATACGGAGGACTTGTAACACACATATTAACACTGCACGGGGGAAGTGTTTTCAGTATTTCAAGAGCATCTCCACATAATATTTTGCTCATAGTTACCTCCTCTTTACGCTAATACAAACTAATGTTGACCGTTATCTTTCAGGTGCGTTGCGATGTGTCATTTTTGGTTGCAAATCCATAGGTGTTTTACCGTCAAGCGGTTTTATAAAATCAATACGGTTTGCCGCAGCCATTGTCTTATAATCTAACGGACGTTGCCACGCTGTTGCTTTTGGTGCAAATTTAAAACCGTTTTGCTTTAATATTGCTCTCTGCTCCGATGTTGGTTTTTCCTCAAATATAAGCTGCAAGCGGTTATTTGCAAGATTTATAATAGCTTCGCCACCTACAAACTGCCAACCATTAAACATTGTTTTAGGTCTGTTTTCCAAACGGTCAATGTTCGATTTTATTCTGCCGATTTTCTCATAATTTTCTTTAAAAAATCTTCCCGGATATGGGGCTGATTGATAACCGTTTACTCGCTCGTCGAGTCTTACTGCCTCTGCATAGTCAATGCCCTCAAAGTTTACCATTGTACCGTTTGCTTTGTAATAGTCATTAACTGCCTGCATATATGCAATATTGTTTTCAAAATGTGCTAAATTCTCCTTTAACATATTTATTGCCATAGGGTCGTTTGCACGGATTAGATTGTTATATGCCATAGTTTTGTTCCTCCTAATTTTATCTTTCGGGCTCATTCTTTTTTGGTGATTTCGGTTGTAATTCTGTCGGGCGTTGTCCATTTTCGGGTGCTATAAAATTAATTCTGTTAGCTGCATAAATCGTATTCAAATTAAGTTGTCTTTGCCACGCTCCGACAGATGGTGCCCACTTAAATCCATTCATTTTTAATTCTGCACGTTGTTTATCATCAGGTTTTTCATCAAAGAAAAGCTGTAAACGATTATCAGTAGAGTTGGCAACAGCTTGACCGCCTGCAAATTGCCAACCTGTAAAGCCTATTTCTTTATTCTTCGATATTTCTTCAATACGCTTTTTCAAACGGCGTATTTTGGCATTATTGTTGGTTAATTCATATGCAGGGAAAGGCTGTTTTTCAAACGAATATCCCGTTCGTACAGTTTCATCAATTTTTGCTGCCTGTTCATCGGAAATACCCTCAAAACCTTTTGCCGTTCCGTTTTTACGGTAATATGCGTTTACTTGTTTCATAAACGACTGTTTTTTTCGCATTTTTCGAGTTTATCCGTTAGCTTTTCAATAGCGTGTGGGTCATCTGATTTTATTGCCATTATATTTCTCTCCTTAATTTGCTTGCTATAACCGGCAAACAAGTTGTCTACGTTGAAAATTTTTGCATAAAAAAATTGCCACTATTTAAAATAGTGGCAACTTCATATTTTGATTAAAGTTCGCTATTGTCTGTTATTTCGTCATTAAAGAGAATACGGATATAATCTCTTGCACCATAAAGTATGCGTGATATATATACATATTCTGTGTCCGTTTTGTAAAACACTATGTATTTTCCGCTGACTAAATAACGATAATCTGTCGTTATATTTATTTTTGCGGAAAGAGATACACCCATTTCGGGTGAAGTTTCAAGTAATGTGTAATCATCTATTATTTGATTTATTACTCGGTTGGCGGCAATAGGATTGCTTAAATCATCACTGATATATGACTTTATTTCTTGCAAATCGCTTATTGCCAATGGGGATAATTTTATTTTTGCCATTATTCAACCCCCAATATTTTCTTTACATCGGTAGCGTCAATCCAGCCGTCTTTTTTGGCGGCTTGTTCTGCGTCTGCTAACTTCGACATAATTTTAATTTTTGCTTGCGTTCTTTCGTACTCATCTATATCAATAATTGCGTATCTTCCTCTGCCGTTCTTTGTTAAAAAAACAGGCGAATCAATACTAATATCTTTTAAAACATCGGTATAATTCCTTAAATCCGAAACAGGTCTGATATTTGGCATAATAACTCCTCCTCATATTAATTTGCTGTAATTATTATACCATAATATTGCACAAAATGCAACGACAAATTTTAAGTGCCTAACATTTCTTTTACTATTCTGTCTGCACCTTTGATAATTCCAACCAATATCAGCATATTAAAAATCACTTCGCCTATATATTTCCATATCATTGTTACTGTTGTGATTGATGTATCAATATTAGGTGTACTTGCACTTGCAAATGCCGAAAATATAATACACGCAAGCACGATTACTGCTCCTTCCAAGCATACACCGACATATGATTTTATAAATGTTTTTCCCATCTGTGATGTACCTTCACCCGCAAATGACGAAAGGGGAACAGGGGCAAGCGCGGTGTACATATATAGTTTGAAAAAACGTCCATACACGCTCATTATCATAATAAATGATAGCACGGTTATAAATAAACTGCCGAGTATTGTAACAAGCCATAATGGTATGCTTGCCCAAAAACCTGCTTCTTCAACCGCCGTTTCAATCGCTGCGGGGAGCGTTACAGCCACACCACTTAAACCGCCAAGGCTACCTGCAATTTTTTCTACCACACCGCCACATATTTTATATATGACAATCATAATGTCAAGGGCATATGTAATTGCTACTTTGGCTGCAAGAAAACGGATAAAGTGTTTTAGTGCATATTCTGGACGCTGAAAATCTCTAAAACTTGCGGTTGATTTGAATACACTCATAGCAAAAAAGAGGATAAGCAAGGCATATCCAATAGCCTGCAAACCTCCATTTATTGTAGTTACGATATTCCATATTGCTCCGCCTTTGAAATCTTGCGGGGAAGTAGTTATAATTGACCATATTTCAGTCATTTTGTCATTCCAAGTGCTGAACGCATTTTCCAAATTTGCGACTATCCAATTATCTGACAATATATTTCACCTCCTAATGCTATAACATAAACCGTAAATGTTTTGCTCACTACAACTTGCAAGCAAGTTGTAAAAATCCAATGCAAAAAGAGCAACCAATCTAACAAGATTGATTGCTCTTATGCTAAATTCATTATCTTTTCAACTTATTTTTCTGTCTTTTATCTTGTTGTATCTCGCAGTTTATAATATTAAATCAAGAATATCCTTGGCGAACGCGATAATTACACCGCCGAAGAATGTTAAGAAACCGTTAGCACGTTGTGAAGCGTCGTGTGATTTCAATGACAGACCTATTTGTACGATACCGAAACCTAACAAAATCATTCCGATTGCCTTAATGGCTGAGAATATAAATGTTGACAGACCGTTAATCGCTGATAGTGGGTCGTCTGCCAGTACAGGTGTTGCAAATGACATTATAAGAAGTATTGTCATAAGTGCATATTTTGCTACACGCAGATGTTTTGTTGCCTTGTTGAGTTTTTCCTTAGTATTGTTCGTGTTCTGAATTTTTTTCATCGTCTGTATCCTCCAATTCTATAAATTCTAAGTTTTCAATATCCGATACACTTAAATCTTCTATCAGATATTTATCGTCTTTGCTGTGTGTGTACGGCATAGCTCCGCCGTCCTCAGTCAGCTTGATATTTGTGTGTGATAGTATGTCAAACTTCTTGTCCATTATAGGTTTTTCACCACGGATAAAAATAATAGCGTTTGAATTATCCAACAGGCGTACTTCGTCCAACGTCAATAATTCACGTCCTGCGTTTTGATAATTTGTATTGCTGCTACCGTTACGTCCCTTTGTGATGCCTCGCGTTTGCGTGCCAATAGTTTCCTTGCCAAGCATTTTTGAAATGTATTCGTGTGTACTCTGCTCGTTACCGCCTAAATACAAAAAAGTGTCGCAGTTTCCTACGACACTTTCCCAACTATCCTTAAACAATCCCTTTAACTGTGCCATATTCTGAATGATTATTGACACTGAAATTCGACGTGAACGCATAGTTGCAAGTACCCTTTCAAAGTTATCCGGCAACGCCACATTTGTGAATTCGTCCATTACAAAATGTACGGGGATAGGCAACTCTCCACCGTGTTTATGGTCTGCTCGATAATACAATTCCTGAAATGCCTGCGTATAAAGCATACCGACAAGATAATTAAATGAATTATCATTGTCGGGGATTACGCAAAATATAGCTTTTTTCTTTTCGCCCAAACTGCCTATATCAAGATTATCATATGACGTCATTTTAGCGATTTCGGGTAAGTTAAAAGCCGCAAGCCTTACCGCTGCGGAAATAAGTATTGATTTTGCCGTTTTGCCTGACGCTTGCTTAAATATTTTCCATTGCTTTACTGCAATATGTTCGGGACATCGTTCTTCAAGCGTTTCAAACAATATATCAACGGGAGATTCAAATGTTTCGTCCTCCTCCATCGTAGCTGCATTTTCAATCATAAACATCATAGTTTCAAAATTTTGTTCTTCAGATGGTGCTTCGTGTATAAGATATAACATCAACGCTGAGTCAAGTGCAATTTCACTTTTCTCCCAAAACGGGTCTGACTGTTGTGCGTTCTTAGGTGTGGTATTCTGTATTAAGTTTGATATTAGCTTTATTACATCTTCATCCGTCCGAATATATACAAACGGATTGTATCCGTCCGAATCTGCTGGAGTGATAAGATTGAATACCTTAACATCATATCCACGTTGTAACAATAGAGGTGCTGTTGCTCGTAACATTTCACCCTTGGGGTCGGCTATAACAAATGAGGTATTACATTGCATAATGTTAGGTTTGGCATAAAAACGTGTTTTTCCTGCACCGCTACCACCGACTACAAGTATGTTTAGATTTCGTCTATGACTTTTCGCATTCAGACTTAACATCAAATTCTGCGACAATATGAGATTTTTTAACTTGTTTTTTTTGTTAGTGTATTTTCGTGCAATGCTTTGAACATTACCCCATTTTGCTGAGCCGTGTTCTTCTCCCGGTCTGCGATTTTCGCTTGAAGTGAAATATATGCCTACACCACACACATAGATAAACAAAAAAACGAGTACAGTTTTTAGACTATACTCGTTTAAATGTAAATATAACGGTTGATTAAGACTGGCGGTTAAAAGCGGGAGCATATCAAACAGCTTTAATTTCGTACTGTAACACATTGCAACCTTTAACGCAAACCATATTACAATAGGGATAAGTAGTATAAACATAATTATCATATTTTTCTTGTTGTCTTGTCTGTTCAACTGCTATCACACAACTTTCGTCTTGAAATTTGCATTAAAATCACTCCTTTTATCCATCACTTTCTGAAAAAGGTTACAAAAAAAGACGCGATTGTTGTAAAATAGACAACCGCGTCAGAGTAATCTCACTAAATTATTTCGCATTTTTATAATTTCTTCGACTTTAACTCTTTTACTTACCGCCTTTATAGTCCATATAAGGATAACCATTGTTGCTTGAATGGACTCCAGAAATATTACCATCTTTATCTTTATCGTAGGAAATATGTCTGTTCTCTGTTCTACTATAAACAGAAATATGTGTCGAACCATCTTCATTATTACCTTTGTTAATTCCACCACCATTTGACAAAATGGAATTGGTTACAGCATCAACATTGACCGTACCCTGATTTTTATACTTTGCCATAGTAATCATTCTCCTCTCTTAAGATTACTCTTAACTACATTATATAGTGTAGTAGGAGAAATTGTCAAGACAAAACTTCCGACAATTATTTTACCCAAGTTTCAGCCTTATCTGAAGAAGCAGCTTTGTGAGTATTAGCCGCTTCCATAATTTCACAGCATGCCCAATGAGCGTTATTTTTGAGGTCTGTAAATTTATTCAGCGTTGACTCGTTCTTATTGATGTAGTCTTTATCCGCTGTTCTGCCTGTCGCGTGATTTGTTACGGTTACTACCTCGGCGCGTGTAATATTGTTATCGCCCTTGAATGTTCCGTCAGCATAACCATTGAGCCAACCGATATTTTTTGCATATGCAATATCGTCATATGCCCAATAATTTTTGCTTACATCTGTATATTTTACAGTATAGCCGTCTTTATTAACATCGTTGAACAGTGAATAATAGCGGACTAACATAGCGACACACTCTGCTCTTGTAACAGGTGCGTCAGGTTTAAATGTACTGTCGTTATATCCCTCAATAATCTTGTATTTTTCAAGATAACCGATATAGTCTGCATACCAACCGTTTTTGTCAGTATCCTTAAATGACGATTTACCGCTTATTGTTTCGTCTTTTTCTTCCGAGATAAGACGGGCAAATATAGCAGCCGCTTCGGCTCTTGACATATCGCCGTCAGGTAGGAATGTTCCGTCTGGATAGCCAACAATATATGATTTATGCTCCAACAACGGCATAATAACTTGACCGTTTGTATCGGTTTTACCGTTCACGGAATTAGTTTTGTCTTTGAAAGTAACATCAATATTCGGTGCAACTTTGCCGTTTTTGTCGGTTACAGTAATGGTGTAATAATTATCGTCAAGCGTATTGCCATTCGGAAGTGTTAAAGTGATTTTATCGTCTTTTATTGTCTTATTGACATTTATGATTTTACCATCTTTGTCGATTACCTTGACAATATATGATGGTCTGACATAGCTGCTGCCGCCACTTCCTCCCGAAGATGAGCCGCCACCACCACTTGTTGAAGTTTTAACCGGTACGGTGATTTTTCCGTTTTCGTCAGTGGCTTTTGTTGCAGTCTTGTTGTTCTTGTCAGTAACAGTGATATTCATATCCTTAACAGGTGTATTATCTTTGTAGGTTACTGTTACAGTAGTCTGATTTGTTGTGTCAAGCACATTTTCATTAGGCAATATAATGCTGATTTTACCGTTTTTTATTTTTGCAATAGCATTTTCAATTTTAGCCTTTGTGTCCTCAACAACAATATTATATGTTTTTTCGTCCTCAATTATTTGTGCATATCCGTTTCGGTCAGTAATATCAGTATCTGAAACAGGCACAACCGCAATACCGTTACTGTTTGTAATATCGGAAGCAGTATTTTTTGCTGCGTCTGTTACGTTTACCGTTATACCTTTGATTGCTGTTTCATTATCTGCATTTATAACCTTAACATATATTTTGTTTTCTGGATTGAGTGTTTTATTTGTCGGTAATTCACTTTCAATATTACCGTTTTCAAGCAACTTAATAAGTCCAAATTCTGAAATCACACCATCATTATCCCATACGAATACCTTGTACTTGTAGTTTTTATTCTGTACTACCGAGCCATCACCAATATCCGGAGTAGGAGTAGGCTCATTAGGCTTGTTTGTTTCTGTCGGATTGTTAGGCAATACAGGCGTTTCTGTTTCGCTCGGTTTCTCTGTTTCGTTAGGCTTGTTGCTTGGTGTCGGTGTTACACCCGGCAATGGTGTAGCGTTTGTATCAGGTGTTGGAGTAGAAGTAGGCTTTGATATAGGAGCTTCATTAAGCGGTGGTACTATAACAATTCCGTCCTTGTCCGTCACTTCTGTTCTTATGCCACTTCCGTCCTTATTATAGACTGTTACTTTCCAATCCTCAACAGGTGTTCCGTCTGTTTTTGTTACTTTAACAGTAGTACGGTTATAGTAATCAATTACTTTTCCGTCAGGTAGGCATACAAGTACAGCGTTATCATCTACTACAAGTGTTATAAGGGCATTTTTTATAAAGCCTTGTTCATCTGATACAACAACTGTATAATCATATATTTTATCGCCCTTAATTTCTCCGACATCGGCATTACCATTGTCATCTGTAATATCGCTATTAGATATAGGAAGTGTAAGTTGACCTTTGATATTTGTATATCCGCTTTCAATAAAATCATTATCGCCTACAACCTGTACGCGTAGTCTGTTTATAGGCTCACCTTTTTCATTTACTACTGTAATCGTCACACGATTATCATTGTTAAAGGCTGTGTTTGTCGGAAGTTTAACATCAATAGAGTAGTTATCACCGACAGTCACATAGCAATTCGGGATAAGTTCGCCGTTTTTATCAGTAACAATTACAACATAGGTCTTGTCCTTATCTGCAACAGTGCCGTTTGTATTGCCTGTTGATGAATTTGTGTTCGGTACTGAGAGCTGACCGTTAGCGTCTGTTCTGCCTGTTGCTGCGTTATTCATTGTATCACTTATAAATATGTTCAGATTTTCCGCAGGTTGTTGTGTTTTAGTATATGTCACTGTAATTGTCGTTATATCCTCTGCCGACAGTAAACGTCCATTGGGAAGTTTGATTGTAAGATTATCGTTTGTGTCAATGCTGATTTCACTGTTGAAAATAGGTTTATTATTTTTGTCGGTAATCAAAATGTTATAATCTCCGACACGAGAATGACCGTCCTCATCAGAATTATCATTGTTAGGTAGCTTTGGGATTTCGACTGTGTTTATAACCGTACCGCAGATTACACACTCAATATGCTTTTTGCCGTTTTGTTCTATTGTCGCAGGAGTATCGATTATCCAATCTGACAGTTTATGTCCTGTTGCCTCAATATAATCTGACTTGTGTGTTTCACCACAATTTTTGCAAGTGTAGGTAGTATATCCGAGTTCCGTACAAGTTGGTGCGGTTACATCTGATATATAGTTATGTTTTGTCGGTTGTTGTTCATCACCGATATATTCTTTGCCACAATCAGAGCAAGTATATATTGTATAGCCTTGTGATGTACACGTCGGCTCTACAGTTTTCTTATTGTAATTATGCGGCAATACCTCTGTATAGTCACTTACATAATTCTCGCCACAATCTGCACAAGTATATGTTGTATATCCCATAGTAGTACAAGTCGGTGCGGTTACATCTGCAATATAATTATGTGCTAATTTGTCGGTATAATCGCTTACATAACTATCTTTACAATCTACACAAGTGTATGTTGTATATCCCATAGTAGTACAAGTCGGAGCAGTTACAGTCGATTTGTAATTATGTGATGTTTTATCTGTGTAATTGCCTATATATGAGTTATCGCAATTTTCACAAGAATAAGTCGTATATCCCATAGTGGTACAAGTCGGCTTTGTTACAGTTTCAGAATATGAATGTCCTTTCGGTAATTCTAAAATCGCATTGCAGTTCTCACAAATTTGCGGTTGCGTACAAGTAGCCGCAGCACCCGGTGTGTGTCCGTTTGCACTGACAGCCTTTATCATCTTTTCATCACACTGTTTACAATCATATTCCATAACGCCGTCGCTTTCACACGTCGAACTTGTTATAATATGTCCTTCGTCCCATTGGTGACCGCTTGGCTCAGTATAATCAGAAATATAGGTATCATCACAATTTCTGCATTTATATGTTGTAAAGCCTTTTGCTTTGCAGGTTGGTGCGGTTATCGTCGGTCTGTAATCGTGCTTTGCAATAGGTGTTAAATCTGAAATATATTTAAATCCGCAGTTAATGCAAATATGCTCTGTATATCCGTTTACTGTACAAGTAGCGGCAACAGTATTGGTCTGATACTTATGGTCTGTCATTGATGTATTTTCAGTGTAATAACTTCCACAAGACTTACACGCGTGTAATTCCAAACCGCCCTGCTGGCAACTTGCGTCACGGATTACAATAGTATTATAATCGTGTCCTGTTGCAGGGGTGTAGTTTCTTTTTTGTAATGCTCCACACTCGTTACACTGAAAACGGTCATAGCCTAACTCTGTACACGTCGGACTTACTGTTTCAAGATAGCGATAATCGTGATTATGACCGTTGTTTGTATTGGATGACGAATTGTCGGATAATAGCCATACATAGCTGACACCGTTTTCAGTCATATTCTCGCCACCATAGCTATAATCAATTTCGTAATATACGGGATAATATCCTGCGTCCGTATAATTCGGTGCAGAGGTTTTATTGCATTTATTCGCCTCTGTTCCATAGCGGATACTTGTATGTACACCGTTTTCGGATAAATCGGCTACCGTTATACTGTGCGATTTTCCGTCTACATTGCCGTAATAACTTTGTACTACTGATTTTGCAGCTATATATTCGTTTTTGGTATATCCGCAATCATTACAATCTACCGTAATATGAAAACGCTGATTTCCCAATTCACCGTCAATTATTTCGGCGAAATTGTGATTTTCCTGTTTTGAGGTTGTGCGTGAATATGTACCTTTGCAAAATTGACAATACTTTCCTTTCTTTGCGTCTGTTGTATGCGTTTTGCTATTATACGGTGTATATGACGTATTATCAAAATCGATAAAAAAATTACTGTCGCACGGATTGAGAGAATATACATCTTTGCCACACGAGTACGAATTAACTCCGTCAACGGAATTTATTGTACCGCAGTTTTGGCAAACTGATTTTGTCCAATGATAGCCGGTATAAAATGCGTCAACGCCCGGTGTTCCGTCATCAAGATTGCCTTTGCTTACTCCATCTATACAAGTACCGTCTGAATAATAAACGCCACGGTTCATTGCCGTTTCACCAGTACGCGTATATTCAGGTACGCGGTATGAAATATTTGTTGTAGGCATATCGCATATAGGGCAGAAAATAGTTCCCGTAGTTACTGTTGCGTTTATATCAAACTCACTTGCTCTGCCGTTCGCTTCAATCCATACGTCGGCAGGGTCTACATATTCATTTGATTGTGCGGCAAAGCTGACTGACGGAATAAGGCTCATAGACATTCCTGCTGCCATTACGCTTGATAAAATTTTCTTGAGTTTGTTCTTAAGTTTTATGTTCATTTGTAAATCCTCCATAAATTCTATATAGGTTTATTGATTTCTCACATAAAAATCGTCTTAAAATAAGTCGATACATCAATTCTATGAATACAACACATTGTCGTTATCTCTCTTTCTTGATTTTTGGTGCAGTACGCGTATGCTGACGAACAGGATTGCGTCCCGCTTGTTTCTTTGCCCGTTGTGCCTTAATGTTATTTATCTGATTTTTTACAGACGGTTTAGAATTGTTGCCCATTCGTTCCGTATCCCCGCGTTTTGTATATCTGCCGCCTGACGGATTTTCTTTCACGCGGGGTGCTGAGTTTTTTGATTGTGATTTATCTTGAGCTACTTCTGTATTCTCTTTATCGGGAGTATTTTCAATAGGGGCAGCATAGCCGAGTTTTTCCATAATGTAATTTAATTTTGTTACATCTTCCTGTTTGGTGATAATATCGCAAATTCCCGTATTGTTAGTTTTATCTGATACTGCGGTAAACAGTACACCGTATTTTTTAGATTCTGTATTAAATGCTTTCAAGTCATTTTCTTTAATCTGCATAATACATAACGGTTTTTCCGCTTTAAGCATTTTTTTTAGACTTGTCTTACCTTGTAACTTATCTTCATTGAGAGCTATTATGATTGCGGCAAGATTTTTTGCACCGAGTGCCATTAGCTTTACGCTTGATTCGGTAATCTGAATACCCTCTTTTACCATTAAATCAGCGACTTCTCCGCTTGAGTTCATTGTCTACTACCTCCTTTGTTCGAGATTGTTTTTCGTGTTTCATTGCTTGTGTCTGTAATTTCTGTGCCTGATTATACTTTTCTTTGACGCGGTTTGCGTCTGCAAATATTGCCTTGCACATTCTGACATCTGCACGGCAAATTTTGAGTGTGTCATTGATTTTAGAAATTTGTTGTATGATTTCCGCTTGTTCATTGGTTTTATCCCTTTCAGTGTATAATTTTTTTCGATTTCCCGTTAAGTCCTCAATCCGCTGTTCCTGCACGGTTTGATATTTCTGTAATTGCTCTGCATTTTCTATTTCGTGAATATATAAAAACTTAAACTGCTTTTGATAGCGTTCAAATTTGATGATTTCATCACGCATAAAAAATGACACCCTTTGAGGTGTCTGTTTCTTGCGGATTTTCTTAAACAAGTACAGATAATGAAAATACAATGCTTGAAAGCCTTTAAGTTTTTTTCGCGGTACTTTTTTAAGATTTCCGTTATATTTATATATTTTCTTTTGCTGTGATGGTGACATAGTACGGATACCGTTTCGCTCTGCTATAATACGTTCTTGTATTGCTTTTTCGGTATATTCATTGCCGAGTTTGTCAATCCTTATCGGTCTTTTACCAAATGGGGGAATGATAGACGTATATTTTATATTGTTGCCTTTTCGATGTACAGTATATCCGCGTCGTTCGAGTTCCTTCCAGAATATTTGCATTGTGTATGATGATTTTATAATCTCATCAAGTTCTTCGCGTACTTGAGAACGGATTGTAGGCTTGCCATCATTTGACGATTTCCATTCCGCATAGTGCATACCTTTGTGAATTGGATTGTCTATGACGGATAATTCATTTTCTATGCAAAGCCTGTCTGAAATTTTGCGGATTACATTATAATAGCTTTTAGGAGTAGAGCGAAATTTGCCACCGTCTAAAAATGAAACGGAATTTACAACTATATGATTATGTAGATGTTTGCGGTCAAGGTGCGTTCCTATAACTACCTCAAATCTATCACCGAAACATTCCTTTGCAAATTGTACTCCAATACTATGTGCAAGTTCGGGTGTTAATTCTCCCGGACTAAAGGACTGTATATAGTGATAGGCAAGGACTTTATCCTCTTTACTGTATTTCCGTTTTGTAGCGACCATTTCATCAAAGGCAGTTTCAACCGAATTACAGTTTAAAACACTTTCAAATATACGTTGTTCTGTCTTGTCGGGATTGGCGGCATAACCGATTAATCTTTCAAGTGAGGTTTTTTCTTCGTTAGCTACATAATTTATTGCTCGGTGCAGTTTGTTTCGCACGGCATAAACTTTTACAATCGCCATCAGTTTTTGACCTCACGATATATTTCACCGAGCAAGTGCAGTATTTCGTCAAGCTGTGCTTGATTTATACAGTTTTCCGAATTTACCTTTTTTGCAATCTGATTTATATTATTACCGATACGATTTACTTCTCGTATGAGATTTACAATATTGCTCGGCGGACGTGGACTTATATTAACTCCCATTATCAGCTTTCGTATAAACGGCTCCATTTTCAAACCTGCATTAGCAGCTTGACGTTGCAAATGATTTTTTTCATTATCGGTTAAGCGTATCAATATCGCTTGATTGCGTTTTCTCAATATTACCACCTTCAATCGTTGGGGTTTTAGGGGCGAAGCCACTAACAAGTTGCATTTTGGATAGCAAAATGCTATGCTTGCCCGTACCAAAGGCAAAGCCTTGACAGTATTACTGATTGTTCGTATTTACAATATCAAAACTATTGCCGTTTCTGACCGCCATATATTCGTCATTGTCCGTACCGTCATTTGACTTACAGGAAAATAGTACAAACTGCGTATTTGCGTTGTTTGTATCAACAATATCACTGTTTAAATATGCGTGTGATATGAAATCTAATGCTTCCTGTGCCGTATTAGCCCTTACATTAAAAACCTTACTTGTAATTATTTCTGATTTATAGTTCTGCATTTTAATCACCTTTACATCATTTTGTATATTTTTAATATCAATCTTGATATCATTTCAACTGAATCTGATAGCACGAATTTTGTATTAATTTTTGATTAAATCAAATTATCTTGTTTTGCTTTCGATTTGCTATTATTTCAAGCTAATTTGATATCTTGTTTGACATCAAATGCGTATTTTTATATATCAATTATCATTACCGCATAAGTAATCCCAATCAACATCGGATATATTGCTTTCAGATTCGATATTATCTTCCGAATTTTTATCGGAATTAAAAACCTGTTTCAGAATTTCGCTTGATAATGCGTCTGCAATACATTTTTGTACAGCCTTACATATCTTATCAATCAGCTTGTTTTCCTGTTCAATTATTTTATTTTCGGTGCGTGTATTATCTTGTTCAATAAAGTAGACGACAGATTCTGCAATAAGTGCTGCATAGGACGGATATTTTTTCATATCTCTGTGTTGGAGATATTCCCACGCCTTGTGCTGATTGATATTATTGTCGTTAAATCTGACAGAGCATTGATGTATGTCCATATTGTTATGACCTCCTATTTAACTGCATATATGCGAGGTATTCAAAACCTTTTGCGGCGGCACATATATCATCAATTATGATGACACGCTCTTTATCGTAGTCTGCAAAATTATTTACAATACAGCCGCCACCGCCGATTATATACAGTTTCATCAAGTCGGCGTTGTATTCATATTTGCGTAATGCTGCGAAAATATCTGTGGCATATTCCGTAGCAGTTTTATGAAGTATTTGCAGATATTTGTCCGAAACATCAGCTTTGCCGAAACGTAAATACTGTTCCACAATGCTATCATCAATTTTTACACCGTACATATCCATAACGGTATTTTTAATACGGATAACACATTGATTAACTCCGAGTTTTTCAGTCCACGACTTACTTTCAATCGGTTTTTTATTTTGAATGTATAGGATATTCATTGTGCCATTACCGATGTCGGCAAGAATATTTGTCCCCTTAAATTCGTGGATATGCTCAACAATAGCGGGGTAGCATTGCGGATAAATGCTGCACCCAACAAACTTAATATGAAAATCATTGCCGTTGTATCGGAAATCCACAAGCGTATTTTTCATAAGATACGCTTTGAAACTGTTACGTTGTGTGCGTACCCAAGTAATAGGTAAGCCTGTCGCAAGATAAACACTTGCAGTATATGTTCCTGTGCGTTGCAACTCACGAGCAACTGCCATAAGGTTTAATATGTAAAAATCATCGTCAACAGATTTATCGGCAATAAACTCTTTGTGATTTTCACCGACACGGTAATACTTTCCGTTATATTCAAGAGTATTGCCCTGAAATATAGGCTCGGTATCGTATACGGTAAGTCCTGTCGGCGTTACGGTATTAGCGGTTTTTATATTTCCATACCCTAAGTCCGTACCGATAATTTTAAGTCCGTTTTCAAATTTTCTCATTTTTTATTCCACCTTTTTTATTGTAGAGTATTATTATAATCATCTCTCCATTGATACATTTTTTTGAGGTGTTTCATCGGGTATATTCATAACCTCACTGTGCTTTTTATCAACATTTAACAATGCGTCAAGTGCGGCAACACGCTTGATTTTACTTGCGAGCTCTGTTTCACGCGGAAATTCCTTTTTGCTCTCAACCTTTGCAATTTCAAATTGCTTTTTTGTTTCTATAAGCGTTTGCTCGCAATCATTTTTTAATTTTGGAATGCTTGCAAGTGCGTTGTCGATACGTTGAATATTACCGAACACATCAGTACCAAGTTCGAGTGTATATGACCGTGAATTTTGAAGTGTAAGCCTGTGCATTTTATACAACGAGTCAAACGATAAAATCATTTTAAAACCTCTGTATTCACCGATAATGGTAGGGTCTGTTGAAGTCATTGTTTTACACCGTTCTATAAGTGCCGCACCTGCTTTATCCTTTTCATAATAACCGACTCCGTCAATCGTCATAGTATTAAATGTATCTTCCTGTTTCGGGTGTTGATTGACTACATTAATATCTTTTTCTGCACCTGCAATCTGTTCCGTAAGTCTTTGTATTTCCTTTGGATAGAAATTTATTACCTTATTTTCAAGGTCATAAATTTCACTCATAAAATTTGATTTTAATAGCTTTAATTTTGCTATTTCAGTATCAAGTTCCATCTTTTCCTTGATGTGTGGATTGCCTGTGGCAAGTGCCTTAATCTCGGCATACGATAAGGCGGTTTCGTCAATATCCTCTGCCATTCTGACAGGAGCTTTTGACGTCATTATTTGTGATATAAATTTTTGCTTGTTCTCAACAAGCTGATAACTGTAACTATCAAATGTGTCTTTGGTGACATAACGGTAAATATGTACAGTATCGTTCGTATTGCCTTGACGGATAATTCTTCCGGCACGTTGCTCCAAGTCCGACGGTCGCCACGGGCAATCTATATCGTGTAATGCATATAATAGCGTTTGGACATTTGTACCTGCACCCATTTTCTGCGTTGAGCCAAGCAGAATACGCACATCACCACTTCGCACTTTTGCAAACAATTCTTTTTTCTTCACATCGGTATCTGCATTATGTATGTATTCAATGTCACTTTCGGGTACGCCCTTATCTATTAATTTTTGTCGAATATCATCATACACATTAAAAGTACCATCTTTTTTAGGCGTGGAAGTGTCGCAAAAAATAAGCTGCGTACCTTTGAAATCCGATGTTTTTTTCCATATATCGAAAACATTGTTTGCACAAACAGACAATTTTGTGCCTTCTTCATCGGGTAGCATATCATTCATTAATCGTTGGTCAAGAGCAAGTTTGCGTCCGTCATTTGTGATTTTCAGCATATTATCAACAGTAGGGTCAACCTTATTGTTGCGAACATCTTCCGCACGTTCGCCGAGTTCGGCTACCATTTCACGTTGAATTTCGGTAGGCTCAACCGCTATATTATGATATTCCGCTTTCGGTACAGGTAATTTAAGCATATCCGCAGTCTGAATATCTGCAACCTCACGAAACATAGTCATAATTTCGGGGATATTAAAGAATTTTGCAAATCGAGTCTTTGCTCGATATCCCGTACCTTCGGGGGACAGTTCGATAGCAGTGACTGTTTCGCCGTATGTAGACGCCCACGCGTCAAAATGTTCTAAATTGTGTTTTTTTAGCATATCGTATTGCAAATACCGTTGCATTGTATATAATTCAACCATTGAATTGCTTATTGGTGTACCTGTGGCAAATATTTTGCCGCCTTTGAGTTCGTCAAGGTATTGACATTTCATAAACATATCACTGGATTTTTGAGCGTCGGTCTGTGCTATACCGCCGACATTACGCATTTTTGTAACAAGAAATAAATTCTTGTAATTGTGAGCCTCATCTACAAATAATCTGTCAACGCCCAATTCTTCAAACGTAACAACATCGTCCTTGCGGTCTTGCTTGTTGAGTTTATCAATTTTTGTTTTAATGTTTTTCTTTGTACGTTCCATTTGTTTTATGGTAAATCGTTCTGCGTCGTGCTCTTTGGCTTCAACTATACCGTCCATAATTGCTCGTAATTGCTGGTTAAGTATCTGTTTTTGTCTTTTTATCGACATAGGTATTTTTTCAAACTGAGAGTGCCCCATTATGATAGCGTCATAATCACCTGTTGCAATTCTGCCACAAAACTTCTTACGGTTTTTTTTCTCAAAATCCTTTTTTGTAGCGACAAGAATATTCGCAGCAGGATACAACTGTAAAAATTCGCTTGCCCATTGTTCAATTAAGTGATTAGGCACAACGAAAAGTGATTTATTACAAAGACTAATTCGTTTGAGTTCCATCGCTGCGGCTGCCATTGTCCAAGTCTTACCGGCACCTACAACGTGTCCCAATAGGGCATTACCACCGTACATAATTCGTGCAACCGCATTTTTTTGATGTGGACGTAATTGTATTTCGGGATTCATACCGTTGAATGTGATATGACTTCCATCATATTCTCGTGTGCGGATACTGTTAAATTTCTCGTTATACATCTTTACAAGTGTATTTCGTCTTTCTGGGTCTTTCCATATCCAATTATCAAATGCGGCTTTTATAGCCTCTTGTTTCTGTTGTGCTATGGTTGTTTCTTTGGTGTTTAGTACAGCTATGCGTTTGCCCTCCTCATTTTCTTTATAATCAAAAACGCGGACATCTCTTAGATTTAGCGTGTCCTCAATAATTTTAAGTGCATTGATACGATTAGTACCGTATGTTCTATTTACTTTGATATTGCCCCTATCGCAAGATTTTCCCGATACATTCCAAACGCCTGTCAATTTTGAATACTGAATATCGATATTATCTCTCGCATATGATGATGGATTAATTAATTCAAATGTGAATTGCTTGATGTATTCTGCGGGTATCCAAGTAGTACCGATTCTTACTGTGATTTCACTGGCACTAAGGTCTTTGGGTTGTATCTCGGTTAATGCTTTAACATTGATGTTAAAATTACTGTCTGTTTTTGCGTGTTCCTGTGCAATACGCAATTTCTCACGAACATTGCCCGATAAATATTCATCTGCCGTAAGGTATTTAGGGAAATACTGTTCGTTTTCCGCGTCGTGTAACGGATTAAGAAATATGATACCGTTTAAGTCCTCAAACAATTCCTGCTCGGTCTTGTCGGTAAGTGATGTCATAAACTCCATATCAATTTTTGCTTTTTCACCGATTGATACTGCCAATGCTTCACTTGCCGTATCAACGTGTGTAATTTCTTTTTTTGCACCTATGGTACGCTTTGTGAACATATCTGCTTTGCGTTTCAGATTTCCTTCATCGTCCAATATTTCCAACGCACAGAGAATAAAATAGCTACTGTCTGATGAAAATGCACTACTGTTACCTCGTGAATTGATAATTCCGTATTTCTTTGTGAAATTATCATACAGAGTATTAAGTTTTTCTTGTTGTTTTTTGATTTCATAATCAGGGAAATCGTTTGTTTGATATTCGATTAAATCACGAACACAATCACGGATTTCGACCATACCCTTTACGCGATTTTTAGCGGTATCATTTAATTCTACTTTGTTCATCACGCTGTTTTCACGGAAATATATATCACCGTCTACTATGGTATAGCTGAAATTCTTAACGGCAGGGTCGGCTGGGATTGATGTGCTTTCATTAGCTGAAATATCATCAATATCATCGATTGTATATTCTGTAATTTTAGCGTGAATATTCTGAATTGCTTTATCAAGCAATTCATCAAGGATTGCGTTATTGCGTGGCTTACAGTTTAACTGCATACCATATGGACCGCTTTCTTCGACTAATTCACCGAGTACCATATCGGGATTATCGATAAAATATTGATTTATCGGTTGTCCCGTTTCGTGTAGCCCGGTATGTACCCAATCAGGCTCAATGTCAATCATTTTGTCGCGTTTTTGTAAAAACAGAATATCCGCTGTTACTTCTGTACCTGCATTTTTCTTGAAAGTATCATTTGGCAAGCGTATTGCACCGACAAGTTCGGCACGTTGTGCTATGTATTTTCTGACCTTTGAATTTTGTTTGTCCATTGTGCCGCTTGATGTTATGAACGCAACGATACCGCCCGGTCTAACTTTGTCCAACGTTTTAGCAAAGAAAAAGTCGTGAATTAAGAAATTATATTTATCATATTTCTTTTCCAAAACTTTAAAATTACCGAACGGAACATTACCGATAGCAACATCAAAAAAACTATCCGGTAGTGTACTATCTTCAAAGCCTTGAATTGCAATACTGTTTTTCTGGTAGAGTTGTTGTGCTATTCTGCCTGTTATGCTATCTATCTCAATACCGTAAATTTTACTTTCGGAAATGTTTTCGGGTATAAGTCCCATAAAATTTCCTATGCCGCACGATGGCTCTAAAATATTGCCATTTTGAAATCCTATATTTTCCAAAGCCTTATACATTGAACGTATGACTACTGGGGGAGTGAAGTGAGAAGTTAGAACGCTTGTACGAGCTTGCTCATATTCGTCATCGGTAAGCAATGATTTTAATTCATTGTATTTAGGGTGCGTTTCTTCAAAATAGTTTGCAAGACCACCCCAACCGACATAACGTGATAGTGTTTCCTGTTCTTTTTTGTCAGCAAGTCTGTGTTCGCTTTCAACCTGTTTCAATGTTTGTATAGCTGCAATATTCGCCGCATATTTCTCGCTTGGCGTTCCATATCCGAGTTCGTTATCGGCGATAACAAAATTATGACGTTCTGATACGGGTATTTCGGGATATATAACTTGATTTTGAACAGGTGTAGGCTTTGGTATATTCGGTGGCGGTAATTCAGTCTGTTCTTGAGTCTGTTCTTGAGGTTGTTCTTGAATGATGTTTTTCAGCCATTCAATGCTTTCGCTCCGAAATATAGGGAAACCTGTGCTATTCTGAAACGAAATATCACGCAAACTGACTTTGCCAAAATCAGCATTAATATTATCAACAACAAATTTATGGTCATCAACGGTAATTTCCTTGCTGATATATTCAGAATAGTCCTCGGATTGCTCTTGCGGCTCATCTATGATTTCAGATGGACTGTCAGATTTAATATCAGTAAGTTGTTCATCATCTTTTGCCTTATCATTTTCTGAAATATTTACGAAATATCCATTAGCATTTAATATTTGAGCATATTTTTGATATGTAGCGATAGGGAAACCTGTCATCGAAATTTGCTCGTTGTCCATTGCTTTTTGGGTAACCGCAATATCCAAAATCTTTGCAACTTCTGTGACTTCGCTGCCGTAAATCTCATAGAAATCTCCTACTCTTGTAAAGGTTATAAATTTTGCGGCTTTCAGGTCATTTGCAATCCAACTCGCATTATTGCGTGCGGAAATATCTGTCGTAGATGATTTTATATGCTCCAAGTCATCAATTAACTGTTGTCTTGTATCTGCATTAGCGATTAAATCGGAAATCTGAATTTCTGATACTTCGTCTGTTTCGGATGTTTCAAACAAACTGAGCTTGTGTTTATCAGAATAATCAATCGTATTTATAAAATATACAAGACTTTTTGTTAAATTCTGCTGTCGCTCTAACAGTGTCAAATTTTTTGTGTCACTAAGAAATCTTAGTCGTTCATTTTGTATTCGTAAAGTTTCCTGTTCTGATAAATATTTTGGAACATCCTCGGCAACTTCATGTTCAGTCAAATATCTGCCCGATTTTATAAGATTGTTAATACGTTTTGCAGCCTCGTTCCATTTGATATGTACCTTCGCATATGGTGCAGTTATATTACCACGACTAAACTCAATTCCTTTTGCGTCGTGCCATTCGCGGAATATTCCTCCGCCATAAGCACCTGTACCATATTCGTTCTTCAGGAAAGCAATGCGTGCTTTAGTGTCTGTATGCTCTTTGAAGTACAGATAAATTCTACATTTTCCCATAGCAAAACCGCTGCCGCGTGTAAGCAGATTATCAATTTCGTCCTCTGTTATAAACGGTGCGGCATTATTTGGCTGATAATCATTTGCGAAAAAAGTTCTGCGTTCAAGTTGTAAATCTTTCAATTTCGGTAGTACTTTATTCGGCGAATACCAATGAATACGCATAATATCTTTATTATTTGCGTATAGATTTGTCATTGTTTCTGTAACCTTAACCGCAAATGCGACATTTTCCGATTCCTTAAATAATTCTGCTATATTATTGCCTGTATCAGTAGCTGAGTTGACAAACCATTCTTTATTAAAATGTGATTTTAACTCAGGGTATGTATCGTCATTTAAATCCCGATACATTTCAAAAAAACTGTCTGCTGCTTGTTTTCGTTCAAACTCGTCCATTTTGTCAATGCTCTCTTGTGGTGCAAATCTGCCAAGTTCCAACAGTTCACCTATACGTTTATCAATGCGTTCCCACGGTAGAAGTTCACCGCGTTCGTTTGCACGTTCGCCGTATGCAACACGAATACACTCGTCATTCCACCATATAGATACCTTGTTACCGTCAAAAATAAATCCTTTGCCACCTATACCGTATTCATTTTTCAGAAAATCTATATTTTCTGCGGCTGATTTATTTTTACTGTATTGAATACATATTTTAATAATACCGTTCACATCATTATTGCCTGTTGTCAAAATCTCATCGACAATTTGTTGTGGCATAGAAAAAGCGGAGCTTCTTGCTTGCTCCGCTTTCATAATATATTCTTTTTGTTCTTCCTCGGTAGGGAGTGGCATATCAAATATGCTTAGTTGTACACCATTTCTGATAAGACGATTTCCTCCGCTGAATGGAGAATATTGTTCATTCTGCTCGTCCATAATAACGGGTCTGTCGCTTTCAATTCCTCCGTCAATCCCTCTGCTTTTGCCATCTGATTGACTATCGTCTGTACTTGTTGTGTCGTCGATTTGTCTATCTCCTCCAAATGTTTCAGAAGTTCGCCCTTCATCATTAGAATTGAGTATAGATTCGGACGGTGTTCGTTTAGGTATGTTCTCCTCAACATTCCGTATTTGCCTATCTGATATGTTTTTGTCGGTACTGTCAAATTGGGTATTCTGTAATCCCCGATTTTCGTGTATGATACTGCTCCTGTCATTTTTATCAGTCCTTTCTTCTTGAACAATGTTATTTTCTTTGTTATTTTCATTATATACGATGTTTTCATTTTCAGCAAATTTTTTTCGTTCAAAATGAATTGTTCTTGAAATATTCCTTAATATGTCCTCCGAAATCGTACTCACGGCATTACCGAGGATATTCATTGTTTCGACTGTATTAAAGTCGCGTATATATTGAAAATCATATCCGTCAAAGTTATTTTCGGGATGTAAGCCCATACGTTGCATAATCATATATGCGACTGACGCTGCGGCTGTTTGCCGAAAACGTACATCAAGATTAACATTATCAAGTCCTGATAAAAAACTATTGCCTTTTACATACTTTAGGTCGCGTAAATACTCATTTTTTCTGTCATTGACAGCATTATTTGCAGCACAAATTATAGCGTCAATATCAGTAGTTGCACCTTTTAACTTGCCAAAAGATTTTTCAAGTGTATTTATAACGGCTTTTTCATAGCGATTGTCATATTGCCATAGATTTATTTCACTATTACCAAAACTATTTGTATCGGAAATATCAAACACATATTTAAGGTAATATTGATTCCCGTTTTCACGCACAAGTGCGATAGGGGACGCGTTCTTATTTACCCATCTTTTCGTTTTGTTTACCCAATCGTCCATACTTGCACACGCCGTTGCCGTTGACTTTTGTGTAAAGATAAGTATTTGGTCGTTAAACGAATATTTAAAATGCCACGCAGCAGTTTTTAGAAAATATCTCCATACATTACTGTCGGCTATTGCTTTTGTTGCGGTCTGTAACAGATTAAAAATACGTTGTGTTTCATCGGTCATAATATCTACCTCGCTATCTGTATTTTTTGTTTTGTCTGTTTTTTATTTTGCGTTGTTCACGCATTTTGTCTGCGTCCCGTTGTGCGTCTGATATTTTATTGTAATCGCCATTTTTAAGATTATAGAAAAAATGCGTCTTGTCGCGTGCGTCCATACAACGGATAGAATAGCATAATTTGTTGACTGCACCAAGTGTATCAGATTTTTTGTCTATTAATTCTAAAATATATTTACCGCAACTATTTTTAGGGTACAACTCAATTTTAAGAGTACGAGAATTATCAAGTAAGATTAAATTCTGCGAAGTAAGTACACCTATATTCTGCAAATCATCGCGTAAGCGGATAGGTGTTTGAGATAAATTGACAGTAATGTTGTTTTGTAAAAAATTTATTCTTGCTGTAATCATAATCGCAGGCTACCTTTCAAGATTTCTGTTTGTCACACATATCATCTTCGTCAGATTCTTTTTGTATGTGATTGAATTGGGGATATTTTTTAATATCCTCCTCGTGTTGTTTCTTTGATTTATAAAACGGGCAGTCATTATTTTTACAAATCATTTTTTTCAAAATACTGCACCGCTCAGTTCTCGCAAAGCAGTCTTTATACATTTCCTCATCTCCAATCTCTGATAATTTGATATAGCTGTCTATTCGGAATCCCTCGGCTGCCGCAATTTCATAAAATTTATTTATAACACGCTTTCTGTGTTCGGTTAGTTGTTTGCGGTCAGCATTTATAATTGCATTACGGGCAGTTTCATCAAAATAGCCACTGCCGTTATAATTTATATCCGGACTTCTGCTTGACGCCATAAACATCACAACCTTTCTCAATTTAGGCAATAAAAAAAGGAGTTTTCACTCCAATTCATTACTTGCCGGCTGCTTTCAATATCTCATCATATGCCCAATGTGTTTTTTGAACATCTGTAAAATTAATTTTAATATCGGATTTGCAATTTCTTGATACCGCTTTATTTATAATAGTAACAGCCTCTGCACGAGTAATCGGCTTATCAGGCTTGTACATATTATTGTCATATCCTTTAATGATTTCTTTTTCAGATAATACTGCGATGTAATTTTCCGCCCAATGATTTTTTGTGTCGGAAAAAGTTGAGGAATTGTTCTTAACATTTTCGCCTATAAGCATCGCAATTATTTTTGCAAATTCTGCACGGGTAATATAATTGTCAGGTTTGAACATTTTATCCTCATAACCGTCTGCGATTTTTAAATTAGCTGCGGTATCAATATAGTCTTTTGCCCAATGGCTTGATATATCCAAAAACGACGGTTTTACGTTTTCTTTGATTGCAAACTGTTTTGCTCTTACAATTGCGGTTATTGCTTCTGCTCGTGTAATTTTTTCATTCGGTCTAAATGTATTATCTTCATATCCCGAAATATACGGCACATCATACTCAGAAACTGTAATTGCAACGTCATTATCTGCTACAACATTATCTGTAACGTCATTATTTGCTACCTCATCAACTTTATCGGATTTATTTTCGATACTTGTTTGCTTATGGGAATGTCCTTTACTTGACGAACTTCCCGAATTTGACGGTTTATTGCTTGATGTTTCTTTCACCTTAACAGGGACTTCAACATATACAGTTTCGTAATTTTCATCATCAACAACAAAAATCGCATTATACGAATTGTCATCATCAGACGGTGTAACATCACTTTCTTCCCATAACCATTCACCATCGATAACATCATTTTCAGACGGTGTTAATACACTGTCACCAAGCTTTTGCCCGTATGTTATATCACTCGCTGTCGGTAACTGAATATCAACACCAATAATCGGTGTATATTTTTTGATTTCTACGTTTAAAGTCAATTCTACGGTTGTGTAGTTATCAATATCGTTGGGAGTATATGTAGCCTTATATTCACCTCCGGGAACACACAATTTTGTGTCAGGCTCATTCCACGAAAATCCGTCAGGCAATTCAATATCCGCAAGTGTAAGTTTCGGTGAATATACAGATGTTAAATCTGTCGGTACAGTATATTCGGGAACGGCTTTGCTAACTGTAACAGTTACATCTACTGTTATGCTTTTATAATTTTCTGTATCTGACGGAGTGAATATCGCCGAATAAGTTTTTTCAGACGCTGACAATGGTGTATTGCTTTCCACCCAAGTCCAGCCGTCAGGCAATTCAATATCCGCAAGTGTTAGGTCGGGAGAATATACTGCCGTTAAATCTGTTGGTATAGTATATTCGGGAACAGCTTTATTTACAGTGACGAAAATCTCTGCCGTGATAGAATTATAATTTTGGGTATCTTCAGGTATAAATATCACGGTATAAGGATTTGTACCTGCAACAGGCATAATATCAGGGTCTTTCCATACCCATACGCCCTCAATACTATTAACTCCCGATACAG
Organism: Firmicutes bacterium AM55-24TS; assembly: GCA_003460745.1. Classification (GTDB taxonomy): domain Bacteria; phylum Bacillota; class Clostridia; order UBA1381; family UBA1381; genus Hominilimicola; species Hominilimicola fabiformis. The sequence continues at coordinate 43,864 of QTVU01000009.1, forward strand.
TCAATTCACTGTCACCTAATGTTTGCCCATATGTTATATCATCGGCTGTCGGTAAATCAAAATTAGGAACATCACATATATTGACCGTTTCATTTCCGGCACTATCTCTACTGTAAATGGATACTTTTTCTGTACCTTGTGGTATTTTGATTTCTTTGTTTTCTACACTCTGTCCGCCTAACGCAAAATATTGTTTGTCATATTCGCCTATCTCATATTTTAATTCATCTATCTGATTGGTTTCATCAACATTTAGCGAAAAGGTAATTGACGTATCGTCAACATCTGTTGTTTTGCCAAGTGTTACTGCTTTCCAATTAAAAATAATTGAATTTTTATCATTAAGTGAGCCGATATTTACTTTTGATTCATCATCAGTTATGAATTTGCCCAAAACATTGTTATTGTTAAAAACCCTTATGTCAATGTTCGTTACGGACTCAGGAATGATTACAGATTCCAAGCTCTGTGCATTATAAAAAGCATACGACTTTATTTTTTCAACTCCATTTGGAATAATAGCATTTTCTAATGATGTGCAATTATTAAATATTCCTTCTGAAAGTTGGTTTATTTTTAATATTGATAAATCGACTTTTTTTAGAAGTGAGCAACTTGAAAACGCATAAGCGTCAATGTCTGTTACAGTTTCGGGTGCTTTGTATTCTTCGCAATAATTTGTACTACAATGCAATAATCGTGACTTATCTGTTGAATATAAAATCAAATCATTGCATATAAAATTATCATTGCTTTCGTCAACACATATATTGCCGCAATCTTTAAATGCCGCAGTTCCTATACTGTCTGTTTGAGCCGGAATTGTTATATCTGATAAATTTTTACAATCGGAAAACGCATAATTTCCGATTGTTTTCAGCGAAATCGGAATATTTATATCGCTAAGTTCAACACAACCACGAAACGCACTATCATCAACATTCTCTAAATTTTGTGATAAATTTACTGTTTTCAATCTAACACAATTACGAAATGCACTTTGACTTATATTAATTACCGTATCGGGTAAGGCTATATCGGTTAAATATTTGCAATCTTCAAACGCACGACCATTTAAATCTGTTATTCCGTTTGCGATAGATATTTTGCTTAACTCTGTACATTCTTGAAATGCACCGTGAGGAATTACAGTAAGTTTTGTGCCGTTTTCTATTACCACACTTTCTAATTTACTGCATTGATAAAACACATATTGCCCCAGTTCTTCTACGTTTGACGGTATTTTTATACTTTTTAAATTTGTGCAACCTTTGAATGCTTGATACTCAATATTTTTTACACTGTCAGGAATGTTTATATTCGTCAATGATTCGCAATCTTCAAACGTGCCTCGTCCTATCAGTGTAACCGAATTTGGAATAGTAACACTTTTCAGTTTTTTAGCTTTACAAAATAAATTCATAGTAAGTTCTTTTACGCCATCATTGATAACAACACTTTCTATATCGCTACCCTCAAACGGTGACTCTGCATACCTTGACGTTGCTCCGTTGCCGGATAGTTCTTTTGATATAGTAACCGTTTTTGTGTCTTTGTCGTATCTATATACAACGCCGCCACCTAAAGAATCATAGTTCTTTAATAATTGTGTCGTTATTGCATATGAGCTTAATGAGCAGCTCATAAGTAGTATAAATGTCATTATTCCTGTTAAAATTCTTTTGTTTTGCATTATAAAAAATTCCTTTCTCTTTGTATTATCTTTCAGGCTTATTTCGTTTCCGTGCCCAATTTGCAAGTAATTTATCAATAACTTCTTCCATCTGTTGTACCGTAAATGCTTTGGGGAAATATTTTCTTAATCTGTCCTCTTTTAATGTGATTTTAACTTTGTTAGATTTATGCTCCTGCATAATAGACAAGATGACACTATCATTCAATTGTCCATCTGTTGAAAATCGGTGAAGTTTTTTCGCTTGTTTGATTGTGGGGGAGGTTTCTTCTGATTCTATTGTTTTTAACACATCAAACTGTTCTTTGGAACCGAGATACGATATTTCTACCGCTGCGTTCATTGCAATTTGTTTGTTATCCACCATATCAAGAATAGGGTCAATCAAATTTGTTAAACGAATATATCGTTGTACTTGCGTAGGACTTTCGCCAATTTCTTTTGATAATTCTTCGCGTGAAGTTTTTTCGGTTAAATTATGTCCAATTTGGACATAATTTTCTTTGGTTGGTCTGCCGGCTTTACGTTTCATAGCTGCCAACTTCATTTGATAAGCATATGCTTTCTCACTCGGTAAAATATTTTCACGTTGCAAATTACTGTCTACAAGCAAGATTGTTGCAGTATCGTCATCAAGATTTTTAATAATTACAGGCACTTCTTTAATTCCTGCCAATTCACACGCTTTTGCTCGCCTGTGACCTGATAAAATTTCATATCCGCCGTCTTTATGCGGTCTTGCAATAATAGGTGACAACACGCCGTGTTGTTGTATGCTTTCAACTAATTCGTTCATATCTTCATCAATCAGCACTTTAAAAGGCTGTTCTACAAATGGTTTTAATTCCGATAGAGAAACAGCCTTTATTTCTTCACTTTTATTGCTATCATCATCTGTCAGACTGATATTCATACGCTTGTCCTCCATACTGCGCCACTTCCTTTCAACATAAATCACACATATCGTGCTTAACTCTGTTCGTCAATGACGTTTCAGCGGTTTTTGATACGTTGTATAATGATGATATTAAATATGATGTTTTGCTGTGAATTTTATAATTTATATTATTGAACTCCAGTAACAGAGTTTCTATTTTTTCATACGTCAGTTGTTTATACCGTATCCGTACTATCTCTGATGGAATTTCTTTCTTTTCGATTTTATAAGACGGAGTATCCAACAACATAACATCAGCCATAACCTCAACAATGTCGTTAATTATGCCCGTGTCGTTGGTAAGGATTAAACTGTCATATGAAATTTGCGATTTTATCTGTGAAATTGTTTTATTGTATTTTTCAATCCAACTTTCAGTTGGGGGATGTGAAAGTTTTTCAGATTGATTGATAGAATTGATATTATTAAAATCAGTATTATTTATATCAGTATAATTACATTTCGACTGTCGAAAGTCTGCATTTTCGACTTCCGAAACTCTTGACTTTCGATTTTCAAAAGTCTGCACTTTTGATTTTCCGAAGTCTTGATTTTCGTTTACCGAAACTATTGATTTCTCAATATCATTATTAGAATTAATAAATTTTTTGAGATATATTTTCGACGGCTTTCCTTGACCTTGCTTAACACGTTCAATTAAACCAATCCCTTTAAGTTCCGCAACTAATTTTGTTGCTTTTTCTGTTTTGCAATTCATCTGCTCCATTATGTCATTCACCGTAAAAAATATGTACGCACGATTCTGCTCATCAAACCAACCGTTACGAATTGATAACCCCATACGGTCCAGCATAAGACCATAGAGCAATTTTGCACTGTCTGATACTTTTTTAAATTGTTGAGATGTTATAAGCACTTTCGGTATTCTGTAAAACGTAAACTGTTCTGCCTCATCACCATAAAAATAATCAAACTGCATAATCTGTTACCCCCATTTTAAAGACTGCCAATATTTTCACCTTCTAACTTTACTTTTATATAAAAAAGCCAAATGTATTTTATTCATACATTCAGCTAATTTCCCATTATACCAATCGGGCGTTTCGATATGTACTAATCGTATTCAAAATTATGTAATCATTTCAACTCCTTTAATTTGGACAATAAAAAAGAGAGTACCTATTATAAAGTACCCTCTTAAAAATTAAGTTTCTACTTATTTAAATGCGTCAAAGGTAACTGATGATTCTAATGCGTTTCTTGCTAATGCTCCCATTTTTTCTGTGACGTGAGTGTAATATTTCAGTGTAAATTCAAGTTTTGAATGTCCAAGCATTTCTTGAACGTACCTCGGACTTATTCCGCTCTCTGCAAGAATAGTAGCATATGTATGACGCAAATTATGAAATTTAAACTGTATTCCTAAATCATCTCTTATTGTACGGGATAAGAATTTTATGCTATTGGTTGTAAGCATTTCGCCATTTGTTTTAACATTTACAAAGTCTGTTACTTCTATAAGGTTTTCTTTGTTCTTAATCAATCTTTCTGTAACAAAATTTCGCTTATATCCGTCGCCATAAATAGCTCGATTTTCGTCCTGCTGTGCTTTTAAATTCTTTAAATAAGTACAAAAGCTATCTGTTATATTTACACTGCGATAAGCATTTTTTGTTTTCAGCGGGCAGAAACACCATTTTTTATCTTGAAACAGTAACTGTTTTTTTACGGCTATTTTTTTATTCTCAAAGTCAACATTGCTCCATTGTAATCCGAAAACCTCACTTTCACGAAGTCCTGTATTTAATGCGATAAAGAATGAAGTAATAACATTTGTGTTTTGCAGTCTATTGCTCATTTGCAATAATTCTTCATTTGTATATGAACGTATTTCTCCAACGTGGCGTGGGTCAGGCGGTGTGGTAACTTCTTCGAAAATATCTTTTTTCGTATATTTTCGTTTATAGGCATATCCAAATAAAACTTTCAAGAATTTATAAAGCCCTTTTACATATTCCTCGCTGTACTTTGTCATCTTTTCATTTATAAAATCATCTATACTGTTTGCACCTATTTGATACATATAAAATGAATCGAATCTATTAGCGAAATGATTTCTATACAATGATTTATATCTTACGATTGTTGCATAGGCTCTGGTTGCCGGAGCTTCCTTTTCTATAAACTCCGTATAAACCTCTTGAAAAGTTATTTTTTGATTTTCAACATAATCACCAGTTTTATTATACTGATAAACAACGTCGTTAAGAGCTTTTACAGCCTCTTTTTTTGTTTTGTAGCCGCTTTTTTCAACTTGATGTCTTTTTCCGTTGTGTATTCCGAAATCAACACGATATGACCACGTTGCCCCTTTTTTTCTTACACTTCCTTGCATATGAATTCCTCCTTGATTATTACTTTTATTTTATTATATCAAGATAGCGGTAGAAATCTGAAGTCAACGAAATAGAATATTTATTTCCCACAAAAAATATTTTTTTAAGCCCGTTAAGCAGCATAGCTATGCGGTTTTTGGGGCTTTTTGTGGGAAATGATTTTTTTCACGCATTTTTATTGATTTTTCCCACGGATTTCCCACACGGAGAAAAAATACGTTTAGATACAAAAAAACACGATTAACCTAAATTGGATAATCGTGTTTCGTGAACAAGCCGTACAAATGGCTTATCTATGCGGTTTGTAAAGAGTATCTATTTGTATCTAATCGTATCTTAGATTAACCAAAATATCTCTTTAACATACCTTCAAAGCCTTTGCCGTGTCTTGCCTCGTCTTTTGCCATTTCGTGAACTGTGTCGTGAATAGCGTCATAGCCAAGTTCTTTTGCTCTCTTTGCAAGTTCAAGTTTACCTGCTGTTGCACCACATTCAGCTTCTGCTCTAAGTTCAAGATTTTTCTTTGTTGACGGAGTTACAACTTCGCCAAGAAGTTCGGCAAATTTTGCTGCGTGTTCAGCTTCTTCCAAAGCGGCTCTCATATAAAATTCGCCGATTTCAGGGTAACCCTCGCGTATTGCCTGTCTGCTCATTGCGATATACATACCGACTTCTGTACATTCACCTTCAAAATTAGCCTTTAGACCTTCGTAAACATCAGCTTCAACCTGATCTTTTGCACCTACTCCGATAACGTGTTCACATACAAAGTTTAGTGCAGTACCCTCTTCCATAACAGTGAACTTTGAACCCGGAACACCGCACTGTGGACATTTTTCAGGTGGTTCGTTACCCTCGTGAACATAACCGCATACCGGACATACATACTTTTTCATAATAAATTTCCTCCTTAGAATTAATTATTTTTTTTTTACTACTACAATTTTCGCAGATACCGTAAAATATAGCGAATAGTCTTCTATATCTGCATTTAATTTTTCCGCCGCTTGATTTTTTATCTCGTCCATACCGTCTAAATCAACATCGTATATTTTGTCACACTTATTACATACGAAATGAAAATGTCGGTGGACAAAACCGTCGAAATGTTCTTTGTTTGCGGAAGTGCTGATTTTTAAAATATCTCCATTTTCCGCAAGCTGTGCAAGGTTTCTGTATACAGTTCCAAGACTGATGTTAGGAAATTCCTTGCGCAGATTTTCGTACAGCCAATCAGCCGACGGGTGGGAGCGTGTACTTCTAAGCAGCGTTAGAAGTGCCTCACGCTGTTTTGAATACTTCATACATTTCACTCCTTCAAAATCAATAATGATAATCATTACTGATTTATGAGTTCATTATAACAGACGTTTTTCGGTTTGTCAATAGTTTTTTGAAATAAATTTAGATTAATTTTGTGTAAATTTGATTTTGGGTGTTGCCACCACTCCTCAGGGAGAGAAAAAAGGCTCCCATAGAGGGGAGCAGTCGGCACAGCTGACTGAGGGGGTATGTAGGACGACCGATAATCGCGTGTGTGTAATAATGCCACCACTCCGTCACTGCGTGCCACCACTCCTCAGGGGGAGAAAAAAGGCTCCCATAGAGGGGAGCAGTCGGCACAGCCGACTGAGGGGTGGTTTCGCACATTGCAAAATACTTTTTTATTCTAAAATTTACGATATTTTTTGATTAGTCTTGATTTTATCGGCGGTTTATAATATAATATAGAAGTAAAATTATGTTTACAGGAAAGGAACTGATAAATATGAAGAAAATGGAACAGCTTTACGAAGGAAAAGCAAAGAAGGTTTTTAAAACTGATGACGAAAATCTTTACATCGTTGATTACAAAGATGACGCAACTGCATTTAACGGTCTTAAAAAAGGTCAAATTGCAGGTAAGGGTGTTGTGAACAACAAAATGTCAAACTTCCTTATGCAAATTATGGAAAAGAACGGTATCCCTACTCACTTTGTTGAAGAAATTTCAGACAGAGAAACTGTTGTTAAGAGAGTAGAAATCGTACCTTTGGAAGTAATCATCAGAAATATTGCGGCAGGTAGTTTTTCAAAGCGTTTCGGCGTTGAAGAAGGCAAGAAATTAAACTGCACAACTTTGGAATACTGTCTAAAGAACGACGACCTTGGCGATCCTATGATTAACGATTATCAGATTATCGCTATCGGTGCCGCTACTAAAGAGGATCTTGATACTATTGCTGACCTTACTTTTAAAGTAAATGATGTTCTAAAAGCATATTTTGAAAGTATTAATATAGAACTTGTTGATTTCAAGATTGAGTTCGGTAAAACTCCTGACGGTCAGATTATTCTTGCGGATGAAATCTCACCTGACACTTGCCGTCTATGGGACGCTACAACTCACGAAAAACTTGACAAAGACCGTTTCAGACGTGATATGGGCAATGTTGAAGAGGCATATGCAGAGGTATTTAAACGTCTTGGACTATAATTAAGTGTAGACCGAATTAAATTGCCCGGCTCACCGCTTTTTGCCGAGGGCAGTGCATATGTACGGCACCGTCGACTGCAAAGTGGCAATCAAAGCGATTTTCTTCGGTCTTATAAAAAATTTAGAGGAGTAAATGAAATGGCAACAAATACTTACGAAAGTCCGTTAAACTCACGTTACGCGTCAAAGGAAATGCAGTACATTTTTTCTCCGGACAAGAAATTCTCAACTTGGAGAAAACTTTGGATTGCACTTGCCGAAAGTGAAAAAGAACTTGGACTTGATATAACAGACAAACAGATTGCTCAAATGAAAGAGCATATTTACGATATTAATTATGATGTTGCAAAGGCTCGTGAAAAGGAAGTTCGTCACGATGTAATGTCGCACGTTTACGCATATGGCGTACAGTGCCCGGACGCAAAGCCTATTATTCACTTGGGTGCAACAAGTTGTTATGTCGGTGACAACACTGATATTATCATAATGACAGAGGCTATGCAGCTTGTTAAGAAAAAGCTTGTATGTCTTATCGGAGAGCTTGCAAAGTTTGCAAAGGAATATAAGGATTTGCCGACATTGGCATTTACTCATTTTCAGCCGGCACAGCTACAACAGTAGGTAAGCGTGCGTCATTGTGGCTTGAAGATTTGCTTATGGACCTTGAGGACGTTGATTATCAGCTTTCAAAGGCAAAGCTTTTGGGCTGTAAGGGTACAACGGGTACACAGGCAAGTTTCCTTGAACTTTTTGAGGGGGACCATGAAAAATGTAAAATGCTTGACAAGAAGATTGCCGAAAAAATGGGTTATGAAGAATCATTCCCTGTAAGCGGTCAGACATATCCGAGAAAACTTGACTCTCAAATGCTTAATACATTGAGCCTTATCGCACAGAGTGCGTACAAGTTCTCAAACGACATCAGACTTCTTCAACACTTAAAGCAGATTGAAGAACCGTTTGAAAAGTCGCAAATCGGTTCATCGGCAATGGCTTATAAGAGAAACCCTATGAGAAGTGAAAGAATCGGCTCTCTTGCAAGATATGTAATAGTAGACGCACTTAATCCGGCAATTACTGCATCAACACAATGGTTTGAAAGAACTCTTGATGACAGTGCAAATAAGCGAATTTCAGTTCCTGAGGCTTTTCTTGCAGTAGATGCTATTCTCAGCTTGTACATCAACGTTGTTGACGGACTTGTGGTATATGATAAAGTAATCAATCAGCAGTTTATGCGTGAAATTCCGTTTATGGCTACTGAAAATATTATGATGGATGCCGTTAAAAAAGGCGGCGACAGACAGGATTTACACGAAAAAATCAGAGTATATTCTATGGAGGCGGGAAAGACTGTTAAAATGGAGGGTAAGGAAAACAACCTTGCCGAACTTATCGCCGGTGATCCTGCATTCGGTTTGACTTTGGAAGAAATTAATGCTGTTATGAAACCTGAAAATTTTGTCGGACGTGCTCCGCAGCAGGTTGAAGATTTCTTAAAGGATTACGTTGAGCCTGTTCTTGAAAAGAACAAGGATTTACTTGGTATTGAAGTTGAAATTAACGTCTGATTTATTTGAAATATAAATTTAGAGGTAATTATATGAAGAAAATTATATTTTGCCTTGTTGCGGTTTGTATGGCTGCGATGTCGTTTGTGACCGTACACTGCGAGGATAATATTAAAGTGATACTTGACGGCAAAACGCTTGAATTTGACGTTCAGCCACAAATTATAGACGAACGCACACTTGTGCCTATGCGTGTGATATTCGAGGCATTGGGCGCGGATGTTGAGTGGGAAGAGGAAACTCAGACTATCAACACAAGACGTTCGGATACTGATTTGTTTTATATCAGTATGCGTGTGGGTGACAAGACAATTCATAAGGAGTCGGTTGAGGCGAACTTGCCGACATCAAACGATATTGAACTTGATGTACCGCCGATGATTATAGACGGGCGTACGCTTGTTCCTGTTCGTGCGGTTTCGGAGTGCTTTGGCTGTAAGGTAGAGTGGAACGGCGAAAGTCGAACTGTTATTATTGAAAGCAATTCTGACAATAATACAGATACTGACGTGCCGACACCGTCACCGACAGAAACGCCTGTCAATTCAGTTAATACAATCGAATATAACGTCGATAATGAGCAGTATGCAAGTTATATGAAAGAATTTAAAATTCTTGACGCGGTAAAAAATTCGGACGGCAACTATGATATAACATACACACTTCAAACATATCTTGAAGGTCGTGGTTTGGTTGTGGTTGAATTTAGGTGCCTTGATGAAAACGGCAGTGAAGTTGACAGATTCGGCGGAGCATTCCAAGGCACAGATTATACATGGAGCGCTCAAGAGGCGAAAACAACAATTTCCGGTAAAACAACACGCATTGAGCTTGTAATTGAAAAATAAGTTATGAAATTAAAAATCAGGCAAACGCTTGGTTAGCATAGGAGGACAAATACATGGTAAAAGCAATAGTTGGTGCAAACTGGGGCGATGAAGGTAAGGGCAAGATTACAGATATGCTTGCTGCTGACAGTGACATCGTAATCAGATTTCAGGGCGGTGCAAACGCAGGTCACACTATTATAAACGAATACGGAAAATTTGCATTGCATCTTCTTCCGTCAGGTTCATTCAATCAGAATGTAACAAATATGATCGGAAACGGTGTTGCACTTGATATTCCTGAACTTATAAAGGAAATTGACGAGGTCGTAAAACGTGGTGTTCCGAAGCCGAACATTGTTGTGTCAGAAAGAACACAGGTTCTTATGCCTTATCACAAGTTGTTTGACCAGTACGAAGAAGAAAGACTTTCAGACCGTCAGTTCGGTTCTACAAAGTCAGGTATAGCACCGTTCTTCTCAGATAAATTTTCAAAAATCGGTTTTCAGGTTTGGGAACTTTTCGAGCCTGAAAGACTAAAGGAAAAGATTAAGAACGTAATCGAAGTAAAAAATCTTATGCTTGAACATATCTATCATAAACCGCTATTGGACGCAGACGAGCTTTTCAATACACTTATGGAATATGCCGATATGATTAGGCCGTATGTGATTGATTCGGTTGCATTTATGCACAACGCAATCAAAGAGGGTAAGAAAATTCTTTTGGAAGGTCAGCTTGGCTCACTGAAAGATCCTGATTTCGGTATTTATCCGATGACAACTTCTTCATCTACTCTTGCCGGTTACGGTGCGGTTGGTGCAGGTATTCCTCCGTATGAAATTACAGACATAATTACAGTTGTAAAAGCATATTCATCAGCAGTTGGTGCAGGTGCATTTGTTTCGGAAATATTTGGCGAAGAGGCAGATGAACTTAGAAGACGCGGCGGTGACGGCGGTGAATTCGGTGCTACAACAGGCAGACCGAGACGTATGGGTTGGTTCGACTGTGTTGCGTCACGTTACGGCTGTCGTGTACAGGGTACAACTCAAGTTGCATTTACTGTACTTGACGTACTTGGTTATCTTGATGAAATTCCTGTATGTGTGGGATATGAAGTTGACGGTGAAGTTATCAGAGATTTCCCTACAACAAACAAGCTTGAAAGAGCAAAGCCTGTTTTGAAAGTTCTTCCGGGTTGGAAATCTGACATCAGAGGTATCAAGAAATATGAGGACTTACCGGAAAATTGCCGTAAGTACATCGAATTTGTTGAAAAAGAACTTGAAGTGCCTATTAAGATTGTTTCTAACGGTCCTTCAAGAGAAGATATTATATTGAAATAATTAAAATGAACCCAAGGGGGAATTTGTTATGGACGCATCTAAAATCAAATTGATTATATGGGACCTTGACGAAACCTTTTGGAACGGTACTATTTCAGAACAAAAGGTCGCACCTGTTAAGCAGGCTTGCGACCTTGTTTTGTTATCCTCAAAAAAGGGAATTGTCAATTCGATTTGTTCCAAAAATGATGAAAAGCCGTGTATCGATAAGCTGAAAGAATGGGATTTGGATAAGTATTTTGTGTTCAATTCGATTAACTGGGAGCCGAAAGGTCAGAGGATTAAAGATACTGTGGAAAGTATGAATTTAAGACCTTGCAATGTACTTTTTATTGACGATAATAAGCTGAATTTGGAGGAGGCAAAGTTTTTCTGCCCCGATATTATGACAATGCTGCCCGATAAAATCGGTGAACTTTATGCGGCGGTTTCAATGCTTGATAAGAATGACGAAAAATTATCACGTCTTGAAAGTTACAAGGTGCTTGAAAAGAAAAATAAGATTAAAAAGAGTATCGGTTCAAATGAAGAATTTTTGCGACAGAGCAATATCCACGTTGATTTTCATTCGGATTGTGCGGAACACATTGACAGATTGCATGAGCTTATATTTCGTGCAAATCAGCTTAATTTTACGAAAGTGCGCTCAACAAAAGACGAACTTAAAGCGTTGTTTGAAGATAAAAATGCGAAATGTGAATATATAACGGCGTATGACAAGTACGGTGAATACGGAATTGTCGGCTTTTATGCCGTAAAGGATAATGCACTTGTGCATTTTTTGTTTTCGTGCCGTACGCTTGGTATGGGGATTGAGCAATATACATATGAAAAAATCGGTTGTCCGGAACTTGATGTTGTAGGTGACGTGTCGGTTAAAATCGGTAAAAACGAGCCGACTGTAACGTGGATAAATCAAGATAACGTAAAGACGGATAATGAATTTGAGGACATAAAAAATACCGGTTTTAAGGTGCTTATAAAAGGGCCTTGCGACTTAAATCAAATATTTTCGTTCATAAAAAATGAGGATATATTCGAGTGTGAGTTCACGTATGTGAGCCGCGAAAAACAGTCGCTCGGTGTTGCGATTGAGGGTATGAACCATACTTCGCAAATTGTAAATGCCTATTCGATTACAGGCGAAGAAACAGCCGAAATTTGTAAACTTCCTATATGCGACAGCCAAATGTACTCGGACAGCATTTATAAAAATAAGTACGGAATGATTTTTATAAGTATTTTGACTGACGCTAATCTCGGCGTGTATCGAAATAAAAACAACGGTGCTGTTTTTGCGTTTGGTGAGTATATTTATCCGCTTACCGACAAGGCTATGTGGAAAAAGTATATTAATAAAGAAGTTTATACCGCAAATTGTGATTTTAAAGAAAAGGATTTGCAGAAGATTGCGGGAGAATATGAGTTCTTGGGCAGACTTACACCGAAGCAGACGGCGGAAAATCTGCGGTTTATCTATGAGCATATCAAACCCGATACGGAACTTGTTATTTTGCTTGGCTGCGAACGTGAGTACAAGGATAATAAGCTGGAGGCTTGGGTGAACAGGCACAATGACCACAAGGAATATAATGCGGCGGTACGGAAAGAATTTGACGGCTGCAAAAACGTGACGTTGTTTGACGTGAATGAATATATAACGTCCGATGATGATTTTAACGACAGTGTAAACCATTATAAAAAACGTGTGTATTACTTGATGGCACAAAAATTTACCGAAATGATAAATGCTCATGCAAACGCAGATGTAGCAAAGCAAACGTCAAAAGCAAAACTTGCTTATTTAACATTAAAACAAAAAATTAAAAAGATTGTTAAACCAAACGGTTAAATTTTATATTGACAAAACAGTTGCATTAGAATAAAATTAAACTATTGATTAAAATAATTTGGGAGATTATAAATGAGTATACGAAAGGTAACTATATGCTTGGCGGTGATTCTTTTCATATCTGCCACCGTTCTTGCATTTACATCTAATAAACGTGCAGAAAAAAAGGCTGAAAAAGAATATACGCCTACCGCACAGACGGTCACAATGACGGCTGTCGGCGACTGTACGTTGGCAACTGACATAAACGCAGACCCAAACGGCAGCTTTAAATCGGTTGCCGAGTCTTTAAACGGCGATTATTCATATTTCTTTAAAAATGTTTCACCGATATTTTCGGAGGACGATTTAACTATCGTAAATTTTGAGGGTACTTTGTCAAATCAAGGAACAAGACAGGATAAGCAGTTTGCTTTCAGGGGTAAGCCTGAATATGTGCAGATACTTACATCGTCAAGTGTTGAGGCGGCAAACCTTGCAAATAACCACAGTGCCGATTACGGTGACGTAAGTCTTTCGGACACGATAAAATATTTGAATGAGGCCGGTATCTCCAATTTTATAGGTACGAATACCGCGATAAGAGATGTAAACGGAATATCGGTCGGACTTGTCGGAATTGACGCACTTGACGAAACAGAGGCGGCAAAACTTGAAAATGTCATCGGTTCGGTTAAAAGTCTTGGTGCACAGCTTGTTATAGTAAGTATTCACTGGGGCGAAGAAAAGGCTACCGCTCCGAACGATACACAAACAGAGCTTGCACACAAGGCGATTGACGCAGGTGCAGACCTTGTTTTGGGAACACACCCTCACGTTTTGCAGGGTATTGAAAAATACAACGGTAAATATATAGCGTACAGCTTAGGTAACTTCTGCTTCGGCGGTAACAATAACCCGGCGGACAAGGACACAGTTATATACAGACAGACATTTACGTTTGTTGACGGGGTTATGCAGGAGGACGATAATATGACGCTTATTCCCGCAACAATTTCGGGTCATGATGAGTATAACGACTATCAGCCGGCAATAGCTGAGGGTGACAGAAAGACTCAAATAGAGAATAAGTTGATTGAATATTCGACACCGCTCGGACTTTCTACGCTTAATTTCAGATAATTTGTTTTTACTATTGACAAATGGCAGTAAAGTTTAGTATAATATAACACAGATTAGATGAGATTAGAACAGACAGAGCATATTTTAATATGATTTTTATGCCTCTCGGACTTATCTGTCTGAGAGGTTTTTCTGTTTTTTCTTGCAAAAAAGAAAGGAAGATGTAAAATGAAAAATTTAAAGAAGATTATTGCAATGGGACTAACAGCCGCACTATGTGCCGTTTCTTTGGCAGGTTGCGGAGGCACACAAAACGGTGGAACTGACGGAGCAACAGACACAAATGCTAAAGATACATACAAAATCGGTGTACTTCAATACGCAGACCATCCGTCGCTTGATAACTGCCGTGAGGGCTTTAAGCAGGGACTTGATTCAGAGGGTATCAAGTATGATATTACAGAATCGTCTGCAAAGGGTGACGACTCAACAAATACACAAATTGCACAGCAATTTGTTTCACAAGGTATGGACCTTGTATGCGGTATCGCAACACCGTCTGCGCAGGCTTGCTACAATGCGGCTTACGAGGCAAAGATTCCTGTAATCTTTAACGCAGTGTCAGACCCTGTTGCCGCAAAGCTTGCAGAAAGCGATACACAGGCAATGGACGGAATTACAGGTGTAAGCGATATGTTGCCTGTTGACGAACAGTTAAAGCTTATCCGTGAAATGTTGCCTGACGCAAAGAAAATCGGTATACTTTACACAACAAGTGAAGCAAATTCTGTTTCTACAATAGAAACATATAAGCAAAAAGTAGGCGAATACGGTTTTGAACTTGTTGAAAAGGGTATTACAAATGCCGCTGAAATTCCGCAGGCAGTAGACCTTTTGGTAAGCGAAGTTGACTGTATCTCAAATATGACAGACAACACAGTTGTTGAAAACTTGCCTATACTTCTTGAAAAGGCAACTGCTAAAAACATTCCTGTATTCGGCAGTGAAGAAGAACAAGTAGGAAACGGCTGTATCGCGTCAGCCGGTATCGACTACATTGAACTTGGTAAAAAAGCAGGCGTTATGGCTGCAAGAGTGCTAAAGGGTGAGGACGTTAAGAATATCCCTTTCGAAACTCTTACAGAAAGTAAAATTACAATCAACACTGACGTCGCAGAAAAAATCGGAGTAACAATACCGCAGTCAATCACAGACAGAGCTGAGGTCAAAAACGCTCCGTCTGAATCATGATTGAAGGACTGATAGTCGGAATACTTGAGCAGGGACTGATATATGGAATAATGGCTATGGGTGTGTATATCACCTATACCATTCTTGATTTCCCCGATTTGTCTGTAGACGGTACGTTCCCTCTCGGAATAGCTATATGCTTTGTGATGATTAATAACGGTCTTAATCCGTGGCTTGCATTGCTTGCGGCATTTGCCGCAGGGTGCATAGCCGGTATGTTTACGGGAATTTTCAACGTAAAACTCAGAATACGCAATCTTCTTTGCGGTATTCTTACTATGACGGCTCTTTATTCGATAAATTACGGAATAGTCGGAAAAGCGTCGGATTTCCTAAGTATGGATACAACGACTATTTTCTCGCAGACAGCTTTCCTTTTCGGAAACGGTCACTTTGCATTGTACTCTAAACTTGTTGTTATTCTTGTGATTACGCTTATCGCAAAGTTTGCACTTGATTGGTATATGCGTACAAAGTCGGGATTTCTTTTAAGAAGTGTCGGAGATAATGAGGGGCTTGTAATCACGCTTGCACAAAATCCGGGAACGATTAAAATTATCGGTCTTGCGATTGCAAACGGACTTGTTTCGCTTGCCGGTGCGGTGTACTGCCAATACGGCAAAGCGTTTAACGTTGCATCTGGTACGGGTACTGTTGTTATGGGTCTTGCCGCTGTTATTATCGGCTCGACTATATTTAAGAAAATTAAATTCCTTAGAATTACAACAGGCGTGCTTTTCGGTATGATTATTTATAAGGCCTGTATTTCAATCGCACTTGCCGCAGGTTTGCGTTCGCAAGATACAAACCTTATGATAACGATTTTGTTTATTGCAACACTTTGCGTAGACGAATTTTTGCTTAAAAAGAAGAAAGTTGGGGTGAAGAAAAATGCTTGAACTTTCTCACATTTATAAAACTTTTAATCAAGGAACTATTGATGAAAAGGTACTTTTTTCGGACTTTAACATAACTGTAAACGACGGTGATTTTGTCGGAGTTATCGGTTCAAACGGTTCGGGAAAAACGACTATGTTAAACGTCATTTCGGGCGATATGCCGATTGACAGCGGAAGTGTTTTGCTTGACGGTAAGGAGCTTAATAAGCTGAAAAACTTTAAACGTGCGCAGAGAATAGGCAGAGTTTTTCAAAATCCCGCAATGGGAACCTGTCCGTCAATGACTATATGGGAAAACCTGTCTATCGCAGATAATAAGGGTAAGAATTTCGGACTTTCGTTTGGACTCAACCGTCAGAGAAAAGACTTTTACCGTTCACAGCTTGAACTTTTGGGTATGGGACTTGAAAACAGACTTTCAACCCTTGCAGGCTCACTTTCGGGTGGTCAAAGACAGGCGCTTGCACTTATTATGGCGACTATGATCAGACCTGATTTGTTGCTTTTGGATGAACATACAGCCGCACTTGACCCTAAATCTTCTGATACGGTTATGATGCTTACGGATAAGATTGTTCATGAAAAGAACATAACAACCATTATGGTAACGCATAATCTTCGTCACGCGGTTGAGCATGGCACAAGAACTGTTATGATGCATAACGGCGAGGCTATTATGGACGTTTCCGGTGCGGAAAAAGAAAATAAGACGATAAATGACTACTTGACAGTGTTTAACGAAATAAGTATCGAATGTGGAAATTAGCCTAAAAGCTGAATTTGAGAGTGTTCAAATTCAGCTTTTTTAGTATAAAAATCAGCAAATATTTCATTCTCTTCTTGAATTTTTATTCATTAAAGTTTATAATGAAAAAAGAGGCTTAAGAGAGATATTGGAGCGATTTGGGGTAAGGGAGAAAAAACTATGTTAAAAAAATTAACCGCATTTTTGACGGTAGCTGTAATGGTTACATCAGTTGCGTCAATATCGGTGTTGACGTCATATGCCGACACAAATTCAACTATTGAAAAACGAGTAATGGAAAAACTTGATCGAGGCACTGTTGCCGTTAAAACAAACGGCGGTGTATATTTGTCGTGGCGACTTTTGGGTACGGAAAGTCTGACAAATCAAGCATTTGACATATACCGTGACGGCGAAAAAATATATACAACAGGCGGACACGATGCAACTTGCTATACCGATTCAAAAGGCACAGCGGATAACAAGTATACAGTTGTGCCGAAAGGTGAGGCAATAGACGAAACAGAGGCGGTTGATGTTTGGACAACCAACACAATATATAAAGGTCGTTCTGTGGCATATAAAGACATTGCGTTTAAAGTTCCTGACGGAGGAAAGACGCCGACAGATGAAGAATATACATATACCGCAAACGATATGAGTGTGGGCGACCTTGACGGTGACGGAGAATATGAATACATCGTAAAATGGGACCCGTCTAATTCAAAGGATAATTCCGTTAAGGGTTATACGGGCAATGTGTACTTGGACGCATATGAGCTTGACGGCACTCTTCTTTGGAGAATAGATTTGGGAGTTAATATCCGCGCGGGTGCGCACTATACTCAATATATGGTGTATGATTTTGACGGTGACGGTAAGTCGGAAGTCATATTAAAAACAGCACCGGGCTCAAAAGACGGTGAGGGTAATTATGTCTCAAAAGCAGGAAAGAATATAACCAAGGGTGACGATAAAAAAGATTGCAGAAATTCATTCGGTTTGCTTATGGGCAAGGATGGCGGACCGGAGTATTTAACTGTATTTAACGGTGAAACAGGTGCGGCAATGCAGACTGTTGATTTTGACCCGCCGAGAAGTATTTTGACATCTTCCGAATGGGGCGACAGCTATGCAAACAGAAGTGAAAGATATCTTGCCGCGGTGGCATATCTTGACGGTGTACACCCGAGTGTTGTAATGACAAGAGGATATTATACATATGTGTATGCGGCGGCATATACTTGGGACGGCACAGACCTTAAAGAACAATGGCTTTCAACTAATACACCGACAGAAGAAAATGGCGGTACAGGTTGTACCGTAAAATATGCAGACGGTACAAGTAAAAATAATCCAAATAAAACGCTTTATGCACAAGGTGCACACAGTGTATCGGTAGCTGACGTGGATAATGACGGATATGACGAGATTATTTTCGGCAGTGCGGTTCTTGACAATGACGGAACTGTTTTGACGTATGACGGTCGAGGACACGGTGACGCAGAACACGTTTCGGACTTTGATAACGATGGAAAACAAGAAATATTTATGGCGCACGAGGCAGGTAAGCACAATGATGACACAATTCCATATGCGGTAGATATAAAGAGATATAATGGTGATATTATGCTACAAGCCGCACAGGGAGATATAGGCAGAGGTATTATGGATAATGTCGATGATGATTATGCGTTGTCAAGCGGTAATCTTTCGTTGTTCTGGTCGGTAGCGGCTGACGGTATATATAATCAAGCAGGTGAAAAAGTAGGAAATATACCTAATACCAATGGAAGCAATATGGAGAATTTTGCAGTATATTGGGACGGTGATTTGGGACGAGAATTGCTTGACGGAAATAAACTTGTAAAATACAGCATAAAAAGCGGTGCGGAAAGAATTTATTATAACAGTAAAAATTCAACATTGCCGGGTTCAATAAATAACGGTACAAAGTCAAATGCGTGTCTTACAGCCGACCTTTTCGGTGATTGGCGTGAAGAAATCGTGCTTAGATACGGTGACGGTGTGAGAATTTATTTTTCGACTATTCCGACTGATTACAGACTTACAACGCTTATGCACGACAGTCAATATCGTTGCGCAATAGCATGGCAGAATGTCGGATACAACCAGTCGCCTCATACAAGCTATTATATAGGTTCGGCGGCTTTGGCGAAAGATTCGGGTGGCAACACGTTAAACTACCTTGCACCAAGTACGTCATTCACTAAAGTGACATATCCCGATACTTCGTTATTTACACCACGTCCTACGGTAAAAGCCACGACAGCACCTGTGACTGTTACTGCCGATGCGGATACATATCTTGTGGACAGTACAACGGCACACGGCTCTGACGAGGAATTGAAGATTAATCAAGCACAAAATGTATATACATCAAGCTCGCCGGGATTGAAAGATGTTAAAGGTTTGGGATTGATTCGCTTTGACCTTTCAAAGTATGCCGGTAAAAAATTAGTATCGGCAACATTAAATTTGTATGATAAATTTTCAAATACGGAAAAGAAAAATTCGGTTTTACATCTTGATTACTGTTCAAAGAATGATTGGGACGAGGCGACAGTTACTACAAATGATATAACAGTGAGAGGCGAAAATACACCGTTATCGTCATTGGGTTTACAAGTGTCACCTGCATACAATGTCGATTATAAGGAAATATCGTTCGATGTGACGGATGTAATAAAAGAGAAGTGTACAGATAATTTGATTACGTTTACATTGTGGACAGGTACAGGACGTGAACAGGTTATCGCGTCAAAGGAATACAGCGGTACAGATGCGCAAGGACCGACGCTTGTTTTGGAATTTGAGGGAGAAGAGCCGACACCAACGCCAACAGTAGTGCCAACGGCAACACCAACATTAAAGCCGACAGCGACACCGACGGTAGTGCCAACGGCAACACCAACATTAAAGCCGACAGCGACGCCGACGGTAGTGCCAACGGCAACACCGACATTAAAGCCGACAGCAACACCAACGGTAGTGCCAACGGCAACACCAACATTAAAGCCGACAGCAACACCGGCGGTTACTTCAACATTAAAGCCGACAACAATTCCGACAGCAATCCCAACGGTGATTCCAACAGCGACACCAAATTTGGCAAACAACAAAATCACAGCTATGATAAATAGCAACAACAAACTTGATGTCACACTTGATTTTGAAAATGTGGATATGAATGATGTTAATGTGTATATTGCATTTAAAAATGACGGTAAACTTGTCGGATTGAAAATGCCACAAACAAGTGAACTAAAGGGAATAGAGTTGATTGATAAGGAGTATACGGATATAGAGGTTTATGCTTGGAATAATAAGCAGAAACCGTATGCGAATATAGTACGTATCGTTAATAATGTACAATAAACAAAAAACTGATGTGGAAACACATCAGTTTTTTTGTTATCTTATAAAATTAGTTTTTTATAATATTTCATCTCTTATTAACCGATTATACCGCAAACGTCCTCTGCAATTTGCTCAGGAGTAAGACGGTTTGCTTTGACGATTTCTTCAGGGTTATATCTGTCAAGAAATTCTTTCTTTAAACCGTAATTCAATACCTTGACGTCAGAATTGCCGTAAAATCTTGCAATCTTTTCGCCGAAACCGCCGTTTAAAACACCGTCCTCGACTGTTATAACAATGTCATGGTTTTCTTTAAGCTGTTCCAAAAGCTTATCGTCAGTACCTGTAATGTAAATCGGGTTTATAAGTGTAGGTTTTACACCTGTTTTGTTTTCGATAATTTCAGCCGTTTTGGCACCTACCGAATAGAATGAGCCAAGTGCAACTATTGCAATTTTACTGCCGTTTTGAGTAACTTCATATTCATTTAGCTTGCTGAAGTCTTTTGTAACTTTTTTGCCGTCTGATACAACACTGATAGGTACACGGATTGCAACAGGGTGGTCGTTTTGCTCAATACTCCAATCAAGCATTGCAAGGTATTCTTCCTTTGTTGTCGGTGCAAGATAGACAAGATTAGGAATGTTAGACATCATCGGAATATCATATATGCCAAGGTGAGTAACGTCATTCATACCGTAAACAGACGCCAAATATACAAGGATTGTTGCGGGATTGTTGTTGATACATAAATCCTGTGAAAGTTGGTCGTAGGTGCGTTGAATAAATGTGCTGTAAACACCGTAAACAGGCTTGCCGCCGTTCTTTGCGATACCAGACGCAAGTGCAACGGCTGTTTCTTCGGCGATACCAACGTCAACAAACTGTGAGCCTGCCTCTTTTCTCTTGTCCTCTGTGAAACCGAAAACGGTCGGTGTAGCAGATGTAATTCCGACAACGGTCTTGTCCTCTTTCATTTTCTTTAAAAGAATATCGGCTGTCATTGACGAATAATCTTCTCCGCCGTCTTGCGACATATCGGATTTACCTGTTTCAAGGTTGAATGGACCACAATAGTGCCAATTTTCCTTGTTTTCTTCTGCTATTTTGTAGCCCTTACCTTTTTGGGTACAAATGTGAACAACTACAGGATAAGTGCTGTCTTTAACCTGCTCGAATGCGGTGATAAGCGAATCAATGTCATTTCCGTCTTTTACAAATACATAGTCAAGTCCCATTGATTTGAAAAGATTACATTCCGATTTACCGTCTGTATCGCGAAGCTGTTTTAGGTTTTTATACAAACCGCCGTGATTTTCTGCGATAGACATATCGTTATCGTTTACAACGATTATAAGATTGCTGTTAAGCTCACTTGCAAAGTCAAGTCCTTCAAGAGCCTCACCGCCCGAAAGTGAACCGTCGCCGATTACGGCAATGATATTTTCCTTATCGCCCTTTAAGTCACGACCTTTTGCAAGACCGCAGGCAAGTGAAACGGAAGTTGAAGTGTGACCGATTGTAAAGAAATCGTGGTCGCTTTCGTCGGGATTGCTGTAACCCGATACATCATCATACTTGTCTTCGTACAAAAACGCATCTTTTCTGCCTGTAAGCATTTTGTGCGGATAGCTTTGGTGAGAAACATCATATACGATTTTGTCTGTCGGAGAATTAAAGACATAGTGAAGTGCGATTGTTGCCTCTACCATACCAAGATTAGGACCGAAGTGTCCGCCGTGCTTGCTTAGCTTTTGCAAAAGTGCTTGACGCATTTCATCTGCGAGAACGTGAAGTTGTTCGCTGTTTAAATTTTTTACGTCTGTCGGTTGATTGATTTTTTCAATATACATTTAAAATTCCTCCATAAGTTTATTTAATGTTATTTACCTATTTTGTTTTGGATACAATGACTTTAGCAACGTCAATCCCAAGATAATTCGCCTGTCTTCACGGCTGTTTCGTAACGGTCGATTTTGTAGTTCAGTCGCTTTAATGTGACATTCATTTGTTCCATTTGGTCGAGCAGATTTTTTCTTTGCTCAACCAAAAGTTGAAGCCTTGCGGGAATAGTTTCGTCACCCTCTTGACAAAGTTTAACGTATTCGATTATAGATTCAACAGGCAGACCGGCACTTCTCATACAAATAACGTGCTCAACCCAGCCTAAGTCGCTCTCTTGATAATCACGAATACCGCTTGATGTTCGTGTAACAGGCGGTATCATTCCGATACGTTCATAATATCGCAAAGTGTCCTGCGAAATATCGTATTTTTCGCTTACTTCTTTTATAGTCATTAAAATCACCTCGCATATATTTTTTGTTTACAAGTATATTATAATACTTGGAGTTTACTCTAAGTCAATAGTTTTTTGAAAATTTTTTGAAATAAATTAAGTGGAGGAGAGAATTTCGTATAAAAAAACAGGCAAAACCGAAAGGTTTTGCCTGTCTGATTATCATATTCGATAATGAATTAGTTTTCTTCGTTAATCTTAGCTTGAGCAGCTGCAAGTCTTGCGATTGGCACACGGAATGGTGAGCATGAAACATAGTCAAGACCAATCTTGTGGCAGAACTCAACTGATGATGGGTCGCCGCCGTGTTCACCGCAGATACCGATGTGAAGCTTTGGATTAACCGGCTTACCAAGCTTAATAGCTGTTTCCATAAGCTTACCAACACCCTTTTGGTCAATCTTAGCGAACGGATCATTTTCAAAGATTTTAGCGTCATAGTAAGCGTCAAGGAACTTACCTGCGTCGTCACGTGAGAAACCGAATGTAAGCTGAGTAAGGTCGTTTGTACCGAAACAGAAGAAGTCAGCTTCGTTAGCAATTTCGTCAGCTGTTAGAGCCGCACGAGGAATTTCAATCATTGTACCAACTTCGTACTTAAGTTCGATGCCTGATGCAGCGATTTCAGCGTCAGCTGTTTCTACAACGACTTTCTTAACGTACTTCAATTCTTTTATGTCGCCGATAAGCGGAATCATAATTTCAGGAACGATTGTCCAATCAGCGTGAGCCTTTTGAACGTTGATAGCTGCACGAATAACAGCCTTTGTCTGCATTTTTGCAATTTCAGGATATGTTACTGCAAGACGGCAACCTCTGTGACCCATCATAGGGTTAGCCTCGTGTAAACCGTTGATAATATCCTTAATAGCCTCAACGCTCTTGCCTTGAGCCTTTGCAAGCAATTCAATATCTTCTTCTTCTGTAGGAACGAACTCGTGTAGAGGTGGGTCCAAGAATCTGATTGTTACAGGGTTACCTTCAAGAGCCTCGTAAAGTTGCTCGAAGTCACCTTGTTGCATAGGAAGAATTTTATCAAGAGCTGCTTCTCTTTCTTCAACTGTATCAGCACAAATCATTTCTCTGAATGCGTCAATTCTGTTGCCTTCAAAGAACATATGCTCTGTACGGCAAAGACCGATACCTTCTGCACCAAGCTCCTTAGCTTTCTTAGCGTCAGCAGGAGTATCTGCGTTTGTACGAACTTTTAGTGTTCTGTACTTATCAGCCCATGACATAATTCTGCCGAATTCACCTGCGATTGATGCATCAACTGTTGGGATAATACCGTCATAGATATTACCTGTTGAACCGTCAAGTGAAATTGTATCACCTTCGTGATATTCTTTACCGTTAAGTGTAAACTTCTTGTTTTCTTCGTCCATTGCGATGTCGCCGCAACCTGATACACAGCATGTACCCATACCACGGGCAACAACGGCTGCGTGAGATGTCATACCGCCGCGAACTGTAAGGATACCTTGAGCGGCTTTCATACCTTCGATATCTTCAGGAGAAGTTTCAAGTCTTACAAGAACAACCTTTTCGCCTCTTGCAGCCCATTCTTTAGCGTCGTCAGCTGAGAATACAATCTTACCTGCTGCGGCGCCCGGAGATGCACCAAGAGCCTTACCCATTGGTGTAGCAGCCTTTAGAGCGGCAACGTCGAATTGAGGGTGAAGTAGTGTATCAAGGTTTCTTGGGTCGATCATTGCAACAGCTTCTTTTTCTGTTCTCATACCTTCGTCAACAAGGTCACAAGCAATCTTCAAAGCAGCTTGAGCAGTTCTCTTACCGTTTCTTGTTTGTAGCATATAAAGCTTTTTATTTTCAACAGTGAATTCCATATCCTGCATATCTCTGTAGTGATCTTCAAGAAGTTTGCAAACATCCTTGAACTGAGCAAATGCCTCAGGGAATTCTTCTTCCATCTTTGCGATTGGCATTGGTGTACGAACGCCGGCAACAACGTCTTCACCTTGAGCATTTATAAGGAATTCACCCATAAGCTTCTTTTCGCCTGTAGCAGGGTCACGAGTAAATGCAACACCTGTACCGCAGTCATCACCCATGTTACCGAATGCCATTGACTGTACGTTTACGGCTGTACCCCATGAATAAGGAATGTCGTTATCACGACGGTATACGTTAGCTCTTGGGTTATCCCATGAACGGAATACGGCTTTAACGGCACCCATAAGCTGTTCTTTAGGATCTGATGGGAAGTCTTCGCCAATCTTTTCCTTATATTCAGCCTTAAATTGTGATGCAAGTTCCTTTAGGTCGTCAGCTGTAAGCTCAACGTCAAAAGTAACTCCCTTTTCTTCTTTCATCTTGTCGATAAGTTCTTCAAAATACTTCTTACCGACTTCCATAACTACGTCTGAATACATCTGAATAAATCTTCTGTAACAGTCCCAAGCCCATCTTGCGTTACCTGACTTCTTAGCGATAACTTCAACAACGTCTTCGTTAAGACCAAGGTTCAAGATTGTATCCATCATACCCGGCATTGATGCTCTTGCACCACTACGAACAGAAACAAGAAGTGGGTTTTCCTTATCGCCGAACTTCTTACCTGTGATTTCTTCCATCTTGCCGATGTACTCGTTGATTTCAGCCATAATATCAGGATTGATTGTGCGACCGTCTTCGTAATATTGAGTACAAGCCTCAGTTGTAATTGTGAAACCCTGCGGTACCGGAAGACCGATATTTGTCATTTCAGCAAGGTTAGCACCTTTACCGCCAAGCAACTCTCTCATAGTTGCATTACCTTCTGTAAAAAGGTAACAATACTTTTTTGCCATTGGATTCTCCTCCTAAAGTTATAAAAATAGTAGCGACGGCGTCTGCCGCCATATGTCTGTATATTAATTATACCATAAATAAACGAAATGTCTATATTATTTATTCAATTTTTTTATAATTTGTGAAAAATATATCATTGTTTAGATATTTTTTTTATAAATCGACAAAAAAACACCGATGTGTCGGTGTTTTTTAGATTATTTTTTTACGTCTTTCATTTCAAATACGTTAATTTTCGGTGCTTTGTATGACTCAATGTAGTCAAGTGTTTCGTCCACGTCATCGAAAACTTTGTAAAGAAGTTTACAGCCCGCTCTCAAAAACTTTTCCTTGACCGCAACTTCAAGCATATCAATCATTGCGTTGTAATACCCGTTTACGTTAAGTATGGCGATAGCTTTGTTATGTCTTTCAAGCTGTTTTAGAGTAAACACTTCAAAAAATTCCTCAAAAGTGCCTATTCCGCCGGGAACAATAACAAAAGCGTCCGCTCTTTCTTCCATTATACGTTTTCTTTCACGCATTGTGTCCGTTCTGATAAGTTCCGTACAGTCTTGGAAAATACGGCCGTCAACACCCATATCTTCATCATCAAAGAAATTCGGTACAACACCGACAATTTCGCCTTTCTTTTCATAAACACCGCGTGCAACCGCACCCATAAGTCCGGATGCACCTGCACCGTAAACAAGTCCGTGACCTCTGTCAGCAATTTTACGTCCGAGTTCTTCGACTTGGCTGACATAAGATTTATCTATTGTGCTGCTTGACGCTCCGAATACACAAATTTTCATAATACATACCCCTTTCTGCTTGTTATTTTTGAGAAAAACTGTTGTAGAAAACAGTTTCGTTTAAATCTTTTCTGCTTGAATGAGCCGCCGAAGGCTCTGCGTCGTCTGACGGATAACCTGTCGGTAAAAATGCAACGGGAACATAATTTTCAGGCAAATTGAATTGCTCTTTTATGTCCTTCGGATTAAATGAGCCTACCCAAGTCGTTCCGAGCCCTACGCTTTTTGCCGCCAACATCATATGCGTTGCAACGATAGCCGCGTCGATTTCACCCTCGTCGTGTCCGTCATTTCCGCGCGTCCAAGATGTTTCTTTGTCGTAACATACAAGGAAATTAAGCGGCGGATTAAATGCAAATTTCGTGCATTTGCTCACCTTTTCAAGTTCTTTTTCGTCGGTAAGTACAAGTATTCTCTGTGGCTGAAAATTTACGGCGGTAGGCGCTGCCTGCATTGCCGCAAGAATATAATCTATCTTTTCTTTCTCTACTTTTTTATCAGAAAATTTTCTGAGCGAAAATCTGTTTTTTGTCAATTCTAAAAAATCCATTTTTAATCACTCCTCATCGTATTCTTTCCTTATTATTGTTATTTTATCATAAATATTATTGTTTGTAAATAAATTAAATTTTAATAATAATTGAATTTTTTATAAGTGTGTGTTATAATATATGCAAATGAGAAAAAGGAGGTTTTCCGATGTATACCGTTGATTTACACAATCACACAAAATTCAGCTATGACGGCTCGAACACACCCGAAGAAATAATCGAAAATGCAATCAGACACGGTGTTGACGTTATCGGTATAACCGACCATCAATTCTCAATCGGTGAAAATCTTCCTATATATTATGAATATATTCAGCATTGTAAAATAAAATATGCCGATCAAATAAAAGTTCTTTGCGGTCTTGAAATCGGTACACGTCCGACACCGCCGGAATCGCTTCCGCGTGCAACGGAAAATTTTGATTATGTACTTTTTGAATGTCTTGACGATATAAGGGCAATCGACTTTTATGAATTTTTGGAATGGCGAAAGCTGTTTAAATGCAAAACAGGTCTTGCACATACCGATATTTTCAAACTCGGTGAAAGATACGGACTTGATATAATAAAAATTTTACGCGACAACGATATTTTTTGGGAACTGAATACTTCGGGGAATTACATATATTATTATGATTTTCTTACCAATGAAAAGAAACAGCAGATAATCAAAGAAAGCGGAATTTCCGTAAGCGTCGGTTCTGATACGCATTACATTGCGGAATATCGTAAAAAACAGATTCGCCGTGCGAATGAATTATTGCAAAAATTAAATATTCCTTTACCATAAAAATGACGATTTTGAATCGCCATTTTTTTATTGTTAAAAATAAAATCGAAAAAGTTTTAAAAATATTGCTTAAAATCGAATATTGTTATATAATATAAATAATTGTGATAAAATCGTTTTGTCTGTAATCTGAATAGGAGTGATATTTTTGAAAATAAAGAGTGTTTCAAAAAAATCCGTCATACTTATGGAGTTTGACTGGGTTTTGTTTATAGCAACAATCTGTTTGTCGGTGTTTGGAATAGTGATGATTTATTCGGCTACGCGAACATTGCAGTCGAATACGAATGTAATAGTGCAGTCGGGTGCAATGGTTATAGGTTGTGCGGCAATGCTTGTAACGTGTTTTTTCGATTACGAACAGCTTAAAAATCTCGTCAAACCGATTTATATATTCGCCGTCGCGATACTGCTTTTGGTATTGGTGTTTGGTGTCAGCGGCGACTGGGGTGCGAGGAGCTGGATCAGATTCGGTGCAATCGGTATTCAGCCTTCGGAAATCGCAAAAATTTGCTTTATAGTAACTTTTTCGTGTCACTTATCCAAAGTGCATGACGATATAAATAAACCGCTTACGATTTTAGGATTGTTGCTTCATATCGGCGTGCTTGTAGGTTTGATTTTGTTACAGCCTGATATGGGCAGTGTGTTGGTATTTTTGTTTATGTTTATATGTCTTATGTTTGTTGCAAAACTTTCATATAAATATATATTGCCGATTGGTGTGGCAGGTGTCGCGTCATTGCCTTTTATATATAAGTATGTACTTTCGGAATATCAGCAGAAACGTATTCAGGTGTTTTTCAATCCAAACCTTGACCCAAGGGGCAGAGGCTATAACGTAATTCAATCTAAAATTGCGGTCGGTTCGGGTCAGCTTTGGGGTAAAGGATATTTGCAGGGAACGCAAAACCAAATGGGTTATTTGCCTACTAAATATACCGACTTTATATTCAGTGTAATAAGTGAGGAATTTGGTTTTATTGGTGCATTGCTTGTTACGGCGGTGCTGTTCTTCATAATTTATAAATGCTTTAAAACCGCTCAAAAAGCCGATAATGCTTTCGGAAGATATATTTGTGTCGGTGTCGGTGCAATGATGTTGTTCCACGCATTTGAAAATATCGGTATGTGTATCGGACTTATGCCTGTTACGGGTATTCCGTTGCCGTTTGTAAGCTACGGCGGTACGTCACTTGTTGTGAATATGATTGCAATAGGACTGGTGCTTAGTGTGTCGTATCACAATAAACCGCGAAGTGTGTTTGATGTATACTAATAAAGTGAGCCTGGTGACAAAATGTCACCAGCTCAACAATCACATCTGCGATGTAATTTTTGAGTATTTTTTTGAAAAAATCATAAAGTTCCTCCAAAGTCGAAACTTTAGATTTTAAGCCATTTCTGCCGCACAGGTCGTCAGAAATGATTTTTAATGAGGTTGCACCTCAAACTCCCAAAAATAAAGTAGACAAAACCATTATGGTTTTGTCTAAAGTCCGAGGCTGTCGACAAATTGTCGGCAGTTTTTTTGTTTACTCACAAACTATCGTCGATTGAATATTATATAGTAAGGAGGCAAGAATTTCTCGCTTGCCTTTTTAAAATATTTGAGGGGAGTGAAATTTATGTATATATTGATTGGATCGGTCACTACTGCGACAAGACTTAAAAAAGCTGCAGAAAAAATTATCGGTTTTCCGGCATATGTTGTGCATACGCCGTCCGCTTTAAATCAAGGTGGCTGTTCCTATTCCGTGCGTGTTGATGACCGTGCACTTAATGAAATCAGAAAGATAGCCGGCGATAATGAGATTCCGATTAGACGGATTTATATAGAAAGAACAGTAAACGGGGAGCGTGTTTATGATGTTGTATCTTGATAACGCGGCAACGACTTTGAAAAAGCCTTTGTCGGTGTATGCGACGCTTTTTAAGAGTACCTTGTTTTCGGGCGGAAACGCAGGACGGGGAGGACATAAGATGAGTATGGACGCAGTGCGTGCTATTGTAGATACACAAGATTTGATTGCACAGCTTTTTAATATAAAAAAAGCCGAAAATATTGTTTTTACGCAAAATGCGACGTATGCTCTGAACACTGCCATTCTCGGCACAATGTCAAACGGAGGACATATTGTCGTTACGGAGATGGATCATAACAGCGTTTTAAGACCTGCTTGTTTGCCCGGTAATTACACCGTTGTAAAAGCGGATAAGAGCGGATATGTACATGCGGAAGATGTTGAAAAGGCTGTGAGGAAAGATACAAAGCTGATTGTCTGTACCCACGCGTCAAACGTGTGCGGAACAATTCAGCCGGTGTATGAGATAGGAAGAATAGCGAAAAAGCATAAAATACCGTTTTTGCTGGACGTTGCACAAACGGCAGGGAGCATAAATATTGATGCGGAAAAAATGAATGCGGATATGATAGCTTTTCCGGGACATAAAGGTCTTATGGGACCGCTTGGAACAGGCGGATTGTATGTGAAAAGTCCGGAAGAACTTGCACCGCTTGTGACGGGCGGAACGGGAAGTAATTCGGAGAGCGTTTCCCAGCCGGAATTTATGCCCGATAAGTTCCACAGCGGTACGATGAATACACCTGCAATTAAGGCTTTGGGGGCAGGGGTTAAGTATGTTATGAAATACGGCGTTGATGTAATCGGTAAGTATGAAAAAATGCTTTCCGAAAAATTTAAAGAAAATTTGATGAATATGGATAATGTTACGGTATACGGGAATGATAACAGTGTTGCGACTGTCGCGTTTAATGTGGCAAATCTCGGAAGCGAAGAAGTTTTTGAAATGCTTAAGGGCAAAGCGGCGGTAAGAGCGGGTTATCATTGTGCACCGCTCGCACACAGAGCGATAGGTACATCGGATAGGGGAGCGGTCAGAGCGTCGTTCGGAGTTTTTAATTCAAAAAATGATGTGGCGAAAATGACTGATTATGTGTATAAAGTCAGTAAAAATGTGTCGGGATAGAGAAATCTGTCCCGGTACATAAAAATGACAAATTTTTTTGAAAAAAGTATTGACAAATGCTTTTTGGTCTGTTATAATTAATCAAGTCAGTTGGTGAGTAGAGAACTCACTGAAAGACAGATTGAATTATGCGGGTGTAGTTCAATGGTAGAATTCCAGCCTTCCAAGCTGGTCGCGTGGGTTCGATTCCCATCACCCGCTCCAATATATGTGTCTGTAGCTCAGTTGGATAGAGCAATTGCCTTCTAAGCAATGGGCCGGGGGTTCGAATCCCTCCAGACACGCCAATTTCTTTTTGGAATTCAAAAAGAGTTTAGTGTGCGTAGATAACTACCGCCATCATATGGTGGGTATAGTTCAGCTGGTTAGAGCGTCAGTTTGTGGCACTGAATGTCGTGGGTTCGAATCCCACTACCCACCCCATTTTAATTTTAATATACAGGGATATAGCCAAGTCGGTAAGGCACCAGATTTTGATTCTGGCATGCGTAGGTTCGAGTCCTGCTATCCCTGCCAGGGCCATTAGCTCAGTCGGCAGAGCACTTGACTTTTAATCAAGTTGTCCGGGGTTCGAATCTCCGATGGCTCACCAAGTGAAACCGCTTAAACGTATGTTTAAGCGGTTTTTTGTTCGTTAAATTGGATAGCGGCTGTTGTGTAATTTAATTATATAAAGAAATAAGATTAAACATTATATTTATTTTGTATATAGTGATAAGAAAATCAAAATTAAGGAGGTATTAGACAGAAATAAATGATGATTTGTATTTTTGTCCGTTGGTGGAAATGAATATACATAATTATGAATGTATAGAAAATTGTGATTGTATCGATGGGTATATAAAAATTTTATCCTTGCCTGATGAATATAAAAGAAAAGCGGAGTTTAAAGAAATTTGTAAAAAATGCAAATATCACATTGATTAAAATAGTTATAGCTTGTGAATAAACCTATTTCCAAATTGTCTGTTTTTTGTATGCTTTAAAAGCAAGCCGTTTTACCGTCTAATATAAAAAAATAAGGTGTTTATTATGTATATGGTGCAAAATCCTAATACGGAGGCAGTTATTCAAGTCGAAAAAATAACAGGTTCGGTTTTATCAAACCTTGAATGTTTTTCGGAAAAAAGTGTTGGAAAACAAAAAATATAAATAAAAAAGTGTTGAAAACATTAGGTTTTCAACACTTTTTTATTTGGCAGGGGTACAAGGACTCGAACCTTGGGCACGCGGTTTTGGAGACCACTGATAAAATCCTCTGTAACCCGCATGAATACTACGTTTTCAGACAAGTTAATTGATGCGTATTACAGTTTGTATTACAATTTTTGAAAACGCTATTTTATGCGTTTGTTTATTCAAAAAACATCGCATTTATAATCTTTTAGAATACTATCAACGGGATAAGTATATATCTTTATTTGCTTTCTTCTTATATGATTACTATCAACGGGATAAGTATATATCTTTATTTGCTTTCTTCTTATATGATTAGAGAAGATAGTTATGTTTAGTATA
>QTVU01000090.1 GCA_003460745.1 Firmicutes bacterium AM55-24TS
CCTCGATGGGAGCCAAAGAGCCTCTTCTTGAGGAAAGGTGTCGCGAAGTGACGGAGTAGTGGCGAAAATAAAAATAGCATAGCCACACCACAGTCGGCATTACAGACAGCTCCTCTCGATGGGAGCCAAAGAGCCTCTCCTTGAGGAGAGGTGTCACGAAGTGACGGAGTGGTGGCAGATAAAAAATAAATTCGTAGAGGCGACCATTGGTCGCCTTGATTTTATGGGGACACTAAACATTCTCTTGACAAAATCACTTATAAAATGTATACTAAACAAAAACACTTATGGAGATATTATATGAAATTATTGGCGGACTTAATATTAAACGGTGCAGAAACGATGAAAATGTCGGAGAACATAAAAAAGAATTTCAACAATCCCGAAAGAAACAACGGTGAATTGAGCAGATAAATTTAAAGGGTTTATAACAGATGAATGGAATGTGGACGGCTTTAATGTTATAACAGTAAGCGGCAAAAAAACAAACGGGGGACACGTTATATTTTTGCATGGCGGCGGATATGTCGCAGAGGCGACAGCATCTCACAGAAGAATTATTGAAGAACTTGTGAAGATGTACGGATTGAAAGTGACTTTTATAGACTATCCGCTTGCACCCGAGCATACATATGAAAAAACACACAAAATCGTAATGAAAGCATACAGAGAGATTACAATTAAAAATTACGGTGATGAATTTTATTTGTTCGGTGACAGTGCAGGCGGTGGATTGGCATTGGCAGTTTTGCAGATATTGCGTGATGAAAAAATGATACCGTTTCCGAAAAAGACCGTTTTAATGTCACCATGGGTTGACTTGACTATGAGCAATCCGAAAATAGGGGAGGCGGCGGAACGCGATCCGCTTTTGACGATGGATTGCCTGTACCATGCAGCGGAGCGATATATTGGAAACGGTGACGTTAAAAATCCTGTGCTTTCACCTATATTTGGCAGAATGGATAATCTCGGTAAAATATTTCTTTTGACAGGAACTCATGAAATTTTAAATCCCGATTGCAGAAAGTTAAAAACAAAGTTGATGGCGGCATACGGTACGGAGCTGGAATTTTATGAGGGTGAAAAAATGGTACACGACTGGATTTTGGCAACACCGTTTTATCTTGAGGCATTTAAAGCGATTGAAATGGTCGGAGAATTTTATGTGAACGGCTAATAAAAAAGCAAGCTGATTTCAGCTTGCTTTTTTGATATTATTCTGTAATATAAATTCTTGTATAGAACGGAATTGTGTTTGCAATCCAGTTAATATCGCTTGGGTGAAGACGTACACAGCCGTGAGAAATATTTACACCGACACGTCCGTCATATTCTGTACCGTTATAGTAAAGCAATGTTGAATGAAGTGCATAACCGTTATAGAAACGAAGTACAGGACCTACATAGTAGCTTGGATAATCCCATTCTGTGCGTTCGATATATTCAAATTGACCTGTGATGGTAGGCGTATTCCATGCACCTAATGCACAAGGAAATTCTTTTTGAAGTTCCCAATTATATTGTGAGCCTTGATATACTCTTACCTTATATTCGTGCTTTGAAACCCATACAAGATAATTTGTACGGCTTGTAATACCGTTCTTGTTTACAGGTGTTCTGTTGCGATATTCTTTAACCATAGGAGATTCGCCAATGATAATATCAAGGTGGTCGTCGAAATCAAGAACATCAAGACTTGAATTAAACGATTCGACAAGCGTTCTTACAGGGACAAATAGAGAATCCTCGATATAAACCGTTGCGTGAGGTGCGTATGTATCGTTTCCGAAAATCGTTGTATATGCACTGTTTGCGTTAAAAATAACTTGGTCTGAACCGACGCTGCAAACTACGCTGTCATATTTAGGGTCGTATGTAACCTTTAATCCCATTGCCTCACCGATTGCACGAACAGGCATCATTGCGACACCGTCAACTATTCTTGCACGCGGTGAAACGTCTTGAAGAAAGTTACCGCTTACATACATACAAAGTTCTTTATCGTAATTCGGATTACCGTTCATTGCACAACCGTTATTTTGTACATATTCGCCGTTTTCGTTCAAATATCCGTACGTCTGAACTTCAAGAATACCGTCAGGCTCAATCTTTTTATCGTAATATTTCAATGAACGAAGTCCCGAAACAAGCTTTACCTTGAATTTTTCGCCCATACGATATTGCGGAACGTTGAATATAAGATTTAGCGAAGAAGTATCCTGAGATACGTTTTCGGTAATTGAACCGAGTAATTCATCGGAACTGCTGTAAAGTTCGATAGTTACGTCATTAGGTATTATGTACTTATGTGATGTTATGTCAATATTAAGAACAAATTGTGTTGATAATTCGTTCACCGGTATTGTCGGCGTTGAAGTCGGCTTAACTGTCGGCTCTGCGGTCGGTGTTGCTGTTTCTGTCGGCTCAAATGTTGTTTCCGGTGAAACGGTAGGTTCTTCTGTTACTTGCGGTGTTTCTGTAGGTGCAGGTGACGCTGTTTCGGCGAATGCACCTATTCCGCTCAAAACGATTGATACGGCAAGAAACATTCCTAAAAATTTTTTCATATTTATCTCCCCTTAAACTATTATAAAATAATCATATCACACCGAATTATCAAAGTCAATAAACAATAAAAGCTAAACATAAATTCGGATTAATCACTAAAAAAACACATCAAATTTTAACTAAAATGATGTGCTTTTTTTACTTGACTTATTTTTCACGAATAAAAATTCTTTCAATGTCCGTACACAAACCGCTTTGTTCGTCAATGTCAAAAATACAACCGCAAAATTGTCCTTTTCCGTTCGCAATTTCAAACTTTTGAGGCATACCTGTAATAAATTTTTTTATTATTGCATTATTCTCTCTGCCGAGTATCGATATTTGAGGACCTGTCATTCCGAGGTCGGTTATATTTCCTGTACCTTTCGGAAGAATGACTTCATCGGCTGTTTGAACGTGTGTGTGCGTTCCGAATACGGCTGAAACTTTGCCGTCAAGGAAATATGCCATAGCAAGTTTTTCGCTTGTTGCCTCTGCATGAAAATCTACTATTATAATATTGGTTGATTTCTTTAATTTTGCAACCTCGCGTTCGGCAGCGTCGAAAGGGGAGTCGGCGGGGTCAAGATACGTTCTGCCGATAAGATTTACGACTCCGACTTTAACACCGTTTTTTGCGGTAAAAACGATACTTCCCTCACCCGGACACTTTTTATTGTAATTCGCCGGACGGATTACGTTTCCCTCGTTACGCATAATATCAACAACTTCTTTGGCGTCCCAAGTGTGATTACCCATAGTGATAACGTCAATTCCTGCACGAATAAGCTCGTCATATGCGTTGCGGGCAAGACCTCTGCCGTGGGTGGCATTTTCACCGTTTGCGATAACTAAGTCAATACCTTTCTGATATTTCATATCGTCAACATATTTAAAGAGCATATCGCGTCCTATACGGCTGACAATATCTCCGATACATAGAATTTTCATAATAAAATCCATAGCCTTTCTGCCCGCAGATTTATTTATAACACTGTCTTATCGTGGGCGGACAGGACGTGTAAAACTGTATAATATATCTAAAATTAAAATAAATTTTCGTTCAAAATAAATAAAAAAAGGAGTATTACAGAACGGGTAGAAGCTAAACATAAACGGCTTATACAGTGCCTTTATCGCAAAGTATCAAAGTCATAAATATTTACGCTCTGTAATAACCCCAAATTTTTCAAAGTAATGCAAGCTTATTTAGCGTAATCAACCGCTCTTGTTTCACGAATCATACTAACTTTAATCTGACCCGGATATTCAAGCTCACTTTCAATACGTTTAACAATTTCTTTTGCTACTAGAATCATGCCTTCGTCGTTGACCTTTTCAGGCTTGACCATAATTCTGATTTCACGACCTGCTTGAATAGCAAATGACTTTTCAACGCTGTCGAAACTGTTTGCAATTTCTTCAAGGTTTTGTAAACGCTTGATGTAGGTTTCAAGATTTTCACGTCTTGCTCCCGGACGTGCTGCGGATATTGCATCGGCTGCCTGTACTAAAGAGGCAACGATTGTCTGCGCCTCGACGTCACCGTGGTGAGCCATAATAGCGTGTACAACATCCTTGTTTTCGCGATACTTCTTTGCAATATCTGCGCCGATAGTAACGTGTGAGCCTTCGACTTCATGGTCAACTGCTTTACCGATGTCGTGAAGTAAACCTGCACGTTTTGCAAGTGCGACATCGACGCCCAGTTCACCTGCCATAACGCCCGCAAGATGCGAAACCTCAATGCTATGCTTTAGGACGTTCTGACCGTAACTTGTTCTGAATTTAAGTTTACCAAGCAATTTGATAAGTTCAGGGTGAAGACCGTGTACACCTGTTTCAAATGTAGCACTTTCGCCCTCTTGCTTGATGATTGATTCAACCTCTTTACGAGATTTTTCAACTGTTTCCTCAATGCGTGCCGGATGAATACGTCCGTCCACGATAAGCTTCTCAAGTGCAAGACGTGCAACTTCACGTCTGATAGGATCGAAACTTGAAACAATAACTGCCTCAGGAGTATCGTCGATGATTAAATCAACGCCTGTAAGAGTTCAATGGTTCTGATGTTTCGTCCTTCACGACCGATTATACGGCCTTTCATTTCATCACTTGGAAGATTAACAACAGAAACGGTGGTTTCGGCAACGTGATCGGCGGCAACTTTTTGAATAGCCAAAGAAACTATGTTCTTTGCTTTCTTTTCCGCGTTCTCCTTTGCCTCTTGCTCAATTTCTTTAACCATCATGGCTGCCTCATGCTTTGTTTGATTTTCAACATCTTTTAATAAGATAGTCTTAGCCTCTTCGGCGGTAAGACCTGAAATCTTTTCAATAAGAGCCATTTGTTGTTCTTTGATTTCTGCTATTTCTTTTTCTTTAGATTCAAGTGACTTTAGTTTTTGACTTAAAGTCTGTTCTTTTTTCTCTAAATTATCTGTTTTCTTGTCTAAGTTTTCTTCTTTTTGGTTAATTCTGCGTTCCTGACGATTAAGTTCATTTCTGCGTTCCTTAACCTCTGCGTCAAAGTCTGCGCGAAGTTTTTGATTTTCTTCTTTAGCCTCAAGCAACAGTTCGCGCTTTTTGGCGTCAGCAGCCTTCTCGGCATCCTTTACAATAGACTTGGCTTTTTCTTCGGCACTGCCGAATTCGGCCTCAGCAATTTTCTTTCTGTGTGCAACGCCTAAGTTGAAACCAACAATGACGCCTATAACACATAATACGATTGCAACGATTATCATTACAATTAATAATACTGTATTAATCAGTAACACCCCCATAAAAAGTTTACCAATGCTTAATAATGGGGGACTTCTTAAAATGACTGCGTCCTATACAACTGAATACTTCATAAACCTCTATGAAACAGATGCAGGTAAAGTACCATAGTGATTTGTAATCATACAAGAGCAGTCTACCTTAAGACGGCTCCATTTTTAAGTATTGGGATTACATATAAAAGTATAGTCTACCTTAAGACGGCTCCATTTTTAAGTATTGGGATTACATATAAAAGTATAGTAT
>QTVU01000091.1:0-2033 GCA_003460745.1 Firmicutes bacterium AM55-24TS
TTTAAAAAAGTCTTGACAAACTGAAAACGATGTGATAGAATAAACAAGCTGTCGCAAGAGAGCATGTACATTGAAAGATAAATAGTGCAGGTTTTATGTCAAACATTTGCTTTGCAAATGTAAAACTATTGAGTTTTTTATGACAGAAATTCGGATAAAAATTACGAAGAGAAGTCAGTTAGTAATTAAGAGCTAACAAACAATCGAGTATATAAGAGCGAAAGCTTAAATATAACCATTTAAACGAGAGTTTGATCCTGGCTCAGGACGAACGCTGGCGGCGTGCCTAACACATGCAAGTCGAACGAGAATCTTTGAACAGATCTTTTCGGAGTGACGTTCAAAGAGGAAAGTGGCGGACGGGCGAGTAACGCGTGAGTAACCTGCCCATAAGAGGGGGATAATCCATGGAAACGTGGACTAATACCGCATATTGTAATTAAGTTGCATGACTTGATTATGAAAGATTTATCGCTTATGGATGGACTCGCGTCAGATTAGATAGTTGGTGAGGTAACGGCTCACCAAGTCAACGATCTGTAGCCGAACTGAGAGGTTGATCGGCCGCATTGGGACTGAGACACGGCCCAGACTCCTACGGGAGGCAGCAGTGGGGAATATTGCGCAATGGGGGCAACCCTGACGCAGCAACGCCGCGTGCAGGAAGAAGGTCTTCGGATTGTAAACTGTTGTCGCAAGGGAAGAAGACAGTGACGGTACCTTGTGAGAAAGTCACGGCTAACTACGTGCCAGCAGCCGCGGTAATACGTAGGTGACAAGCGTTGTCCGGATTTACTGGGTGTAAAGGGCGCGTAGGCGGACTGTCAAGTCAGTCGTGAAATACCGGGGCTTAACCCCGGGGCTGCGATTGAAACTGACAGCCTTGAGTATCGGAGAGGAAAGCGGAATTCCTAGTGTAGCGGTGAAATGCGTAGATATTAGGAGGAACACCAGTGGCGAAGGCGGCTTTCTGGACGACAACTGACGCTGAGGCGCGAAAGTGTGGGGAGCAAACAGGATTAGATACCCTGGTAGTCCACACCGTAAACGATGGATACTAGGTGTAGGAGGTATCGACCCCTTCTGTGCCGCAGTTAACACAATAAGTATCCCACCTGGGGAGTACGACCGCAAGGTTGAAACTCAAAGGAATTGACGGGGGCCCGCACAAGCAGTGGAGTATGTGGTTTAATTCGAAGCAACGCGAAGAACCTTACCTGGGCTTGACATCCCTGGAATCGAGTAGAGATACTTGAGTGCCTTCGGGAATCAGGTGACAGGTGGTGCATGGTTGTCGTCAGCTCGTGTCGTGAGATGTTGGGTTAAGTCCCGCAACGAGCGCAACCCCTATTGTCAGTTGCCATCATTAAGTTGGGCACTCTGGCGAGACTGCCGGTGACAAATCGGAGGAAGGTGGGGACGACGTCAAATCATCATGCCCCTTATGCCCAGGGCTACACACGTACTACAATGGCCGATAACAAAGTGCAGCGAAACCGTGAGGTGGAGCGAATCACAAAACTCGGTCTCAGTTCAGATTGCAGGCTGCAACTCGCCTGCATGAAGTTGGAATTGCTAGTAATCGCGGATCAGAATGCCGCGGTGAATACGTTCCCGGGCCTTGTACACACCGCCCGTCACACCATGAGAGTCGATAACACCCGAAGCCTGTGAGCTAACCGTAAGGAGGCAGCAGTCGAAGGTGGGGTTGATGATTGGGGTGAAGTCGTAACAAGGTAGCCGTATCGGAAGGTGCGGCTGGATCACCTCCTTTCTAAGGAGAACCGATTGAGCGAATAGCTTAGTCAAAATTCCTAAGGTCGAACGATAGAAATATCGTCAGAGACAGAAACTGTGCTATTTATCTTTGAGTGTATATGCATTCAGCATGAACATTCATAACGAAATATTGATATAAGTGGGAAAAGGAAACTGAACCCAATAGAAACCCTGCATGGGCCTATAGCTCAGCCGGTTAGAGCGCACGCCTGATAAGCGTGAGGTCGGTGGTTCGAGTCCACTTAGGCCCACCA
>QTVU01000091.1:2449-5531 GCA_003460745.1 Firmicutes bacterium AM55-24TS
AAAGATTGTACCTTGAAAACTAAACAATGTAACAAACGATGATAGAGAGAAACGAGGAAATGACATAGTAATGTCAAACCCCGATAACTAAATTAGTTATCAAACTAATGTGGAAAGGTTTTTTCGATATACGAGAGTATATGGGTAAAAACTTCAATTTCAAACAAATCTCTAATTCTTATGTAATTCAAGAACCAAACCAAGTTGGTCAAGCTATAAAGAGCGTAGGGAGAATGACTTGGCATCAGGAGCCGAAGAAGGACGTGACAAGCTGCGAAAAGCTGCGGTTAGGAGCAAATATCCATAGACCCGCAGATATCCGAATGGGGAAACCCGGTACGGCAATACCGTATCACTGCATGGTAAATACATAGCCATGTGGAGGAAACCCTCTGAACTGAAACATCTAAGTAGGAGGAGGAAGAGAAAGAAACATCGATTTCCTAAGTAGCGGCGAGCGAAAGGGAAAGAGGCCAAACCAGAGATAGCAATATCTTTGGGGTTGCGGACTGCAAAATTGATTCAATATTTTTAGCAGAAGTGTATGGGAAGACACACCATAGTAGGTAATAGTCCTGTAAGCGAAAAGGATATTGACAAGGCAGGATCCAGAGTACCACCGGACACGAGGAACCCGGTGGGAAGCCGGGGGGACCACCCCCCAAGCCTAAATACTACCTGATGACCGATAGTGAAAAGTACAGTGATGGAAAGTTGAAAAGAACCCCGGAAGGGGAGTGAAAAAGAATCTGAAACCCTATGTTTACAAGCTGCTAAAGCACCATATGAGTGCGATAGCGTACTTTTTGTAGAACGGTCCGGCGAGTGTATGTTGCAAGCGAGGTTAAGGTGTTAAGCACTGAAGCCGAAGGGAGACCGAGTGTGAATAGCGCGTACAGTTTGCAGTATACGACCCGAAACCGGGTGACCTAACCATGGACAGGTTGAAGTGGAAGTAAAATTCCATGGAGGACCGAACCCACGTCTGTTGAAAAAGGCGGGGATGAGCTGTGGTTAGCGGTGAAATTCCAATCGAACTCGGATATAGCTGGTTCTCATCGAAATAGCTTTAGGGCTAGCCTCAGGATAGTTTAGCGGAGGTAAAGCACTGAATGGGCTAGGGGGCTTCACGGCTTACCGAACCCTATCAAACTCTGAATGCCGCATAAATGTTTCCTGGGAGTCAGACTGCGTGAGATAAGTTTCGTAGTCAAAAGGGAAAGAGCCCAGACCTACAGCTAAGGTCCCTAAATGAATTTAAGTGGAAAAGGATGTGCAGTTGCGTAGACAACTAGGACGTTGGCTTAGAAGCAGCCACTCATTTAAAGAGTGCGTAATAGCTCACTAGTCGAGTGATTGTGCGCCGAAAATGTAACGGGGCTAAAATTCATACCGAAGCTTAGGAATGATAGTAATATTGTTGGTAGATGAGCGTTGTGTAAGTCTGCGAAGCTACACCGAAAGGAGTAGTGGAGATATCACAAGTGAGAATGCCGGAATGAGTAGCGAGAATTATGTGAGAATCATAATGGTCGAAAATCTAAGGTTTCTTGAGGAAGGTTCGTCCGCTCAAGGTAAGCCGGGAGCTAAGGCGAGGCCGAGAGGCGTAGTCGATGCACATACGGTAAAGATTCCGTAGCCACCGAAGTTGTTAAATACAGGGACACAGGAACATAGCCTAACCCCACCGTTGGTTGAGTGGGGCGTAAGGGAGCGAAAATTAGTAGCGAAGTGGGTGATTGTACACTGGCGAGAAAAGCTGTATGAATTGACAAGGTGCCCGTACCGCAAACCGACACAGGTAGATGAGGAGAGAATCCTAAGACCAGCGGGAGAAGTGTTGTTAAGGAACTCGGCAAAATGACCCCGTAACTTCGGGATAAGGGGAGCCTACGAGAGTAGGCCGCAGAGAATAGTCTCAAGCGACTGTTTAGCAAAAACACAGGTCTATGCTAAATCGAAAGATGATGTATATGGGCTGACGCCTGCCCGGTGCTGGAAGGTTAAGGGGAAGTGTTAGAGCAATCGAAGCACTGAACTTAAGCCCCAGTAAACGGCGGCCGTAACTATAACGGTCCTAAGGTAGCGAAATTCCTTGTCAGGTAAGTTCTGACCCGCACGAATGGCGTAACGACTTGAGAGCTGTCTCAACAACATACCCGGCGAAATTGAAGTACTGGTAAAGATGCCAGTTACCCGTGATAAGACGGAAAGACCCCATGGAGCTTTACTGTAACTTGATATTGAATTTTTGTATTACATGTACAGGATAGGTGGGAGACAGAGAACTAATGCCGCCAGGTGTTAGGGAGTCGATGTTGGGATACCACTCTTGTAATATGAAGGTTCTAACCTGCACCCGTGAATCCGGGTGGGGGACACTGTCAGGTGGACAGTTTGACTGGGGCGGTCGCCTCCTAAAAGGTAACGGAGGCGTTCAAAGGTTGGTTCAGCACGGACGGAAATCGTGCAACGAGTGCAAACGCATAAACCAGCCTAACTGCGAGACCGACAAGTCGAGCAGTAACGAAAGTTGGAGTTAGTGATCCGGCGGTATGAGAGTGGAATTGCCGTCGCTCAACGGATAAAAGCTACCCTGGGGATAACAGGCTGATCTCCCCCAAGAGTCCACATCGACGGGGAGGTTTGGCACCTCGATGTCGGCTCATCGCATCCTGGAGCTGTAGTCGGTTCCAAGGGTTGGGCTGTTCGCCCATTAAAGCGGTACGCGAGCTGGGTTCAGAACGTCGCGAGACAGTTCGGTCCCTATCTATCACGGGCGTAGGAAATTTGAGGAGAGCTGACCTTAGTACGAGAGGACCGGGTTGGACGTACCGCTGGTGCACCTGTTGTTCTGCCAAGGGCATAGCAGGGTAGCTAAGTACGGACGGGATAAACGCTGAAGGCATCTAAGCGTGAAGCCCCCTTCGAGATAAGATTTCCCATAGCGTAGGCTAGTAAGGACCCATGAAGACTACATGGTTGATAGGCCGGAGGTGGAAGTGCAGTAATGTATGCAGCTGACCGGTACTAATAGTCCGAGGGCTTGACCAGAGCATTGTGAAACAATGCGGATATATAC
>QTVU01000092.1 GCA_003460745.1 Firmicutes bacterium AM55-24TS
TTGCGTTATCAATGATTGCTGTTAATTCTGAAGAATCCATATCCACTCCATGTAAATAATCATAATACAATTTTTTAGGGGTTTTAGCAAATTCATATATTGTTCAGACAAAATAACATTTTTATCAAAATATCGAGTATATAGGTTATTAATTTTTTGACGTATGATAGATTGCCAGTCTCCATCTTTTGTCATAACTTTATAATAACGATATTCAACAGATGACCATATATCAAATACTTGTCCTATCTCTGTATTTAATATATTCGGAGCAACAGAAAATGTAATATGTTTCTTGTATGTACGTCTTTTATTCTCTGAATGCCATATTGAATCACAAAAATTTGTGAAAATCTCATCTTTTTTAGAGAAATTGGCACTCTTATAATCTTCAATTATTTCATAAAGATAAATATCGTCACAACTGTAAATATGAATCACCTACCTCAAATTCATAATACTTACCAAGGTATTCATATGCACCGTCCGTATAATATGGAACTTCACGGATAGAGATATTTTTCTTTGGATTAGTATTATTTTTCAAATTTTCAATAATATATTCTCCGTAAGCAGACCACGCAAATGATTTACTGATTGAAAAAGAATTGTATGAAGTTTTTATAACATAATTTGCAATTGTCTCTTCATCAATACCAAGTTCTTTTGATAAACTGTCTTTAAAACTATCAATAACTGAATTCAAATCGAAATCTTCATTTTTCAAATTCATATGTCTACGCATTGTCT
Source organism: Firmicutes bacterium AM55-24TS (assembly GCA_003460745.1). Classification (GTDB taxonomy): domain Bacteria; phylum Bacillota; class Clostridia; order UBA1381; family UBA1381; genus Hominilimicola; species Hominilimicola fabiformis. The sequence goes on from QTVU01000092.1 coordinate 751, forward strand.
CGGCATATTCATTAATGTATTTACGGCATATCTTTATTACTTTTTTATCAGATAAATCAATATCATTATTAACAATTAAGCATCGAGTATCAACTAAGTCTGACAAACAATTATCCCATAGAATATTGTGTTTTTCCCAACTACATATGTAATCACATAATTCATTCATAGGGGAAGGGGAATGATATGCGTTTAAAGGGAGCTTATCTTCGGGTGCTTTATTTTTATTCTTTTCGACTATAGAGAAGTAGGTTTTTAATTTTTTAGGATAATTATATAATAGGAAATAGGGAAGTTGTTTTAAATATTTACGAAGACCTTTATTCATATGCCAACGAAAACCAGTTTTTAGAAAATCAATTTCTTTGCCTTGGAAAATTCGTAATAAAGAACAATAATCTGAATATAATTGCTTAACTTCATCATTGGTAGTGTATTTATTCTCAATGCCGGTAACAACATTTGTAATTTCACCTATACGATTATCACGTGTCATTACCTCATATTCAATAAGATTCTCTTTTGTATATGGCTTTGATTTTGCCGTAATTTTATCTTCAATATCTAAAATAATCAACTTATCAATTTTAGAATTTATGATAATAGGGTCATTACATAGTAAGAAAATATCTCCGTCAAAGTCAGCCCCGCCTTGTTGAGGTGCTGAAATATCATACATATTAAACATTACAACATCCTGATCTTGAAAATGTCTAAACCATTTGTTGATAATATCATTACGAACAATTTTTATCTTATTAACTTCAGAAGGGTCTACCAATGGAGAACGAAATGACACACAATCACCTTGTTCAAAATTGGCGCTATAAAATTCTCTTTCGTTTAAACAACCAACCGGTGTTAATCCTGCTGCATATTGTAAATATCCAATCATATCTCCGACGCCAGTATGATAAAATCCTGAACAATATATTTTCCCGACCTTTGCCTCATCAATAGCTTTTTTTAATTTTCTGTAAATGAACTGTTTGATAGCTGGATCTTTTAACATAACATCGTTGATTAATGCAGCCTCAAGATACTTACTGTCGGGTTCATAATTTTCAGTATCGTTTACACCCATAAATTTATAGGTATAAAATTTATCACCTTTAATAATTTTCTCGAATAAAGATGTAGTGTATTGGGCTATTTCAATTATTTTACCCTTATTATCACCGTCTAAAATATCATATTCTTTTTTATTTTTGTTTTCATAAGCCTCAATATATTTAGGATTCCATAAATCTAAGCATTGAAGATATTGAAAATTCATTCTGGTATATTTATTTAAGTGTTTAACATGATGACTATATTTACTTATTCCAAGTTTAAAATGGTATTTGGTTATTGTTTGCATATAATTTTCCCATGCTTCATTACCATATTTAGATTTGAAAATTTTGTGACCTTTAAACATAGAAATATTCCAAATACAATCTATATCCTCAATATTATGTTTGCGACCATAAATATCAGTAATAAACTCATATCCCCATTCTTTCAAAATTTCACGGAATGGCACATATACAGAATAACCTTTTATGAAAGGCAATCTCACTTGAGTTCCTATGACATTATAATCTAAATTCAACTGTTTGCTTATCTCTTGTGTAAATTCTAATTCGTGACAACCACATCCATCGAAAGGGGATAGATTAATATCTCTATAACCTTCTTCTATTTCACGAGAAATATAAGATTTTGTTTCGCCGGTAGTTTTATCCATAAACTCTTTCTTTTTTTCTACAACATATTTGATTAATTGGTTAGAAAGAGTTTTTTCGTATTCACCAATTATCACGATATTAGGCATATACCTTCAATAAGAGTGCAAGAACTAAACGGGAGACATCTTTGAGCTTCATACTTTGAAATGACGCATTCGTCAATAGGAATGTCCATTTGAGTAATTAGATATAACTCTTCAAAAATTTCATCACAAACAAAAGCTGTAATTCCATCTTTTCCTTGAGAAGCCGATTTACCAAAACGATTATAGTGAATTCCATTAAGATAAAACCCTTCATCTAAGATTCTTTTTAATTCTTTTTCTGTTTTAGGATTCTTTTTGGCTACAATTAATACCATTTCGGATATATGAGACGAAGTATATCCTCGTAATCTTTTTATTTGGTCAAATATTATTGAATCACCTTGTTTATAAGATATTCATTTGACATAGCGTCGTTTTTATCAATTTTAACATCATATTCTTGTTTAATAATCTCCCTTATAGGAAGTTTCATCATTGTGTATTGAATCTTAGTTATAACCAATCATCACCTTTCGTATATTATGATTCTTTATTTTTGTGATTTCTAATTACAGAAGTTTGCTTTTCGCAACTCCTATTAAAACTTTCGTCTGCTCTTATTCTGTCAGCTATATCTGATATACTATGAAACATTCGTGTATTTGTTTCAAAATCTGACGAATAAATTTTTCCTGCAAATTCCGAATAATCGGGTATGTATCTATCTGTTATCATGTGTTATTTATATTTTCCTTTCTTAATTACATAATTTCTTGATTTTTACTTAGACAAATGATATAATAATCATTGTCCAGATATTTTATGTTATTATTTGCCATATTCCTCCTGCCGGATAAAGGAGGAGCTTAATGACGATATGTCGAGACATATTATATTTAATATTGCAAATCCTAAGATTTGCTAACAATCATATTTATATAACATTGTTAATTTTATGTGTGTTTACAATATTTTTAATTGTTTGCAAAGTTCATCACAGAAATAACATAGACGGGACTTGCAATATCGAATATAATCACGGTGACATTCACTTTTCTTTTAAGTATAAGTGTCGTCACTAAGAAGGGAGTCTCCGTATTTTTACGGAGGCTTTCTTTGGTTGTTGGGATAGGGAATAGAGGAGACATTTATATATTCTCCTTGCATTTTGAAAAAGAACGAAATTAATGTATTGTGTTCATTTATGTTACACATCGCCGCCTTTCTAAAATTTTTAATGTTGTCGTTATCTACTAAGAAAATTAATCATTTATACATTCTCTTAATCCTTCTACTACACGTTGCCAATATCTTTCCCATTCTAAATCGACAGCAATAGTAAGATTTCGAGGAGTATGAGATTCTTTCTTTTGTAAATCTAAAATCAATCTTGCAATATCTACACTTGAATATTCTCTGTTTAGCAGAAAACTTTTTAGGTTACTTATTTTTATCCAAGCCTCACTCCGTAAAACAATAGAAGACCAATTATCATCATACACAAACTTTTCCCCACTTGGTGTTTGATTGAAATATTTCTTTAGATAATAAGCAACTGGTTTGCCCAAATCATTTGTGGGTGGTTGCCACATTGGTGAAAAATAATCTGTATGTTTTACATATACATCATTCTCCTTTAGGAAAAGAGATGATTTATTTTTCTTGGGAATGTAATCTACACTACATAATTGTTTAATTCCTTTGAGTTCCTTGGGCTTGGTTAATTTTGATTCTCCAAAACGTCTAAACTGAATAACTGAATAATCTATATATGAAGCCAACAACAGGCTATAAACTTTATCAGGGTCTGTACAAGTCCAACCTATTGGCATTATAAGTTGTCCATGATAATCTTAATAATCTGCATATTCATAATACACACCATCACTTTCGTCTTTTGATATTCTCACATATATACAACCGGATGGAGTTATGTGTTTGTAAATCTCTCTGTGTCTATAGTCATATCCGATAAAATCTCCCGTTTTAATATAATCTATATATTTCATATACGACATATCTGTATCTCGTTCTATTGAAACAACTGATTTATCATTAAAACAGGGGATGGGAAGATCATCTTTTGTATTTGCGTAAAGTCTCATGATTGTATCATCTGAAAATGTCACTTTGTATCTATTCATTTAGTTTTCCTTTCTTAATATATTATTCTCCGTGAGAAAACGAATTTTGATTAATCTTTATAATTGCCGGTCAACTCACCAAAAGATTCAACATTGTAAATTTGCAACATTTTATAAATCGCCCATTCAATCTCTTGTTCATAACCCTCTTTATTAAGGACATATATATTGGGAGTATTTTGTGGTGGTTGAGAAGGGTCTGGTTGAATACTTCCGACTTCTTTTTTTATAAGAAGTGGTTGTTTATCATCAACATTAGAAGTTAAATATGAAAGACATTGATTAAGCGTATCTTTAGACATTGACAAATCTTTAGCCATAGATTGCATACTTCTCCAAAACGCTTCTGGTCGAGTTTCGGGATTATACATAATTTCCTCATTGTCGTTTTTCTTTGGACGGATATATATGTATGAGTTGATATAAAGAAATGCCATTAATATATTCTCTTTATTAATACTCGATTCGCCCATCATTATAAAATCCAATTGAGATGAAGTGATTTTTGAAAAATTTTCAGTTGCATCGAAATTTTGACATATTATATCCATTTGAATACAATCCGTATATCCAGTGTTGTAAATATCAAAGTCAGAAGTAATATTAATCAAATTGCTCTCATTCAAAAATAACAAACACTTGATTATCTCATAAAATATCTTTGGCTTGTGTCTTGTTTGCTTATAACCACACAAATCAAATATTTCTGAAATAACAATATAAGACGAATCCTCATAAC
>QTVU01000093.1 GCA_003460745.1 Firmicutes bacterium AM55-24TS
TATTCTTCAAGTTTTGTGTAAATACAAAACTTGAAGAATACTCAGAACTTTATATCCAACTAATTTGTTCACCGCTATATCTATCTTCATACTTATTCAAATACTCAAAGCATTCATTCACGTCACACATAATACCGTTTTTAATACATTCGCTTTTATAAATCATATTAAGTTGTCTTCTGTTCGGAGATGAAAGCTGATAGCTGTTTCCGTACATTCTGATATATTTTTCTTTAAGTCCCGGAAAATGTTCATCGAGTTTTTTATAGAAATACTCTCTATTACCGTCACGCAACGTAACACCCATATCAAAATTAATAATCCCCTTCACTTTTGCTCTGACACAATAATCAAGTATTCCCCTAATATTTTCTTCGGTATCATTTATAAAAGGCAATATCGGGCAAAGCCACACAACAGTCGGTATACCGTTATCACGCAATATTTCAAGTGCACAAAATCTCTCATATGTAGTTTCAACATTCGGCTCAACAATGCGGCACAAATCCTCATCATATGTGGTAAGCGTCATCTGTACGACACATTTTGATTTTTCATTTATCTTCTTTAACAAATCAAGATCACGAAGAACTTTTGTCGATTTTGTAATCATTGTCACGCCGAAACCATACCTTTCAATCACTTCAAGACACTTCCGCATATTACCGAGTTTTTCTTCTATTGGCATATACGGATCAGACATTGCACCTGTTCCAATCATACACTTGTTTCTCTTTCTTCTGAGTGCATTTTCCAACAATTCCACTGCATTAGCCTTAACCTCAATATCTTCAAATTTATGCTTCATCTGATAGCACAAACTTCTTGAATCACAATAAATACACCCATGCAAACAACCTCTGTATATATTCATTCCGTTTTTCGCCGATAAAATCCCTTTAACATTTACTTCGTGCATACATTCCACTCCTTAGCATTATTATATCACTTTTAATATTTCCGCACAAGAAAAAAAGTCGGTTACCCGACTTTATATATAAACTGTAATCGGCGAGAATGGGAAAACCGAAAACAGATTATAGTCTTTTATGTTCGCCTGTAATAGAGAACTGCACCCATTCGGCGATATTAACCGCATGGTCGCCGATTCTTTCAAAATACTTTGCAACCATAAGCATATCAAGTACTTCAGACGTTCCCTCATCTTTTTTAATAATATCCACAAGGTCATTGACAATTTCTTCAAACAATGCGTCAACAACATCGTCATTATGAGAAACTTCTTCTGCGACAAGCAAATCCTTTTTAATAAATGCCTCAACGCTCTTATTGACCATATCAATAGTTGCCGCCGCCATACGTTGAATATGCTTTGATTTTTTCAACATCTTCTTTTTCGCGGTTGACGCAATTTCTGCTATATCCTCAGCCTGATCACCGATACGTTCCATATCGGTTATCATTTTAAGTGCGGCTGAAATAAGTCTTAAATCACTTGCAACAGGCTGTTGAGTCAAAAGTAATTTCAAACAAAGACTTTCAATCTCTCGTTCTTTATTATCTATCGATTTTTCATAGTCATATGCCTTATTTATCGAATGTTCGTCACCGTCAAGCGCCTTTACCGCATTTGCGATTGCACTTTCAATAAGTCCGCCCATTGTAGTAAGTTCTTCATTGAGAAGCGCCAACTGTCTTTCAAATTCATCTCTCATTATCCAAACCTCCCTGTTATGTAATCTTCGGTTCTTTTATCTTTTGGTTTTGAGAAAATCTTTTGTGTATCGTCAAATTCCACTGCCTCACCAAGCAAGAAAAATGCTGTTTTATCCGAAACTCTTGCAGCTTGCTGCATATTGTGCGTAACCATAATTATAGTATACTTATCCTTAAGCTCCCACACCAAGTCCTCAATTTTAGAGGTGGATATAGGGTCAAGTGCCGAAGTCGGTTCATCCATAAGCAACACTTCCGGTTCTACCGCAAGCGCTCTTGCAATACAAAGTCTTTGTTGCTGACCGCCCGACATATCAAGTGCACTTTTCTTTAATCTATCCTTTGTTTCGTCCCATATAGCCGCCTGTTTTAACGAACGCTCAACTATTTCGTCAAGCTTGCTTTTCGCTTTAATTCCATGCGTTCTCGGACCGTATGCGATATTATCATATATACTCATAGGAAACGGATTAGGCTTTTGAAACACCATACCTACACGTCTGCGAAGTTCATTCACTTCAATATCACCGTAAACATTTTTACCGTCAAGCAAAACCGTTCCGTCAATCTTACAACCCTCTACAAGGTCATTCATTCTGTTTAGCGTTTTTAAAAACGTAGACTTACCACACCCCGACGGGCCTATAAATGCCGTAACTTTATTTTCGGGAATCTGCATATCTATCCCTTTTAAAGCGTGGAAATCACCGTAATGCAAATGTAAATTCTTTATATCAAATTTCACTTTAAAATTCCATTCCTTTCTATATCATCAATCCTTTGCCGCAAACTTCTTTGCAACAAGTGATGACATAAAGTTAATTATCAACACAAATATCAACAGTACAACCGCCGTTGCATATGCTTGGTTTGTGTACAAGCCCTCGCTTGACAGTACATACATATGTATTGCAAGTGTACGTCCCGATGACAGAAGTCCTTTTGAAACCTCCGCAACAGTACCTGCCGTATAAATAAGTGCCGCCGTTTCACCGACAATTCTACCTATTGCAAGGATAACGCCTGACAATATACCCGGCATTGCCGCCGGAAGAACAATTTTAAACACAGTTCTAAGCTTGCCTGCGCCGACTCCGAAACTTGCTTCACGATATGAATCGGATACTGCAAGAAGTGCCTCTTCTGTTGTTCTCATAATAAGCGGAAGTACCATTATTGCCAACGTTGCCGCACCGGCAAGTATTGAATATCCCCACTTTAAATACGTTACAAAGAACAACATTCCGAACAAACCATATACGATTGACGGTATTCCCGAAAGCGTTTCAGCGGTAAGCCTTATAATACCTACAACCTTGTTGCCCTTTTTTGCATATTCGACAAGGTATATAGCAGTACATATTCCGAGCGGTACTGCAACTATAAGCGAACAGAGTGTCATTCCAATCGTGTTGATTATCGCCGGTAACATCGATACGTTTTCGGTTGTGTAATGTAAGCTGAACAGTTTAGGGCTTAAATTAGGCAAACCCTTTATCAATATATACGCAATCAAAAACAGTAATACGCCGAACGTCAAACAGCTTGCAAGGATTACTGTTCCTTTTAATATTTTTGAGCCTAAATGTTTCATTGCTTGTTCCTTCCCTTTATGATACTAAATGATATGTTGATAAGAAGTATAAACACAAACAACACAACACCAGTTGCAATAAGCACTTCACGGTGTAAATCTGCCGCATAACCCATTTCGATTACGATATTTGAAGTCAAAGTTCTGACACCTTTTAAAATGCTTGACGGCATTCTCGCCTGATTACCGGCAACCATAATTACCGCCATTGTTTCACCAATCGCACGGCCTATACCAAGAATAACTCCTGCAAGTATTCCCGATTTTGCCGCAGGTAATATAACTGTAAATATACTTCTTTCCTTTGTTGCACCGAGTGCCAACGCACCCTCATAATAGCTTTCGGGTACACTTCTTATCGCACTTTCCGATACACCGATAATTGTCGGCAAAATCATTATTCCAAGCAAAATCGAGGCTGTAAGCATACTGTTTCCGTTTCCGCCGAAAACCGTTTTTACGAACGGAACAAGTACCACAAGTCCGAAAAAGCCGTAAACTATCGAAGGAATACCTGCTAAAAGCTCCGTAGCAGGTTTGAGGATTTTATATAAAGGTTTTGGACAATATCTCGACATAAATATTGATGTCAGGATACCTACCGGTACACCAATAACGATTGCACCGGCGGTCACATATATACTTCCCAAAATCATCGGGAAGATTCCGAATGACGCAGGACTATCTGTCGGAGCCCAGTTAGTACCCGCAAGGAATTTGAAAAGTCCTACCTTACCCATTGCAGGTATTCCGTTTGCAAAAAGGAATACGCATATCAGCAATACGGCAAGTATTGAAGTAAGGGCAGCGGTGAAAAATACGCCGCCCATTATCTTCTCTTTGTATTTTCTCATGCTATTTCACTCCACATTGTCTTTGTACCTGTAAAGATGTCCTTTATATCCTCTGTTGACATATCGTCTGTCGGATTTTGAGGGTTTACGATTACCGCAATACCGTCAAGTGCAATCGGTGTTGCTGTCAATGTAGCACTTTCACTGTCTTTTAATTCTCTTGACGCCATACCGATGTCGCAAGTACCCTCCATTGCACCTGTCATACCGGCAGTTGAGTCACTTGTCTGAAGTTCGATTTCTGCATTTGTATTGACTTTTAGATAAGCCTCTTTAAGTTTTTCCATTACAGGCGATACCGAAGATGAACCTGCTACAACGATTTTTCCTGCCGGCTTTGAACCTGCATACGGTTGAGCATCATCGTTGATTTTAATATATCCGTCTGAAACTATTTCCTGTCCCTCACTTGATAGGATATAGTCGATAAAGTCTTGTGCAACATCTGAAATATCAGACTTTGTTGCTATATTAAAAGGTCTTGCAACCTTGTATGTACCGTTCTTTACGTTTTCGGCTGTTGCCTCTACTCCGTCAACTTTGACTGCCTTGACGCTTGAAGAAAGTGAGCCAAGCGATACATAACCGATACCGTATTCGTCACCGGCAACGTTTGTAAGCATAACGTCAGTCTTGTTTGCAATTACTGCCTCGTTTGTTGTCTTGTCAGTCTTTGTGCCGTCTGCACCTTTTTCCTCTATTCCCATAAGCTCTATGAATGCGCCTCTTGTACCACTGCCGTTTTCTCTTGATACAACTGTGATGTCACTGTCTGCTTTAAAATCAGATGACGATGATGTTGTCGAAGTTGATGACTGCGGTGATTGTGTTGTTTCTCCGCAACCTGCAAGGGCTGTCATAGCCATAACGCCTACCAATATACCTACTAATAAATTTCTTTTTTTCATTTTTCTTATCTCCTTTTTACTTTATGACTCTATTATAGTCCTCTTATGTAAAATCCACTATCTGAATATACTTAAATAAATGTAAAATAAAAAGTCGGTTTGTAAAATCCAACTTAAATGTGTAAGATAATTTTTAAATAGTATGCGTCAATAACAAAACAACCTCAACTTACATATTATATACAGCAGAGAAAACTATATAAGTCCAGCGGTGAAATGTCAAGAGGAAAATAAGTGAAAAAGCAAATATTTTTCACCAAATTCCGAAAGGTACAAAACACCTGCCTAAGCCCTGTCTATCAAATTTTT
>QTVU01000094.1 GCA_003460745.1 Firmicutes bacterium AM55-24TS
ATATAATCATATTTAATCTTCTTTTCTTTGCCATATATCTTTTCATATGTATCAGAATAATTGAATGATAATACATGATCAGGATTCAAATTCTCTATATCTGTACTTCTCTTGCTAACTATAATTCCTCCAACAAATTCAGCAATATAAATTTCCAATGCACGTGTCAACATATTTAACTCTGTATATAAGTATTTCGTAAATACATCTATTTGGGATGAACTCCCATATGCATTTTGCAGCGACCCCTTTGAACATTTTAATATATTCATTAGCATTTGGGATTCATACTTCTCAACATTTCTTACAGAACCGCCTGCTTGAACTTGAAATCTTGCAGAATCTAACGCTTGAATAACCTTTGATATTTCCAATTCAAAATCTATCCAGTTCTCACCTATATTAGAAGATGCATTCAAAAAATATTCAAACCAAACATTATGTTTAATGCAAGTATACATTTCATCTAATGCTTTGTTTGAAGTTGTAACCTCTGTATCATATGTTCCATCTTCATTAACTCTTTTCGTGTATTTTCTGTTTTCAAAAGCTTTTAACAAAATTTCCTTAATATATGTATTGACTTCCCAATTATCAAGATTTTTTTGTTTATATTCACATAATAATATGTCGTCATAAAAAGTATAAATTCTTCTTGCTTTGTCACAAAAATCAAGAAAATCCTTATAATGAGTTGGCAAATCATGTTCTAAATCAAACCCATTTCCAATCAATAATATTTCCATTTCTATTCGTTCTCTCGTGTCTTAATAAAATTCCATTGTCGTAGAATCCCTGTCACAACCATCCAATCCATAATCAAACTATTCTCTATCTACCAGATAAAATTTCTAGTATTAATGCAACTATTAATAATAATCCTTCATTATCATTATAAATACCAAACTTGCTTCTCTCATTTCCCTGTATATATTCACTATATCCTGCAAACGCTTGATTCCAATCCTCCAAATTATATGGGCAATCATCATCAAATGTATTAAACATATTATCTTTATACTTTTCTCTGATATATTGAATCAAATCCCCATCATCAATATGTTGTTCAATTTGCTCTATCGTTTCTGATTTTCCTTGGGATATAAGTGCAATTATCTCTAAGCCAAATAATTGTAATCGTTCCGTGCCATTAAACATTTTATTCATAATACATATCTCCTTAATTTCTATATTTTAATCGGATATTATTTTTTATAAAAATATATAGGATATTATATCATATTTTAGCTAAAATTGCATTTAGTAAGTCCTACAAAACTTTTTTAACAAGCAAATCCAAATATTAAACTTATACTTTTAACCGATTAAAATCAGTCAAATAGCATGTTAAGGGATACACTTTTAACCGATTATCTCTAAGGGGGCTGGATCAATTTAGCCTACTCAAAATTTCACCAAAAGTAGTCTAAAATTTTTCTCTAAAAACGCAAAAAGGCGTGAAATCAAACCTTTTTCATTGTATCAAGTTTAAAACCTTGACTTGTGCAAGCCCGAGTCCGACTCCAACATTAAATCCTACTGCAAGTCCGACCGCAACCGCAACTCCAAGTCCGACGGCAAGTCCTAATACCGAAATTGACTGTAATATCAATGGTGAGAATCTATCTGTTACACTTAAAAACAGCACTTTAGGTGAAATTATTTTGGTTGCAGAGTTTGATACAAACGGTAAATTCCTACGTTGTACTACTAATTTACCATAGGAGAATATAAGTATTCCGTTGCTTTCTACAACCAATACCGCAAAAATTATGTGGTGGGATTCTCTAAAAAATCTCATCCCACTTACTGACGCAAAAACTGTAACAAGATAGTTTAAATTTTTATTAACTTTATTAGATTAATCTGATAGTTTATAATGAAATGGCAGTTGAAATGATAGAGCTAAGGTTTTAGCAAAACTCTAAGTATTCAACTGTCGTTTCATTATTTCTCGGTAAGCCATATTCTACTAACCACTCGCAAGTGTATTAATATTCTTACAAGATATATATGTTTGTAAAACTTTCTGTTATCTAATATCTTTTTCTTATCCCCTGCATTACTCATCCTCATTCACATCAAATTCGTCCATAATCAACTGCTCAATGTAGTTTTCAAACTTTGTTCTTACAATCAAATATCTGTTACCCATATAAAAAGCGAATTTACCTTCATTGTTTTCTGCCATCCGTCTGAGTTTTTTAACTCCGATATTGAAATAAGCAGAAGCCTCATATATTGTCAACATATATTTTTCGCTTATTGGAATGTTATTTTTAATGCTACTGATATCTTTTTGATTAGCCATATTACTGCCTCCTATTTCATGTACAATAACCTTTTTGTTATTACATATATAACTCAAAACTCAGAAAATAGCAACTAATATTGGCAAATAAAGAGCACTTATATCGTAGAAGTTTTATTGAAAAGATTCTCGAAATTTGTACGATTTATGATTTATCAATTACCGCCGCAATGTCAGAACATTATAATACAAGTTCAGCATTATTAGACATTTTATTTTTCATGTGTAAATCGACCAACTTTATATACCTCTACACACAAAAGAAGATTTGTAATAGCTAAAGCTGTTCCATTAATACCTTTATTTCTACTAAACGCGTTCAATTTGCGATTTAAAAATTCCTATAAAATGACCAAAAACAAGTATAAAATTAATTTATATGATTGACTTTTCATTTCTGTTTTTGTTCTCTCCAATATATCTCTTCATTTCATCAGCTTAGTTGTATGTATTGCATTTGGTTGTAAATTATGTATTTAGCAAACATACAGTTGCATTCGTTTACTATACTCTCCCCTACATTCAGTGTCACTTATTATATACCCTCACAAAATTGTCACACTTTTAATTTGTCGATAATACGAAATATCTTGTAAAAAATCATTAAATAATGTATAATAATATTATTGAATATTACAGATTAGAACGGTAGGTACAGTTGTGCATATTATTGGAAAAATAGACATTGAAATATATCGATGCGTGACAGCTGATATACAGACAAGCGATGTTATCATAACACAACAACAGATTGAGCATATACAAGAACGTCACCCTAACGATTACGAACGATATTTTAAATATGTAAATGAAATATTGGAAAGTCCAGATTATATACTTGAGGCTAACAAACCAAATACGGCATTTATTTTAAAACACATTTGTGATAATGGTAAGAATTATCAACTTATATTGCGATTGAAGACATCACAAGACCCTATTGGTTATAAAAACTCTGTTATAACCTTTCTTAAAGTTGATGATAAAAGATATAATCGTTATCTTCGTACTAAAAAAATTCTTTACAAAAATGAATAAAAGTGCTATAATATTAGTAGGATAAGATAAGGTTATTTGAGGTGGACAATTTCGTGGCATCCACACGCCGATGGTAACGACAGGGGTAACCCGAGAGATGCAGGAGAACGCCACGCCTGCCAAATAACTATTCTTTAGAGAACCGCCTTGAATTTCAAGGCGGTTTTTGCTTTAATGACTGGAATTACAAAAATGACAGTTTTGAAAAAATAATAAAGTGTTGTATGTTTTATCTATTCATTAAGTAATTCATACAAATTCACACGGAAACCTATTGCATTTAATGAAATATAATCTGAGCATTCATCAATAAGCGCAGATAAATCATTAGTGGTTTAGATGTCTTAGTCATATTGTGTAATACTCAATTCTAAATGAGACTCTTTGCATTTTTTAACATCTTTTAAACTAACCAATACATCAAGTTATCTAATCACTTTTACTTGTCTGTCGCTATAAATATTCGAAATAAAGTGATTATATTTCTCTGCACTTTCCCATTTACCTGCTACAATAAAAAGTTTATCACGATTTTTTTTAATTTCCGTTTTAATTTTTCCATAAATTTTTTCTTCATCAAATTGCAAAACAAACGTATATTTTCCACTTTCAGTTGGTGCTTTTAAAAAAACTCGTTTGCTTTCATCTTCAAAAAAGTGACCTACTTGTCGTCGTGCTTCAACGATTTTATTTTCAAAACAACCTTTAGTATAGTAATATGCACTTCTATCATCCAATATCATATCTCGTATTTTTTTACCTGCATACATATCAGTCACCGGACGACTTTTACACATTGAATATATCTGTCGTAATGTTTTTATCGGTTGTTTGTTGGGTTCTCCATTATTATGTTCTCCTATATTCCTCTGATTCCTATTCCTTTCTGATTCCTTCTTTACCAAAAAAAGATTATTTATTGCATCATCAAATGAAAATGCTTCTTCATTAAACTTATCAGAATCAAAATGATTCGCACTTGAAGCAAAAGGGCAATTGTCTATATGAGGAAATTGTTTGTGAGTAGCTCTAAAATATGCTTTTCTACTACCATCTACTGCACATATATGCAAATGTGCATTGCAATCTTTATTAGGGCAGAAAAAGAGCGTATCTATATTTTCTGTCATTGCCTCAGATGCATATATAACCTCTGTTCTATTCCTATCTCTATATGCGTATGCTGACATATTATAACCTCCTTTAAATCTATTCTTCTTTTTTTAAATTATTAAAGTGTATGTATAAC
>QTVU01000095.1 GCA_003460745.1 Firmicutes bacterium AM55-24TS
TTAAAAGCTTTTTTGATTATGATTATGTACCTGAAAAATTTTCTAATAAGGATTTTGAGATGTATAAAGAAATTTTGTTTAATGATAGATTTAGACAATATCTCCAAAGTTAAAAGCTTTTTTGATTATGATTATGTACCTGAAAAATTTTCTAATAAGGATTTTGAGATGTATAAAGAAATTTTGTTTAATGATAGATTTAGACAATATCTCCAAAGAAAGTCTTTATTTGAGTATGAAGACGAGATTCTTAGAGGCGAAGGTATGATAGAAGCGTTTTATAATTCAATAAATGTTCTAAACTCTATCGATGAAATTGACGATGAAACGGAAGATGATAGTATAATAAAACTTTTTACTGATAATAGGGAACGTGTATATGATTTTGGCTTTTCGGACTTATTATATTTAATTACTGAACAAGAATATGAAGATTATTATGTATATTATGATGACGAAGATGATGACGAAGATGATGACGAAGATGATGACGAAGATGATGACGAAGATTATGACGAAGATTATGATGAGGAAGAGGATTAATATTGTTTTGAAAAATCATAGAAAATACGTTTAAAGTTTTGTTGTTTTACAAAAAAATACGATTTTTTATAAAATATACTCTGTAAAGAAAGCAAGGAATTTCCTTGCTTTTTTGACGTTTAAAAAGATTTTTGACGTTTTTATATTTAAAAAATTTGAATTAAAAAATCGTCGCTCTGATTTTACATATGCACGAACTTGATGTATATTGTTGATGATCCGGCGGAGGGTAGTTATTCAAATGGAACAGCAAAGTTGTGCTCGAGACTTTTTGCTGATTCGCAGCTATAAGGAGGTTACATGAATTTTTTAGATGATGAATACAACACGGATGTACAAAAAGAATTAGAACCCGAAAATTCCAAAAGAAAGGTGATCGAAAATGTTGACGGAAATCTTGGTCTAATAAAATTGGCGGCTCTAGATAAGCTTCCGGATTACTCGGAGGATGATTGGGACGACTGGGACGATGACTACTACTATGAGAAGGACACTAAAAAGAAAAAGAGGAAAAAGAAAAAGAAGAAGAAGGAAAGAAAACTAAAAAAGGCTATTGCAACAATCGAAAAAAATGAGCTACTAATTGAATAATTGCAAGAGCTGGTAAAAAAATCCAATATGTACATCGCTTATTTGGATGGTAAGGTAACCGGTTTAACAGACTTAACAACCAAGCTTTGCAGCAATTCTATGAATGATATTATTCATTTAGATTCAGACGGTGAAAAGGAGCTGAAGTGGTGATGGATTATATCGATAAAAGAGACGATGTTGAGCAATGCGGCGTTGATGAAAATAATATTTATTGGCGAGATGGCAAAGGTCGGTTAACACACATAGCCAATTTTACTTTTAAACTTGATAAGGTTGCAGAGGTGGAATCGCAATTTAAATACCACGTCAGATTTTTTGCCAGTATATCAGATTCTGTGCAGGAAGTTCATTCAAGTTTTTATTCTTTTGAAGAATTTTCAGAACTTGATTTCTTTGCGATTGACAGACATCTTGTGTTAGCTATGGGTAATCGTTCGAGAAAATGTTTATGTCATTTTTTTCAACAGCAAGCATCTTTACTGGAAGATTCTGATTTGATATATGTAAGTAAGCTTGGGGAATTTTGCGTTGCAGGGGTACCGTATTATGCAATGGGTAGCGAAGTGCTGCCCATTGCAAATAATACCAAATGTATTATAGATACATCACTTCAGAGGCGGTTCAAATTGGATTATGACAAATCACTTAGTGAAAAAGAAGCTTTTGCAGGTATGCTAAGATTCTTTGACATAAATCGACGAAAAACCGATATTATTATGGTTGATAGTGTTGTCGGACATATTAAAAGTTTTTTGGATGCAAGCGGAGTGTATACTAATTATACTTTATTTATTGCCGGTGAAACACAAACTAAAAAGACAACAGCGGTACAGTTTGCGACCAGCATATATAATAGAGCCAAAGGACTAAAATTTAATACTGTGCGTACAGACACTTCATTACCATATGCCGAAAAGATGGGTGAGGAGTTTCGTGATGCAGTTGTCGTTTATGACGATATATTTAAGGATTCAAAACGCCTGAATGAAAATGATGCACATGCACAAGGCATTATTCGTGAAGTTGCAGATGAATCGGCAAGAAATACAATCCGAGGAGGAAAAGAAATAAATGCACATTTTGCTATGACTTCAGAAATCTGGTTGGAAAATATCAGCGATTTGGGAAGGGTGTGGTTAGTTCATTTCAATACCTCTGTGGATGAAGAAAGGCTTGCTGTGTGTCAAACACAACCATTGGTTATTTCATCATTTATCAGATATTTTGTTTCATGGTTATATAGTCATTATAACCTATATTCGGATGAATTTCAAGCGGAGATGAGTAATTATAAAAGAAATCGATCAAAGAACAAAAGTAGGTATAGGCGACTTGATAATATTGAATTCACTTTGACGATTGTATTTGATTTGATTTTAACATATGGCTGTGAAATTAATGCAATTTCTGAGGAAATGTGTAAATCGAGAATGAAAAATTTTAGAGAGGATTTGGATAAAAGCAAGAGAGTACAACAGATGGTGATGGAGAAACTTGCTAATGAAGAACAGTCAAAATCAATAAATTTTGCAAAGGCACTGGTATATTGCATAGAAAACAAGATTTTTGATTTTGATGAGAGAACAGAGCAGTATTTCGTACATACCGTGCATGGAATTAAATGTATTTATATCAGAACGGAATATCTTACAGATGTACTGAATGTTCAATTTAATCAACATAATAGTCCCAAGTTCTATACAAAATATTTTGCCAACAAAAACTTGTTGTATCGTAATTCAACATCTAATGTTGTGAAATATGACGGTCTTTGCTATATGGCAATAAGAATAGACCGCCTTAAACTTGAGGAATGTTGTGATGATTACAAAATTGAACGTTTATTTAGATAGGAGGACAATAAAATGGAAGAAACAAAGAAATTACCGCAAATGATGACAGTCAGACAAATTGCCAAAACTGGTTTATTGCCAGAGAATGCTATACGAGTAATGCTTAAAAACGGTCAGATTAAGGCTGTTTACTCAGGTAGAAAAGCATTGATTAATTTTGATAATTTATGTGAATATCTGAAGACGTTGACAGTTGTAGGTTGAGGAGGTACAAATGAAAAGTGATAATAAAACAATAGCTCCCGGAATAAGGAAACGTGGAAATACATATGAGTTGAATGTATCAGCTGGTTATGACGGAGAAGGAAGGCACATAAGAAAGTATACAACATTTACAGCTCCTGAAGGAATCAGCGATAGCAAAGCCGATAAATTAGCATTAGAAGCGTATATTGAATTTTCGAGGAAGGTAAAAGGAAACAAAACATTAGCTGAAAATATGAAATTCAATCAGTTGTGCGAAGTTTATTTTGCGGAGTATGCTCAAAATAAATTAAAGAAGGTGACTGCGGAACATTACAAGTCAAATGTTAAAAATCATATTATGCCGGTATTTGGAAACAGAAAGTTAAAAGATATAACAACGTCGGATATATCGGAATTTTTAACAGGCTTGATTGCAAACCCGCAACCGCCAAAAAAATAAAAATAGTATTTCACAGCATATTGAAGTATGCGGTGAAACAAAAATACATAGTTGAAAATCCATGTTCAGGTGCTATTTGGAAAGAAAACACAGAAGTTGAATACGGAAAAATAGAAAATGTATTGGATTTAAAACAGGCACAGACATTAATGAGTTTACTTGAAGAATATAGTTGTTTCAATACAATTATTAAATTGCTATTGCTTACGGGTATGCGTTCGGGTGAATGCTTAGGCTTAAGATGGTCATCAATAGATTTTGATAAAGGGACTATATTTATAGACAGAACTCTATCCTATGCAGAAAATACATGGTACTTATCAACTCCAAAAACATCACGAAGTGTAAGAACTATATCGATAGATAGCACAGCAATCGAAATGTTGAAAAAGCATAGGGAAGAGCAGGATAAACAAAAAGAAATAGTAGGAACAGCATGGCAACATCCGGATATGGTTTTTACATCTTGTACAGGGCATTGGTATGACAGAAGTTTGTTAAATAAACAATTTAAAAGATTTATAGAAAATCATAAGCAAGAGTTAGAACTTAATCACAAATTTACAATACACGGTTTGAGGCATACAAACGCAGCTGTTTTATTATATGCCGGAGAAGACATTGAAAATATATCTGCACATTTAGGACATGCAAGTTCAGATATTACATCAAGAGTATATGCTCATATGTATGCAGAAGTTAGAATTCGTATGGCTAAGACTGTTTCGGGAGCCTTATTTGAAAAAAATAAAACGTTGTAACTTATAAGTTTGATACATTTATAAGCCTATGTAATAGATTATATTAAATAAGTAAAAAGGAGTTTACTCTCTTAAAATATAACACATTAGTATTCGTGGAAAAAAGAATTAGTGGTTAAGAGAGTGACTTCTAAATGA
>QTVU01000096.1 GCA_003460745.1 Firmicutes bacterium AM55-24TS
CAAAATAATTTATCAAGCAGATTATTTTGATGAAAGCTTGAAATGAAACAGTTTTAATACAAAATAATTTATCAAGCAGATTATTTTGATGAAAGCTTGAAATGAAACAGTTTTAATACAAATAAAAATATAGGAGGTAAGTGTTATGTCAACATTTACAGTAAAAAAAAAATATAGACAGAGCAACCCAATTTGCAGGAGATAATTTTGGTAAAGCTATGCAGAATAAAACAAAATTAAGTTTTACAACTTACAATGATCAAACTTTAGTTTATTGTAATCAGCCAGAAGCTGTGCTTGCAAAACATTTTGTTGGTTCTAGCGCAGCTACAACTAATTATTATGTAAATCGTTCGTCAGTTAAGAAGGGAGATTGTTTGGTTTATGCCTCATACGATTTGCTGGGTTGCCCAAATGGTTACTTTGCCATTAGAATATATAATCCAAACTCAACATCGGTGACTGTTAAAAAGGTGAACGAAGGTTTTTCACACTCTGGCTCATGGGACTTGGCAATTAATGCTTGGAAGCAGTTTTCAAACGGTGTAAGTGAAAGTGCAAAGTCCATAGCGGCAAAATCTTCTATATGGATTACTACTAAATCAGTTACACCATCTAGCAATCGTCTATTAGAATATTTAATGAAATTCACAACAACTGGAGATGTTTACGTTGCAGTCTATTTCTGTACAAGTATATCAAAAATTCCAGCTGATGGTGGCACATATATACCGCGTAACGGTGAAGAGTCGTATTCAGGCACAGCTAGAAAATTCTACATTTCAACTTCCAAAACACTATATGCCGCTGATGCAATGGCATCATACTATAATTCTTATTTCTTTGGATTAACACCATACAATGGAAAGGTTACTAATACGAACGAACACAATCCTATCACTCTTGTTCAAGGTGGTACTGCAAGTGAAACTGCGCTAAATAAGAGCGATCGAAATCTAGGTAATTGGGGATTGCAATATGCCATGAACTTTACACTAAAAAACAATTATTCAAAGCCAGTCAAATTCAAAGGATATATTATTTCAAATCCTATTTCGCATTGTGCTGGTATACGTTCAGGGAACTCTGTTGATGGAGTATTTTTAGAGCCTAATGAAAGCAATGAAAACCCCGACAATAACCGTTGGCAATTTTTCGAATCAACTACACTACCAGCAAATACAGGTAGTGTTACAATAGACTTTCAATATATGCATCTTTCAAAGGGCAACGCTCCATGCCTAATGCAGTTTGAAGTCGTTCCTGCATAAAGCTAATTATTGTCATATGAAGGGATAAGACGATATTCTATCATTGTCTAATGTTGTAGACAAAACTCTATTCAAACACCTTAAATTCTGATATAATATAAATGTCAGAATTTAAGGTGTTTTTTTATATATAGGAAAATGAACAGACATAAGAAGCAATGACAATTACATATGCTTTGCATAGATAATTTGTACCTAAAAACATATATTATGCGATATAGGCAACACCTGATTTCATTTACAATGAAGCTGAGGGACGATGTCTGGGCATATACCCTGTTTCTCTGTTTAAAATAGTGATGATACAATACATATTCAGAATAAGAAATATGCATCAGTCAATAAAAGCAATAGAATCAAATTATGCACAACTTTGGTCTATCAGTTACGATATAGGTGAAGATATTCCACATTTCTCGACATTAGAAAAGCATTACTGCAGACTATTTAAAGATACAGACTATCTACACGAATTTTAAATGAAACTATAAACTGTGGTTTTGTTGATGAAAGCGCAATATTCGTTGATAGAACATATATAAAAACTAATGCAAAAAATAAAACAAAAAAATTTTTTAAGAAATATGATTGTATAATATGTCTGGCAATGCGATATTAAAATACAGAGGACATGCAAAGGTAACAGAAAAAGTGGCTCTATGTCTCGCATTTATGGATCAAAAAATCCAGTAAAATAGAAACGGAGTCAATTTCAAGTATTGTGTAAACCTTCATTATGGTGTAGAATAGAAATACACTAAATGGAGGTTTTTAATTATGCCACGAAGAAAAAGAACACCGGAAGAAATTGCACGAAAAGAACGCACAAAAGCACTTATGAAAGAATTGAACATCAAGGATATGGACGATATTCAAGATTTGTTCAAATCTTTTGTTGCGGCTGCCTTAGAAGGCGGTCTTGAAGCAGAGCTTGACGAAGAATTAGGCTATTCCAAGTATGATTATCGCAACAAAGAAACCAATAACAGTCGCAATGGTTACAGCAAAAAGACCATGAAAACCAGTTTTGGAGACATGGATATAGATATTCCACGAGACCGCAATGGTGATTTTGAGCCTAAGCTTATTCAAAAACATCAAACAACATTATCGGGAGATATTGAAGAAAAAATCATATCAATGTATGCTAAAGGAATGACTGAAAATAATATAGCGGCACATATTGAAGAAATATATGGACTTGATGTGTCTGACAGTACCATAAGTCGTGTTACAGATAAAATTTTGCCGATAGCTAAGGAATGGCAATCGCGTCCGTTGGAAGAAGTCTATGCTGTAGTATTTATGGATGCGATACATTATCATGTGCGATACGAAGGACGTATAGTCAAAAAGGCTGTGTACATAGCAATAGGTATAAATTTAGATGGCAGAAAAGATGTTCTTGGCATGTGGGTTGGTGAAAACGAGAGTGCAAAATTCTGGCTTTCTGTCTTAAACGGATTAAAAAATCGAGGAGTAAATGATATTTTAATTGCTTGTATTGACGGACTAAGCGGATTTACCAATGCGATTGAAGCTGTTTTTCCTCAAACAGAAATACAGCAATGCATAATCCATCAAATCCGTAATACAACAAAATATGTGTCATACAAGGATATTAAAGCACTTATGGCAGATTTAAAGCGTGTCTATGCAGCTATTGATGAGGATACCGCATTACAAGAATTAGAGCGATTCGATGAAATATGGGGAGGAAAATACCCTAAAATCGCCGATAACTGGCGAGATAAATGGGTTCATTTATCCACGTATTTCAAGTATCCTCAAGCAGTGCGTACACTTATCTACACAACTAATACGATAGAAGGGTTCAATCGCCAGCTCCGAAAAGTAACTAAAAACAAGGGAGTTTTTCCTACAGATGATAGCTTGTTTAAAATGCTGTACCTTGCAATGATGGACATCACAAAAAAATGGACAGGTCGTCGCCGTGATTGGGGTGAGATTCATTCTCAGTTGGAGATCTTCTTCGCTGATAGAATCAGCTATTGACAATTGCTGATTTTTTTGATAACGTAAAAGCGGACGGAATTAAATTCCGTCCACTTAAATAAATTTTTCTACACTATTTTGTATTTACACAAAACTTGAAGAATACTCTAGAAACGACTAAATGGGCTTTTGAAGCCACATTAGTTACCGATTTATACAAAAAGCGGTTGTCCTAATTCTACAACCGCTTTTGTCTATAACCTGAGACGATGTTCTATCATTGTCTTATTGTTTATGATGATATAATCAAACCTATATCAATCATATCATTATCCGCTATATACAATTTATCTGACATTATCATAATTTTTATCGTTCTGTTTACGCTATTGATATTGGCATTTACCTCATATATTGGCGTAAACGATGTATCCTTTGAATGATTTGTTGCAGACCACCGTTCTGGCTTCACTGGCACATAGTTATCAGGAAATGTTATACACAGTTTTCCGTCTTGTATAGTATACGAAATTCCAGCATATTTAAACAATTCATCACATGAATAAAATACATAACTATCACCTACTATATCCTTTTCTGAGTAATTTATATACTCATCATCAGATATATTTCTGTTTCTATAATAGCCATAAAACTCCCACATTCTACTGCTAGAACCAATGATCTTTCCTACTCCATACAACGTATTTACACTTACACCTTGACGCATAGAGTATAAATCAAGACGCCTTTGTTCATCATCATAAACCATTTTAAATCCCAAATCAGAATACCCCATTTTAGCATTTTCATTAAAATAATGCTCTCCTTCTATAGTTTCAGCCATTTCCTCTACGCAAATCATCATATTACCACCTGTATTGTACGAAGTAACTCTATGAGTACCAAAATATACGTCAATATCAGTCGTTACTGTTTCACCCAGTATGTCATTTGAATTCTTGTACATCCCTTCAAACTCATAGTTTGACAAAGAAGGTTGTTCTTTCGGTAATGATAAACAACGAATTACCACTGTCCTATTCTCCTCATCCCATTCAACTTCAAAACCATATCGACGCATGTCTGTTGCTTTCACTAATGTTTTGCCTCCTATGTTATATGAGGTTATTTCTTGATTATCAATATAAGTTCGAATATCACTCTTATAAATATAATTATGATCTTCAGCTACTGCAGTAATACTTATTAACATTATCATTGTTGTTAAAATAAATATTTTTCTTATCATCTCATCATCTTCTTTCATAATTCATATAGTAA
>QTVU01000097.1 GCA_003460745.1 Firmicutes bacterium AM55-24TS
TATAATTGAAAATCGAAAGAAAAAAGTAAATTATACTTATAACATAGAGAAGTTCATATGCAACGTATATGAAAGAATGGAGATAGAAATATGATTAAAGAATTTATTGAAATGAAGAAGAAAGAAATTCGTGTAAAAACTGCTTTGTATTCGGCAGTGGATAAGTTTATTGTTGAAAAACAAGATATGCTTGATTTGGTTATGAGAATTTATGAAACTTTGAAGAATACTCCAACTGAAAACTTGCAACAAGAATTGATTAGTCAGATTGTCAATGTAATCCATAAAGATGAGGTTGATAATGAAGTTGTTAATAAGACAGAAAATGAATAATAATGGCTAAAAATTTAAAAGAATTGAATGAAATTCTTAAAAACTATATTGGTACTGCTTTAATATTGACACAATGGGATATTCGTGAGATTTTGGAAAAGAAGGTTGAAGAATATTATGACGAGTATCAACCTGTTTTATATGAAAGAACTTGGAAATTAAGAAATTCATTGCAATGTTCAGATATAAAATTTGAGAAGAAAGGTGTATTTTGTACTGTCGGATGGGATAATTATTATATTACAATGCAATACAAAGGCGGAGCAACTGGTGAGCAAGTTCTTTATTGGTTTAATGATAAATCTCATGGTGGTAGAGTACAAGGTGAACACAAATTTTGGGATGAAGCCATAGAAGAAATCAATGAGATATATGGTGGCATTCCAAATTTATTCAAAAAAAACTGTAAAAAAGCAGGTATTCCAATTAAATGATGATTGTACACTCTCCTTTCGAGAGTGTTTTTTTATTGCAAAATTAGAAAGGAGAATGTAAATGGCGGAGATAGATAATGATTTTCAAATTGAACTGTTTGGTGGATTAGACATTTCAAAATCGAAATCAAAAATCAATGCAGATATTGAAACTTTAAAGAAGCAAATCAAAGAGCTTGAAATATCAGCAAAAATAGATGCAAATGTTTCAAAAAACATAGAAAAACAATTAAACAACCTAAGTATAAAATTAAGTGATGTTAAGGTAGAACCAAAAGCATTGACTAAAATGGTCGGCGAAATCAACAATGCACTTAGGGGTATACAAATCCCAAATATTAATATTGGAAATGGCTCTAATAATATTGCCAATCAAGCAAGACAAGCTGGTCAACAAGTTGGGCAACAATTTCAAACTGGCGTTTCTCAAGGATTGGACAGTTCAGCTAAGGTTTTATATGATTTTAGAAGGTCACTAGATAACGTGAGACGCAATTTGACGAGTCAGTTGGGTATAGAAAATTATATGAGTCCTGCTGAAATCGAGGATCTTGTTAGGAGAATACAAAATCTCGGAGTTCAAATTCAGTCAATAAATCATTCTGTAGACACAGGTGGGAAGAAAAATGTTCTCTCAATTGATGTATCTGGTATCGATAAATATGGGCAAGTAATTAAATTAACAGAGAAACGTGACCTTGCTAATGGTGAATTAATAAAAAGTATAAATGACGTTTCTACTGCTCAACAAAAAGCTGGAGTAAGCACGGACACTTTTATTGAAAAACAACAAAAAGCGGTTAATCAAGCAACGACTACTTTAAACTCTATTAAGTCCGCTTACGAAGATAAAAATGTATCTAAGCCAATAAAAACTCAAGCAAGTATTAATCAACTTACGGAACAATATAATAAAGTTAAAAATGCAATTGGCGGGTTAGATAATGCCAGCAAATCTAATTTTACTAAGAAGCAAAATGAAGTTAAGACGGAAATTGCAGCATTGCGAGATTTGGTAACACAACTTCGTAATGCTGATAATGTATCAATTAAATTAAAGGGTATAGATTTACAGTCTGGAATTGATATTGCGAAAAACGATTTAGAGAAATTTAAGACAGAAGCAAAAGATTTTCCAACAATCGCAGAAACAATAAACAAGTTAAATGCGTCATTCAATAAAATTGGGGATGCAGCAGGGTTAAATAAATTTACTGACGAACTTAGAGTTGCTCGCTCTGAGTTAAGCAAAATTAAAAGTGAAACCGCATCTGGGAACAGACAAGAGAAAGTAAGAACAAATGTCTCAGGATTAAAGTCCAAGATTGCCGAATTGGAAAGACTTAATCCAGGAATTAAAGATTTTAGCGCTCAAATAGCAGATGTAAATGTAAGTGTAACCACTCTGTTGAATGATTTATCTAAAATAAACACCCAAAGCGATTTTTCGGTTATAAACACCAAGTTTAAAGCATTTAGAGACGCTGCAAAAGCCGCTGGTTATGCTGTTAGTGATGTTGTTACAAATAGTAAGACGATTGACAATATCAAAAGTGCAACCGATGGTACGGGTAAGATTAGTTATGCTAATCAGATTCAAGAAATTGAAAAGAAGTTTAGAGACCTTGGGTTTACCGAAAGTGAAGTTGCTAATCAAACTAGGGATTTACGAGTCAAACACCAAGATTTACTTGATGTAATTGATAGCAATAATTTCTCATCGGATACAGAACATAATCAAGCAATTATAGAGGCAGATAAACAAAGAGCGGCAGAATTAAATAAAGTCAGTAATGCCTATAAATCAATTAAAACAGATGCAACGCAATTTTATAATTTGGACAAACAAAATAAGTTGTCTAATGATATTCAAAATTGGTTGTCTAAGAACACGGCGGCTTCAAAATCTGCCAGAGCTTCTTTAGAGGCTTATTTTAAAGAACTGTCGGAAGGCAGGGTTACGGCTGAACGATTGAAGTATATCGAAACTGAATTAAAAAAGATCGATACACAACAGCGTGGTATGGGCAAGCTTGGTTTAGCTTTTAAAGACCAGTGGACACAAGCAGTTGATTCGTTTAAAACATGGTTGTCTGCAAGTTCCGCTGTTATGTTGGCAGTTTCTAAAACAAAAGAAGCTATCACAGAACTTAAAGAGATAGATACTATCTTGACTGAAATCAGCAAAACAAATGATAAATTATCTAAGTCTGATTTAAAGAATATTGGAAACGACGCATTTGAAACAGCTTCAAAATACGGTAAAAAAGCAACTGATTACTTGTCGGGAGTCCAAGAAGCATCCCGTGCAGGTTATCAAAATGCCGAAGAAATAGCCGAATTGTCTACGGCTGCGCAAGGTGCTGGTGATATGAATGCCGACCTTGCAAATTCATATATTATTGCAACAGACAAGGCTTATGATATGAAAGGTAGTGTTCAAGAGTTAAAAAAGACTTTGGACGGTGCAAACGAAATCACTAACCATAATGCCGTAAATATGACTGAACTTGCAGAAGGTATGAAAGTTGTAGGTTCGCAAGCCGCATCTTCGCAAATCAGTATAGATGAAACAACGGCAGCATTAGGTACACTTATTGCAGTAACTCAACAAGGTGGTTCTCAAATGGGTAACGCATTTAAAGGTATCTTGATGAATCTTAGACAAGTTACTGGCGAAGTGGACGGAGAAGAAATTGATCAAGAGTCCTTGACAAAATACGAAAAAGCTTGTGAAGCACTTGGCGTCTCTTTAAGCGAAGTCAAAGACGGTGCGGTTTCATTAAAAGAGCCAATGCAAATTCTTAAAGAATTGTCGGCTGAATATACAAAACTTGATAAAGATGATGCCAAGAGAGCAAATTTGTTAAGTGCTATTGGTGGAAAGTACAGAGCTAACGCTTTGAATGCAATTCTTGAGAATTGGTCAACATATGAGAATATGTTACAGCAATATGCCGATGGTGACGGCTCAATGGCTGAAGAGGCAGGCTTTTGCCTCGTTATATAGAAATATGTAACAAAAACACATTTAATTGCAGGTAGTGCGTAAAGCCTTGCACCACAATAACAGAGAAATCATGTTATGACGGGACGAAAGTAGAAACAACGCAAGGATGACATATGGTCAAAAGCCTAAGTGTCAAGTTTGCCAATTTTGTATAAATTGGTAATCGCTGTTCATGCAACGAAGTGCCCTAACGTATTCCGTAGACCATATGGTACTTGAGTCGAGGGTAAACGCTCACAGACTATTCCCATGTAGGGACTTAGAAATACTGTATAAATATAGTTATAAAATAAAGGTGGAAATCCTGAATATCTAAGTCAATAGAAGTAGGACGTAAATCGCAAATTGACGTTGGTTAAATACCTTTAAACGAAAAGGTGTGACTGCTACTCAAATTTATTAATGAGTGTGGTTAAGAAATAGTCGAATCTCTTATCGAAAGATAAGGAAGTTGTTGATTTTTAAAGGATGATAAAATGAAAAAATTTGATAAAGAATATAGTACACAATATACAAAAGAGATGAAATACTTACGGTCAAAAGGTATTAATTACTCTTTC
>QTVU01000098.1 GCA_003460745.1 Firmicutes bacterium AM55-24TS
ATGTATGTTGTTCTTTATACCGTTTGTTTAGCTTTTGATGAATACTGTTGAATTTTGTATTAATATGATAAAAAAATCGACCTCCAAATTATTATTTTTAGAGGTCGGTTCATTCTTATTTATTACTTTTTTATATTCTTTACATATGTATACGGTTGTTGACGGCTGTTCCATATGTAAATATTCATATCGGTATATGTCTTGTTGCTTAAAGATACTTCCGCTTGTAGATTGCTTAAAGTTGCCTTTTTTACTTCAACAATCTTTCCGTTGTTTCTAAATGCCACATAAACCGTCGCATTGCTAATGTTGTCATCTACATTAAGCATTATCTTTAACTTCCCGCTTACAATCTGCGTACTAACCTTGTCAGCTGAATATATAGTTGACGGCGTTGCGCTGTTGTAGTGAATTGTTGCATTAAGCAAATCATCATTATCACCATGATAATCATCAGCAGCAATATCTATTCTTTCCCATTCTTCCCTTGTGCCTGTATAATATACATCTTTTAAACTGCTACAATTTTTAAATGCATCTATACCTATGCTTATTACACTTTTAGGAATTGTTATACTTGTCAGACTGCTACAATACGAAAACGCAAAATCGCCTATACTTGTTACGCTATTCAGAATTGTTATACTTGTCAGTCCACTACATTCCGAAAACGCAGAATCTCCTATGCCTGTCACTCCATTGGGAATTGTTATACTCGTCAAACTGCTGCAACCAGCAAATGCATAATTGTCTATACTTGTTACGCCGGTTGGAATATTAAATATCTTATCAGTTTTTCCTATTGAATATTGTACCAGTTTTGTTTTATCAAGATTATATAAATTCCCATCTAATGAAGAATAGTATTTATTTTTATCATCGACTTTTATGTTCTCTAAACTACTGCAACCGGCAAATACATATTCACCTATACTCGTTACGCCATTCGGAATTGTTATACTCTTCAGACTTTTACAATAGCTAAACGTCCTATAAGCTATGTTTGTTACGCTAGTTGGAATTGTTATGCTCGTTAGACTACTACAGCCATTAAATGCATATTTACCTATACTTGTTACGCTATCTGGGATTGTTATACTCTTCAGACTGCTACAACCCCAAAACGCAGAATCGTCTATACACGTTATACTATTCGGGATTGTTATGCTTGTTAGACTGCTGCAAAAGTTAAACGCAGAACTGCCTATGCTTGTTACACTATTTGGGATTGTTATACTTGTCAGACTTCTACAATCACTAAACGCAAAACTGCCTATGCTTGTTACACTATTCGGGATTGTTATGCTTGTTAGACTGCTACAACCACCAAACGCAAAACCGCCTATACTTGTTACACTATTTGAAATTGTTATGTTTGTCAAGTTACTACAACCATCAAACGCATATGTGCTTATGTTAGTTACCCCTTTCTCTATGACTATATTTTTAATACTTTTTCTATTTGAGTACCACGAAGCAGGCCGATAATCTTCCCTATCGTAATCTTTCATTTTCCCCGTACCACTGATTGTCAGCGTACCGTTATCAAGCGTCCATGTCAAATTGTCGCCGCAAGTGCCGCTTGTTGCCGCACTTGCTATAATCGGCATAAATGATACCATCATAGAAAGTACAAGTACCACACTTAAAATTCTTTTTTTCATTTGTCATTCCTCCTAAGAAATATAGTTTTGTAAATTAAAAAATGTGCCGCGGCATAAAACCAAACGGCACATAAAAACGCCTGCTTTGATTAAATGCTGCGACACATCTACAATTTAACTAAGCATTTTAGTATAAACAGTAATGACAAATAAAGCATATAGCGTTTTTTACAAAACTATATACCAAAATACTTATACTATAAAATTGTAGATTGTCGCAACTTTAGTATATCATATTTTATATTTTTTGTAAAGAACAACAAAGAAAAAACGGCAGTTTTTTACACTGCCGTTTCCTATCTCCATAAATATTTTTCTAAATCAATTCTATCGCCGTCAACCTCAACGCCCTCATTTTCAAGCCGTTCCTTTTGAACGTCAATGCCTCCGAAAACATACATCGGTGCAAGTTTCCCCTCACGGTTTACCACTCTGTGACAAGGAACGTTTACAGGATCGGTATTCGCGTGTAGTGCATTCCCCACCAGTCGGCTGAGTCGTATATTCCCCAATCTCATCGCTATGCACCCATATGTTGTAACTTTCCCTTTCGGTATCTGTGCTACTATATCATACACTTTTTCATAAAAATTTTTCATTATCAATCACCGAATTTATTATACCACGACTGACACGATATTTCAATTATATCAATATTATAAAATCTTCCAAAAGATATAAAATATTGCTCAGTTCACATTCAGAAGCGATTGTATTAATTGCAAATTATTTTTCAGGTTGCACATTTTCAGCATTTTTCATTGCAAACAATGTTTGTTTAACGCTACCGTTTATTTAAACATATAAACAACAAACATTTAAACCAAAGATAGCATTTTACAAAAAAGACAAATAAATAATTTTTCTACAACAAAAAACGGAACAAATATCTTGTTCCGTTTATGGCTCCTCCAGAGTGGAGCCATTTTGATGGACACAAAATAAGCATTTTACCGTTCTTGTATAAACTTCTTATCAAAACACATGTAAATTTGAATATTATCCCTATTTACCACTATTTCTTTTACTACAAGATCAATCAATTCCTTAAATGGAACTGAATTTTCCTCTAACATTTTTTCAGCCTTTTTTATAAGACTTTTCATTTCTTGTATTGTAACTTCAAAATCCGGTACTTGTTGAATTTTATTTATGTTTTCTTTCAATCCGTTTTTTTGATTCTCCAATACTTGTAACTTTTCAATCAAAGATTCTAATGGAGCTTTTGCAATCGCCTCCACGATTCGCTCAATGTCTGCATTTATGCGATTCAGTTCATTTTGTAATACTTTAACTTCTTTTTGTTTCTTATCTTGCATTTCTTCAATATATTTATGTTGAATTTCATCAAAATAAGCCTCGTTAAATTTTCTTATAAAATCTTTGACAACTTTTATTACTTTCTCTTCAATCCAATCACGTTTTATACAACTGTTACTGCATTTATAGTTAGGATTTCGTTTTCGATTGCAGATATAACTAACATACTTTACTCCTCTGCTATTAAATGTACGCTTACCAACATAATTGCCACCGCATTCACCGCATTTAATTTTACCTGAGAGCAAGTATTCTTCTTTAGCATGATTAGTATAGGCTTTTTTTCTCCTATTTAATATCGTTTGAACGCTTTTCCAATCTTCCTTTGATATAATCTCTGGAATCATATTTTCTACTTTTATAATTTCATTTTCAGGTTTGTATTTATGCCTTGAACGTACTCCAGAAAATTCATCTCTACTTTCCATCTTGTTATAGATAAAAGTGCCTGTATATTTTTCATTTCTCAAAATTTCATACAATGAATTTCGTGTAAACAGCCTATTGCGTTTCGTACGATAACCCAGCAAATTGATTTCTGCTATAATCTCAGTATATGATTTTCCTTCAAGGAACAAACTATAAATCAGTTTTACACCTTGTGCTTCAAATTCATTTACTTTGTAAAAGTTGAACTCATCCAATTCATAGCCTAATGGTGGAATACCACCACAATGTTTCCCTTTCAGAGCATTTTCGGTTAAACCTTTAATAGTTTCTCTCGCAAGATTTTTTGAATAGAACTCTGCCATCGCCTCAATCATTGCTTCCAACAGTTGATCTTCTGGGCTATCACCCAACTGCTCAACAGCTGAAATTAAATACTTACGATATCTTCTAAGTTGAATTCTATACATTGTACTATCATCACGATTTCTTGCAAAGCGGTCAAGTTTATGTACAATTACTACTTGCCATTCACTTGTTTTGCTGTCTTTAATCATTTGTTGAAACGACTCACGACTATCCCATTTTGCACTTTTCGCTTCATCAACATACTGCTTAACAATTACAATATTATTCTTTTCTGCGAATTCTTTAATCAACCTTATTTGAGCATCAACCGATTCTCCACGTTGCATATCTGAAGAGTAACGTGCATACAATGCAGCTTTCAATATTGTCACATTATTTCGTGATTTGATTTTTTCAAGGTACTCAGCCAACATTTTAATTTTCCTCCTTCGTATAGAGGGCAAATAAAATGTTCTACTGTTACTATATTTGATTATAATATAATTATACCATATATCATATTTTTTTGTCAAGAAAAAATACCAAAGAATTAACAATATTACCTT
>QTVU01000099.1 GCA_003460745.1 Firmicutes bacterium AM55-24TS
ACAAAAAAGTTACAATTAAAATGTATAAAGCAGATTATGAGATTTTTAAATAAATACGTTGTAGATAATGAATTATCAAAAAATGGATATATTATAAGTTTGATTAAAAAGGATTTGCAAGAAAAGGGATTAATGGATTCTGATAATGACTGACAGTCAGAGCGGTGATATTCAATAACGGAATAATATAATAGTTAGATTTTGTATAACTGATTTAATTATGCGGTTGTGTTGGCTTTGGTTGTTTTTTTATAGTAAATTGTTATGTTGGGATGGTTTGGTGGTTTGGTTTGGTGTTAGATTTTGTATAATTAAAAATTTTTAGGATAACAAAAATCAATACAGATAAAACGAACACAAAACACTTGATAAACTCTTGATTTTTATTGACGGCACAACAGAAAACAAACGGATACTGCGACAACTATTATTATTCAGAAAAAAATACAAATACAATACAATTAAAACGGTGTAATATATGTATATTACACTGTTTTTTAGTGTTGGAATATGCTAAAACGGGGGTATATTTACATTTGAAATAAAAATCCATTGCTGAAAAACGACCATAGCAGTTCCATTCACACGACACTTAAAATTCTCAACCCCCACCTACAAAAATCACTACTCCCCCTCTCCCCAAACCAACAACCTCTAATCGGTAAGTCGTTCGATAACAAGTTCGATGAATTTCCCAACAAAAATCTATCAAATTCCAAATTCACCACCATCTCTAAAACCACCTATTTTCACCATCTTCCACCTCTCTTCCACCCCCAATCACAAAATCCCCAATAAAAACTACCCTTTAACGAACCCACATTGTTTTTATCAAAAACAACTCATCTCACATTCAAAAATCTAACCTTTATCACATCACGAAACCTCTTATATTTCAAGCAAAAATCATATCAAATCCACCAACTCATCTCATCTTCACCGAACCAACATTTTTAACACTTAAAAATTTTATACCGACTTCGACAATAGAGCCATATTTCATTATAGCTCTTTTTTATTGTCTAAAAAATCCTATCAATCACCTAAACAGAGAATATAAATATACATCCTACCTCATACATAAAACGCTATATAGATAGGAAGAAACTCAGTCAAATTTGTAAAGAAAATCTAGATAGGAAGAAACTCAGTCAAATTTGTAAAGAAAATCTGACAAAAATGAATTTTTGATACTTTATCTTGTTGTGTAAAAAGAGAATATATACATATAACAAAAAAATAAATTACAAATCAAAAAGAGGACGAAAATTATGAGAAAGAAAAATTTAGAATTAAAAACAACCAATAATCAAGTAGACACATCAACACAAACACCAATCGAAATTGCATTAAAAATTGATGAAAATGGAATGACAACAGCAAGCCAATTATATTCATTCTTAGAATTACATCCAGCTCATTTTTCAGATTGGTGTAGAAGGAATATTAAAAACAATAAATTTGCTACAAAAAATATTGATTACTTCCCGTTCACAGTAGAAAGTGAACGAAACAAACCAAAGAATCCAAAACCAAGAATCGATTATAAACTTACATCAGATTTTGCAAAGAAATTATTAATGACTATGGAAATAATGAGAGCCATGAATAATCCATGTAATATTTTATCTGATGATAAAATACAACACCTTTACAAATATCTTATGGAGAATATATAAGTAGAATAAAAATAACACGGAGGAATTAAAATGAACAACTTAAAATTAATCACAACAGAAAACTTTGGAGAGCTATCTTGTAACTTTTACAGGAATATGAATGATGACATCCTTCTCACAAGAGAACAAATCGGACAAGCATTAGAATATTCAGATCCATCTAAAGCAATTCGCAAAATACATCTTAAACATAAGGACAGATTAGATGAATTGTGTGTACGAATTAAAGATAAAACTTTCGACAATACCCAAACTGGGGCTAGTCGAGAACAAAACAATAATCTTATAACAGAACGAGTATATTATACCGAAAGAGGTATTATGGAAATCTGCCGTTGGTCAAGACAAACCAAAGCGAATATCTTTATGGATTGGGTATGGGACATTATTGAAAGTTATAGGCATAATGAATTAAATATGTCACAAAACACTCAACCGTTAGCCGAAGCAATCACTACGCTCACTCAAACAGTAATCAAATTACAAGAAGATGTATCTTCTCTAAAAGAATCCACATCAAAGAAACAGAGTCCTGAAAAGAAATATTCACGTTGGAAAACGAATACATTCAAAAAACTTGCCATTATCACTCAATTTGCAAATGAACATGGTCAAGACTTGCAACTAAAAGACTCAATACATATTACCATTGAAGAACTTGAAAATACATATAACATAGAATTATCCGATTATGTACAAGCCTATAAATCAGAATTTGGTATGGAGAACGACCCATATGTAATAAACGTAATTGACCATTACAAAGAAATCAGAGATTTATATACCATGACATTAGACGGAATTATGCAAAAACTTAATCTTCAAACGGAGAATAATACAGTGACAAAGAATATATTTGACACTCTTGCAATGGAATTATGCCAAGAAGAAAACAAAGGAGAATGATATTATGAAAAACACAGCATTAGAAACAACAAATTTTGATTTTTATGGAGATGAACTCATTGCAGTTCAAGATAACGCAACCGGCGAAATTTATACTTCTATCAATGCAGTTCTGAAAGGTATAGGATTTAAAGATAAAGACTCAATCCGTAGAAGACGTGAGAAATGGATTGAAGATTCTGTAATCTCAAAAGGTATTACTATTTTTAATATCCCTACGAATGAAAATGAAGGGGTGATTAAAAAAGACCACTCCTTTTCAAATAACCAAGATACTTATTGCATATCACAACGCAAACTCCCTATTGCATTAGCCAAAATAAACATTACACCAAAAATGAAACAAACTCAACCAGAATTAGCAACAAAATTAGAACTATATCAAGACAAATGTGCAGATGTATTAGCATCTGTATTCATAGATAAGAAGTCTACAAATGACATAAATGCTGAATTCTTAGCAGAAAGTATCTCAAATGCAATAACCGTTGCATTGCAACCTATAACTGAAAGATTAGAAAAGATAGAACAAACACAAACTAATCGTTATCTATCATCAAGAAGATATCCATCAGCATGGTATAAGAAGATTGCTCCTAAATACAAAATGCTTATGGAATACTTTGATTGCACGAGAAGTGAGTTGTATTCAAATATCTATAAAGAACTTGAAGATACATATGACGTAGATATAAATCAAATTCATGAAGATTATTGCTATGAAAATAATTTACTCAAAGATGAATGTTATCCAATGGATGCAATAGAACATCATACTCAACTAAGAGATGCACTAACATTACTTATAGATAGTAGTCTGATTAAATATGGATTACAAACAGAAGAACAAATCAAAAACTTTAAGAGAGAAACATTATTTGATAGACCTCCGATTAAACAGAGAATAACATATATAGAAGATAAGATTTAATTCAATAAGATAAGATTTAAAAAAGACTATTTTATACAAGATATTAAACACAACAAAAAAATGTAATTTAACGAGTGAGAATTGAGCTATGCGAAATTCCACTCGTAATAGTCTGTCTTCTTAAACTGTTGTATATCTTCTTTCAGTTCAGTTGAGGTACACCAGTGGATGTCTAAATTCACACTTCTTAAAATTAGACGTCCACCAGTGGATGTCAACTGAACTCTCGTAAGTATCACTAAGGATAAAACAAAGGAGGAATTATTATTAACAATTATAAAGTTTATCAACATACTAATCTTAACAATGGTAAGAAATATATCGGCATTACTCAGAAACCTGTTAAGGAAAGATGGAATAACGGAAATGGTTACAAAGCTAACAAGAAATTTTATAAGGATATTCAAAAGTATGGTTGGGATGATGGTTTTTCTCACGAGATTATAAAGGATAATCTGTCATACAAAGATGCTCGTAATCTTGAAAAATATTATATAACTAAATATGATACCGTATCTAATGGGTATAATAATGCAAATTTTAACGAGATTATAAAGGATAATCTGTCATACAAAGATGCTCGTAATCTTGAAAAATATTATATAACTAAATATGATACCGTATCTAATGGGTATAATAATGCAAATTTTAA